>NZ_JAALFP010000007.1:0-266607 GCF_011800325.1 Pantoea sp. EKM101V
GAGCGGTAGTTCAGTTGGTTAGAATACCTGCCTGTCACGCAGGGGGTCGCGGGTTCGAGCCCCGTCCGTTCCGCCACCCTATTTAGGGGCGTAGTTCAATTGGTAGAGCACCGGTCTCCAAAACCGGGTGTTGGGGGTTCGAGTCCCTCCGCCCCTGCCAGAAAACGATCCTTTGCTTCGGCAAAGGATTTTTTTTTGCTTATAAAAAAGCAAAAAAGAAAAACCAGCTAAATCTAACTGGTCTCTGATCTCTTCTTTCTGCACGCCTGCCTGCTAATTCAGCTGTTTTGCCTGACCAGAATCGGGAATTTAAGCAGCTGACGGATATGCGCCTGCTGATCGCTGTTCTGCAACCAGACCGCATAAAGCGGACGAACGGCGACCGGTGCGTCCGGCATTACCATCAGTTCACTGTATACGCTTTGCCAGAAGTCTGGCAGAAACGCGCATGCACCCGTCGTGTAGAGCAGTTCACGGGTGACATGTGCCGATGTCGTGGTCAGCACCGGCACATCATCAGCGCCAGAGAGGTAGCTCTGATGCTGATGGAAATCGGCTCCCCACTCCAGCTTGATGTAGTCATACTTTTCGCGCTTTTCGCTCTGGCGGGCACAGAACAGTGCCAGTGAAATATGGCCAATCTGCTGGCTGGTTAATTCATCCATCTTAGGCGCTTCAGTGGTAATCAACAGATCCAGCTGACGCTCATGAAGCTGCTTAACCAGCAGATGCCGCTGCGCCACGCGTGCTTCTAAATGCAGGCTCTCACGATTCTCATACAGCGTCTGAAGCCAGGGCGTCAGATAGGCCTCCCAGAGCGATGCGCTGGCACCTATTGAGAGCTCATGGTGCTGCTCAGTATGAGAAACCTCCTTCTTCGCCATTATCCAGGTGCTCATCAGGCTTTCCGCATAAGGAAGCAGTCGCTCCCCGGCGGCAGTCAGACGTATGTTGTTGCGATGCCGGGTAAAAAGGTTAACGCCGAGCTGATTCTCCAGCTGACGGATGCGAAAACTGACAGCAGATTGCGTAAGGTAAAGGGCTTCAGCAGCACGCCCGAAATGACGTGTTCTGCTCACTTCAAGGAAAGTTTTCAGTAATTCCGTATCCACAACGCGCTCCCAAAAATTGTTTGTCGTATAGATTTAAATGTTTTGTTTTACACTCTGTCAAGCCTATCTAATACTCCGCGCCATTAACAGCACGGCATTAGAGAATCAGGAGCGTGTAACATGGCGGAAAGCTTCTTAACAGAGAATCGTTTCTTTGATAACAAACATTACCCGCGTGGTTTCTCACGCCACGGTGACTTTACTATTAAAGAAGCCCAGCTTCTGGAACGCCACGGTTTCGCCTTTAATGAGCTGGATTTATCGAAGCGTGAGCCTGCAACAGAAGAAGAACGTTTGTTTATCGAAGTGTGTCGTGGCGTGCGTGAGCCGCAGACGGAAGCTGAGCGTGTATGGTCAAAGTATATGACCCGCATCAAGCGTCCTAAGCGTTTTCACACGCTGTCTGGCGGTAAGCCACAGATGGACACCGTTGAAGACTACAGCGACAGCGACGATTAGCAGAAAGGGGCGAGAGCCCCTTTTTTATTGCAGGCTGTTATGCAGATGGATCATTAATCGATCAATCGCGCGATAGCTGACCGCCTCCTGCAGATGGAGGCGGGTAATCTCTTTCTCTCCGGCCAGATCGGCCACGGTGCGGGCCACTTTTAAAATTCGCTGCCAGGCTCGCACAGATAACCCCAGTTTCTCCAGCACAGACTCCAGCCATTCGGCATCCTCTTTTTCAGGCTGGCACCAGCGCAGGATTTCCGCATTATTCAGATGCGCGTTAATTTTACCTGCGCGCGCGAGCTGGATCGCTCGCGCCGCAACGACCCGCTGACGAACCTGCTCAGAGCTTTCTGCGGCCGGTCGCTGGCCACTGAGCATGCCACCGGGCAACAGCGGCACCTCCAGTGAAAGATCAAAGCGATCCAGAAACGGCCCTGATAACTTACTGAGATAACGCAGGATCTGCTGAGGCGAGCAGCGATTATGCTGTCCCTGATAATGCCCGGTTGGCCCGGGATTCATGGCAGCAATCAGCTGAAACCGTGCCGGGAACGTGACCTTTGCCCGGGCTCGCGAAATGGCGATGACGCCTGACTCCAGTGGCTCACGCAGTGAATCCAGCACCCTGCGGTCAAATTCCGGTAATTCATCCAGAAACAGCACGCCATTATGCGCCAGGGAGATCTCTCCGGGCCGCGGCAATGACCCTCCGCCAACCAGAGCATAGAGAGACGCGCTGTGATGAGGCGACCTGAAAGGCCGGCTGCGCCACTGTCGGTGCAGGGCAGTGCTGTTTATCAGGCTGGCTATCGCCGCACACTCCAGCGCTTCCTGGTCGCTTAAGGCGGGCATGATGCCAGGCAGACGGGTTGCGAGCATCGTTTTGCCGGTGCCAGGCGGCCCAATCAGTAACAGGTTATGCCCGCCCGCCGCGGTGATCTCCAGTGCTCTGCGCCCCTGCTGCTGACCGATGATATCCGCGAGATCGTCACCAGGCGTGGCATGCTGATGCTCAGGGTAGGGAGCCGGTGATAATGTCAGCGCATCACGGAGAAAAGCGCAGACCTCACTGAGGTGAGCGGCGACCAGTGACGCTCCCTCACGAATCAGCCCGGCGTCACGCTGATTTTCCGCAGAGAGAACCAGCTGTCGTCCAGCCTGAAGGGCCATCATGGCCGCAGGAATTGCCCCCTGAACGGCACATAGCGCGCCATCCAGCGCCAGTTCACCCAGAAACTCAAAGTGCATCAGCTTATCCGCAGGAAGCTGCTCTGAGGCGACCAGAATGGCAATTGCCATGGGCAGGTCATAGCGCCCGCCCTCTTTGGGTAAATCCGCTGGTGCCAGATTGATGGTGACCCGTCTGGCCGGGAAGGTAAAACCGCTGTTGATAATGGCGCTGCGAACCCGCTCACGCGCCTCTTTGACCGTGGTTTCAGGCAGACCCACCAGCGTCAGTGCAGGCAGGCCATTACTGATGTGAGCCTCAATGGTCACCAGCGGCGCTTCCACGCCTAATGCTGCGCGGGTCAGAACTTTAGACAATGACATACTCACTCCTTGTTGCCATCAGTCTGATCAGCACCCAAAAGGAAAGCGAGTACGCCTTCTGACGATTCCGACGCACTGCACAAGAAATTGAGGTCACTTTCACTGGCTCTCATCGTGCTGCGAAACTGCACGTAAATTCAGCAGAACATCATTACGTCAGTAAAGTGATGAATATTTATCATCTTGTAATTATTACTTGTATTACAAATTGATAGGACGGGATTTAATCTCCCGCGCTAAAAAAAACCTGCAAAAAAAGTTGTGTTATGGCCCCTGACTATGATAACTCTGTAGGCATTACTTCGAACACGTAAAAGAATTGAACAACACATGAAAGCCCTTCTACAAGTGATTAGCCTGGTCGTGATTAGCGTGGTGGTGGTTATTAACCTACCGTGCGGGGCAACGCTTGGAGAAAGAAAGGCTTAAAAATCAAGCCTCGAATCCGAAAAAACCCCCGCACCGAAAGGTCCGGGGGTTTTTTTTCGACCCGGGGAAATATCAGTAAATCTGCAAGGAACAAACAATGAACAGTAGCATAAAATTCTGTTGTTCCCGTCAGGACACAGGAGAATAGCGATGACAGGTGCTCAGTGGGTAGTTCAGGCTTTACGCGCGCAGGGTGTTGATACCGTATTTGGTTACCCTGGCGGCGCCATCATGCCGGTATACGACGCGCTATACGATGGCGGCGTGGAACACCTACTGTGCCGTCATGAGCAGGGGGCAGTTATGGCCGCGATTGGCTATGCGCGCTCCACCGGCAAAACCGGTGTCTGTATTGCCACCTCCGGCCCTGGCGCTACCAACCTGATCACCGGTCTGGCTGATGCCATGATGGACTCCGTGCCGATCGTTGCGGTAACCGGTCAGGTCTCGTCTGCGTTTATCGGTACTGACGCTTTCCAGGAGATCGACGTGCTGGGACTGTCCCTGGCCTGCACCAAACATAGCTTCCTGGTTGAGTCGCTGGATGAGCTGCCCGCTATCATGGCTGAGGCTTTTGCCATGGCGCAGTCAGGGCGTCCGGGGCCGGTACTGGTTGATATTCCCAAAGATATTCAGATTGCGCAGGGGGAACCCGCGCCGCATCTGGTTTCGGTAGAGGAGGATGACTCACTGCCGCATCATGACATCCGCGAGGCGCGGGCAATAATGACCCAGGCCAGAAAACCGATGCTCTATGTTGGCGGAGGCGTGGGCATGGCGCAGGCGGTTCCGGCACTGCGTGCATTCGCAGCAGAAACCGGCATCCCTGCCGTTGCGACCCTGAAAGGTCTGGGCAGCGTCGATGCGCAGAGCGAGGTTTATCTGGGCATGCTGGGGATGCACGGCACCAAAGCCGCTAACTATGCTGTTCAGGCGTGTGACCTGCTGATTGCGGTCGGTGCCCGTTTTGACGATCGGGTGACCGGCAAGCTGGATACCTTTGCGCCGCACGCCAGCGTGATTCATCTCGACATCGACCCCGCAGAGTTAAATAAGTTACGTCGCGCGCACGTCTCACTGCAGGGCGATCTCAACGCGCTGCTGCCCGCGCTGAGTCAGCCTTTGCACATCGACGCCTGGCGCGACGAGGTGAAGGCACTCAAGGCCAGTCACGCCTGGCGCTACGATCATCCAGGCGAGGCAATCTATGCACCGCTGCTGCTGAAGCAGCTCTCCGAGCGCAAACCGGACAGCGCGGTGGTCACCACCGATGTCGGACAGCACCAGATGTGGACGGCCCAGCATATGGCCTTCAGCGCGCCGGAGAACTTCATCACCTCCAGCGGCTTAGGCACGATGGGCTTTGGTTTGCCTGCCGCCATCGGTGCACAGGTCGCCCGTCCGGAAGATACGGTGATCTGCGTCTCGGGCGACGGCTCAATCATGATGAATATTCAGGAGCTGGGCACCATTAAGCGCGGAAAGCTGCCGGTCAAAATCGTGCTGCTGGATAACCAGCGTCTGGGCATGGTGCGTCAGTGGCAGCAGCTCTTCTTCGACGGTCGCTACAGCGAAACCAATCTCTCTGACAATCCCGACTTCCTCACGCTGGCCAGCGCTTTCAATATTCCCGGCCAGCGCATTACCCGTAAAGATCAGGTCGACGTCGCACTTGATGCTCTGCTGAACAGCGAAGGTCCTTACTTCCTGCATGTTGCAATTGATGAGCATGAAAACGTCTGGCCACTGGTACCGCCGGGTGCCAGCAATGCAAACATGATGGAGAAAACTGTATGAACCAGCATCAATTGTCTATCGAAGCCCGCTTCCGCCCTGAAATATTGGAGCGCATTTTACGCGTCGTGCGCCACCGCGGTTTTCAGGTCTGTTCTATGAACATGGCCTCAGTCGCCAACGCGGAAAACATTAATATTGAAATGACCGTTGCCAGCCAGCGCTCCGTCGATTTACTGTCTTCGCAGTTAAGTAAATTGATTGACGTTGCATGCGTTCAGATTCAACAACAGACAACACAACAAATCCGCGCCTAGCCGCGAGAGGGAATAACAATGAGCACGAAGAAAGCAGACTTTATTTGGTTCAATGGCGAGATGGTTAAGTGGGAAGAGGCGAAGGTCAGCGTCATGTCCCACGCGTTGCACTATGGCACGTCGGTGTTTGAAGGCGTCCGCTGCTACGACTCTCACAAAGGACCGGTTGTGTTCCGCCACCGTGAACACATGCAACGTCTGCACGACTCCGCCAAAATCTACCGTTTCCCGATTAAAAGCAGCGTTGATGAGCTGATGGAAGCGTGCCGCGAAGTCATCCGCGTGAACAAACTGAAAAGTGCTTATATCCGTCCGCTGGCCTTCGTGGGCGATGTGGGCCTGGGCGTGAACCCGCCAGATGGCTTTACCACCGACGTGATCATTGCAGCCTTCCCGTGGGGCGCGTACCTGGGTGCGGAAGCTCTGGAAAACGGCATTGATGCGATGGTCTCCTCCTGGAGCCGTGTGGCGCCGAATACCCTGCCAACTGCCGCAAAAGCGGGCGGTAACTACCTCTCCTCACTGCTGGTGGGCAGCGAAGCCCGTCGTCACGGCTATCAGGAAGGTATCGCGCTGGATACCAATGGCCTGATCTCAGAAGGTGCGGGCGAAAACCTGTTTGAAGTGAAAGATGGCGTGCTCTTTACCCCGCCATTCACCTCTTCAGCTCTGCCGGGCATCACCCGCGATGCCATCATCACCCTGGCGCGTGATATGGGCATTGAAGTGCGCGAGCAGACCCTGTCGCGTGAATCCCTCTATCTGGCTGATGAAGTGTTTATGTCTGGTACCGCTGCAGAAATTACCCCGGTGCGCAGCGTTGACCGCATTCAGGTGGGCGAAGGCAAATGTGGTCCGGTGACCAAACGCATCCAGCAGGCCTTCTTTGGTCTGTTCACCGGCGAAACCGAAGACAAATGGGGCTGGTTAGATCCGGTTAATCCATAATCAGATACAGCGCGGACGTCATCTGACGTCCGCGAGCTTTTTCTTACTGGAGTAAATAGAGCATGCCTAAGTACCGTTCCGCCACCACCACCCACGGCCGTAATATGGCGGGTGCCCGTGCCTTATGGCGCGCGACAGGAATGACCGATGACGATTTCGGTAAGCCGATTATCGCTGTGGTTAACTCATTCACCCAATTTGTCCCGGGCCACGTTCACCTGCGTGACCTTGGTAAACTGGTCGCCGAGCAGATCGAAGCATCAGGCGGTGTGGCTAAAGAGTTCAACACGATCGCGGTGGATGACGGTATTGCCATGGGTCATGGCGGCATGCTGTATTCACTGCCTTCGCGTGAACTGATTGCTGACTCGGTCGAGTACATGGTGAACGCACACTGCGCCGACGCCATGGTCTGTATCTCCAACTGCGACAAAATCACGCCGGGGATGCTGATGGCGTCACTGCGCCTCAATATCCCGGTGATCTTCGTTTCAGGCGGACCGATGGAAGCTGGTAAAACCAAGCTTTCTGACCAGATCATCAAACTGGATCTGGTGGATGCGATGATTCAGGGCGCCAACCCGAACGTCAGCGACGCCGACAGTGAGCAGATCGAACGTTCTGCCTGTCCGACCTGCGGCTCCTGCTCCGGCATGTTTACCGCGAACTCAATGAACTGCCTGACCGAAGCACTCGGCCTGTCGCAGCCAGGCAACGGCTCCCTGCTGGCCACCCACGCCGATCGTAAAGAGCTGTTCATCAACGCCGGTAAGCGCATCGTCAGCCTGACCAAACGTTACTATGAACAGGATGACGTCAACGTGCTGCCGCGGAGCATCGCCAACAAGGCCGCTTTCGAAAACGCCATGACGCTGGATATCGCCATGGGCGGTTCCACTAACACCGTACTGCACCTGCTGGCAGCCGCGCAGGAAGGCGATATCGACTTCAATATCTCTGACATCGATCGCCTGTCACGCAAAGTGCCTCAGCTCTGTAAAGTCGCGCCAAGTACCCCGAAATACCACATGGAAGATGTGCATCGCGCGGGTGGTGTCTACGCGATTCTCGGCGAGCTGGATCGCGCAGGTCTGTTCGACAGCAGCGCCCGAAATATCCTGCAGCAGACGATGCGTGAAACGCTGGATCAGTACGACATCATGCTGACCAGCGATCAGGCGGTAAAAGAGATGTTCCGTGCCGGTCCGGCAGGCATCCGTACCACCCAGGCATTCTCGCAGAGCTGCCGCTGGGACACGCTGGATGATGACCGTGCTGAAGGCTGTATCCGTACCCGCGAAAACGCCTATTCGCAGGATGGTGGTCTGGCCGTACTTTACGGCAACATCGCAGAAGATGGCTGTATCGTTAAAACCGCAGGCGTAGACAAAGAGATCCTGACCTTCACCGGCCCGGCTAAAGTCTACGAAAGTCAGGATGATGCTGTTGAAGCGATCCTGGGCGGCAAAGTGGTGGCGGGCGACGTGGTCGTGATCCGCTACGAAGGGCCAAAAGGCGGGCCGGGCATGCAGGAGATGCTCTATCCGACCACCTATCTGAAATCGATGGGACTGGGCAAAAGCTGCGCCCTGATCACCGACGGTCGTTTCTCTGGCGGCACCTCTGGTCTCTCTATCGGTCATGCCTCACCTGAAGCGGCAAACGGCGGCACCATTGCGCTGGTGAAAGATGGCGACACCATTGAGATCGACATCCCGAACCGCGGCATCAGACTTGCCGTGCCGGATAACGAACTGCACGCCCGCCGTGAAGAGCAGCAGGCACGTGGCGATGCGGCCTATACGCCGATCAATCGTCAGCGTGAAGTCTCGTTCGCGCTGCGTGCTTACGCCTCACTTGCGACCAGTGCTGATAAAGGCGCTGTCCGCGATAAGAGCAAGCTGGGAGGCTGACCATGGCCGAGCCTCAACCGCTACCCGACGCACCCTGCGGCGCCGAGTATTTGCGCGCAGTGTTGCGTTCACCGGTGTACGAAGTCGCACAGGTAACGCCGCTGCAGAAGATGGAAAAAATCTCATCGCGTCTTGGCAACACCATTCTGGTGAAGCGGGAAGATCGCCAGCCGGTGCACAGCTTCAAGCTGCGCGGTGCTTACGCGATGATTGCCGGCCTGAACGAAGAGCAGAAAGCGCGCGGCGTGGTAACGGCCTCCGCCGGTAACCATGCACAGGGCGTGGCGCTCTCCGCCAGCAAGCTGGGCATTAAGTCACTGATCGTGATGCCGCTGGCGACAGCCGATATCAAGGTGGATGCGGTGCGCGCGTTTGGCGGTGAGGCTTACCTGTTTGGTGCCAACTTTGATGAGGCGAAAGCCAAAGCGATCGAACTGTCGGAACAGCGCGGCTACACCTTCGTGCCACCGTTTGACCATCCGGCAGTGATTGCCGGACAGGGCACGCTGGCGATGGAGCTGCTGCAACAGGATGCGCATCTGGATCGGGTCTTTGTCCCGGTTGGCGGGGGCGGTCTGGCAGCCGGTGTGGCGGTGCTGATTAAACAGCTGATGCCGCAAATCAAAGTGATTGCGGTGGAGTCAGAAGATTCAGCCTGTCTGAAGGCGGCGCTGGAGGCAGGTCATCCGGTCGATCTGCCCCGCGTCGGGCTGTTTGCCGAAGGCGTGGCGGTGAAGCGTATCGGCAGCGAGACCTTCCGCCTGTGCAAAGCGTATCTTGACGACATCATCACCGTCGACAGCGATGCCATCTGCGCAGCAATGAAGGATCTGTTCGAAGATGTCCGTGCCGTGGCGGAGCCTTCCGGGGCGCTGGCGCTGGCGGGCATGAAGAAGTATATCCAGCAGCATGAGATCAAAGGCGAACGGCTGGCGCATGTCTTATCCGGGGCCAACGTCAATTTTCACGGTCTGCGATATGTCTCTGAGCGCTGCGAGCTGGGCGAACAGCGAGAGGCGCTGCTGGCTGTGACCATTCCGGAACAGCAGGGGAGCTTTTTACGCTTCTGCCAGACGCTGGGTGGGCGTGCCATCACGGAGTTCAACTACCGCTACGCTGACGCAGATAAAGCCTGCATCTTTGTTGGTGTCAGGCTGACCCGTGGCGTCGAGGAGCGCAGCGAGATTATCAGCGAACTGACCCAGGGCGGCTATCAGGTGGTCGATCTCTCTGATGATGAGATGGCAAAGCTGCACGTGCGTTACATGGTGGGCGGACGACCTTCCAAACCGCTGCGTGAACGGCTTTTCAGCTTTGAATTTCCGGAGGCACCCGGCGCGTTGCTGAAGTTTCTGCAGACGCTTGGCACGCACTGGAATATCTCGCTGTTTCACTACCGCAGCCACGGCACTGATTATGGCCGCGTGCTGGCGGCCTTTGAACTGGGCAGCGATGAGCCGCGTTTCGAAGAGCATCTCACCGATCTGGGCTATGACTTTCATGATGAAAGCCAGAACCCGGCGTTCCGCTTCTTCCTGTCAGGCAGCTGATTACAGCTGGCTCCAGAAGGCACTGATCAGCGGCTCACCGAGCCGCTTTTTTTGTACGCAGATGCCGAGTTCAAACGGCGCGACCGATTCAACATTTTCCAGCATCATCACGCGGTTACGCACCGGTTCCGGGCTGTTTTCCAGCACCACATGCGGCAGCAACGCGATGCCGCATCCCAGCGCCACCATCGAGACAATCGCTTCATGCCCCGACACCGTGGCGTAAATCAGCGGGTTAGGAATGCGATGGCGGCGGAACCAGAGATCGATACGCCGCCGTGCCGGACCCTGGTCCGGCAGAATAAACGGAATCTGTGCCCAGTCTGGCTGTGGCTGTGTAGCCTGAGTGCGAACGGCACAGGGTAAGGCGGGCGCAATCAGGACCAGCGGGATCAGCCCCAGTGGCATAAAATCAATGCTGGCTGGCAGCGTTTCAGGGCGTCCGGCAATCGCCAGATCGGCATCACCGGAGTGAACTTTTTCCAGCGCATCCGCGGCATCGCCGGTATTCAGTTTAATTTCCACCTGCGGATGTTCGGCGCGAAAGCGGTCGAGGATAGGCGGCAGATGGCTGTAGGCCGCCGTTACCGAGCAGAACAGCCGCAGCTCGCCGCTGAGTGACGGACCATTGAGATCCATGACATGACGCAGTTGCTGATACTGCAGCAGCGTCTGCTGGGCAAACTGACGCAGGCGTTCGCCCGCCTCCGTCAGCGTGACGGTACGGTTATCACGCAGAAACAGCGCATGGCCGACATCCTCTTCAAGCCGCTGGATCTGGCGTGACAGCGTGGAAGGGCTGACGTGCATAGCACGCGCGCTGCGCCCGAAGTGGCAGCTTTCTGCCAGATGAAGAAACAGTTTCAGATCCCGTAAATCCATGTGCGCGTCGCCTCTGGGTGGTGTTGCATTTATTGCAATGTGACGTTGTTAATATATCAATTTAAGCAACAGAATTCCTGTCATATGATGGGGTCATTCGCGGCGCTGCATGACACGCCGTTCCTGAACAAAAAAAGCAAACACAACTTACCGGAGTACCCATGGCTAACTATTTCAACACACTGAATCTGCGCAATCAGCTGGCGCAATTAGGCAAATGTCGTTTCATGGCGCGCGATGAGTTCGCAGATGGTGCGAGTTTCCTGAAGGGCAAAAAAGTCGTTATCGTTGGCTGTGGCGCACAGGGCCTGAACCAGGGTCTGAACATGCGTGATTCCGGTCTGGATGTCGCCTATGCACTGCGTGCTGAAGCGATTGCTGAGAAACGCCCTTCATGGCGCAAAGCGACCGATAACGGTTTCAAAGTGGGAACCTACGAAGAGCTGATCCCGCAGGCGGACCTGGTGGTAAACCTGACGCCAGACAAACAGCACTCTGCGGTGGTTCAGGCTGTTCAGCCGCTGATGAAAGATGGCGCAGCACTGGGCTACTCACACGGCTTCAACATCGTTGAAGTGGGCGAGAGCATTCGTAAAGATATCACCGTCGTCATGGTGGCACCGAAGTGTCCGGGTACAGAAGTGCGTGAAGAGTATAAGCGTGGCTTCGGTGTTCCGACCCTGATCGCTGTTCACCCGGAAAATGATCCAAAAGGCGAAGGCATGGCGATTGCTAAAGCCTGGGCAGCCGCAACCGGTGGCGATCGTGCTGGCGTGCTGGAATCCTCTTTCGTGGCAGAAGTCAAATCTGACCTGATGGGTGAGCAGACCATTCTGTGTGGCATGCTGCAGGCTGGTTCACTGCTCTGCTTCGACAAGCTGGTGGCGGAAGGTCATGACGCGGCGTACACCGAAAAACTGATTCAGTTCGGCTGGGAAACCATCACCGAATCGCTGAAGTTCGGCGGCATCACCCTGATGATGGATCGCCTCTCAAATCCGGCAAAAATCCGTGCATACGCGCTGTCTGAGCAGCTGAAAACCATCATGGCTCCGCTGTTCCAGAAGCACATGGATGACATCATCTCGGGTGAATTCTCTTCCGGTATGATGGCCGACTGGGCGAACGACGACAAAAACCTGCTCACCTGGCGTGAAGAGACCGGTAAAACTGCGTTTGAAAATGCGCCGCAGTTTGAAGGTAAGATCGACGAGCAGGAGTACTATGACAAAGGCGTCGTTATGGTCGCCATGGTCAAAGCGGGCGTGGAGCTGGCGTTTGAAACCATGGTTGATGCGGGCATCATCGAAGAGTCTGCTTACTATGAATCCCTGCACGAGCTGCCGCTGATTGCTAACACCATTGCCCGTAAGCGTCTGTACGAAATGAACGTGGTTATCTCGGATACCGCCGAATATGGTAACTACCTGTTCTCCTTCGCGGCTGTACCGCTGCTGAAAGAGTTCATGACCACGCTGCAGCCAGGCGACCTGGGTAAAGCCATTGAGGGAACGCAGGTAGACAACGCGCAGCTGCGTGACGTCAACGAAGCGGTTCGCCAGCATCCGATTGAAATCGTGGGCCGCAAACTGCGTGGCTACATGACCGACATGAAGCGTATCGCTGTCGCAGGCTGATAAGCGGCACCCCCGTTTTCAGCAAAACAAACCCCGGCTTGCCGGGGTTTGTTGTTTGTGAACAATGCCTGAGAAGTTCGCTGGTGGAACGGTGCCTGCACTGCCTGCTTCGCTAGGCAATACGGTCAGATCGGAAAGATGCAAAACCCGCCATCCCTGGCCGCTCGGCCCGTAAACGGGCCAACGCTTTGCGTTGTTCAAAAACGCTCCCGGCGTTTTTATCCGGGCGGCGGGACGCTTTCCTCTTCTGACCGTGTTCCCTGTGCCCTTAAGCTTCTACATCGCTGCCAGAATAACCCTGCCCATTAGCACGATGCAGAATCTTCAAACAGACAGCCAATCCACTTAAAGCGATGGGAGCATACGCCTGTAGCAAAGCATAGCGGGCCAGGGATGGACCGCGCTGAGCCCGCCACGGATGGCGTCTTTTGCGTCTTTGCGGAGGGCGTATGCTCCCTGAGCCTGTAGCCTGACCATAAGGCGATGTTTTTAAACTCCTCAGGGTCAAAGTATGTTCCCTAAGCTGGCTTAGATTGACTAAACCCAACCCATAAAAAAAACCCGGCATCTGCCGGGTTTTACTGACTTTCATCCCACCGGACTACACGTCATACAGCGTCTGGTGACGAGTCTCTTTACAGGCCAGCAACGCAATCAGTGTCAGCACCGCCATCGACGCCAGATAGAACCCTACCGCCTGCAAGCCGTAACTGGCATTCAGCCAGGTCGCGATGTAAGGCGCAACCGAGGCACCCAGAATTGAGGAGAGATTGTAGGAGAACGAGGCACCGGTATAACGCACTTCGGTCGGAAACAGCTCCGGCAGCAGTGCGCCCATCGGGCCAAACGTCAGCCCCATAATGCTCAGACCCAGCAGCAGGAACGCCATCACCAGCGCCTGTGAACCCGAACCGAGCATCGCCGGGAACAGGAACGAAAACGCGATAATCATCAGCGTGATGGTAATCATAGTCTTGCGACGACCAAAGCGATCCGCCAGCACGCCCGCAATCGGCACCATCACGCCAAAGCCAATGACTGCCAGCATCAGCATCCACAGCATACTGTTACGCGGAATGCCCAGACCCGCTGGCGCTGGTGTGGTGCCGTAGCTCATTGAATAGACCGTCATGATATAGAACAGCGTATAGGTCGCCAGCATGATAAAGGTGCCGAGAATGGTGGCAGTCAGGTGCCTGCTCAGCAGCGCCGCAATCGGTACCCGAACCTGCTTCTGCTCTTTCTGCACTTTGGCAAACACCGGACTTTCATGCAGCGAAACGCGCACATAGAGGCCAATCAGCACCAGTACGGCAGAGAGAATGAAGGGAACGCGCCAGCCCCACTGCATAAACTGCTCGTCAGTCAGCAGCCACGAGAGCAGCAGAAAGGTGCCGTTAGCAAAGAAAAAGCCGATCGGCGCGCCCAGCTGCGGGAAGGAGCCATAGAGCGCACGCTTCTTCGCCGGAGCGTTTTCCGTTGCCAGCAGCGCTGCGCCACCCCATTCGCCGCCCAGGCCCAGCCCCTGACCAAAACGCGCCAGCGCCAGCAGCAGCGGCGCCATCACACCAATGGTTTCATAGCCCGGCAGCAGGCCAATCACCACGGTGGAGATCCCCATGGTCAGCAGCGAGGCAACCAGGGTGGCCTTACGTCCTACGCGGTCGCCAAAGTGACCAAACAGGGCAGAGCCAATCGGACGCGCAATAAAGGCGATAGCGAAAGTGGCGAGCGACTGTAGCGTGGCGACGGTGGCATCACCCTGCGGGAAGAAAATATGGGGAAAAACAATCACCGCAGCCGTGGCATAAATATAAAAGTCGAAGAATTCGATGGCCGTGCCGACCAGTGAGGCTATCACCACTTTACTGCGTGAGTTAACCGGTGCGGGGTCCTGCTGTTTGTCGAGTGTGTCTGAGAGGGAGGCTTGCATAACTGTTTCTTATTTGTAAATACAGACAAAGAATCTTACGCACCTGACTGACCGCATTCAATGGCGAAAACCCGCGCCGCGCCTGGCTTCAGCGGGCAAAAAGAGGATAATTTCTGTGGTGCGGCGAATGCCGGGTGATACCGGGGTAAACCGGACGATATCTGGCGGGATACTCTGTGAAAGGGCTAAATAAAAGTGACCCCTCAGCTATTCATCCTGTTATCTGAGTAAAAAATAGCCGAGGGGAGGTGTTTTCCGCTGTTGTTAACAGATCAGGACGTTTTGCGTCGTGCTGCGCTGCCCGCTTCAGGCATCTGCGGATCGTCTTTATATTTAGCTGTGGCGATCCATGCCGCACAGAACAGCGTCAGACGGGCGAAGAAGTAGAAGAACGCCATCAGGCCGAGCACGGAACCAAAGGCCGCGCCTGAAGGGGAGGTTGCCAGCTTTGGCAGGGTCAGCGTCATGACAAACTTGATCACCTCAAAACCGATGGCCGCCAGCAGCGTCCCGCGGAACAGCGCCTTCTTGCGTGGCTTATGTCGTGGCAGGATCCAGAAAATCCAGAGAAACAGCAGGTAGTTAGCCAGCACAGAAATCGAGGTGGCGATAATGGTCATCGCAGGCCGCAGCCAGTCGATGCCATCCAGCCCCAGGGCGCTCACGATGGTCGCCTGGGCAGACCCCGCCACTGAGGTCAGCGAAAGCGTAATGATCAGGGCCAGCATCAGGCCGGTCAGCGACAGGAAATCGCGGATGTAGCGTTTCCAGATCTTCTCCTGGTCATCAGGATTGCGTTCCCAGACGTCGCGCGACTGGGCACGAATGGCTTCCCGCAGATTCCCCATCCAGTTCAGACCGGAATAGAGCGCCAGCAGTAAACCGGAGATCCCCACCGTGGCGCGCTGCTGAATGGCGGTATTCACCGTATTCTTCAGCGTGGTCGCCAGCGTCGGGTCGCTGATGCTGCTGACGATTTTATTGATGATATCGGTCAGCAGATCCGGATTGGAGGCGAGTACAAAACCCACGGCGGCAAACGACACCATCAGAATCGGGATCAGCGATAAAAATGAGAAATAGGTAATGGCCGCACCAAACTGGCTGCCGAGCCGGTCGTTAAAGCGCTCAAGGGCACGGATAAAATGCGCCACCGCCGGAATGGCCTGAAACCAGGCGGCAAAACGCGACACGCGGACAATCGACTGGTCCACGGTCTGATTGCCGGTTTTAATGTCGATAAGCGGTTTCTCTGGCTGTGTATCCTGCGAATGTTCCTGCTTGTCTGTCATAGACCTTCACTGTCCTGTTTGTCATTAAAATCAGAGTATAGTCGCTCAGGTGACGTACTCCTGCAGCACCTGACTCAGCCACTCCATAAAAACCCGCACGCGACGCGCCACATTGCGCCGGTGCGGATAGAGCAGGTGGATCGGCATGGGCCTGGCGGGGAAGCGATGCAGCACCTCGACCAGCTCGCCGTTTTCCAGCAGGGGCTGAATGCCGGCCGCCGGCACCTGAATAATGCCTAATCCTGCCAGACAGGCCGCGCGGTAGGTTTCGGTGCTGTTCACGGTCACCGCGCCGCCGGTGTGAACATAGTGGCACTGCCTGCCATCAAAATATTCAAAACCCGGTGCGGCCTGGCCCAGCTGCTGGCTGTAGTGGACCATCGCATGCTGCGACAGCTCCTCCAGCCGGACCGGCATCCCGAAACGCGAAAGGTAGCCAGGGCTGGCGCAGTTGATCAAGGTGTGGGTGCCAATTTTTCGCGCGATCAGTCCCGAATCCTTCAGCTCGCCGACCCGGATAACACAGTCAAAGCCTTCCCGGATCACATCCACCTGACGGTCACTGCTGCTCAGTTCAATCTCTACGCCAGGGTAGTGCTGCAAAAATTCCGGCAGGCGGGGAAGGATAAAACCGGTCGCCATCGCGACGGACATATCGACCCGCAGCTTGCCGCTGAGCGTGGCGGGATCGTGCTGGAACAGACTGTCCATATCGTCAATCATCGACAGCAGGTCCAGACAGCGATCGTAATAGACCAGTCCATCCTGAGTCAGTTGCACCCGGCGCGTGGTGCGATGCAGCAAACGGGTTGCCATTTGATTCTCCAGCGCCTGTATCTGCCGCGATACGCTGCCTTTAGGCACGCCTAAACTCTCCGCCGCGCGGGTAAAACTGCCCATTTCGGCCACCCGCACAAAAACCTGCATTGCGTGAATTTTGTCCATGTTGTTCACCGATTGTTGTTTTTATTGAAACAGTGATGCGCTTTTTACACTGTTTATAGATCAATAATTCGCGAATATCCTTAACACGTGTTCAACTTTTCAACAGGGGTGAGAGATGAATCAGAAAGTTGCGTTAATTACCGGTGCAAATCGCGGTTTAGGCCGTAACGGCGCATTAAAACTGGCTGCCAGAGGCACCGATATCATCCTGACCTACCGCACTCATGCCGATGAGGCGCAGGCGGTTGTCAAAGAGATTGAGGCGATGGGACGGCGTGCAGTGGCGCTGGCGCTGGATGTCGGCGAAACCGGTCAGTTCGATCGCTTTGTCGGGCAGGTGAAAGAGGCCCTGCAGCAGCAGTGGCAGCGGGATCGCTTTGACTATTTAGTGAACAACGCCGGGCACGGTCACTATAAGCCGTTTACCGATACCACGGAGGCGGAATTTGACGCCCTGGTGAATGTCCATTTCAAAGGTCCCTACTTTCTGACCCAGAAGCTGCTGCCGCTGATCAACGACGGAGGCCGCATCCTGAATATCTCCAGCGGTCTGACCCGGCTGGTCTATCCGGGCTCTGCGACCTATGCATCGATGAAAGGGGCGATGGAGGTGCTGACCCGCTATCAGGCGAAGGAGCTGGGGGCGAGACGGATTCGGGTCAATATTCTGGCACCCGGGGCGATAGAAACGGACTTCGGCGGAGGCCGGGTGCGTGACACCCGGGAGATTAACGATCAGATTGCTGCACTGACGGCGCTGGGCCGGGTGGGATTGCCGGACGACATCGGCGATGCCATCAGCGCGATTCTCAGTGATGAAACCGGCTGGATCACCGCGCAGCGCATCGAAGCCTCAGGCGGGCAGGGCATTTAACCCCCGGCGGCATCGTGGCCCGCCGATGCCGCCAGCCTTACAGCGCGATTGTGCCGTCGATGACGGTGACGGTATGACCGCCAATCCAGATCGTGCTACTATCGAAGGTCACGTTTACCCGACCGGCACGCTGCAGCGCCGTGCCCTGACGCACGCGATAGCCCGTGGTCTGTCCCGCCATGGCAAAGTAACGCGCCAGACAGGCGTTGGCACTGCCCGTCACCGGATCTTCGGTCAGGCTGCCCTTTTCGACCAGCAGGGCGCGTACTTCATACTGCTCCTCTTCTCCCTGCGGCAGGCGACCAAACGCCATCATCCCCGATACGTCCGCCTGTTTAAGCAGACGATCGAGTTCGCTGACGCTGGGCTGCAGCGCCAGCACCGCGTCGGCGCTGGTCATCGGTACCAGCAGCCAGCGGATACCCATATCAACCACCGTCGGGCTTTGCGTCAGATCGAAAGCCTCGCTGTTTAACGCTTTCGCCATCAGTGCATCCTGCCAGGGTGTCAGCGTGGCAGCCGGGGCGGCAAACGCCAGTTCACCCATCTCATTAATCTTCACCGTGACGTTACCGACACCGCACTCCTGCACAATCTCGCCGGGTGTGCGGGTTGGCCAGCCGGCCTCCAGCAGGGCGTGCGCCGTACCCAGCGTGGGATGACCGGCAAACGGCAGCTCGCCTTCAACGGTAAAAATGCGCACCCGATAGTCGGCTTCCGCATGCTCAGGCGGCAGCACAAAGGTGGTCTCCGACAGGTTAGTCCAGCGGGCAATGGCGGCCAGCTGGCTGTCGCTTAACCCCTGCGCATCCATAATGACCGCCAGCGGATTGCCGTTAAAGGCTGATGAGGTAAACACATCGACTTGCTTAAACGCGACCTGCATGGTGACTCCTTACTGAGGGTGTTCAGGGTGGCCTTTTCTCTGCCAGATGATTGCTTATAACAGCTAACAGCGTTATCAATAAGTTAAAGATTCTACCGGAGACTCTGCATGCTAACGATCCTGGGACGCGCCTCCTCAATCAACGTGCGCAAAGTATTATGGCTGTGTGACGAGCTGGATCTGGATTACCAGCGCGAAGAGTGGGGCGACGGTTTTCGCTCCACGCATCTGCCGGAGTTCATGGCACTCAATCCGAATGCGATGGTGCCGGTGCTGAAAGATGATGACTTAGTCATCTGGGAATCTAACGCTATCCTGCGCTATCTGGCGAATGCCTATGGCGGCGAGTGGCTTTATCCGCCTAATCCGCAGGCGCGTGCACCGGTCGATCAGTGGATGGACTGGCAGGCCACAGAACTGAATACCTCCTGGCGCTACGCTTTCATGTCGCTGGTAAGAAACTCTCCGGCTCATCAGGATCCGCGCCTGCTGGCAGCGGCCTGCAAAGGCTGGGCGCACACCATGAGCATCCTTAATCAGCAACTGGAAAAAACCGGTCGCTACGTTGCCGGACGCAATTTCACCCTGGCCGACATTCCGATTGGTCTGGCGGTAAACCGCTGGTTTGAGACGCCGCTTGAGCATCCCGATTATCCGGCGGTTCGCACCTATTACGAGCGCCTGACCGAACGGCGTGGTTACACCGTCTGGGGCCGTAACGGGACGCCCTGAGCCTCACCAGCCGTTAGTCCTGACAGTTCACAGGCAATCTCCCCGGCGCGCTGAATCGCCCGGCTATAGCGCGCATCAAACGGATAACAGCAGGAGAGACGCAGCGCATGGTTGTAACGCTCGCTCAGAGAATAGAGCGCGCCAGGCGTGACGCAGATCTGCTCCTGCAGCAGCCGGTCAAACATCTCCGTGGTCTTCACGTTGCCGGGTAACTCGACCCAGAAGACGAATCCTCCGCGCGGCAGCGTGGCGCGGGTGCCCTGCGGGAAGTAGCGGGCGATCAGTCCCCGCGCCTCATCCAGATTGGCTGCATAGCGACGGCGCAGGGTGCGCAGGTGGTGATCGTAACCGCCGGACGCAAGAAACTCCGCCAGTGTTTCTGACAGCAGGGCCGATTCAGCCATCGACGAAACCGCTTTGAGCCGGGCAATCGCGTCGTGAAAACGGCCGGCAGCGGTCCAGCCAATCCGGAAGTCGGGTGCCACGGTTTTGGTGAAGCTGGTGCAGTAGATCACCCAGCCATCGCGATCAAACGCTTTCACAGCGGGCGAGAGGGGCCAGTCGAACTGCAACTCGTCATACAGTCCGTCTTCGATCAGCGGAACGTGGTAAGTGTTCACTAACTTTGCCAGCCGCTTCTTGTTTGCCAGTGACATGCCGCAGCCCAGCGGGTTCTGCACACCGGGCATGGCAATCAGTGCCTTGATGCGCTGCTCCTGCAGCAGCATCTCCAGCGCATCCAGCGACAGGCCATGCTGCGGATCGGTGGGGATTTCCAGCGCTTTAAGGCCCAGCGACGCCAGCAGTGGAAACAGGAAGAAGTAGGTCGGCGACTCCAGCCCGACACAGTCGCCGGGTTGCGTGACCGCACGTAATGCCAGCTGCAGGGCTTCCATGCAGCCGTGGGTCAGGGTGATCTCATCGGCAGTCAGCCGCTGTCCGGCGTGCAGCGCCCGGCGCGCAATCTCCTCCCGTAAGCGCTCACTACCGGGCGGAAGCGCATAGCGCCCGATCAGATTGGGATGACGGCGCAGCAGTGAAGCCGTGATCCGGGCGATGCGGGTCGCAGGGAAAAGTTCACTGTCCTGCGGGCAGGCCAGCGAGATATTGATGTAGTCGGGATGGTTCTGTGCGGCAAACACCTTATCAATCAGGTCGAGTTTACCGCTGCCGGGGTCGCGTACCCGGGTCTTATGCTCACCGTGACGGGTCACGGCGGGCAGCACGCCGCGCACGTAGTAGCCCGACTGCGGCCGAGCCTCAATCAGACCGCGATCTTCCAGCAGCTGCCAGGCATTCAGCACCGTATTCACACTGACCTGATGGGACTGAGCGACACGCCGGATCGCTGGCAGGCGTTTGCCAGGTTTCAGCGTGCCCTGGTGGATAGCCTCAGCGAAGCTGTCCGCCAGCTGCTGATAAAGACGCTGATCGGAAGAGGGAGCAAGGGACACAGTAGCCTCCGGATTGGATGGGTACAATTGCTGCAAACGTAAACTGTAACCATCACAATAGTGATTTTGTGTCACTGTTACCATCCTTTTTCGCGCCGTAGCATAGAGCTCTGTCCACTTTCAGGAGCGCCACTATGCTTGATCCCTCTTTCTTCAGTTACGTCACCGTCATGTCGATTACGCCAGGCCCAAACAATCTGTTGCTGGCGACCTCCGGGGTCAATTTTGGCATGCGTCGCACCCTGCCGATGATGTTCGGCATTTTACTGGGCTGTGCGGTGCAAACGGTGATTGCCGGAATGGCGCTGGAGGTGCTGCTGCACTGGATGTCGGCGATTCGCCTGCCGCTGACGCTGGCAGGCTGCACCTATCTGTTGTGGCTCTCCTGGAAGATCTTTCGTGCTGCCGCCCCCGAAGCGCGCACCCGGCCGCAGCCGATGACGCTGCTGGGTGGCGCCTGTTTCCAGGCGATTAACCCCAAAGCCTGGCTGATGGCCAGCAACGTGGCACTGCTCTACAGCGCCAGCAGCGGCGTCGTCACGGTGATGATCTGCTTCATGCTGCTCAATCTGCCCTGCATCCTGATCTGGGCTGCGCTGGGCGACCGCCTGCGCAGCCATCTGCAGATTGCCTGGAAGCGCCAGCTGTTTAACAGCCTGATGGCGCTGTCGCTGGTGGCGACCACCGTCTGGATGGTGACCGACGCGCTGCAGGCCGCTTAGTCAGGCGCGCCTGGTGCGGTGGCGGATGGCCATTTCCAGTTCTGCACCTCCGGCAGATCCTCGCCATGTTCGCGTACATACTGGTGATGCGCGGCCAGACGCTGCTGCAAATCCTCCAGCAGCCCGGGATGAGCATCCGCCAGCCCGGGCACGCGCAGAATCGCCTCCTGCGCCAGATGATAGCGGTCCAGCTCGTTGAGCACCGTCATATCAAATGGCGTGGTGGTGGTACCCTCTTCATTGAAGCCACGCACGTGGAAGTTGCGATGATTGGTGCGCTGATAGGTCAGGCGATGTACCAGCGTCGGATAGCCGTGGAAGGCAAAAATCACCGGTTTATCCTGCGTAAACAGCGCATCAAATTCCGCGTCGGATTTGCCATGCGGGTGCTGATCCTGCGTCTGCAGCGCCATTAAATCGACCACGTTTACCACCCGGATCCGCAGTTCAGGCAGCATCTCGCGCAGCAGATCGACGGCCGCCAGGGTTTCCATGGTGGGCACATCACCGGCACAGGCCATCACCACATCCGGCTGTGCATTATCGGGCGTGGTGCCCGCCCAGCGCCATTCGCCCATGCCCGCTTCGCAGTGGGTTATGGCACTGGCCATGTCGAGCCACTGCGGCGCAGGCTGTTTGCCCGCCACAATGACATTAATGCGGTCCCAGGTGCGCAGGCAGTGGTCGCCTACCCAGAGCAGCGTATTGGCATCGGGCGGCAGATAGATACGTACGATGTCCGCTTTCTTATTGGCAACGTGATCGATAAAGCCGGGGTCCTGATGGCTGTAGCCATTGTGGTCCTGGCGCCAGACGTGCGAAGAGAGCAGATAGTTGAGTGAGGAGATGGGCTTACGCCAGCCCAGCTTACGCGTGACTTTCAGCCACTTGGCATGCTGGTTAAACATGGAATCGATAATGTGGATAAAGGCTTCATAGCAGTTGAACAGCCCGTGACGGCCGGTCAGGAGATAGCCCTCCAGCCAGCCCTGACACTGATGCTCACTGAGAATTTCCATGACGCGGCCATCGCGCGCCAGCTGCTCGTCGTAGGGCTCTGTTCTTTCCAGCCAGGTGCGGCTGGTCACGTCGAAGACCGGCGTCAGGCGGTTTGAGGCGGTTTCATCCGGGCCAAACAGCCGGAAGTTGTCGCGGTTTCGCTGAAACAGCACGCTGAGGTAGCGTCCCAGATGCTCGGTGGCCTGCGCCATCTGTGAACCCGGTTCGCCGACCTCGCAGGCAAAT
The DNA here is from genome assembly GCF_011800325.1 of Pantoea sp. EKM101V. NCBI lineage: Bacteria > Pseudomonadati > Pseudomonadota > Gammaproteobacteria > Enterobacterales > Erwiniaceae > Pantoea > Pantoea sp. EKM101V. Next base: position 22,610 of record NZ_JAALFP010000007.1, read on the forward strand.
GCGGCGAGCTGCGGCGTCTCCAGCTCACGGCGCAGCAGGCCGCCATTAGCGTAAGGCGAAGCCCCCATGCGCTTGTCGCCCTCCGGCGCCAGCGCCTGCAGCTCCGGCTTCAGACGACCCTGTTCATCGAACAGATCATCCGGCTGATAGCTCCGCATCCACGTTTCCAGAATCTGGCGATGACCTTTATCTTCACGACAGGCGGCGACCGGCACCTGATGCGCCCGCCAGAAATCCTCTACTTTTTTGCCGTCGACCGTTTTGGGGCCGGTCCAGCCTTTGGGGCTGCGCAGGATAATCATCGGCCAGCGCGGCACATCGGTCGTGGCGCTGCCCTGGCGCGCCTCACGCTGGAAGGCGGTGATTTTTGCCAGAGCATTGTCCAGCGCTTCCGCCATCAGCGGATGCATTTTCTCCGGCTCATGCCCGCTGACAAACAGCGGTTCATAGCCGTAACCGCTGAACAGCTGACGCAGATCTTCATCGCTGCTGCGACCCAGCAGCGTCGGGTTAGCAATCTTGTAGCCGTTGAGATGCAGAATAGGTAACACCGCGCCATCACGTTGCGGATTGAGGAATTTGATGCCGTGCCAGCTGGACGCCAGCGGTCCGGTTTCCGCTTCGCCGTCGCCGATGACGCAGGGCACCACCAGGTCGGGATTATCGAAAGCCGCGCCAAATGCATGAGAGAGCGAATAGCCCAGCTCCCCTCCTTCATGAATTGAGCCGGGCGTCTCCGGGGCCGCGTGGCTGGGAATGCCGCCCGGGAAGGAGAACTGTTTAAACAGGCGCTGCATGCCCGCCGCATCCTGGCTGATGTGCGGATAAATTTCGCTGTAGCTGCCCTCCAGCCAGGTGTTAGCCACCATGCCGGGGCCGCCGTGCCCGGGTCCGCAGATGTAGATCATGTTCAGATTTTGCTGCCGGATAATCCGGTTGAGGTGGGCATAGATAAAATTCAGCCCTGGCGTGGTGCCCCAGTGGCCCAGCAGGCGCGGTTTGATATGTTCCGGCCTGAGTGGCTCGCGCAACAGCGGGTTATCCATCAGGTAGATCTGCCCGACGGAGAGGTAGTTCGCCGCCCGCCAGTAGCGGTCAAGCAGCGTGAATTCCGGTGAAGCAGGGGAGTAAGACATGCCTTTTCCTCCTGAGTGTTCAGCTAAAAGATCTCTTAACCCTAATAGAGAAACCCCAGGACGACCAGGCAACCGGCCAATAAAAAAGGCCAGGGTCCCTATCGATAACGAACCCAGGCCGTGAAAATCGCCTGATATAAACTGTCCGACATGATGACGTCAGTTCATCGAATAAGCGTTTTAAAGATGATTTTTTGATTTAACGCCGGGCAGCTTTATTTGATATAAAGCTTATAATTTATCAGCCCTATCACTATTCCAGTGATCGCTATTTTAATTGCGTTTTTTATCGTCAGTGAATCATGGATAAAATAGTCAATTAAAAACAGGGCTAAAACGATTAGCAGCGTATTAAGGATGACTCTTTTTACCGCCTTCATCACCACCAACTGGTTAATCCATAAGTAAAGGCCGCACCTGCGGCGCCTGAAGCGGCTCCGGCGATCCATCCCGGTACCAATCCGATTCCAGGAATGATTACGCCTGCGCTTACTGAACCCAGTACTCCAGATGCTAATGCGGACTTGAACATACCTGAACTATTTATTTCTTACATGAGAAACTTTTAAATAGAGAGTTCGGGAATGTAACAAAGAGGGGTGTGGCGGGGTGTGACAAAGAACTCATATTTTTATCGTAACTTTACGATTTTAAAAATGAGGCGAGAGCGTGCGAGTAATATCGAATGGCGAGTCATCAGGCAAAGCTAATATCGCAGGAAGAGGTGCAAAGCATGTTTCGGAAACCAAAATGAAAGAGCCGGGTTCGGTTAAGTACCTAACCCAGCTCTCAAGGCCGCTCAGAGAGTCTGAGCGGCCTTTTTATCAGCGGTGCGGAATTACTTGCCGACAACGAACGCGGTTTCACGTCCTTCATCGTTTGCCGCCATCGGTGTCACCGGCGAGTAGTCGAGCTGCAGAATACGGCTGGTTTCGGCCAACACTTTCTCTGTCAGTGCCACGTCACCGTTCAGCTTACGACCCCAGGAAGGGATGACGGCGCGGATTTTATTCTGCCATTCCGGCGTGGCCATCTGCTCAGGACAGACCTTATGCAGCAGTTCCAGCATGATCGGTGCCGCTGTCGAGGCGCCTGGTGAGGCGCCCAGCAGTGCTGAAATCGTCCCATCCTGTGAGGCGACCACTTCGGTGCCGAGGCGCAATACAGCACCCTCTTTCTCATCCTTCTTGATGATCTGCACACGCTGACCGGCCGTCACTAACCGCCAGTCCTCCTGCTTCGCCTGCGGCACATAGGCGCGCAGGGCGTCCATACGGTCGCGATCGCTTTGCAGCACCTGATCCATAAGGTACTTCACCAGATCGAAACTTTTCAGCCCCACTTTCACCATCGGCAGCATGTTGCTGCTGTTCAGAGAGGTGAACATATCCATCAGCGAACCCTGCTTCAGGAACTTGGTGGAGAAGGTGGCGAACGGGCCAAACAGCAGCACCTGCTTGCCATCCAGTACGCGGGTGTCAACGTGCGGCACGGACATCGGCGGTGCGCCGACGCTGGCTTTGCCGTAAACCTTGGCCATATGCTGCGCCACCACCTGCGGATTTTCCGTCACCAGGAACGACCCCCCTACCGGGAATCCGGCGTAGCCGTTCGCTTCCGGGATACCGGCCTTCTGCAGCAGCGGCAATGCCGCGCCGCCAGCGCCGATAAAGATTTTGCCCGCTGTCAGCGTGCGGCGGTTGCCGCTGTTCAGACACTGCAGCGTCACCTGCCAGCGCCCGTCGGCGAGCTGCTTCAGGTCACGCACTTCCTGACGCAGACGCAGGCGGAAGTTCGCCTTCTTCTCTAAGGAGGCGATCAGCTGACGCGTTACTTCACCGAAGTTCACATCGGTGCCCATCTCCGTCCAGGTCGCGGCCACTTTCTGACGGCGATCGCGGCCATTCATGACCAGCGGGATCCAGCGTGCAATCTGCTGCGGATCTTCGGAGTAGGCCATGCCCCGGAACAGGGTGCTTTTCTGCAACGCCTGATAGCGTTTGCGCAGGAATTCGACGTTGTCGTCTCCCCAGACAAAACTCATGTGTGGCGTGCTGTGAATAAAGCTTTTGGGATTGCGCAGGTTGCCTTTCTGGACCTGATATGCCCAGAACTGGCGGGAAATCTGGAACGATTCGTTGATCGTCACCGCTTTAGAGATGTCGATGCTGCCATCCGCCTGCTGCGGCGTATAGTTCAGCTCGGCCAGGGCGGCATGACCGGTGCCGGCGTTATTCCAGCCGTTGGACGACTCCTCGGCCACGCTGTCCAGCCGCTCCACCATTTCGATGGACCAGTCCGGCGCTAAATCCTGCAGCCATGCACCGAGTGTAGCGCTCATCACACCTGCGCCAATCAGCAGCACGTCAACGTCTTTGCGCTCCTGCGCGGTAGTGGTGTCCTTTGCCATGGCACTCATCGCGAGCGCAAGGTTTACAGCTGAATTGCACATGAGGCGACATCTCCTCTTCTGTTGACCTGAAGCCCAACAGTTTTGCAGGCGAAATAGTCACGCTTCTTGCGAGCGCGTTGCGCTATTTCTCAAAGGTTAAGTCTCAGGTATAGGTTAAAGCGGTGATAACGGGTTAACTGCACGTTATGCTTTGTCATCCGAATATAACATTCTCACCCCTGAATTAAACATTTGTTTATTTTTTAAATGCAGAAATGATTCAGCATAAGAATTAATCATCAGCATGGCTGCGCGATTAGGGATTTTTTATTGTCAAGTCAGAGGGTTAACCCGGAAAGGATGTTGCGGAAAAGCGCCATGATGGTGCAACGGCAGAATCGATATGAACGGTGCGGAATTATTTAATTATCTGAATTTTAGCGATTTATTATGCAATGTGGAATAGTTTGAATTGTCGACAAAGCAGCCAGATAGCCTCTTGTGTAAAAATAATGTTACATTTTTGTGAGTCTGAAAATGCGCGCGCAGCGGCGCACGCATCGGTTTCACTTATGACGCATTCGCACTGGCAGGCAGCTTTTTCAGACTTATCGCCATGCGGTTGTAGGTGTTCATCAGGCCAATGGCGATATTCAGATCGACAATTGCTTTGTCACAGAAGTGCTCCCTCAGCGCGGTATAACTTGCTTCCGGCGCGCCATGCTGTGCAATCAGCGTCAGGCACTCCGCCCACTGCAGGGCCGCTTTCTCTTTTTCACTGAACAGAGTGCCGGATTCGTGCCAGACCGACGTCAGTACAATTTTATCCCAGCCGATCCCCGCCTTGTTCAGCGCTTTTGTATGCATATCAATGCAGTAAGCGCAGCCGTTAATCTGCGATATGCGCAGGAACAGCAGTTCCAGTAAAGTGAGCGGCAGATCGGTTTGTGACAGATAACCGTATATGCCGCTCAGTGCTTTCATGCCTGCCGGTGCTGCCTGGTGAAAATCTATACGTTCGCTCATCTTATTGCCTCCTGGGATTGATGAGGCGATTTTCGGCCTTTGAATGGAGCAGATAAAGTGCCAAAAAATGAGAGTCTGACTGGTCCATCGCCCCTTTTCTCGCTGACGCTGCAGCGCGGTACGTCGCGTGGGCTGAGCGAACAGCTGCGCCAGCTGATTGAGCAGGCGATTGGTGAAGGCCGTTTACAGCCGGGGGCGCGCCTGCCTTCCTGTCGCGATCTGGCCGCGCAGCTCGGTGTTGCCCGCGGCACCGTCCGTGCCGGTTATGACATGCTGGCCGATGGTCAGTTTCTGGAGACCCGGGGCGCGGCGGGCACCTTCGTCAGCACCCTGCCGCCATTAAAACCGGTCCACTCCGATGCCGGGTGCCTTCCGCCGCACTCTGAAGGGATCGAGGCGTTTGATGCCCCGCCGCTGACCTTCCAGATGGGGACGCCCGCCAGCGATACGTTCCCGGCCAAAGTCTGGCTGCGCATCCTGCAGCGGCAGGCGCGAATGCAGGTCAGCCGGCCAGCCAGCTATCCCGATCCGCGTGGCAGTCTGGCACTGCGTCAGGCGCTGGTGGCCTATCTGGCGGTGGCGCGCGGTCTGCGCTGTCAGGCGGAGCAGATCATCATTACCAGTGGCTATGCAGGCGCGATGGGTCTGATTGGCCTGGCGATGGATTTTCAGGGCAAAACCGCCTGGCTGGAAGATCCCGGATTCTGGCTGGCGCGCGGCGCGGTGGAAGCGTTGCGGGTCAGGCCGGTTGCGGTGCCGGTCGACGAGGAGGGGATGCAGGTCGCTGCCGGGGTGACGCGTGCGCCGGACGCCGCTTTCGCGCTGGTGACGCCGGGCCAGCAGGCACCGCTTGGCATGACGATGAGCCTGGCGCGCCGCCATGCCCTGCTTGAGTGGGCCAGCCGCGAACAGCGCTGGATTATTGAAGATGACTACCTGGGTGAGCTCCAGCCTGGTTATCGCGCCGCGCCAGCGCTGGCCGCCCTCGACAGCGAGGGACGGGTCCTGCATATCGGCACGTTCAGCAAGACGCTGACGCCACAGCTGCGGCTCGGTTTTATGGTGGTGCCGCCCGCACTGGCTGCCCGGTTCGGTGAGGTGTGCGCGTTACTGGCACCGGCATCGGCAGGATTGCTGCACAATGCAGTCGCGGAGTTTCTGCGGGAAGGTCACTTCATGCGGCATCTGCGGCGGATGAAGCGTGTGTATCACGAGCGGCTGGAGCAGATGGTTGCCGCGCTGCACCCCCATTTTCCGGACCTGCAACGCGCCGGGCTGGCGGTAATCGTTCGCCTGCCCGCCGGTTCCCCGGACCAGCTTATTGCTCAGCAGGCGGCAGAGTGGGGGATGGCACCCTCGCCGCTGTCACTCTGGTATCAGGATGCGGATCAGCGCTGCGCAGGCCTGTTGCTGGGCGCGGCACATCTGCCGCGCGAAGGCTATGCCCGCAGCGCCGGACAACTAAAAGCGCTGGTGGACGCCCATTGTGCTGTCAGGCCCTGAACCAGCGACGCCAGACAAAGCGGATAACGAAAAACTCCAGCGCGCCCAGCAGTAAAAACCAGATGCAGAACACGACCGTGTAAAGCTGATTAAGATCCTGCAGATGGAACAACTGCAGCAGATGCTGCGCCACGGTCAGGCTGAAGGCGGGGGCGGGCAGCAGCAGCGCCGAGAGAAAACCCAGCAGCAGAATGCCACCAGGCACGATCAACGTTTCAAAAGGGTTATTCATTACCGGTATCCCATCATTATCAGCCCGGCATTTTCCGGTAATTGGCCGCGCGGTTCAATGGCGGCATCAGGCGCAAAGGCGAATGGAGCGGGGATTCAGGCACTCAGAGTGGCCAGAAAACGCTTTGCCACCATCGACTTAGGTCCATTCATAGCGGAAGATAAGAGTTATAGCCTTTGCTATACTTAAATCCCTGATTTTGCTGTCTTTTTATCTGCGGGTTTGCATGGTAGACTGCGCGCACTTTTTCATAACTGAACACTTTGTGTGGTGAATTCAGCGTGATTAGCCGCTTTTTCGCCCCAGGTGAATAAATCATGACCTTTATTGCTACGTTAATTCTTGCGCTGGGTATGTCGATGGACGCATTTGCTGCTGCGCTGGGCAAAGGTGCGACGCTGCATCGTCCTGGTTTTAAAGAAGCGCTGCGCACCGGTCTGATTTTCGGCTCTATTGAAGCACTGACCCCGCTGATGGGCTGGGCACTCGGCCTGGCAGCCAGCCGTTACATCATGGCGTGGGACCACTGGGTCGCGTTTATACTGCTGGCGTTCCTGGGTGGCCGTATGATGATGGAAGGCTTCCGTCAGACCGCGGTCGCCGAACCCTGTGAAGCGCCAAAAAGCCACGGCTTTGTGGTACTGGCGACCACTGCGGTAGCCACCAGCCTTGATGCGCTGGCGGTCGGCGTTGGCCTGGCTTTTTTACAGGTGAACATCATCACCACCGCGCTGACGATTGGTGCCGCGACCACGGTAATGGCGACGACCGGTGTCCTGGTCGGGCGCTTTATTGGTCCGGTGCTGGGTAAATGGGCGGAAGTGCTCGGTGGCCTCGTCTTAATTGCCGTTGGTTCCACCATTCTGCTGCAGCATCTCGGCTACACCGCGTAGGTTTTATGGCGCCTGAAGCCGTAGTTTTGTGATCCGGTTCAAATTTATTTGCTGTTAAAACGCACAGAAGTTATACTTTTTCAGTATATCTTCAACTTAATTTGAATCAGGTGCTCCATGAAACGCATTTTCAAATACGTGTTCCGTGCTTACGTTGAGACGTTCAAACACGTACCGCCGGGTGCCATGTCCTGAGCACCCCGCAGGAAACCCTCGATAATCGCGGTCAGGGATCGACCGGTGATTATCACCTCTCTGTTTTGCTTCCGCTGATTTAATTCCCTTTTTCTGCGCCTGAGGTCTGTTCAGGTTGCCGCCCCCGTTTCTCCGTTCTCTTTCTTAAACCCTGAATCGGTTCCATTCCGAAGCATAATTTTCAATTTCGCGTATCTGACAGGGATCGATAACGTATTTGACGTGACAGGTGATCATTTTCCTCCGGGTATAAAAGATTGAAAATTTTATTTTTTATATACGACTTCAACCCTTTTTCATCATCATTTTAAAAAGCGGCTTCAGCCTTTCTCGCTTTTCGCCCGTCTGCAGTTCATGACCTGGCCGGTACATGTCGGCATAATTTGTGAGTGATATCTTGTTTACATAATAAACAAGCTCATAACACTGGCATCAGCGCCAGTGTCGTCGATATAGTTATTTCATCATGTACACCTGAGTTTTACTTAGTAAAACAGAATGTGAGGCAGGCTATGTTCGCTGATGAGACACCGCTGATTCACCGCAGAGACGCACACGTGCGCACGGATTATGTCAGCCGGGTTAAGGGATTCACTGAAAAGGACACCATTCTATGACTTATCTGACGCAGGCGGATGTCAGGGAGACATCAATTTTTACCCGGCTGCCCGACCACTTTCGTTCCCCTGATCGCAACAATGTCTGGGCTGCCGCCAATCGCGGAGGACAGCTTACCGACTCATTCCTGGAAGGGCCGATCTGGCACCCTTCCGGTTGTCTGTACCTGACCGATATCCCGTATGGCCGGATATTCCGGGTCGATATGGCAGGCAACTGGGATCTCATCGTGCAATATGATGGCGAACCGAACGGCATGAAACTCGTCGATCCGGATACCCTTCTGATTACAGATTATCATCACGGGTTAATGAAGCTCTCGCTTAAAACGCAGGACGTGACGCCGTGGCTGCCTCGCCGCCACAGTGAGAGCTTTCGCGGTGTGAACGATTTAACGCCCGACAGCCGGGGAAACCTCTATTTCACCGATCAGGGTCAGACGGGACTTCACGATCCGACTGGCCGTGTTTATCGTCTCAGCCAGGACGGACGACTGGATATCCTGCTGGATAACTGTCCAAGCCCAAACGGGCTGGTTCTGTCGCCAGATGAAAAAGTGCTTTATGTCGCGATGACGCGCGGCAATGCCATCTGGCGCGTGCCGCTTCAGCGTGATGGGTCGGTCAGCAAAGTGAGTCAATATTTTACCTCGCACGGGCCCAGCGGTCCCGATGGACTGGCCATTAACGCGCAGGGTGAGCTACTGATTGCCAATCCGGGGCTGGGTCGCGTCTGGCTGCTCAACGATCTGGCTGAGCCTGCCGAAATCCTCACCAGTCCCGCCGGACGCTCCACCACCAACCTCTGCTTTGGTGGCGAAAATTTACAGCAGCTGTTTATTACCGAATCGGTCAGCGGCAGCATTCTTACCTGTTCAATGAAGACGCCCGGCCATCCACTGTCCTTTATGTCCACTGCATTTCTCTAAGAACAACTCTGCGTTCTCTGAACGCAGCGGAGGCACTCATGAATCTGCATACTGTAAGCACCGGCTCACCTGCGGAGCCGGAAACCGTGTCCGGCGATCGTGAAGAGATGAATCAAAAGGATTTTGAACAAAGTGAACAGGCAGCCGGTAAAGCGTTTCGCCGCATCCTGCCTTTTATTTTCATCTGTTATGTCGTCAGTTATCTGGATCGCACCAACGTCAGCTTCGCGGCGCTGGGCATGAATGCCGATCTGGGCATCACGGCTGAGCAGTTCGGATTCGGCGCCGGGATGTTTTTTATCGGCTATTTTCTGTTTGAAGTGCCCAGCAACCTGATCATGCAAAAAGTGGGTGCCCGTATCTGGATTGCCCGCATCATGATCTCATGGGGACTCATCTCCATGGCGACCGCCTTCGTATCCGGCCCCCTGAGCTTTGCCTTTGCCCGTTTTTGTCTGGGGGTGGCCGAAGCCGGATTCACGCCCGGTATTTACCTGTTCTTCACATACTGGTTCCCCGGAAGCTGGCGCGCAAAAATTACGGCCGCCTTTTTAGTCGGGATCCCCGTGGCCAATATCATCGGCGCTCCCCTGTCGGGGATGCTGATGCAAATCACCGGGCATGAACATATCCGTAACTGGCAGTGGCTGCTGCTGCTGGAAGGGTTCCCGGCGGTGATCCTCGGCGTGCTGTGCCTCTTCTTCCTTAACGACCGCCCGGAGAAGGCAAACTGGCTGAGCGACACGGAAAAGTCCCTGCTGAGCAGACGACTGAAGAACGAGCAGCAGCAGATTGAAAAAGCACACGGCTCCAGCCTGCGCGATGCGCTGCGGAATCCGCTGCTTTATCTGCTGGCGTTTATTAACTTCTGCGGGATTGTCGGTTCGATCGGGGTGGGCCTGTGGATGCCGCAGATCATCCGCCAGCTTGGCGTCAGCCACACCACCACCGGTTTCCTGACCGCATTACCCTACATTTGTGCCGCGTTCAGCATGCTGTTCTGGGCACGGCGGGCCAATGCCTCCGGACATCGCATTCGCTGGATCAGTGGTGCACTCGTTATCGCCGCCTTTGCGCTGGCCTGCAGCGCCGTCGTGAATGAGCCCGTTCTGAAGATGCTGGCACTCTGCTTTACCGTCAGCGGCATTCTCGCTTTTCAGGCCTCATTCTGGGCTCTCCCTTCGGGCTTTCTTACCGGCAGCGCAGCCGCAGGCGGATTAGCCATGATCGTCTCTGTCGGGAATCTGGGCGGCTTTGTCGGCCCCTCCCTGATTGGCTATATCCGCCAGAGCAGCGGGGGATTTACCTGGGCACTGCTGGCGGTCTCTGCCGTGCTGCTGATTGGGGCGTTCTCCGTGGCATTAATCAAAGATCCCTATCGCAAAGCACAGTAAAAAGAGGGAAAAGGCGCGCTGGCGCCTTTTCCCTCTCCGCGAATCCCGGGGCTGAAGACACGCTTTCCGGCGTCCCGCCTCCCCGCAAGAGACACGATGAACTTTTCCTCGCCATGACACCGATAAACCGCCTCCCATCCGATCCCGGCCTACACTGAATTATTCTCCCCGAAACAGGAGCAGTGGATGATCCAGAAGCAGCGACGAAAACAGGCAGCGATGGTGGCAGGCGTGGGATTAGGTGTGGCGGCCACCCTGTGGGGCATGAAACGCTGGCAGCAGCTGAAACAGACACCGCCGGTGTCACCGCGCAGCCACCATGCCGGCATGGCCGGTTACTTTCAGCAGGTGGGCGACTGGCGGATGTTCACCCGGGTCACGCCCAATGAGGATAAGGGACTGCCGGTGGTGCTGATCCACGGACTGGTGATGTCAGGCCGGGCGATGGAGCCGCTGGCGCTGGCGCTGAGCCGCGACTATCACGTGCTGGTGCCGGACCTGCCTGGTTTCGGAGCCAGTACGCTGCCCGCTTCTGCGCCGGTGATGTCAGTCGACCAGCAGGCGGAGGCGCTCTGGTTATGGCTGCAGCACAACGGTTTTCAGCGCGCAATCTGGGTCGGTAACTCGTTTGGCTGTCAGATTCTGGCCGCGCTGGCGGTGAAGCATCCGCAGGCGGTGGCGGGGCTGGTGCTGCAGGGGCCGACGGTGGACCGCCATGCCCGCAGCCTGCCGCGTCAGCTATGGCGCGACTGGCGCAATGGCCGGCTGGAAACCCGGCGACCGCCGGGGCCGCTGGCCCGCATCGATTACGCTAAAGCGGGTCTGCGCCGCGCCTTTGGCACGATGCGTGAGATGATGCGCGACCACATCGAGCATCGCCTTACCTACATCAATGCGCCCACGCTGCTGCTGCGCGGCTCGCGTGATCCGGTCTGTCCGGCGCGCTGGCTGGATGAGCTTGCCGCGCTGATGCCGCACAGTGAATTGATCACACTGCGCGACGGCACGCACACCCTGCATTACGTCTATCCGTGGAGTTTCTGTCACGCCATTCGCCCGTTCCTGGCGCGCATTCAGCAGGAGAATCAGCATGAGTAAACCCCCGAAAGGTATTGCCCGTTTTGACTCCGCCGCAGCGATGCTGCTGGCGCTGGCGAATGCGCTGCACGATCGCCCCTTTGCCAGTCCCAGCCAGTCTCCGACGCTGGATCGGCTGCTGCCGTCGCTGAACCGGCTGCCGACCGGACTGCGGGAGTGGGGCTACGCGCTGGGCGGGATGGCGGAGGGCATCAGCCTGCGCCAGGCGGGGGAGCTGGATGTGGAGGGCATCGCCGAATGGATGGTCAGTGAGTATCCCCAGCAGGATTATCCCGCCGCCTTTATCGGCTCGTCGAACGGTGCGCTGATGCATCTGGCGGCGGCGATGGGCGTGCCCTGGCTGCCACAAACCTTTCTCTGCCCGGTGCGGGCAACCAGCAGCGATCCCGATGATGCGCAGGCAGGTTTTGAGGAGGGTAAAGAGATTGCCGCTGCGCTGCTCTCCGCCTGGCCGCGGCTGGCGGTTCACCATATGCAGGACCCCAATCAGGATCGGCTGATGCTGGACCAGATGCGCTATTTCCGGCTGAAACTGCGCGACCTGCCGCTGGCCTTTAACGAGTTCCTGATGGGCAGCCTGCCTGCCGGATCCACCCTGTTCATTAATCACTGTACCCGCCAGTGGCCGGTCACGCGCACCAGCGATCGCTCCTTCTTTCAGTTTGGCGCGCTCGGCGGGGCAACCGAGCAGGAGTATTTACAGGGTGGTCCGCGGGTTGCGGAGTATCTGGCACGTTATGGCGTTGACCGCGAGCGCTGGACGCCGCCCGCCATCACCGATCGGGTGCCGGAAGCGGAGTGGGGGCTGGATGGCTATCTGATCTCGCCGCTGAAAAAGCTGGCGGAAGCCCAGAACTGGAAGCTGATGGAGATTCGCTATGAAGATCCGGAAGCGATGAGTTATGTGGTGGCAGAGATCTATCGTGACTGGTATCTGGCTGCCGGTATTTTACCGACCCGTCTGACGGTGGACAGTTTCCTGCTGATGGACCCGTGGAGCAGCATCCGGCAGCAGGCTATCCCGTTCTGGCTGGTGTTCTGCACCGAGCCGTCAGCGGCGGCCCTGCAACGCTTCCTGGAAAAACAGCCGCCGTTCCGCAATATCGACATGATGCTCTTTTCTCACGGCACCGACAGCATCGGACTGGCGGAGATTGATCGCTGGCGGGCGCTGCTGGCCCATGCCCGTGATGAGGGGGTCTTCATCGGCGTGGATGAAGAGCGGTTCCCGCGCGATTTTGCTACCTTTGCCCGCTTCGACTCGGCGCTGCGTGAAAGAGCACCGCTGCTGCCACCGCCACCGCCGCTCAGCACGGAGAAGGTGATCGCCGGTATTCAGCGTTACGGGGCGAAACATGGGGTTACGCTGACGACGCTGAGCTGACCGCCGCGCCGTCAGCGGGGGTTATTCACCGTCGGTGATCGGCTTACGCACCAGCAGCAGATAGGCGAGGGCGCCGATGAGCGTGACACAGGCGCAAATCATCAGTGCCAGGCTGAACGATTGGGTGGTGTCGAGCACCCAGCCGGTAATGACCGGCGCAAACGAGGCAAAGATAAAGCTGGCGAAGTTCTGAATGCTGCCGACCGAGGCGGTCATGCGCGCGGTAACGTTGGCGTGGATCAGCCCCCAGCACGACGTACCGGCAAAGTGGATACAGAACAGCGCCATGCCGATCAGCGTCACGGCGCTGGTGGTGTCGGTCGCACGGGTGACGATGGCGGTAAATCCGGCTGACAGCAGCATGCCGCTGACGATGCAGACTTTACGGGTTTTCACCGCGTTAAACCCGCGGCGTACCAGCGTATCGACCACATAGCCATTCAGCAGCATACCCGCCGCGCCGAACAGGAACGGAATCGCCGCCAGCAGGCCCGTGCTTTTGAGATCGAGGTGATAAGTCGACTGCAGATAGCCCGGCAGCCAGGCGATATAGAGCCAGGCGGTGTAGTTGATGCCGCTGAAGCCAATCATCATGCCCCACATGGTGCGCTGCTTAAACAGGCCGCGCCACTCCCTGAAGCTGATCGGCTCTTTGCGTGACGCCACGCTGCCCGCCTGCAGATAGTGGATCTCTTCGGCGCTCAGGGTGCGGTTATCGCGGTCGCGATAGACCATGTACCAGCCAATGGCGAGGAAGATGCCGAGGATGCCGATGGTGACGAACATCCCCCGCCAGCCCATCACCAGCATCATCGCCGCCAGAATCGGCGGTGCAACCGACAGCCCAATCATCGAGGCGGCGTTAAACATCCCCATCGGCATGCCGCGATCTTTGATATTGAACCAGTCGTTGATCACTTTGACGCCGCACGGGTTCATCGGCGCTTCGCCAATGCCGAGTCCGATGCGCACCAGCACAAACTGGGTGAAGTTGTGCACCAGGCCGGAGGCCGCCTGAAACAGTGACCAGATGAACATGCCGATGCCGAGCATGATGCGCGGCCCTTTGCGATCCAGCAGCGCACCACACGGCAGCTGCGCCAGACCATAAGCCAGCGAAAAAGCGGAGAGCAGAACGCCGATTTCGGTGGCGCTCAGTCCCATCTCCTCACGGATAGTCATATTGGCCACCGACAGCGAGCTGCGATCCAGATAGTTGATGACGGCCGCAAACAGCAACAGCAGCATCGCGGTGACCTGAATCTTACGGATGCGCGGTGAGCGCACCACGTCGCTGCGCATGGGCACGAAATCCTGGTCTGGTGTCATCTCACCGGACGCGCGATCACGGCCGGATACTGAGCTCTTTTCCATTGCACTCTCCCGAAACTGGCTGGTTATCGTTATGGTGAGAAGGGTCTGCGCGCAGCGGCAAAAGGCCGCCGTGACGTTACCGTCGAGACTAAGAGCAAAGGGAAAAGGATGTTGCAAAGATGTTTCTGAAGCGTGCGGGAGCTAATGCTTTGTGGTTTTTAATCGGTTTTTAATTGTACTGGCTGATTGATCGCACCATGGAGGTTTTTGCGGTGGCCAGATGGTTGTGCAGGGCGCAGAGCGCGTCGACATCCTGACGGCCAATCAGCGCGGTCAGAATCGCCATATGCTCCTCCAGCGCCACGATATTGCGCTGCTTAAGATCGCTCTCATCCCACTGATAGTGCGAATGAAAGATCACCGAGATGATCTCCAGCGACTGATTAAAAAATGGATTGCTGGCGGCGGATAAGATCAGGGAATGCATCTGCCGATCCAGCGCGGCAAAGTGGCGATAGTTGCTGGCGATGGTGTCGCGCATCGATCGATGGCGATCCAGCAGATCCCGCGCCTGAACCCAGCGCTCATCACTGGCGGGCAGATTCAGGAAGCGGCTCAGGGCGTGGGTTTCCAGCATCTCGCGCAGTTCAAACAGCTTCTCCGCGTAGTCCTGAGTGAATTTCTTCATCCGCCACTGGCCGCGTTTAACCGGCTCCAGCAGGTCATAGCGCATAAAACGCAGCAGAAATTCACGCACCACGACCGGACTGACCTTCACCTGCTGCGCCAGCTGCAGTTCGCTGAACGTGTCACCCGGCACCAGCTGCCGCTGGTTAATCAGATTAAAAAACATCTGCTCTACGTGGCTGGCCTGCTGCTCAATCGGCGGCGTGACGGCGCTGAAACTGTCCTCTTCGCGCGGCTCGCGCACGATAACCCAGGTCTGTTCAACCTTATCCAGTACGCCGCACTGATGCAGGTAGTGCAGGGTATGGCGCACCGTGGTCCGGCTGATATTGAACATCTCCGCCAGCGCCGCCTGTGGCGGCAGCGGGGAGCGAATATGGCGCTGAGCAATACTTTCCAGCATCTGGTTAACCACGTTCTGACGCAAATTCTGGCTGCGGCTCATCGCACTCTCCGGTTTTTTATGCATTAAAAACCATTCAGAGCCCAAAAAAACCGTGGTGCTTCACACTTCCGGCAAGCGAGACCCGCGTCCGCTGCCGGATTCGGCATAACTGCCTGCAGGACAACCGGAGACTCACCATGACAACAATGAAAGCACTGGTCATCGCTGAACCACGCAGAATGGTCTGGGCCACCCGCGACAGGCCAGCGCCCGCCGCGGGCGAGGCGCTGATCAAAATTCTCACCGCCGGGATCTGCGGAACAGATATTCACGCCTGGTCCGGCAATCAGCCCTTTTTCAGCTATCCCCGGGTGCTGGGCCATGAAATCTGTGCGGAGGTGGTCGCGCTGGGCCGTGGCGCTGAGGGTGTTCGGCCGGGCCAGCGGGTGGCGCTTATGCCCTACATCGCCTGCCTGCACTGCGACGCCTGCCAGAGCGGTAAAACCAACTGCTGTGAGCAGATCTCCGTGATTGGCGTCCATCAGGATGGGGGATTCAGCGACTACTTAAGCGTGCCGGTCAGCACGCTGCTGGCAGTGGATGAAGTGACACCGGAGGCGGCTGCGCTGATTGAGCCGTTTGCCATCAGCGCGCATGCGGTGCGTCGGGCTGGCGTGACCGCTGATGAGCAGGTGCTGGTGGTGGGGGCGGGGCCGATTGGCCTGGGCGTGGCCGCGATTGCCGCTGCCAGCGGTGCGCAGGTGATCGTGGCGGACACCAGCGCATTTCGTCGTCAGCATGTCGCTGACCAGCTCGGCCTGGTGGCGCTGAACCCGGCAGACGCAACGTTCGATGCGGCGCTGCGCGAGCAAGCGGGCGGGCGGCTGCCGCTGAAAGTGATCGACGCCACCGGCAACCCGGCGGCCATGAACAACGCGGTCAGCCTGATACGGCACGGCGGCACGGTCGTCTATGTCGGCCTGCACAAAGGCGATCTGGTGATCCCGGACAGTGAGTTTCACAAAAAAGAGGCCACCCTGCTCGGGAGCCGCAACGCCACCCGCGAAGATTTTGATCGGGTCTGCTCCCTGATGGCCAGCGGTCAGCTGCGCGCCAGTATGATGCTGAATCACTCTCTGGCGTTCTCCACGCTGGATGAAACCTTTGAACCGCAGGTCATCAACAATCGCGAACTGATCAAAGGCGTGATTCATTTCGATCGCTAACGCGGCCAGCCAGCGTGTCAGGGCGCGGTGAGGGTGTTAAAGAAGTGCGCCCGCACCGCGTCAGCATCCACGCCGAGCGCGATGCGCTGGGCGGGCAGACCGGCAAACGGGTCCTGCCGGGAGGCCAGTGCGCTCAGCCTGCGCACCGTCTGACCGCAGGCGATCCCTTCGGTGATCACCCGCAGCGGGCTTTCGGCCAGGGTAAACGCCTCTGGCAGACTGAGCCATGCCACCGCCAGGGTGTCGTGCAGCGCCATGCCGTTAAATCCCTCTTTCGCCAGACTGTAAGCCAGGTAAGGGCGACAGATGGCGCTCAGCACCGGCTGATTCAGCCACTGAACCTCTTCGCCGGTGATCAGGACCTTGTGGGTAACATCCAGCGGGATCACCACCACGTTCAGCGCCGAGGTGAGCACCTGATCGGCAGCATGCGGATCTTTCCAGATATTAAATTCGCTGAAGGGCGTCACGTTGCCACTGTGTCCCCCGCTGCCGAACGCACCGCCCATGATCACCAGCTCTTTCACCAGCGGAATGATGTCGGGTGCCTGATTAATGGCCGAGGCGATGTTGGTCAGCGGACCGATCGCCACCAGGGTGATCTGATGCGGCTGTGCCCGCACGCTGTCGATAATAAACTGCACTGCGCCGGGGGCCTGATCGCTACAGCTGTTTTCAAACGCATCACCCAGCCCGTCCTGACCGTGCAGGGTGGCGGGGGCTGACGGGGCCTGGGCCAGCGGCCGCGCGCAGCCGCGATAAACCTCTGCGTCGATCGCCATCTTCTGGCAGAACAGCCGGGCATTTTTCACCGCCTGACCCACCGCTACGTTGCCGAAAACGGTGGTAATGCCCAGCAGATGCTGGGTGCGCGCCGCATAAGCCAGCGCAAAAGCATCATCCACGCCGATATCAGTATCAAAAATCAGGGTTCGCATCGCCTCTCCATCACCGACTCTCATCCCTCAGCATTACCCCGCCCGCAGCGTGGGCGTCAAGCATTTACGCCAGCCGGGCCGGTTTCCCGGCGCAAGGTTGCCAGCCTGAAACGGGCGTCGTATTATCACCGGCTCAAGGTGATGGCGTGCCACCTTTCCCAACCGCCGGTGGGCTTAACACCGGCTGATGACGCCTGACACTCAATCCTTTCGCGGGAGCTGAGGCGTCAGGCGCAGTTTATCTCTGCCTCTCCTCTCAGCCCGGCGTTAATCTGCAATCAGGAGCAAGTTATGTTGAAACCGTTACTGGCGGTGATGATCGGCGGCTCGGCCGGCTGTGTGCTGCGCTGGCTGTTCGCGATGCGCTTTAATGCGCTCTTTCCCAATCTGCCACCCGGCACGCTGCTGGTGAATCTGATCGGCGGGCTGGTAATTGGCGGTGCGATGGCCTGGTTTGTTCGCCACCCCGACATCGACCCGATCTGGAAACTGCTGATCGTCACCGGCCTGTGCGGCGGGCTGACCACCTTCTCCTCCTTCACGGCAGAATTAATGGTGTTGCTACAATCAGGTAAGTATCTCTGGGCGATGGCCAGCGCGCTGGTACATGTGATCGGTTCACTGCTGATGGCGTTTGCCGGTTTTGCGCTGGTGACGCTGCTGGGCTGAGCCGGTTAACCGGCCCCTGTGCGCCAGAGAAACAGAGGGGTTCAGGTCACGCCCGTCTCTCACCGGGGCATGACCTGAACATCACCGATTATTCCGGACGATTAAGGAGCTGAGCAATGCGAACCAACCCCACCTTCCTTAACCTGGTGTTGTTAAACGGTGAACCCGGCCAGAAACTCCAGGCGGCGCGTGACGCCGGTTTCGATCAGGTGGAGATCTGGCGCGAGGATGTTGAGGCGTGCGAGGGCGGTGCGGCGGCGCTGGCTGAGATCGCGGCCCGGCAGGGACCCGGCTTTACCAACCTCCAGGTGCTGCGCGATTTCACCGGCGCACCCATGGCACTGCGCGCACAGAAGCGCGAAGAGCTGCGTCAGTTTATTCAGATCGCCCAGGCGCTGGGCTGCGATACCCTTCAGGCTCCGGCCAGCACCCGGGAAGATTGCTGTGCCGAACTGATCGATGATGACCTGCGCTGGATGGCCTCGGAAGCCGCGCGCTACAACATGCGCATTATGTATGAGCCGATGGCCTGGTGCAGTGTGGATAACACGCTGCCGCTGGCGTGGCAGCGGTTGCAGCGGCTCGACCAGCCGAATATTGGTCTGGTGGTCGACCTGTTCCATATCTGCGCGCGCGGGGGCGACGCCGCCCATCTGGATGGCATTCCGGCCGACCGCATTTATGAGGTGCAGCTGTGTGATATGGCCGCCGTTCCGGCTCAGGACAAACAGAGCCTGATGGCGATGGCGAAGCATCAGCGTCTGCTGCCTGGCGACGGCATTATCGACGTGGATCGCTTTGTCGATAAGCTCAAAAGCGCAGGCTATCAGGGGCCGCTGGGTATTGAAGTCTTCAACGACAGACTGAAATGCCTGCCGCCTGAGGTGGCGGCGGCGCAGGCCTGGCAGGCGTTAGACCGCTACCGGCGTTAATCCTGCAGGCACTGTCCGATAAAGGCGGCGGCGTGCATCGCGCCCGGACCTGAAATGGTGTGGCCGGTGGCCGGTTCAAAGCGCGCGTCAACCGGCACCCCGGCGGCTCTGAGTCGTGTCGCGGCCGATTCGCTCTCCTGCCACGGGATCACCTCATCGGCCTGGCCGTGGATCAGCAGCGCGGGCACATGAGCCTGCGGGGTTAATTGCCCCTCAACGGCCAGACGACCGGAAAAGGCGACCACGCCTGCCAGCGGATAACGGCCCGAGGCGAGCGCATCCAGCGCCATAATCGACCCCTGTGAAAAGCCGACCAGCACCACATCCTGCCAGCGGTCGGCGAAGCCATGCTGCTCAACGATAGCGTTCAGGGTTGCGTCAAACGCGGCGCGCGCTGCCCGCACCCGGCCTGGCCGATTTTCTGGCGTCACGTCGGTCAGGCTGAACCACTGCCAGCCAAACCCTGCGGCAAAACGTTCAGGCGCATTGGGCGCGGCAAAAATCACATCCGGCAACAATGTCGCCCAGTGGTGGCCCAGCGGGGCCAGGTCATCGCCGTTACTCCCCACGCCATGCAGAAAAATCACCAGTGCCTTTGCCATCATTGCTCCTTTAAAAACCGTATTCGCTCATATCCGGGCCCGCCGGCACGATGCCGTTCGGGTTGAGCGCCTTGATCGAGTAGTAACCCTGTTTGATGTGATCGATGTTGACCGTCTCACGCACGCCGGAGACCGACAGCATGCTCTTAAGATAGCGGTTGAGCAGCGTATAGTCGCGTATGCGGCGCAGGTTGCATTTGAACAGGCCGTGATAGGCCACGTCAAAGCGGATCAGGGTCACAAACAGGCGAATGTCGGTTTCGGTCAGCCGTTCCCCCAGCAGAAACGTGCGGCCATCGCTCAGCAGCGCCTCCAGCTCATCCAGCTGGCTGAAGATGTCGTTAAACGCCTGCTGATAGCTGATGGCGGTAGTGGCAAATCCGGCGCGGTAAACCCCGTTATTCAGGCGCGGATAGAGGCTCTCATTGAGCGCATCAATCTCAGCGCGCAGTGCGGCGGGATAGAGGTCGATGCGGTTATCGGCCAGATCGCCAAAGCCGCTGTTGAACATGCGCACGATGTCTGCCGACTCGTTGCTGACAATGTTGCCGGTTTTCTTGTCCCACAGCACCGGCACGGTGGCCCGGCCCGTGTAATCGGGTGCCACGCGGGTATAGATCTCATGCAGGTACTGCGCGTTATTCAGCGGGTCCTGCTGCGCGCCAGGAAAATCACCGAAACGCCAGCCCTGAGCACCGAGCTGCGGCTCCACCACCGTGACGCCGACGAGCGACTCCAGCCCTTTGAGCCTGCGGGCGATCAGCGCACGTGATGCCCACGGGCAGATCAGCGCCACATAGAGATGGTAGCGGTCGGGCTCTGCCGGGAATGGCGTTGAGCCATCGCTGCTGATGAAGTCCCGGAAACCGGATGTCTGGCGGACGAAACCGCCCTGTTTATCGGTAGCCTGCACCGGATGCCAGTCACTACTCCACTTACCTTCTACTAACATTGTGCGACTCCTCTGTTGAGATGAGAAGCAGCATAACTGATGACTAAAAGGCTGATAATCCGGCCCTGAAGACAATCATTTCTTCCATATTGGAAGAAATCAGACGGGTGGAAAATGAATGAAATGGGTGACCAGGAAGTCGATAAGCAGGCGCGCCCGGTGGGGCAGATGGCGGGCGGGCGGATAAACCGCAAACAGACCCAGTGGCGGCGTCTCGAAGTTCTCCAGCAGCCGGACGATATCACCGCGTTGCAGCGCAGGGGCCGCGATAAATCCGGGCAGGCGCGCGATGCCCAGGCCCGCGATAGCCGCCTGCAGACAGGCTTCGGTGTTGGCGAAGCGCAGACGGCCCTGCACAGGCACGGTCACGACCTCACCGTCGGAACCGGCAAACGGCCAGTGCCGGGGATCGCGAAAATTGGTGTCGATAATGCACTGATGCTGAGCGATCTCCTGCCAGTGCTGCGGGGTGCCGAACTGTTCAAGATAGGCCGGTGAGGCGGCGAAGCGCACATGAACCTCGCCCAGCCTGCGCGCCACCAGGCTGCTGTCGCTCAGGTTGCCGATGCGGATCGCCATATCAAATCCTTCATCGACGATGTTCACGGCCCGATCTGAAAAGCTGACGTCCAGCTCAATCAGCGGATAGCGGCGGGCAAAGGCGACCAGCACCTGAGAGAGCACCGCCGTGCCAAAGGAGCCGGGCGCGCTGATTTTCAGCCGGCCGGTCGGCGTCATGGCGCTTTCGCGCACGCTGGCATCCAGCGTCTCAAACGCGTCAAGCAGGTGTTTGACCCGTTCGTAATAGGCGCGCCCGACATCGGTCGGCGACAGGGCGCGGGTGCTGCGCTTAAACAGCTGCACACCGAGCTGCTGCTCCAGCTTCGATACCAGCTTTGACGCCTGACTGCTGCTGGTGCCGAGACGTAACGCCGCCGCAGAAAAGCTGCCGGTTTCCAGCACCGTGACAAACATCCGGTCACAATCGAGTCGATCCATGGCGATGTCCTGTGGGATAAAGTCGCAGTATAGGGGCTGTGCTCAGCGGATGCAGCCTTCACTTTGCGTGCCTTAGCCCTTTCGCTGACGCGCAAAACCTGCTTGACTGCATCTCTGCCCGCCGTTGTCTGGAGTTATTCATGTCGCTGATTCAACTGAACTCGCTGACGGCGATTCCCGCCGCTGAGTGGGATGCCCTGTTGCCGGATGACCAGCCGTTTCTGCGCCACGCCTTTCTGCTCACGTTAGAAGAGAGCGGCAGCGTGCGGCCTGCATCGGGCTGGCAGCCTGATCATCTGCTGTGGCAGGAAAATGGCGTGACCCGCGCCGCGCTGCCGGGCTACCGCAAACGCCATTCCCAGGGCGAGTATGTCTTTGATCACGCCTGGGCGGATGCCAGCCAGCGCGCCGGGATTCGCTACTACCCGAAATGGCTGGGGGCGATTCCCTTCAGCCCCGTCAGCGGTGCCCGTCTGCTGGGTGATTCCTCTGCCGCCGCAAACCTGCTGGCGGCCCTGCCTGAGCACCTGTTGCAGCAGGGCTTAAGCGGCGCGCACATCAACTTTACCGACGCGCAGGCCAATACCCTGCTGGCTGAGCAGCCCGACTGGCTGTCGCGGCTCGGCTGTCAGTATCACTGGCACAACCGGGGCTACCGCGATTTTCAGGATTTCCTTGATACGCTGATGTCGCGCAAGCGCAAACAGCTGCGCAAAGAACGTGAACAGGTGGCGCAGAGCGGCTTCGAATTTGACCGCTATCCGGGCCATCAGCTGCGGGAAGATCAGTGGGATTTTGTCTATACCTGTTACGCCAACACCTATGCGGTGCGCGGCCAGCGCCCCTACCTGACGCGGGATTTCTTCAGCCTGCTGGCGGAGCGGATGCCGCAGAATATTGTGGTGGTGATCGCCCGCTTACAGCAGCAACCGGCGGCGATGGCCTTTTATCTGCGCGACAGCAACACGCTCTATGGCCGCTACTGGGGCTGTCTGGCGGAGTTTGACCGGCTGCACTTCGAAACCTGTTTCTATCAGGGAATGGATCTGGCTCTGGATGAAGGGCTGGCGCGGTTTGATGCGGGTGCGCAGGGTGAGCATAAGCTGGTGCGCGGCTTTGAGCCGCAGATCACCCACTCCTGGCACTATCTGCTGCATCCCGGTCTGCGCGATGCGGTCGCCGATTTTCTGCAGCAGGAGCGGGAAGGCGTGCGCGGCTGGGCGGAAGAAGCGCGCGACGCCTTACCCTATCGGCGCGGCGATTAATCGACGCCGACAAACCCCCCGGTCTGATGCTGCCACAGCCGGGCATAGAGGCCGTTTTGCGCCAGCAGTTCCTGATGGCTGCCCATCTCGGCGATGCCGCCCTTATCCAGCACCACCAGCCGGTCCATCTTCGCGATGGTCGACAGGCGGTGCGCGATGGCGATGACGGTTTTACCCTGCATCAGCGACTCCAGACTCTCCTGAATCGCGGCTTCCACTTCTGAGTCGAGCGCCGAGGTAGCCTCATCCATGATCAGAATCGGTGCATCTTTCAGCAGCACGCGGGCGATCGCCACACGCTGACGCTGACCGCCCGACAGCTTCACCCCGCGTTCGCCCACGTGGGCGTCCAGTCCGGTGCGGCCCTGCGGGTCGGAGAGCAGGGGAATAAACTCGTCGGCGCGGGCGCGGCGGATCGCAAGCTGGAGCGCCTCTTCACTGGCGTCGGGACGGCCATAAAGCAGGTTTTCGCGGATTGAGCGGTGCAGCAGCGAGGTGTCCTGGGTGATCATGCCAATCTGGCTGCGCAGGCTCTCCTGCGTCACGCTGGCGATATCCTGATCGTCGATCACAATCCGGCCACCGTTCAGGTCATAGAGCCGCAGCAGCAGGTTAACCAGCGTCGACTTTCCGGCACCCGAGGGGCCAATCAGACCAATCTTCTCGCCGGGCTGAATGGTGAGGTTAAGGTGGTTGATGACCTGACGACCGCCACCATAATCGAAGCGCACATCTTCATAGCGAATCTGGCCGCGCGTCACCTTCAGCTGCTTCGCCTGCGGCGCATCCTGCACGCTCAGCGGCTGGGCGATGGTGTTCAGGCCATCCTGCACCATGCCGATATTTTCAAAGATGCCGTTGACGACCCACATGATCCAGCCGGACATGTTCACCAGGCGGATCACCAGACCGGTCGCCAGGGCAATCGCCCCGACGCTAATCAGCGACTGGCTCCATAGCCAGAGCGCCAGCCCGGAGGTGGAGACAATCAGCAGGCCGTTCAGCGCTGACAGCGTCAGATCCATGCTGGTGACCATGCGGCTGGCGTGCTGGGTTTTATCGGTCTGCTCCTGAATGGCCTCGCGCGCATACTGACGTTCCAGATCGCTGTGGGCGAACAGCTTGATGGTGGCGATATTGGTATAGCCGTCAACGATGGTGCCCATCAGCTTAGAACGTGCTTCTGAGGAGACCACCGAACGCGCCTTGACGCGCGGCACAAAGAAACGCAGTGAGGCGCTGTAGGCCACCATCCAGAGGATCAGCGGGATCATCAGCCGCCAGTCGGCATCGGCAAACAGGATCAGCGAGGTCACGGCGTAGATCAGGACATGCCAGATGGCATCCACCAGCTGCACCGCCGAGTCGCGCAGTGAATTGCCGGTCTGCATGATGCGCTGGGCGATACGACCGGCGAAATCATTCTGAAAGAAATTGAGACTCTGACGCAGCACGTAGTTGTGATGCTGCCAGCGGATCATACTAGTCATGCTCGGGCTGATACTCTGGTGCACCAGCATGTCGTGCAGGCCGATAAAGATCGGCCGCAGAATCAGCGCCACCGCCCCCATCCAGAGCAGCAGCGGCCAGTTATCCCGGAACAGCGTGGCGGGCGTGGCGTGATTGACCATATCAATGAGGCGGCTCAGATAGCCAAACAGCGACACCTCGATCAGCGCGGAGACCAGGCCTACCAGCAGCAGTGCCGCAAAACTGGGCCAGACCTGGCGCAGATAGTAGAGGTAAAAGGGCCAGACCGTGGAGGGCGGTGAATCGGTCGGCGCGTCATGAAAAATATTGATAAAACGCTCAAAACGGCGATACAACATAGCGAGGCTCTTTTCATCCGGTAAAGAGCTACAGCTTAGTGCATGAACCCCATCCGGCTAACAGGAGAAAATATGGAAATTGTCATACGGGCACGGGAACCGCAGGATGCTGCCGCCTATCAGCGGCTTTACAGTCACCCCGATGTTTACCCCTGGACACTGCAACTGCCGTTTCCCAGCGTCGCCCTCTGGGAGAAAAAATTCGCCAGGATGGATGCAGAGGGTTTTGTTGCGTTTGTCGCCGAAATCGACGGCGTGCTGGCCGGTGAGCTGACGCTGTTCGTCGACAGTAAGCCGCGTACCCGCCACTGCATCAGCTTTGGGCTGGGTGTACATCCTGACTTTGCCGGACGCGGCGTTGGTGAGCGTCTGATCCGCACCGCGATGAACTATGCCCGTAACTGGCTGGGGATCACCCGGATGGAGCTGGAGGTGTTTCACGACAACGAAAGGGCGCTGCGGCTCTACCAGCGGCTGGGCTTTGAACGGGAAGGGATGAAGCGCCAGGCCGCCCTGCGTGACGGGCAGCTGCGCGATGTCGTGATGATGGCGAAGCTGCTGAACGACGCGTAATAAACGGCGCGGTCACGCGGCCGCGCCAGTCTGCGTCACGGGTTCTTCGTGCTGTATTGCTGCATATTCTGCTGCGTGACCAGCTCAAACGGGATCCACTGATGGGACGCTACCTTCTGGCCTTTAATCATCTGCTGCGCCACCTCAACCGATTTTCTGCCCTGACCCACGGCATCCTGGAAAACCGTGACCGCCAGTTTGCCGCTCGCCAGCGCTTTCAGGCCATCCGGCGTGGCATCAATACCGCCCACCAGAATGGTTTTCTTCGGCTTCGCCTGCGCGATCGCCATAGTGGCACCAATCGCCATTTCATCGTTGTTGGCGGCGACAATATCGATATCTTCGCCGTTCGACAGCCAGCTGAGCATTAAATCCATTCCCTCGTTGCGCGCATAGTTGGCGGTCTGTTTCAGCACCACTTTCATCCCGGGATACTTTGCGACCACCTGCTCCACATCCCGGGTGCGCTGCAACGCACCCGCATCGCTAAGATTACCGATCATAATGGCGACCCGGCCACGATAGCCGGCCTGTTTTGCCAGCGCCTCCATCTGCAGCGTGCCCGATTCGCGCTCATCTGAGCCGACAAACACCACGCCCGGAGGCAGGGTTTTATCGCCCGGCGTGCGGTTAACGTAAACCAGCGGAATGTGAGCCTGCTGCGCCAGGCGGGTCAGGGCAGGGGTGCTGGCGGAGTCGACCGGATCGACGATAATCGCATCCACTCCGGCGCTGATAAAGCTCTGCACCTGATCGGTCTGACGACCCACATCGCCGCGCGCATCTTCAAACTGCGCATCCAGCTTTTGCGCTTTTGCCTCTTTATCGATCGCCTGGCGGATAAGGGTGAGAAAGTTCTGGTCGAAATAGGCCATCGACACGCCAATTTTCTCTGCCAGCGCCGACGTGGAAAGAGCGAGCAGACAGAGAATTGCCCATGCACATTTTTTCATTGCGGACTCCCGAGGTTAACCGGATGGAATGGATTTTTCATTTATTCTGAGAATGGACAAATAAGATCATTTGCAGCTTATGAAGGAGAGCCAGGTTTGACAACCGCCTCTTTTCACTCTTGCTGGCGCCGCCACACTTTGCCGGAAAAGCGTGGCGTTATTGCTGTCAGCGCCGGTGAAATACTCAGCCAGCCCACACTCTGTGCGATGGCAATCCTGCTGTTTTTGCTGGCTACAGCACTGATTGAGCGCGTCGGTAAACAGGGTGAATGTCCTGCGTCCTGTAAATAACAAAAAGAAAGAAACGGGTATGACAGACATATCGTGTGCTGAACGCCGCCGCCGCACAAAACGGCCTGAAGAAAATTTGTCCAGCTGCCGATATCACCTTATCTCCCTCGCTGAGCTTAAGGAGTGATAGCGTGATAAAGCTGATTAACATTGATGAACTGCGCCCGGGGATGTTTATCCACAAGCTGGAAGTCTGGTGGATCAAAGACCAGCGCATTCGTAATGAGATGCTGATCGCCGATCCACGACAAATCGCCCTGTTACGCAGTGAAGGGATCCGCCAGCTCTGGATCGATCTCGATCGTTCAGTGCAGGCCCCGATCGCCACCGTGGTCGCGAAAAAAACCATTGGTCGCACCCCCTTTTTTCAGGAGCTCGATCAGGCCCAGCAGATCTTCCAGCAGGGCAAACCGAAAGTCCTGGCGATGTTCAACGAAGCGCGGCTGGGTAACGGCCTGAAGCTCGACTATATGATGAATCTGGTGGATGAAATCGCCGGATCGATCACGCGTGAACCTTCCGCCATGCTGAGCGTGGCGCGGCTGAAGAATCATGATGACTATACCTACCTGCACTCCATGGCGGTCTGCGGGCTGATGATTGCGCTGGGTAAAACACTCGGGCTGAACGACCAGCAGCTGCGGCGGGTGGGCATGGGCGGTTTACTGCATGATGTCGGTAAAGCGGCCGTGCCGCTGGCGATCCTCAACAAAGCCGGCAAGCTGACTGACGAAGAGTTCAGGGTGATGCGCGAGCATCCGGTGGTTGGCACGCAGATGCTGATAGAAGCTGACGCCGATGACGATCTGCTGGATATCGCCCTGCATCATCATGAGAAATATGATGGCAGCGGCTACCCGCACGGCCTGAAAGGGGAGGCGATTTCGCTCTATGCCCGCATGGCGGCGGTGTGTGACGTCTATGATGCTGTGACCTCAACCCGTGCCTATCGCAACGGCTGGACGCCTGCTGAAGCGATGCATCAGATGCTGAGCTGGCGCGGCCATTTTGACCCCGGCCTGCTGCACACCTTTGTGCGTACCATCGGCATCTATCCGGTGGGATCGCTGGTGCGTCTCGCCTCCGGCCGGGTGGCGCTGGTGGTCAGAGCGGGTGAAAAGTCGCTGATGCGTCCCTGTGTGCATGTGTTCTGGTCGCTGCACGCCCAGCGCGAAGTCAAACCGGAGGAGCTCGACCTTGGCGACAGTTTCTGCACTGACAGCATTGTCGGCGCAGAGGACAGCACGCTGTGGGGTAATGTCGATCTTAATCGTATCTGGGCGCTGGAAGTCGCCTGATATTTCGCCATTTTTACACTATTTTTACGCCCGCCCGCTGCATTTTAACCCCTTCTTTATACGCCTCCGCGCAAGCTATGCCCTAAATCCAAACCTCTGGAGGTTCCTGTGAGCGTGGGCGTAATAACCGGCATTCTGCTGGTGGTGTTGTTACTGGGCTATCTGATCTATGCCCTGTTAAATGCGGAGGCCTTCTGATGGCGGCCAATGCTTTCTTACTTATCGCCGTTTATCTGCTGCTGCTGATGGTGCTGGCGCAGCCGCTCGGCCGGGGTCTGGCGTCGTTAGTGGCGGATAAGCCGGTGTTTGCCCGCCTTGAAGCGCCGCTGTGGCGACTGCTGGGGGCGCAGCAATCTGACATGCGCTGGCCGCACTATCTGCTGGCGATTCTGCTGTTTAATGCGCTGGGTTTTGTCGTGCTGCTGGCGATTCTGCTGATGCAGGGGGCGCTGCCGCTCAATCCACAGCAGCTGCCTGGCCTGAGCTGGCATCTGGCGCTCAACACCGCCATCAGCTTTGTTACCAACACTAACTGGCAGTCCTACAGCGGTGAGAGCACCCTGAGCTATTTCAGTCAGATGGTGGGCCTGACGGTGCAGAACTTCCTCTCTGCCGCGACCGGCATTGCGGTGGCATTTGCCCTGATCCGTGGCTTCGCGAATCGCAGCATCGCCACGCTGGGCAACGCCTGGCGCGACCTGACGCGCATCACGCTCTACGTCTTACTGCCCATCAGCCTGCTGATGGCGCTGTTCTTTGTCAGTCAGGGCAGCATTCAGAACGTCCTGCCTTATCACAGCCTCTCCACGCTGGAAGGCGCGCAGCAGACGCTGTCGATGGGGCCGGTGGCGTCGCAGGAGGCGATCAAAATGCTGGGCACCAACGGTGGCGGCTTCTTTAACGCCAACTCCGCCCATCCGTTTGAAAACCCGAATGTGCTCACCAACTTCGTGCAGATGCTGAGCATCTTCCTGATCCCGGCGGCGCTCTGCTTCGCGTTTGGCGAAAGCGTGCGTGACCGTCGTCAGGGCCACATGCTGCTGTGGGCGATGACGCTGATGTTTGTGGCGGCGGTGGCGGTGGTGATGTGGGCCGAACTGCAGGGCAACCCGCATTTCCTCCAGCTGGGGGCTGACAGCGCCGTCAATATGGAAGGCAAAGAGACGCGCTTTGGCATTCTTAACAGCAGTCTGTTCGCCGTGATCACGACGGCAGCCTCGTGCGGTGCGGTCAATGCCATGCACGACTCCTTTACCGCGCTGGGCGGGATGGTGCCGATGTGGCTGATGCAGCTGGGCGAAGTGGTGTTCGGCGGTGTCGGAGCCGGCCTCTATGGCATGCTGCTGTTCGTGCTGCTGGCGGTGTTTATCGCCGGGCTGATGATTGGCCGCACGCCGGAGTTTCTGGGTAAAAAAGTCGATGTCTGGGAGATGAAAATGACCGCCCTGGCGATTCTGGTCACCCCGGCGCTGGTGCTGATCGGCACCGCTCTGGCGATGATGACCGATGCCGGACGCAGCGCTATGGCAAACCCGGGCATTCACGGCTTCAGCGAAGTGCTTTACGCCGTCTCATCCGCGGCCAACAACAACGGCAGTGCCTTTGCCGGACTCAGCGCCAACACACCGTTCTGGAACCTGTTACTGGCCGTCTGCATGCTGCTGGGCCGCTTCGGCATCATCATTCCGGTGATGGCGATTGCCGGGGCGATGGCGGCGAAAAAAGTGCAGCCGGTGGGCAATGGCACGCTGCCTACCCACGGCCCGCTGTTTATCGCACTGCTGATCGGTACGGTGCTGCTGGTCGGCGCACTGACCTTTATTCCTGCTCTGGCGCTGGGCCCGGTGGCTGAGCATCTGCAACTTGTTCAGGGACAATCCTCATGAGTCGTCAACAACAGGCGTTATTTGACGCAGCGCTGCTGCGCACCTCAGCCTGGGATGCGGTGAAAAAGCTCGATCCCCGGGTGCAGTTCCGTAACCCGGTGATGTTTGTGGTCTACCTCGGCAGCATCCTGACCTCGCTGCTGGCGCTGGCGATGCTGGCGGGCCGGATCGACGGCAGCGCCAGTTTTACCGGAGCGATTGCGCTCTGGCTCTGGTTTACCGTGCTGTTCGCCAATCTGGCGGAGGCGCTGGCAGAGGGGCGCAGTAAGGCCCAGGCGAGCAGCCTGAAAGGGGTGAAAAAGACCAGCTTTGCCAAAAAACTGTCAGCGGCGCGCTATGGCGCAGAGTGGCAGCAGGTGGCCGCCGATCAGCTGCGCAAAGGCGACGCGGTGCTGGTGGAAGCGGGCGACATTATCCCCTGCGACGGTGAAGTGCTGGAGGGTGGGGCCTCAGTGGATGAGAGCGCCATTACCGGCGAGTCCGCCCCGGTGATCCGCGAGTCGGGCGGGGACTTTGCCTCCGTGACCGGCGGGACCCGCATTCTCTCTGACTGGCTGGTGATCACCTGCAGCGCCAATCCGGGTGAAACCTTCCTCGACCGGATGATCGCCATGGTAGAAGGCGCGAAGCGTCGCAAAACGCCAAACGAGATTGCCCTGACCATCCTGCTGGTTTCGCTGACTATCGTCTTCCTGCTGGCGACCGTGACGCTCTGGCCTTTCTCGGCCTGGGGCGGAACGCCGGTCAGCGTTACGGTGCTGGTGGCGCTGCTGGTCTGTCTGATCCCGACCACGATTGGTGGCCTGCTGTCAGCAATTGGGGTGGCGGGGATGAGCCGGATGCTGGGCGCTAACGTCATCGCCACCAGCGGCCGTGCCGTCGAGGCCGCAGGCGATGTGGATGTGCTGATGCTGGATAAAACCGGCACCATCACCCTGGGTAACCGTCAGGCGACGCAGTTCCTGCCCGCGCCGGGCGTCAGCGAAGAGCAGCTGGCCGACGCGGCGCAGCTGGCGTCGCTGGCCGATGAGACGCCGGAGGGCCGCAGCATCGTGGTGCTGGCCAAGCAGCAGTTTAACCTGCGTGAACGCGATCTCAGCAGCATGGGAGCCACCTTTATTCCCTTCTCGGCGCAGACCCGCATGAGCGGCGTCAACGTGCAGGACCGGCTGATCCGTAAAGGGGCGGTGGATGCGGTGCGTCGCCACATCGAAGCCAGTCATGGCCGTTTCCCGGCCGAGGTGAATGCCCAGGTCGAAGAGGTGGCGCGCACCGGGGGCACCCCGCTGGTCGTCGCCGAGGGCGCAAACGTGCTGGGCGTGGTGGCGCTGAAGGATATCGTAAAAGGCGGCATCAAAGAGCGCTTTGCCGAGCTGCGCAAGATGGGTATCAAAACCGTGATGATCACCGGCGATAACCCGCTGACGGCGGCAGCGATTGCGGCGGAAGCGGGCGTGGATGATTTTCTCTCTGAGGCGACGCCGGAAGCGAAGCTGGCGCTGATCCGCCAGTATCAGGCGGAAGGGCGTCTGGTCGCGATGACCGGCGACGGCACCAACGATGCGCCTGCGCTGGCACAGGCCGATGTGGCGGTGGCGATGAACTCCGGTACGCAGGCGGCGAAAGAGGCGGGCAACATGGTCGACCTCGACTCGAACCCGACCAAGCTGCTGGAAGTGGTGCACATCGGTAAACAGATGCTGATGACGCGCGGTTCGCTGACCACCTTCAGTATCGCCAACGACGTGGCGAAATATTTTGCGATCATCCCGGCGGCGTTTGCGGCGACCTATCCGCAGCTCAACATGCTCAACGTCATGCAGCTGCACTCGCCCGCCAGCGCAATCCTCTCAGCGGTGATCTTCAACGCTCTGGTGATTGTCTTTCTGATCCCGCTGGCCCTGAAAGGCGTCAGCTACCGGCCACTGAGTGCCGCTGCGCTGCTGCGCCGCAACCTGCTGATTTATGGGCTGGGCGGCCTGCTGGTGCCGTTTGTCGGCATCAAAGCTATCGATCTGCTGTTAGTGTTATCAGGCATGGCCTGAGGAGCAAAAAATGAGTCAGTTACGTCCGGCAATTTTACTGTTGTTACTGCTTACCCTGGTCACCGGCGTGGTTTATCCTTTCCTCACGACCAGCCTGGCGCAGTGGCTGTTTCCGGCGCAGGCGAATGGATCGCTGCTGGAGGAGGATGGCGTGGTGCGCGGATCCGCGCTGATTGGTCAGAACTTCACGCAGCCCGGTTATTTCTGGGGCCGCCCTTCAGCCACCAGCGACAAACCCGATAATCCGCTGGCCTCAGGGGGCAGCAATCTGGCAGCCAGTAACCCGGCGCTGGACAAAGCCGTCGCGGAGCGCGTTGCGGCGCTGCGGGCCGCCAATCCGCAGGCGCCCGCCGCGGTGCCGGTTGAGCTGGTCACCACCTCAGCCAGCGGGCTGGACCCGGATATCTCAACTGACGCCGCGTTATGGCAGGCGCCGCGCATCGCCGCCAGCCGTAAGCTGCCGTTGGCGCAGGTCGAGGCGCTGATCGACCAGCAGACGCACCGTCCGCTGGTGCCATTCCTCGGCTCGCCGACGGTCAATGTGCTGCAGCTCAATATGGCGCTCAACGATCTGTAAGGCTGTTTCTGTTATGCCATTAAGGAAGCTATGAATCACGAACCCCAGCGTCCCGATCCCGACGCGCTGCTGCAGGCTAACCGCGAAACCCATCGCGGGCAGCTGAAAATCTACTTTGGTGCCTGTGCCGGTGTGGGCAAAACCTACGCCATGCTGCAGGAGGCGCAGCGGCTGCGCGCGCAGGGTCTGGATGTGCTGATCGGCGTGGTGGAGACCCATGAACGGCCGGAAACCGCGCAGCTGCTGACGGGATTGCCCCTGTTGCCGCGTCGTGCGACCGGTCGCTCGCGTCATGCGGAGTTCGATCTCGATGCGGCACTGGCTCGCCATCCGGCCGTGATCCTGATGGATGAGCTGGCGCACACCAACGTGCAGGGCTCGCGCCATCCCAAGCGCTGGCAGGATATCGAAGAGCTGCTTGAAGCGGGCATCGACGTGCTGACCACCGTCAACGTGCAGCATCTTGAGAGCCTCAACGATGTGGTCGGGGGTGTCACCGGCATTCAGGTGCGCGAAACCGTGCCCGATCCCTTTTTCGACAGCGCCGATGAGGTGGTGCTGGTCGATCTGCCGCCCGACGATCTGCGTCAGCGGCTGAAAGAGGGCAAGGTCTACATCGGTGACCGGGCAGAGCGCGCCATCGAAAACTTTTTTCGCAAAGGTAACCTGTTCGCGCTGCGTGAGCTGGCCCTGCGCCGCACCGCCGATCGGGTGGATGACCAGATGCGCGCCTGGCGCGATCAGCAGGGGCGGGATCGCGTCTGGCACACCCGCGACGCCATTCTGCTCTGCATCGGCGACGACAGCGGCAGTGAGAAGCTGGTGCGCACGGCCGCCCGGCTGGCGGCGCGGCTCGGCAGTGAATGGCATGCGGTCTATGTTGAAACGCCCCGTCTTCACCGGCTGCCGGAAGGACGGCGGCGGGCGATTCTGCGCACGCTGCAGCTGGCGCAGGAGCTGGGGGCGGAAACCGCCACCCTCTCCGAGCCGGATGAAGCCGAAGCGGTGCTGGGCTACGCGCGTGAACATAATCTGGGCAAAATCGTCACCGGCCGCCGTCCGCTGCGGCGCTGGCGGCGTGACAGTTTTGCCGAGCGGCTCGGCCAGCTGGGGCCGGATCTCGACCTGCTGGTGGTGGCGCTGGATGAACCGCTGAAGGATGCGCCGCATCCGCTGCCGGATGGCCGCCCGACCAGCGATAAATGGCGGATTCAGCTGCGTGGCGTGATGATGGCGCTGGTGCTCTGCATCGCCGTCACCGCCGCCGGGCAGTCGGTGCTGATCAACTTCGATCCCGCCAACTGCGTGATGATCTACCTGCTGGCGGTGGTGATCGTGGCGCTGCGCTACGGGCGCTGGCCGTCGGTGATCGCCACGGTGATGAATATCGTCGCCTTCGACCTCTTCTTTGTGGCCCCCACCGGCACGGTGGCGGTCTCCGACCTGCAATATCTGGTCACCTTTGGTGTGATGCTGGCGGTCGGGGTCATCGTCGGCAATCTCACGGCGGGCGTCCGCTATCAGGCGCGGGTGGCACGCTACCGCGAACAGCGTGCGCGACAGCTCTATGAGATGGCGAAATCGCTGGGCAGCGCCTTAACGCCGCAGGATATCGCGGCGACCAGCCAGCGGGTGCTGGATGCCACCCTGCAGGCGCGCTGCCTGCTGCTGCTGCCGGATGAGCAGGGCGAACTGCAGCCGGTCGGTGAGGCGTTACCGGCCAGCGAACCGGACCGCGCTATCGCGAAGTGGAGCTACAGCAAAGGCCAGCCGGCGGGGGCGGGCACCGATACGTTACCGGCGGTGCCTTATCAGATCCTGCCGCTGAAAAGCGGCGGGCACTGCCGGGGCCTGCTGGTGGTGGAGCCGCAGAATCTGCGTCAGCTGATGATCCCTGAACAGCAGCGGCTGGTGGAAACCTTCACGGTGCTGATTGCTAACGCGCTGGAGCGGATGGCGCTGTCGCACAGCGAGGCGGCATCGCGGCTCTCGGCGGAGCGGGAACAGCTGCGCAATGCGCTGCTGTCCGCCCTGTCACACGATCTGCGCACCCCGTTGACCGTGCTGTTTGGTCAGGCGGAAATGCTGATGCTCGACCTGGCCAGCGATAACTCAAAATATGTGCCGCAGGCCAGCCAGATCCGCGAGCAGACGCTGAGTACCATCCGGCTGGTCAGCAATATGCTGGATATGGCGCGCATTCAGTCAGGCGGCCTCAATCTGCGTGAAGAGTGGCTGGCGCTGGAGGAGGTGATTGGCGGGGCGCTGAGCAGCATGGCACCGTCGCTGAAAGGGCATGAGGTGCAGCTCGACCTGCCGGATGATATCGTGCTGATCAAAGGCGACAGCACTCTGCTGGAGCGGGTCTTCACTAACCTGATTGAAAACAGCCTGAAGTATGCCGGTAACTGTGCGCCGCGCGGCATCCGGGCGTGGCGTGCCGCAAACCGGCTGGAGATCTCGGTCTGGGATGGCGGGCCGGGCATCGCTGAAGGGGACTTAAGCCGGATATTCGATAAGTTTTCGCGCGGTGATAAGGAGTCTGCCGTACCGGGCGTCGGGCTGGGGCTGGCGATCTGTAAAACCATCATTGAGAGCCACGGCGGCCAGATCTGGGCGGAGAATCGGACCGAAGGCGGCGCGGCCTTTCGTCTCTCGCTCCCCCTGCCGCCGGTTCCGGAAATTTCTGACGACGAGCTGAAATAACTTCACAGTGAATCGGTTATACTCCCGGACCTGTCTGATTACGTGTGGGATTGTATGGAACGTTTTACCGAAAACCTGATGTATGCATCGCGCTGGTTGCTGGCCCCGGTTTACATTGGACTTTCGCTGGGATTGCTGGCGCTGACGATTAAATTTTTCCAGGAAATAGTCCACCTGCTGCCCAACATTTTCAGCATTGCGGAAAACGATCTGATCCTGCTGCTGCTGTCGCTGGTCGATATGACGCTGGTTGGCGGTCTGCTGGTGATGGTGATGCTGTCAGGCTATGAGAACTTTATCTCGAAGCTCGATATCGACGAAGACAAAGAGAAGCTGAGCTGGCTGGGCAAGATGGACTCCGGCTCACTGAAGAACAAAGTGGCCGCCTCTATCGTCGCCATCTCTTCAATTCACCTGCTGCGGGTGTTTATGGAAGCGCGCAACGTCGATAATGATAAGCTGATGTGGTACGTGATTATCCACCTGACCTTCGTGCTCTCCGCCTTTGTCATGGGCTGGCTGGATAAGCTGTCGCGCTACGATAAAAAGTAAGTCATTTCCTTTCCGGCGCGCCGCTGATGCGGGCGCCTGCTCTGCCTCCTCCTCCCGCGTCTCCCTGCCCAAATCCGCTAGCTGTGTCCGCTGTTACTCCGCCCTGTCTGAGCGGGCCGGTTGTGAGGCCGGACGGGTGCCGGTCAGCTGCGGCATCACCTCTTTGATCATGGCAAAGAAGTGTTGCAGCCTGGCCGGGTAGTAACTCGCCCACGGATAGGTCAGCCACACCGGCAGCGGCGGGGCCTGCCACGCGGGCATCAGCTGAATCAGTTTGCCCTCCGCCAGATCGTCCTGCACCGCCCACGATGAGACAATCGCCGCCCCCATGCCGGCCAGTGCCGCTTTACGCACGGCGTAAAGGCTGTCGCTGCTCAGCCGCGGCATAATCGGCAGGTTCAGCGGCTGGCCGTCATCTATTTTCTGCAACGCCACTTCATTACGGTAGAAGCTGGTGAGCGCCAGCCACGGCAGATCGCCCAGCTGTTCCACCCGCTCAATCGGCGGAAACTGGTCCAGCAGGCGCGGCGCCGCCACCACGAAACGCGGCACTTCTGCCAGCAGGACCGCCACGACCGACGGATCGCTGGGCGCGCCGACCTGAATGGCACAGTCCACATTCTCCGCGATGAAGTCGGGTGTGCGGTCATTCAGCATCCACTCTATATTGAGTCGGGGGTAGCGGTGCAGATAGTCCACCAGGGGATCGATCAGCTGATCCTGACCAAAGGCGTGCGGGGCGCGAACCCGCAGCGTGCCGATGGGATCGTCACTGGCCCCGGTCAGCTCATCTTCCAGCGCATGCCACGTGGCCAGCAGCTGCCGCGCCTGGGCGTAGCAGCGTTCGCCATCATCGGTGAGCTTCAGCGCATGGGTCGTGCGCAGAATGAGCTTCAGGCCGAGCCGCTGCTCCAGGATTTGCAGCCGCCGGCTGACGGTAGGCTGGGTGGTGCCGAGCTGTGCCGCAGCGGCGGAGAGGCTGCCGCTCTCAACAATACGGATAAAAGTCTGCATCAGTTCGATGCGGTCGCTGCCACTGGAATGATTCATACGCTCCACGCATAACGGTTTTGCCTGACGTCAGTCTACCGCGTATAACCGCAATGCGCTTAAATAGCGGCACGAAATGATGAGGATGACACCATGTCAGCAATAGAAAACCCAACCCGAAACGAACCGCTCTCTGCTCCGCTGGTCTTCACCCTGGCCGCCGGGGCCGGGCTCAGCGTGGCGTCGATTTACTACAGTCAGCCGATGCTGGATATCATCAGTAAACAGTTCAGTGCGGGCATCGGCGCGGTCGGCATGGTGCCGATGCTGACGCAGGCGGGCTATGCGCTGGGCATCCTGCTGCTGGCCCCGCTGGGCGATCGCCATGACCGGCGCACGATTATCTTTATCAAGGGCCTGCTGCTGGTCGCCGCACTGCTGCTGTGTGGCTTTTCCGCGGGGCTCAGCGCGCTGCTGATCGCCAGCTTTGTGACCGGCCTGACCGCCACCGTGGCGCAGGATATTGTCCCGGCGTCGGCGGCGCTGGCTCCGGAACGCAGCCGGGGTAAAACGGTCGGCACGGTGATGACCGGCCTGCTGGTGGGAATTCTGCTGTCGCGGGTCGTCAGTGGCGTGGTGGCGGAGTATTTCGGCTGGCGCACCATGTATCTGATTGCGGCGCTGTCGGTGCTGCTGATTACGCTGACGCTCAGGCGGGTGCTGCCACGCTTTACGCCGGGCACCACCGTAAGCTATCCGCGCCTGTTGCTGTCGCTGGTGCATCTGTGGCGTCACCACCAGACGCTGCGCCGCGCCGCCCTGGCTCAGGGACTGCTGTCGGTAGGCTTCAGCGCCTTCTGGTCGACGCTGGCGTTAATGCTCAGCGATCGCTTTCATCTGGACAGCGCCGTGGCCGGGGCCTTTGGCTTAGCCGGGGCGGCGGGGGCGATGGCGGCCCCGCTGGCGGGCAGCTTTGCCGATCGCATCGGCCCGGCGCGGGTCACCCAGGCCGGTGCCGCCCTGGTGACGCTCTCTTTTGCGCTGATGTTCCTGC
Source organism: Pantoea sp. EKM101V (assembly GCF_011800325.1). Taxonomy (NCBI): domain Bacteria; kingdom Pseudomonadati; phylum Pseudomonadota; class Gammaproteobacteria; order Enterobacterales; family Erwiniaceae; genus Pantoea; species Pantoea sp. EKM101V. Next base: position 60,132 of record NZ_JAALFP010000007.1, read on the forward strand.
TGCCCGTGCTGCCTGTCCCGGCGCAGCTGGCGCTGATTGTGATCTGTACCATCGGCTTTGATCTGGGCGTGCAGGCCACGCTGGTCGCGCACCAGACGCTGGTCTATGGCCTGGCACCTGAGGCACGCAGTCGCCTCAATGCGCTGCTGTTCACCGTGGTGTTTATCGGTATGGCCAGCGGGGCGGCACTGGGCAGCCTGGCGCTGGCGCACTGGGGCTGGAATGGGGTGGTTGCGCTCTCTACCTTAGCCGGGGCGGCCGCGCTGGCGGTGCGCTTCGCCAGTCGCCACCTGAAAAACTGATCGTCTCGCCCTTCAAAAAATGTGCCAGGCTTATTGATAAACCCGAAATAAGCTGGAGCATTATGAACTTTTTAGCCTGGACAGCAGCGACGGGCGGCCTTCTGCTGCTGATGTCGCTGGCTTCCGGTTGGATTCACCGGGGGCCAGTCACCTCATTTGGTCTGTTTCTTATCGCGGGCATACTGTGCGGCCCGTGGGCGTTTGATGTGGTCCACATCGATATCGTCACTCATTCCGAGGCCGTGGCCCACATTACCGAAATCACCATGGCCGCCTCGCTGTTTATCACCGGACTCAAGCTGCGTCTGCCGTTACAGAATAACTGCTGGCACACCGGGCTGAAACTCGCCTTTCCCGCCATGCTGCTGACCGTGGCGGCAATGACCCTGCTGGCCCATTTCCTGGTGGGATTAGACTGGCCGGTTGCGCTGGCGTTTGGTGCCATTGTCGCACCGACGGACCCGGTGCTGGCCAGCCTCATCTCGGTAAACGATGCGCAGGATGATGACTCGTTGCGGGTGGCAATCTCCAGCGAAGCGGGCATGAACGACGGCTCCGCGCTGCCGCTGCTGGTGCTGGCGCTGCTGCTGTTCAATGGCGAGAGCCTGAGCGGGGGGATGCTGGCTCACTGGGGCGCGGTCGAGGTGATCTGGGCGATTGGCGCCGGGCTGCTTATCGGCTTTGTCATGGGGCAGATGATCGGTGTGCTGACGACCCGGTTGCGCAATGCCAATGGCGATGTGGCCCCCAACGATTTCCTCGCGCTGGCGCTGATCGCGCTGAGTTATTCGCTGGTGGAGTGGCTGGGCGCCTCTGGCTTCCTGGCCGCCTTTGCCGCCGGACTGGGGCTGCGCCGCGCCGAGCTGGGGGTGTTTCGTCGTCATCAGCCGGAGGATCTCTCTGATGATGAACGGGTTCTCCCCTCTGAGGCGCTGGTCAATCCCAATAAGCGGCTGGCGCACCAGGGCAATAACAATATGGTGAAGTCGATTGGGTTTGTAGTAGGCGACGCCCTCTCTTTTGGCGATACTATTGAACGTCTGCTGGCGGCTGGCATGATGGTGGTGCTGGGCGTGACGCTGGCACAGCACTGGAATATCTACGGCGTGCTGCTGGGCCTGGTGCTGTTTGTGGTGGTGCGCCCGCTGGCCGTCTGGCTGGTCACGCTGCGCGCCGGGCTGCCGCTGGGTCAGCGTCTGCTGATTGGCTGGCTGGGCATCCGCGGAATCGGCAGCCTGAACTATATTGCCTATGCCTGGACGCACGGCATGGAAGGCCCGCAGATGGAAATCATGACGAATATGGCGTTAACGCTGGTGGTCTGCAGCGTGGTTGTCCACGGCACCACCGTGTCGCCGCTCCTGAACTGGCGTCAGAAGCGCATCGAAGCCCTTCAGCGCAAAGTTTAATCCGAACAAACAGGAGTGAAGAATGAAAGTAACCCAGATTATCCTGCTGAGCCTGCTCGCCTCCGGCAGCGCGCTGGCGGCGGACGACGCTGACACCGAACAGAATGTCTACGCCAGTCAGCTGTGTCACATCGTCAGCAGTGAAAAAAAGGTCGCCAGCGCGGATCAGTATGTGGAGCAGATGAAATCTGACGTGGCGCGCAGTAAATCCTCATCGGCGATGAATCAGCCCGAATTTGATGAAGAATCGGCGCGGGAAGTCGCCAGTGCCTGGCTGCAGCTGGGTGACGATGAACGCGCCAAACTGCGCGTCAACGAACAGCAGTGTGAGCAGGCTGTGATGGCGCAGTTCCAGCAGGAAGATTAACCGGGCCGCACGGTATAAAACGCGCCTGCGGGGCGCGTTTTTTTATGGCTTTTCACCCGGCATTGCGTACATAATCGCCAGCGTCTGGCACCAGACTTGCATCTGTTGATTCTTTTGCAGCACACCGCAACGGTCTGCTCTCTTACTGGCATCACTTAACAGGCACTATGATTACGCGTCGACGCTTTATTCTCGGCACGGGAGCGCTTGGGCTCTCCATGACCACCGGCAAATTATTTGCCCGCGATGACATTATTCCCCTCTGGCCGGACGATCCGCCCGGCGGCGGTGGCCCGTCGGGCCAGCTGCACATTAACAGCAGCGGTTCGTGGTCCAATATCGTCAGCCCGGCGATCCAGCGTTTCAAACCGGAAAATCCCAACGGCGAAGCGGTGCTGATCGCCGCAGGCGGCGGCTATCGCTGGATCGGCATGGGGCGCGAAGCCTGGCCGGTGGCGCGCTGGCTGAACGCCAATGGCTACACCGCCTACGTGCTCAGCTACCGGCTGCCGCATGAGAAGTGGCAGGCGGGGCGGCTGGCTCCGCTGCAGGATGCGCAGCGTGCTATCCGGCTGGTGCGATCGTTTGAGCGCAGGGTGCATGTGCTGGGCTTCTCGGCCGGTGGCCATCTGCTGGGGCTGGCGGCGGCGCGCCCGGACTTTGAATCCTATCCGGCCATCGACCCGCTGGATGAAGTGGTGCCCGCCGTCGACAGCGTGGGCCTGATCTATCCGGTCATTACCCTGGAAGCGCCCTATCAGCACACCAGCACGCATCTGATGATGGTCGGCAAAAATGCCACCCCACAGGATGAGGCAAACTGGTCAGTGCAGAACTTTGTGACCCGGCGCTATCCGCCCACCTTCCTGGCGCAGGCGGAAGACGATCACACCTCCAACCCGTTTAACACCGAGCTGATGCGCGACACCTGTCGGCGTAATCGCGTGCCGGTTGAGCTGATTCAGATCAGCAAAGGCGGGCATGGATTTGGTCTGGGCAAAGCGGGAACGCCCGCGGCGTTGTGGGATCAGGCCTATGTTAAGTGGCTGGAAACCCCTCATCAGGCTGCGTCCCCGGCCCTGTAATGATTCCCCCTGCGGCTGACGTAAAAAAAGCTGGCATGAGCCAGCCTCGCTAAGTGCGCGTTGTCAGGTATGAAGCCATGCTGCACAAAACAGGAGCAGCCGGGTCAGAACTGATAGGTCAGGCCCAGACCGATACTGTTTTTCGTCGTAATGCCGGTGGCACGCGTAAAGTCGTTGTCCTTCAGCAGGTTAATGCGGTAGTCCACGTAGGTCAGCATGTTCTTGTTGAAATAGTAATAGGTGCCCACCGCAATATATTTCTGCATCGTCTGGCTGCCTCCGGCAAAATTCCCTGCGCCCTGCAGGTTTTCGCCACGCTGCATGACAAAACCGACAGAAGGGCGCAAACCGTTCAGGAACTGGTACTGCGCAATCGCCTCAACGTTATGGGTTTTGTCGGCGACCTGTGCCAGCTGTCCATAAGGCGTAACGTCACTGGCTTCGCCATACATGGCGGCCAGATAGAGCTGGCTGGCATCATATTTTGCAGAGGTGACCCAGGCGGTGGCATCGTCTCCCTGACCGTCAGCTTGCTGGATCAGCGTCCGTTTTGCTTTCATCCCTGCCGCCGCAATGCTCAGCCCATCGGTAATGCTGTAAGTCATGCCAGCACCGTAGCCATCCCCGTTAGCCACTTTAGCGATGGCGCGGTCATTTTTTCCCTGATACTGCAGGGTCAGCTTTAACCCACCCCACGCCGGAGAGTGCCAGGTCGCGAGGCCGGTTGAGCGTTTTGACAGGAAGTTATCGTTGGTAGTCATAGTGCCGGAACCGTAGACCGGTGCCATGTCCGTATAGGCAGAGGCAACGTACAGCACCCCAAAGCTACGGCCATAATCGAACGAGCCGAAGTCGGCCAGTTTAAGACCGGCAAACCCTAAGCGTGTGGCATTACCCGTTTGCGCGTCGCTACCGCCTTCACTGTGATTCAGCGGGAAGTTATATTCCCATTGACCATAACCGCTAAGCCGATCGTTAATTTGCGTCTCACCTTTAAAACCCAGGCGTGCGTAAGAGTTGTCGCCATCTTCTGCAATATTATCTGAGAAAACATGACGCGCATCGACTTTACCGTACAGGTCGAGTTTATTTCCATCTTTATTATAAATCTCAGCGGAGTATGCAGAAAATGAGGCCAGAAAACAGATTGCATACGGCGCGGCGGCTTTTATTTTATTGTGCATATCATCTACCCTTATCCGTTAACTTAAGCATGAGGAGGTAACCGCGCAGAGCGGCATTTATTTCACTATGACTTTCGTCTTCCAGAATGGCTAAATAATAAAGGCGTTATAGCGGCCATAAAGGTTATGGCCATTTTTATAATGAATTTCCCTGGTGTTACCGATTTATGGCTGAGAACGTCCTGAACAATTTTTTATTCAGAATGCTAAGTCGGGGATATCGCTTAATACCGTTTGCGCACCCGCATCAATATATTTCCTGGCAAGAACCGGGTCATTGATCGTGGCAATCGCAAATTCAATACCTGAACGAGCCAGCCGCTTCAGGTCTTCGTCCGTCGCGAAGTCACCCAGGAAATGCAGGATCTGGCAACCCGTTCTGGCGAGGAGCGCCTCGGGGTCTTTGGGCGGGACGCAAACTGCCAGGCCGCGCGGGACGTCAGGCATAAGCTGTGCGGCAACCTGCAGCGAAATCTCCGAGAAGCTGCTGATAAAGAGCTTCTTCTCATCTGCAGGCCACAGTGACTTCAGCTGAGCGATAGCAATCTCCGCCGTTTCCACTTCCTGTCCGGAGGTGGGTTTGATCTCCAGTTGCAGCCCGACGCCTTTATCCAGAACAAACGCCACTGTTTCAGCCAGCGTCGGCACTTTTACGCCTCTGAAAAGGTGGCCATAACACACGCCCGCCTCCAGCGATCGGATCTCATCCAGGGTTAAGTTCGCCACATAGCCTTTGCCATTTGTTGTCCGGTCCACGGAATCGTCATGAATAATGACCGGGTGTCTGTCTTTGGTGAGTTTGACATCCACCTCTATCCACGTCGCTCCATGTTCAACAGCCGCCTGAAACGAAGGCAGCGTGTTTTCCGGTGCCAGCAGCGGTGCTCCCCGATGGGCAATCAGGCGGGCATTCACTACGCGTGCAGGGGTTTTTTTTGTCGACATTCCTGGCTTTACCTTCTGTTAGGGTTTTATCGCAGGTCTACCTGAGCAAAACCTGGTTAGAGAATTCGGTTCTGACTTCATCACCCAGCGGTTTAGGCATGAACTGGGTGCCATGAACGCGCTCTTTGCTGTCGATCAGCCCGGCATCACGATTCACTTCTCTGTTTTGCGGCGTAATGCCATAAACCTGCTGGAACAGCCGCTGGGTGGTGGGCAGCGTCAGCCAGTGGATAAACAGCAACGCTGCCGCTTTATGGGGGGCATTTTGTGGTATCGCCACCATATTTCCGCCGCCGGGCATGCCGAAATCGGGGACATAGAGCCGGATGGTTTTCGGGACTTCACCGTGGTTTTCTAATCCCACCAGGTAATCTTCCCAGGCGGGAACCAGCAGGAATTCACCGCTGACCAGTCGGGTGACGCTGTCGGCGTTGGAGGCCGTAATGATGTAGTTAGGACGCTGCTGTCTGAACCAGTTCCAGGCGGGCTGGAGAGCCGTCAGGCTTTTTACATCCGCGTCGCCTTTGGTGAAATCAAAACCCGGCACCTGCGTGCGCGTCACCGATTCAATAAAGGCCGGGCCGGAACCGCCGTTTTCAACGTTGAAGCCAAATTCCTGAGGATGAGCCTGCAGGAAGGCCGTGAGCTGCGGCAGGGTTCGCGGCAACTCACTTTCTTTCAGCCGGCGCGAATCGTAGGCCAGACCGGTCTGATTGCCCCAGAATGCCACGCCATAGCCTTTACTGTCCGTTCCCTCAATGGTGTAGTTCAGGGTTTTGCCTTCCGGCAGTAGTCTGTTAATCGGGCCAAAAAACGTCTGCTGAGGCGAGACGGTTCCGAATGCGCCCCCGCCAATCGAAAACAGATCAATATCGCCCGTTTCCCGTCCGCGGTCAGCCATGAGCTTATTAATGTTGCCCTGAAGTGTGCCTTCAGACAGGGTAACGTTAATACCGTACTGTTTTTCAAACAGGCTGACCTGCTCTTTTAACCGATCCTGGTAATACCATTGATACCAGGTCAGTTTCCCCTCCTTTTTCGCCTGTCCGACAATCTGTTCCCAGTTCATCGTGTTTAAATCCTGAGCCGGGCTACAGAAAGCCCCGGCCAGCAATAATATTGCAGCAGCGAGTCTGAACATATTTTTCCCCAATAACGCGTATTAAAGAGTGTCAGCCTTTTCCCGCAAAGGAGGCGACAGGATTTTTTGTCAGTAATTTTTCTGCAATCAACATTAAAATGACATTCGGTACAACCAGCATTAAAGAAATGACCGCCGCATTGGGTCGGATAAAGTTATAACCCAGATAAGAATAGAGAATGGCAGGGACGGTAATAAAATCGGGTGAGCCCACAATAAAACTTATGGCGAACTCCTCTATGGATAACGTAAAGACAATAATTAATGCGGCAAATATTCCCGGTCTGAGGGTGGGCAGGCAGGCCACTAAAAACCGGTTCATCGCCGAAGCGCCCATATCTCGTGCCGCATCGAGCGTGTCCTGGCGTATCTGCGAAAACGACAGGGTCAGAATGCGCACGGCATAAGGCATCAGGATAATCATATGCCCCAGTAAAATGCCGCCAAACCGGCTGTGAATGCCCACCACGTTGAGCAACATGGAAAAAAACAGCGCGACGACAAAGCCCGGAACGATAAGCGGCAATAAGATCGCATTCTGTAAAAGGTGTTTGCCCGTAAACGACATTCTGCCAAACGCCCACGCGGCAGGCAGAGACAACATCAGCGTGCAGACGGAGACGGCTGCCGCCAGTAAATAGCTGTTCCTGAGCGCCTGCGGTAACGCGGTCGTGGTCCAGACCTCCACCCAGCGTCCCAGTGAGAGAACCGGCGGCAGGGCATCTGGCCATGCCCACGGATGGGTTTTATCGACCAGTGACCACAGCACGGTCAGCATAAAGGGAATAACCAGCCACAGCATAAACAGGGCGGCGATAAGGGTCATCATGACGATACGCAGCGGGGATAAGGTCTCTCTGGCTCTCATTATCTCTGTTCTCCGGCTTGTTGCAGCCACTTCGCCAGGGCGGCAAGCACGACTGCACCGACAAAAGCCGCCAGCATTAAAATCACCGCGACAACGGCCGCAAGATTCCAGCCCTGTGCGCTGATTTCAGGGAAGCGCAGCATGTATTGCGAAAGAGAGAATACGCTGGTTGGCCCCGCAACGACCTGGAAGGAAAAGTCACCCAGGGCGCCGATGAAGATCAGCACCAGCGATACCTGAACGGATCTGACAGATAAGGGCAGGATGATCTGTAACAACCGGGCACGCTTGCCGGCACCTAAATCCCGCGCGGCATTGAAAATTTCATCGCCAATCGCGCGCAGGCTGCCGGTCATGATCAGCAGCGCATAGGGAAGCTGTTTCCAGACCTGCAAAATAATCACGCCAATGCCCCAGCGGTCATTCTGCATTCTCATGGGGTGAGAGAGGATCCCCAGCCGGACCAGGCCCAGGTTAATAAAGCCCTGCCAGGAAATCAGGTTGATAAACAGCAGCGCAGCCACCAGCCCGTGTACCATCAGCGGGGCTTTGAGTAAGCCGCTCATCAGCATTGAGCCGGGGAAAGGCTTTCTCAGCCAGAGTGCCAGCGGAAGCGCCAGGGCAACGGACAGCACCGCACTGATCACGCCGATTCTGAGCGAGTAGCCTGTCGCGCGCCACAGCTGGCTGTCATTCAGAATGGTTTGCCAGTAGTGAAGCGTAAAGCGCGCCGGGGCGCCAAAATTAAACAGGCCAACGGATTGCGCCAGTGCCATGATCACAATCAGCATCAGTGTGATGATGACCGGCGCGACCGCAGGCAGAACCAGCAACCAGCAGAGCCTGTTCCGGGTGCGCGTTTTCATGAATAGCTTTCCCGTAAAAAGCGGATCTTGTCTGGCGGAAGAGAGAAATTAACGGTGTCCCCTTCGCGGATGGCGCTTTTACCGACCAGCTGGATGCACCACTGATATTCCGTTTCTTCATGGCCCAGCGGATGAACCTGGAGTTCAGAAAGGTTGCCCAGAAAACTCACCGCGCCGATCTCAAAGGCCCGCGTATTTTTTCCGGCACGCTGTTCGCTGAGTACGGCATCCTCAGGGCGCCAGAAGGTATAGACCTCGTCCGATACAGGCGGCACAGGGCTATGGATTTCCATTTCGCCCAGTACGCACGCAATGCGATAAATACCGGTGCTGTTGTCGCTCTCCAGTACGCGGGCTTTCATGACGTTAGCCTGACCGACGAAACCGGCGACAAAGCGGTTTACCGGGGAATAGTAGATCTCATCCGGCGTTCCGGTTTGCTCAATCTTTCCGGCATTCATGACCACCACAATGTCAGACATCGACAGGGCTTCTGCGCGGTCGTGGGTAACATAAATGGCGGTAAACCCATGGACGCGCTGAAGCTGTCTGATCTCCAGTCGTACCTTGTCGCGTAATCTGGCATCCAGATTTGACAGTGGCTCATCAAACAACACGATTTCCGGACGCACGGCCAGCGCTCTGGCCAGCGCGACACGCTGCTGCTGACCGCCGGATAACTGCGCTGGCAGTTTAGATAAATGGGCATTTAACGAAACCTGCGCGGCGGTCTGCGCGACGCGAACGTGAATGTCTGTTTTTTCCATCTTCCGTTGCCTGAGGCCGAACCCGATATTTTCAGCAACGGAGAGGTGAGGAAACAGCGCATAGGACTGGAAGCACATCGCCGTATCGCGATGTTCAGGTTTGACATGATGCATGTCCTGCTGGTGGATCAGGACGTTGCCACTATCAAGCGTGTAGAAGCCGGCAATAACTTTAAGCAGCGTGGTTTTGCCACAGCCAGAGGGGCCAAGCAGGGAAACAAATTGCCCTTTTCTGGCCTGCAGTGAAATGCCGTTCAGCGCGACAAAATCGTCGAACGTCAGCATGGCATTGTGAATTTCTAGCGTGTTCACGTTGAGCGGCTCCGTCATAGAGTGCCAGGGACTTTTTAATTAATGCGAGGCGCATAATAATTTGGCGTATCGGAGTTAAGCAATTTCAGGCAGGTTAAGAATTTATTAACTTTTTAAAACCTATACATAACAGTTGAGTAGGCGTTTAATTCAGAATCGTACGTTTAACACGCTAACCATTTTCATGCGTTGTGATTAATATTTGGTGCAGAGAGCCGGGTGAACGTGCATAGCGGGCAGGACAGCGGGGTCACGCTGTCCTGAAATGCCGTGATGAGGTAAGCCGGAGGCGATGCGTGGTCAGGCGGGCGTAAAACGCGGGTAAGGGATAAACCGGGCGGAAAGGCGATTCATTTCGGCTGTCCCGACACTAACATGTGTTCTGCTCTTTTCCTGTGAACCGGCAAGATGCGCATCCAGTCCCGCTGCTTTACAGAGCGCATAACCCGCAGAAACGTCCCACATGCTGCTAAAACATTCCTGATAACCGTCGACGTAACCCAGCACGCTAAAGCTTAACCCTGCGGTGGTACAGCGATAGCGCACCACATTCCAGCCGTCGTCCCGATACGCCTTTTCAATACAGAGCTGATGGGTGAAATCCCATGATTGACTGTCGCCAATCGCCACGGTTTTCAGCGCTTCGGCGACCACGGGACGTTGAAAGGGTTCGCCATTCAGATAAAGCCCTGTCTCTTTGCCGCCGCTCAGCATGAGGTTTAAAGCCGGATGGACGATCACGCCCATCACCGGCTCGCCATCGATCACATAGCCAACAGAAATCCCCCACAGGGATGAGCCGCGCAGGAAGTTACTCGTACCATCAATCGGATCAACAGACCAGTAGCTGGCGCCGGGCTCACCACCATGCTCTTCCCCGATAATGGCATCCTGTGGGAAGTGATGTTCCAGGCGCTGCCGAATCAGATTTTCCACTTCCCGATCGGCTTCACTGAAGAGATCCTGCGGCCTTTTTTCGCCGATCTCTGACTCTTTTAGCCGTCTGAAATAGTCCAGAGCCAAAAGCGAGGCCTCCTGCGCGATGCGTTCAGCAACCTTTAAGCGCGTTTCCATTGTTCACCTGATGCACAAAAAAAGTGTGTAAATGAAGGCAGAGCCCTGTGCACGGCGAAAGTGCCAGTCCGTACATAAGGCACGTTTTTAATATCATGCTCATTGCATGATATTGGAGTCTCCCCTCGTAATGTTTCACTATTATGACGCTTTTATGATCGTGTAAGGCAGGGCAGGATAGGCTGAATATCGGCACATTTAACGAAAATGCCAGGGCAGGGTCTTTAACTATTCGCTATGCATAAAAGCATGCTAGGTTGTTAACAGAAGGCATTATTAAACAGGGTGAGGAGAACGCTGTGGTTTATGGATATTCCGCTGGTCATGAAGTCGAACTTAATCGCAGTGAAAAACTCATTCTTGAGCTTGTCCGCCGCAACGATGGCATTTCCCGCTCCTCGCTGGTTTCGCAAACCATTCTGAATCAGTCATCTGTTCACCGCATTGTTGATACGCTGACCGAAAACGGCTTTCTCAGCCTGGGTGAATCGCCGTCCCAGGGAAGAGGAAAGCCCAGCCCGTCGTTATCCCTCAATGCGAACGCGCGTTATGGTTACGGCATCTCGATTAACTCAGACAGCGTGGCCGCCAGCCTGATTAATTTCCGGGGCGGCATTACAGAATACTGCGTACTGGATACGCACCCGCGCGATCCTGCCCGGACCTTACTGAATATCAGACATCACTATCTGGATACCTTAAAACAATATGGTATTTCGCCAGAAAAAGTCTGTGGGGTGGGATACAGCATGGCGGGCTTTCTTTATGAATCACGAAAGTATTTCAATCCGCCTGAACCTTTAAAAGCGTGGATGGGCATCGATCTGCATCGTGAAATTACCATGTTATTTGATCGACCGGTATGGATTGAAAATAACGCCACAACGGCGGCGCACGCTGAAGCCTTTTTAGGCGCCGGGCTGAAATATGATACGTTTGGCTATCTCTCTTTTAATTATGGTTTTGGCGGTGGCATCGTGATTAACGGTAAACCGTTCCAGGGGGCATTCGGGAATGCGGGGGAGATCAGCCGTATTTTTACGCCGGAAGAGGGCAAGCTACGCCCGGCCCTGGGGATCCTGATCGATCGGTTACGTGATGGCGGTATTGAAATCAGAGATATACGCGATCTCAATGATAAATTCGATCCGGCCTGGCCGATTGCGCAACAGTGGGTAAAAGACGTAACGCCAAATCTGCATCGGGCAATGGATGCCATGAATGCGGTGATCGATCCCGGCGCCATCATATTAGGGGGTGAAATTCCCCGTCAGCTGGGCGAGATGTTTTTAGCCATGCCGCGCACGAGCTCGGGTGAACGCTGGGGAATTTCTGCGGAATATCCCGATATTCTGCTCAGCGCCATTGAGGGGGACAGCTCGGCACTGGGTGCGGCATTGACGCCGTTGCGGGAAACCTATTTTAATTGAAGCCGTTACCCGCAGAGCAACGTGTCAGCGGGTAACGGTCAGTCATGCGCAGGGGGAGATTGCTAGCGCATGGTCACAAACTCTTCCGCTGCGGTCGGGTGGATCGCCACGGTGTTGTCGAAGTCTTTCTTCGTCGCACCCATTTTCAGCGCCACGGCGAAGCCCTGCAGCATCTCATCCATGCCGAATCCGATACCGTGAATCCCGACAATCTTCTCATCGGCACCCACACAGACCAGCTTCATGCGGCACGGCTGGCGATGCTGCGTCACGGCGGTGTACATCGCCGTAAACGACGATTTGTAGACCTTCACCTGATCGTCGCCATACTGTTCACGCGCCTGCGGCTCTGTCAGACCGACGGTGCCAATCGGCGGATGGCTGAACACCACGGTCGGGACATTGCTGTAGTCGAGATGCTCGTCCGGCTTGTTGTTAAACAGACGCTCAGAGAGGCGACGGCCCGCGGCCACCGCCACCGGGGTCAGTTCAACCGCACCGGTGTTATCACCCACGGCGTAAACGCCCGACACATTGGTGTTCTGGAACTTATCGACGCGGATGTAGCCTTTCTCATCCAGCGCCACGCCCGCGGCCTGAATATTGAGATTGTCCGTTTCAGGCTCACGGCCAATCGCCCAGACCAGGCAGTCCACGGTGTAGTCGCTGCCGTTTTCCAGCTGCAGCGTCAGGCTGCCATCTTCGTTTTTAATCACGGCTTTCGGAACGGCTTCGGTGTGCAACATCGGCCCTTCGCTGTTCATCACTTCTACCAGCGTCTCGCTGAGCAGGGGATCAAAGCTGCGCAGCGGCGCGTGTTTACGCACGAACAGATGGGTTTCCGATCCCAGCGCGTTCACCACACCGGCCAGCTCCACCGCGATGTAGCCTGCACCGATCACCGCGGTGCGCTTTGGCAGGGCGTCCAGCTCGAAGAAGCCGTCAGAATCAATACCGTACTCCGCACCCGGAATCGAAGGATGAACCGGGCGGCCGCCCGTGGCGATCAGAATATGGCTGGCTGTGATAATCTCGCCGTTGACTTCCACGCTGTGCGCATCGACAAACCGGGCAAAGCCTTTAATCACTTCGACTTTGTTTTTACCCAGCACGTTGTCATAGGAGTTGTGGATACGATCGATATAGGCGCTGCGGTTTTTGACCAGCGTGGCCCAGTCGAAACGATTCACGGTGGTGTCGAAGCCATAATCCGGCCCGTACAGATGGATAGCTTCGGCGATTTGCGCGGCGTGCCACATGATTTTCTTCGGCACACAACCTACGTTCACGCAGGTGCCGCCCAGCTCTTTGGCTTCAATCAGGGCACATTTCTGGCCATACATGGCCGCACGGTTAATTGAAGCGATGCCGCCGCTGCCGCCGCCAATGGCGAGATAGTCGAAATGTCGGGTCATTGAAGTATCCATCCGGTTGCATAAAAATTTGGGGTTGAGTGTAACGCTGTCGGTCGAAATGACGCAAAGATTGCGCCTATGATTGTAATAGGGTTCTGTTTTTTCATCGCTTTCAGGGAAGCATACCATGCACCTTACTTTTCTCGGCACCGGCGGCGGTGCGCCCAGCCTGCAACGTAACGTCACCGCCATCGCCTTCACCCGCGCACTGAGCGGGGAAACCTGGCTGTTCGACTGCGGCGAGGGCACGCAGTTACAGTTTATGCGCTCCGGCCTGAAACCGGGCAAGCTGGATAAGATTTTTATCACCCATCTGCATGGCGACCATATTTTTGGTCTGCCGGGGCTGCTCACCAGCCGCTCAATGGCCGGGTTAACCACCCCGATGACGGTCTATGGCCCGAAAGGCTTAAAGACCTTTGTTGAAACGGCGCTGGCGATCAGCGGCTCCTACACCGACTATCCGCTGAACATTGTTGAGATTGAGGCGGGCTGGACGCTGGATGATGGCGAGTTCCGGATCAGTGCCTGGCCGCTGAACCATCCGGTTGCGTGTTTTGGTTATCGCATTGAGCAGCACGACAAACCCGGCCTGCTGGATGCCGCGCGGCTGAAAGCGGAAGGGGTTCCGCGCGGGCCATGGTTTCAGCAGCTGAAACAGGGGGAATGCGTGACGCTGGAAGATGGGCGGGTGGTCAATGGCGCGGATTATCTCGGCCCGTCGACGCCGGGCAAAAAGCTGGCCATCTTTGGCGATACGGCGCCGACCGATGTCGCGTTGCAGCTGGCGGCGGATGTTGACCTGATGGTGCATGAAACCACGCTGGAGGCGGCGATGGAGGAGAAAGCCAACGGACGCGGACACTCCACTACCCTGCAGGCGGCCGACGTGGCAAAGCGCGCCGGAGCCAAACGGCTGATCGCCACTCACTTCAGCTCCCGCTATCTGGCAAAGGATATGAGCCGCCTGCTGGCCGAGTGCCAGACGATTTTCCCCCGCACCGAGCTGGCGAGCGACCTGGCGGTCTTCACCGTTTAATGTTGCAGCGCCGGATAGGTGAACAGCAGCAGATGGGTAAGATTCAGGGCAAAGTGCAGGAGGGTCGCCAGCCATAAGCGGCCGCTCCAGTGCCACGCCAGGCCGTACAATCCTCCCGCCAGGGTGGCAAAAATCACCAGCAGCACGCCGCCGGGGGCGTGCGCCAGTCCGAACAGCAGTGCGCTTAGCAGCAGCGCGGGCATCCCCCCCAGCGCCTCTCTCAGCCGCTGTTGCAGATAACCCCGGAACAGCGCCTCTTCGGCCAGCGAAACAAAGAAGAGATTCGCCAGCACAAACGCCCCCAGCCACGGCGGAAAGTGAGGCTCAATCGCCAGGCCGCCCGACAGCACGGCGCTACCGAGCAGCAGCGGAACCGCGGCGATTAACGCCAGCGCACTGAGCCAGCGAAAGCGCGGCGGGTGGGCAGGGGCGCGGAAGAGGGTGGGCAGCGCGGCCAGCAGCACAAAGGGAACCAGGGCTTTATCGAAGTTAAAGGAAAAACTGAAAGGCACGCTCTGCGCGCCAGCACGCACCTCATCAACCTGGCGGGGATTAGCAAAGCTGGGAAAGAGATGCAGAAATAACCCCATGGCAATCACAACCAGCAGGGCTTCGCTGAGGCGGTGCCGCCGGGAAGGGGCCGTATGCCAGAGACGCAGCGCGACCAGCACCCCGGTGCCGGCCAGCAACGGCAGCACCGGCCACGTCAGAACATGCTGATAGAACCCCACTCCGACGGCGAACGCTAACAGCAGGAGAGCCAGCCGTCGGGCGGGTTGCAGCGCGGCCAGCGCACCGGCCAGCAGGAGCCACATCAGGCCGGACGCACTTATTCAGGCACGATCTGGTTCACGACCGCGTGGCCGGTTCCGGCGGGCACCAGCTTCTGATGCAGCCACGGCAGCAGGGTTTCCATCTGTTGCGCCAGCTTCCACGGCGGGTTAATCACGATCATGCCGGAAGCGGTCATGCCGCGCTGATCGCTGTCAGGACGGGTAGCCAGTTCAATCTGCAGGATATTGCGGATACCGGTGGCTTCCAGATCGCGCAGCATGTGTTTGATCTGCTGACGTAACACCACCGGATACCACAGCGCAAAAACGCCGGTGCTGAAACGCTTATGGCCTTCCTGAATGCCTTTCACCACCGCCTGATAATCGCTTTTCATCTCGTAGGGCGGGTCGATCAGCACCAGACCACGACGCGACAGCGGGGGCAGCTTCGCTTTCAGCTGCTGATAGCCGTCGGCACGATCGACGCGTGCGCGCTTATCTTTGCTGAACTCGTTACGCAGCAGCGGGTAGTCGCTGGAGTGCAGTTCCGTAAGCTGCAGTTTGTCATCTTCACGCAGCAGGTGACGGGCAATCAGCGGCGAGCCGGGATAGTAGCGCAGCGTGCCACTGCGGTTCAGCGCAGCAATCGCATCAAAGTAGGGTTGCAGCAGTTCAGGCGCATCGGGCTGCTGCCAGATGCGGGAGATGCCTTCCAGATATTCGCCGGTGCGCTCGGCGTGTTCACCGCTGAGCTGATAGCGGCCCGCGCCAGCATGGGTATCCAGGTAGAAGAACGGTTTCTCTTTCTCTTTCAGCGCCGTAATGATCAGACTCAGCACGGTGTGCTTCAGTACGTCGGCGTGGTTGCCAGCATGGAAGCTATGGCGATAACTCAGCATTGTTTATCCTGTTGAATGTATAAGGTTTTAATCGATGGGAAATCAATTTGTACCAATTATTACCTCACGTATTACCCACAGAACGACGCACAGCACCCGACGCAGGAAAAGCATGAGAATCCGCGATTATATCAGGGATGGGCGGGCGATGTGCCAGAAGCGTGACAACAAATCGGGGCGCGCGATCCGGCGGTTTCTTCCTCACCTCATCCTGCCTGCCATTGATTTTCGCTACACTAAGCCGCATGTTATTGAGATTGCGTTGCGCGACCCGCTGCGCCCCATACATCCATAAAGGACTGCGCTATGACCAATCCGCTACTGACATCTTTTACGCTTCCCCCTTTTTCTGCCATCCAGCCTGAACATGTGGTGCCTGCCGTGACTGAAGTGCTCAGTCAGTGTCGCGCAGAAGTTGAGAAGGTCGTGGCGCACGGCGCGCCTTACACCTGGGATAACCTGGTTCAGCCGCTGGCTGAAACGGATGACCGCCTGAGCCGTATCTTCTCGCCGGTCAGCCATCTCAATGCCGTGAAGAACAGCCCGGAGCTGCGCGAAGCCTATGAGCAGACGCTGCCGCTGCTGTCGGAGTACAGCACCTGGGTGGGTCAGCATGAGGGACTGTATCAGGCGTATCGCGATCTGAAAGAGGGCGATCAATACGCGACCCTGGATCTGGCGCAGAAGAAAGCGGTAGATAACGCCCTGCGCGATTTTGAGCTTTCCGGTATCGGGCTGCCGAAAGAGAAGCAGCAGCGCTATGGCGAAATCGCCGCGCGCCTCTCCGAGCTGGGCTCGGCGTACAGCAACAACGTGCTGGATGCCACCATGGGCTGGAGCAAACTGATCACCGACGAAAGTGAGCTGGCCGGTATGCCAGAAAGTGCGCTGGCGGCGGCGAAAGCGCAGGCCGAAGCCAAAGAGCAGGAGGGCTGGCTGCTGACTCTGGATATCCCAAGCTATCTGCCGGTGATGACCTACTGCGACAACGCGGCGCTGCGTGAAGAGATGTATCGCGCCTATGCGACACGCGCCTCCGATCAGGGGCCAAACGCCGGTAAATGGGATAACGGCCCGATCATGGCGGAAGAGCTGGCGCTGCGTCACGAGCTGGCACAGCTGCTGGGCTTTGACTCTTACGCCGACAAATCGCTGGCGACCAAAATGGCCCAGAGCCCGTCTCAGGTGATCGACTTCCTGAATGACCTGGCCGAACGCGCCCGTCCGCAGGGGGAAAAAGAGCTGGAGCAGCTGCGCGCCTTCGCGAAAAAAGAGCATGGCGTTGAAGAGCTGAATCCGTGGGATCTCACCTATTACGGGGAAAAGCAGAAGCAGCATCTCTATACCATCAGTGATGAGCAGCTGCGCCCATACTTCCCGGAAGCGCGTGCGGTCGCTGGCCTGTTTGAAGTGGTCAAACGCATCTACGGCATCAGTGCGAAGCAGCGTAACGACGTTGAGGTCTATCATCCTGACGTGAAGTTCTACGATCTGTTCGACGAAACCGGCGAACTGCGCGGCAGCTTCTATCTCGACCTCTATGCCCGCGAACACAAACGTGGCGGCGCCTGGATGGATGACTGCGTGGGTCAGATGCGTAAAGCCGATGGCACCCTGCAGAAGCCGGTCGCCTATCTGACCTGTAACTTTAACCGTCCGGTGAAGGGGAAACCTGCGCTCTTCACCCATGACGAAGTGATTACCCTGTTCCATGAGTTCGGTCACGGTCTGCACCACATGCTGACCCGCATCGAAGCGCCTGGCGTTTCCGGTATCAGCGGTGTGCCATGGGATGCGGTCGAACTGCCAAGCCAGTTTATGGAAAACTGGTGCTGGGAGCCGGATGCGCTGGCGTTTATCTCCGGACACTATGAGACCGGCGAACCGCTGCCGAAAGCCCTGCTGGATAAAATGCTGGCGGCGAAGAACTATCAGGCCGCGCTGTTTATCCTGCGTCAGCTGGAGTTCGGCCTGTTCGATTTCCGTCTGCATACCGAATTCAACCCGGAAAAAGGCGCGCAGATTCTGGAAACCCTGCGTGAAGTGAAAAGCCGCGTGGCGGTGGTGCCGGGGCCGGAATGGGGCCGTTTCCCGCACGCCTTCAGCCATATCTTTGCAGGCGGCTATGCGGCAGGTTACTACAGCTATCTGTGGGCGGACGTGCTGGCGGCGGATGCCTATTCCCGTTTTGAAGAGGAGGGGATCTTCAACCGCGAAACCGGCCAGTCGTTCCTGGATAACATCCTGACGCGCGGCGGTTCGGAAGAGCCAATGGAGCTGTTTAAGCGCTTCCGTGGCCGTGAGCCGCAGCTCGATGCGATGCTGGAACATTACGGCATTCAGGGATAAGTCGGTTCGTGAAAATCTGTTTGCTCGATGAATCAGGCGCCGGAGACGGCGCCTTGTCACGTTTAGCGCAGCGCTGGCAGCTGGAGCAGGATGACACCGCGCTGCTGGCGCTGGTGCAGACCGCGACCCACCTTGAACTGCGTAAGCGGGATGAGCCAAAGCTGGGCGGTATTTTTGTTGATTTCGTCACCGGTGCCATGGCCCATCGCCGTCGTTTCGGCGGAGGACGCGGTGAAGCCGTCGCCAAAGCGGTCGGCATCAAAGGCAGTTATCTGCCGGATGTGGTCGATGCGACCGCCGGTCTGGGACGCGATGCGTTTGTGCTGGCGGCGCTGGGCTGCCGGGTACGGATGCTGGAGCGCCATCCGGTGGTGGCAGCACTGCTGGAAGATGGTCTGCAGCGTGGCTATCAGGATGCGGAAATCGGTCCCTGGCTGCGCGAGCGGCTGACGCTGATTCATGCGGCCAGTGCCCAGGCACTGGGTGATATCACGCCACCACCTGACGTCGTTTATCTCGATCCGATGTATCCCCATCGCCAGAAAAGTGCGCTGGTGAAAAAAGAGATGCGGGTCTTTCAGTCGCTGGTGGGGCCGGATGAGGATGCGGATGCGTTACTGGAGCCTGCCCGCCGGCTGGCCAGAAAACGCATTGTGGTAAAACGGCCAGACTATGCGCCGCCGCTGGCGGGTGTGGTGACGCAGGCCGCCGTAGTGACTAAAAGTCATCGCTTTGATATTTATCCTCCGCTCAGCGAATAACGCATGTCAGCGCGAGTGGCTTTTTCGTTTTCTGTTTTTGCTTAAAGAGCATGCCTGATAACGTTTCAGGCATGCTTCAGCCTCTCCTGTTTGCGCAATCGTACAAACAGGGTAAATAAATCAGGCCGATATTGTCGTCAGGAAGCCGGAAAAGGCGGTCAGAAAGCTTTTGGCCACGTTCAGGCCGAGGGCTCTGAAGGTCAGACTCAGTCGCTCTCCGAATGTGGTGCTTTCCTTCAGCGACGTCAGGGTGCTCTCCAGTAAACCCGAAACGTCCGTCAGTGCGCTGTTCACGTCACCCAGAAATTCAGGCAGGCCAGCACCGCTTACCGCCGCAATTTCTTTCTCGTTAATTTCTCTCATTGTTAATGTCCTTATTGATTAAATAGATCAGCTTATCTTTTTCCTGCTCTCTCTGATGTAAACAGATCGGAGAGCAGGCGAAAGATAGCGAATGGGAAAAAGGTTGCCCATAGTAAAATTGTGATAAACAGCGCGCTGCATGTAATAAAACGATTCGCATTAGCGAATCAATAATTCATTAATGTAACGCCGGTTTTAATATGATGTTCAGATAAGCGAAATGAAGCGGATAAATGCGGGGGCCGGGCAGAACCTGAAAGAGACGACAGAGAAAAGCCGGCTGACGCCGGCTTTCAGAAAAGGATTTATTCGTCGTCGGCATCGCGCAGCGGCACAATCAGCATATCGATATGCACCGTGTTAATCAGCTGACGGGCCGAAGACATCAGCTTACTCCAGAAATCCTGATGATGACCGCAGACCACCAGGTCGACGTCATACTTCTTAATGGCATCGACCAGAACCTGACCCAGGTCGCCGCTGCCGCTCAGGGTTTCACTGATCGGATAACCGGCCGCCTCTGATAACCCTTTCAGGGCAGTGTGCGTCTCTTCCGAGATACGCTTCTGCATATCCCCCAGGTTAACGTCGATCAGACCGGTGTAAAGGTCGGAGTAGTTCACGTCGACGTGAATCAGGGAAATGCGGGCATCGTACGGGCGAGCCAGCGAAACGGCCTTATCCACCAGTAACTGACTTTCGGGGGAAAGGTCTACTGCAATCAGGATATGTTTATAAGCCATGATAAAACTCCTTTCGCGAGATTAAGGATGGCATCCGGTGTTCCTGCCGCGTCACAGCTGAGCGAAATCCCTTGCGCGAGCGGGCGATGAGCGCCACCAAAGTGTCTGCCTGCGTTGCAGGTGATGTAGTTATGCCCTGAGTATAGTCTTCTCTCACCGTAAATGCTGTGGTTGCCGTCTGGCTTGTGAATAAGATCAAGGCTGTGCCGGATTTACTCGCGCCGAACGAAAATCATCGTTGGAAAAAACGTAAAGATTTCTCCTACACTGAAAAAAGGCGGTCCGATTCGCAGCCGCTCAGGGGGTCGAAAACTTTCGCAGTCCGGTGATTCAGTGGCTGGTGATGACGGCAGGTTTGCTCAGGGATTTATCGCTGGGTCAGCGACTGCGCCGCCAGTCGGGAGGGGGAGAATATGATCAGCACGGTTGCGCTTTTCTGGGCGCTTTGTGTGGTATGTATCGTGAATATGGCGCGCTATTTTTCATCTCTGCGCGCACTGCTGGCGGTATTACGGGGGTGCGATCCACTGCTCTATCAGTATGTCGACGGCGCGGGCTTTTTTACCTCTCACGGTCAGCCGAGCAAGCAGGTGAGGCTGGTGACCTATATCTGGGCTAAGCGCTATCTCGACCATCATGACGATGAGTTTATCCGGCGCTGCGAGCGGGTGCGGGGACAGTTTATTCTGACCAGCGCGCTGTGCGGACTGGTCATTATCAGCCTGGTGGCGCTGGCGATCTGGCATTAAAAAAGGGCGACCGGAGTCGCCCTTTTTAGCTGGCATTACACCAGTTTTAACGCAATCCAGTAGAGCGAACCTGACAGCACAATACAGACCGGCAGGGTGAAGACCCACGCCATCGCGATGTTCTTGATGGTCCGGCTCTGCAATCCGCCACCGTCAACCAGCATGGTACCGGCAACGGATGAGGAGAGGATGTGCGTGGTCGAAACCGGCATACCGGTGTAGCTGGCGACGCCAATCGACAGCGCGGCCGTCACCTGAGCTGACATGCCCTGCGCATAGGTCATGCCTTTTTTACCGATTTTTTCACCAATGGTGGTGGCGACACGACGCCAGCCAATCATGGTGCCGGTGCCCAGCGCCAGCGCCACAGCCATGATGATCCAGATCGGCGCATACTCAATGGTGCCGAGCAGGTCGCTTTTCAGCTTGCCCAGGAAGCGTTTGTCATCGGGCGTGGTCTCCGGCAGTTTCGCCGCCTTGTCAGCAGTGTCGGAGATGCAGAGCAGCAGACGACGCATCTGACCGCGCTGTTCAACCGTCAGCTGATCATAGCTCTGCAGGTTATTCAGCAGTCCCTGAGCACGCTGAACCGCCTGCAGCGCGCGGGCGCTGTCGCAGTGGAACTCCTGCGGGCTGGTGGCCGGCACTTCTTCCGGTGTCGGCAGCTTTGGCGGTGCCATCTGGATGATATGCGTCAGCGAGGCGCTATGCTGCTGATAATATTGCTCCAGGTGATTGACCGCATCGCGGGTGCGGGTGATGTCGTAACCGGAGGCATTCATGTTGACTACGAACCCCGCCGGAGCCACGCCAATCAGGACCAGCATGATCAGACCAATGCCTTTCTGGCCGTCGTTTGCCCCGTGCGAGTAGCTGACGCCGATTGCCGATACAATCAGGGCAATACGGGTCCAGAACGGCGGCTTCTTCTTGCCGTCGATCTTCTCACGGTCAGCAGGCGTCATATGAATACGCGCACGCTTTTTGGTGCTGCTCCAGTAGCGGCGCAGAATAAAGATTAAGCCACCCGCAATCACCAGGCCGATGATCGGCGACAGGATCAGAGAAAGGAAGATATTCAGCACTTTCGGGATGTTGAGGGCATCAACGACCGAGGTGCCGCTCATCAGGGCGTTGGTCAGACCGATACCGATAATGGCGCCGATCAGCGTATGGGAGCTGGAGGCCGGCAGACCGAGATACCAGGTGCCGAGGTTCCAGATAATCGCCGCCAGCAGCATAGAAAACACCATGGCGAGACCGTGTGCCGATCCCACATTTAACAGCAGGTCGGTGGGAAGCATATGAACAATAGCGTAAGCGACACTCAATCCACCGAGCAGCACGCCAAGGAAGTTGAATACGCCTGCCATGACCACAGCAAGCTGGGCACGCATGGCACGGGTATAGATGACCGTCGCAACCGCGTTGGCCGTGTCGTGGAAACCGTTGATCGCTTCGTAAAACAATACAAACAGCAGGGCAAGAACCAATAACAGACTCGTACTGAGGTCTAGACCAGCAAACAGATGTAGCATAAACGTTACGCCATTTTTGGAGGACATGAACGCGGCGCATTATCCGCGACAACGTGCTGTATGGGAAAGGAAAATATAGCCCTAATTTGACCTTTCGTTGTAAGCCTGACGCGTAAGTCAGCGAAAAAGGGTTAGATATTAAGCAGATACATTATGACACATTTACGGCAATTTTTTGACGCTGGCGTCTCAGTGAGCAGATCACTACAATCTGCGCCTTTCCTGTTATATGAGTGAGCTGCAGTGGAACAGTTTGACGTTATCATCATTGGTGCCGGGGCCGCAGGCCTGTTCTGTGCCGCCCAGGCCGGACAGCGGGGACGCCGCGTATTACTGCTGGATAATGGCAAGAAGCCAGGCCGCAAAATTCTGATGTCTGGCGGCGGGCGCTGCAACTTCACCAATCTCTACACGGAACCGGCGGCTTATCTGTCGCACAATCCCCACTTCTGCAAGTCGGCGCTGGCCAGATATACCCAGTGGGATTTCATCGATCTGGTTAATCGCCACGGCATCGCCTGGCACGAGAAAACCCTGGGCCAGCTCTTCTGCGACGACTCTGCGCAGCAGATTGTCGATCTGCTGATGGCCGAGTGTGACAGGGGCAATGTCACTCTGCGGCTGCGCAGTGAAGTGCTCAGCGTCACGCGCGATGAGCGCGGTTATACGCTGCAACTCAACGGCAGCACGGTGCAGGCTGAAAAGCTGGTGATCGCCAGCGGCGGCCTGTCGATGCCGGGTCTGGGTGCCTCGCCGTTTGGCTACAAAATTGCGGAGCAGTTCGGGCTGAGCGTCTTCCCGACGCGGGCCGCACTGGTGCCCTTTACCCTGCATAAACCGTTGCTGGAGCAGTTGCAGACGCTCTCTGGCGTCGCGCTGGACACCACCATCGATGCCCAGGATGGTACCCGCTTTAAAGAGGCGATGCTCTTCACCCATCGCGGGCTATCCGGCCCGGCGGTGTTGCAGATCTCCAGCTACTGGCAGCCGGGTGAGTTCGTGACGGTCGATCTGTCGCCCGCCACCCCGCTGGCACCGTTTCTGACGGCGCAGCGCGACGCCCATCCTAACCTCAGCCTGAAAAACAGTCTGGCCAAAATCCTGCCGAAACGGCTGGTGGAAGTGCTGCAGGCGCTGAACGTGGTGCCGGATGTCACGCTGAAGCAGCTCAACAGCCGACAGCAAACGGAACTGGCGCAGACCCTGCACGCCTGGCGCATCCAGCCAAACGGCACCGAGGGATATCGCACCGCCGAAGTGACGCTGGGCGGCGTGGACACCACGCAGCTCTCCTCAAAAACCATGGAGGCGCGCGCGGTGCCGGGACTCTACTTTATTGGTGAAGTGGCGGACGTGACCGGCTGGCTGGGGGGATATAACTTCCAGTGGGCCTGGAGTTCCGCCTGGGCCTGCGCCCAGGCGTTGTAACGCCCGTTTACCAGCGCTGATGCACGTGGGGCGCGATCTTCTCCTGATAGAGCTGCTTCAGCGCCGCCATCGTTTCCGCAGAGAGCGCGTCAACGCCGCTGGCACGCGCATTTGCTTCCGCCTGCTCGCGGTTTTTCGCACCGGGAATGACCACGCTGACATCGTCGTTCATCAGGATCCAGCGCAGCGCGAACAGGGCCATCGTGATGTCGCCCGGAACAAAGCGGCGAATCTCCTCAACCGCCTCCAGCGCCACCTCATAAGGCACGCCGGAAAAGGTCTCTCCTTTATCAAACGCTTCGCCATGACGGTTAAAAGTGCGGTGATCGTCAGCGGCAAACACGCTGTCGGCATGCATTTTGCCGGTCAGCAGGCCTGATGCCAGCGGCACACGGGCGATGATAGCCACATCACGGCTTTTCGCCTCATGCAAAAGCCGTTCAGCCGGACGCTGGCGGAAAATGTTGTAAATCAGCTGAATGGACGCGACGTTGGGAAACTCCAGCGCCTTCAGACCCTCTTCGACTTTCTCAACGGATACGCCGTAGTGACGGATTTTTCCGGCGGCCACCATCTCATCCATCACCGCAAACACCTCCGGGCTGTAATAGACCTCGGTTGGCGGGCAGTGCAGCTGGACCAGATCCAGCGTGTCGGTTTGCAGATTATCCCGCGAGCGGTCAATGAAATCGTTGAGGTTTTTCGCATTGTAGCCTTCAGCCACATGGGGAGAGAGGCGCCGCCCCAGTTTGGTAGCCACGAAAGGGCGTTCGCCGCCGCGCTGTTTCAGCACTTCGGCAATGATTTTTTCGGAGCGGCCATCGCCATAGACGTCGGCGGTATCGATAAAGGTGACGCCCGCATCCAGCGCGGCATGCAGTGCGGCTCTGGCATCCTCCAGGCTGACCTCTCCCCAGGTTCCGCCGATAGCCCAGGCGCCAAAGCCAATTTCAGAGACGCGCTGACCGGTACGGCCCATTGTTCGTAGTTTCATGCAAACTTTCCTCGATGCGTTTCAGACAGGGTAAGAGTACGCGGATGACCCTTGAGCTTAGTCTTTCCTGGCCGGGAGAGAGAGCCGCGTCCCCGCAGCTCAATCCAACAGAACAGGAGGCGTCTGCGACGCCAGGCCGCTGGTAACGTTGAGGTTTTCAGGAAAAAATCGCCGGAAACAACGCCTTACCGCTTCGCTAATTAGCTGATTTTAAGAAATTTCCCCTGAAATTAATTGGGCGAGAGTGTGGATTCAGTCACATACTTCTTTTTTTGACTCACAAGTGGATCGCTATGTTCAGGTTTATTAAGTCGGTCTTTGCCAGTCCCGAGAAATTTCTGCAGATCATGACCCGCCAGGATATCAACGACTCGATTGCCGAAGGTGAACGCATCATCATTGATGAAAACGGCAATATCTCGGTCAACACGCTGAGCGAGGAAGTCCACGAAGATTTTTCCCGCCATGTGAACGCGTTAAAGGGAGTCTGAGGTGGGTACCGCAATATTCATGGTCCTGATGGTGAGTGGTTACTGGTATACCAGCCGCGATCTCAACAGCCGTTTTAAAATCCGCCGCTCATCAGGCTGGGACGTCTATTTCCTGGTCGCGCTGTATGGCTGTATTTTTGTCCTGCAGGGGGTCTTTGCCACCGGCCTTGTCTGGCTGCTGCTGCTGGGCATCTCCGCGCTGGCAAATGCTGTTCAGGTTATACCGGGCGCCCATCTGAAGTGGCAGGTGGAGTTCATGAACTGGAGCTTTCTTGGCATCCAGGCTCCGGTCGTCATTATGCTGGCCTTCGCGATCCTGCTCTGTCTTTACCGCTCTAACTGGGCGGGCAGCGCACGGCTGAACGTTTCAGGCCGTAAAGATCTCTATCAGCGGCTCTCCCGATCTAACGGCGTGGAGCAACTGCTGTTTCAGTGCATGGAAGAGGGTGAACTGGCGTGGATCACGCTGAAGTCCCGCCGCATCTACATCGGCATGGTTCACGCCTCCACGTTCGAATATGAGAGCACCAAAAACATTGTGCTGATTCCGATGCTGAGTGGCTATCGCGACAGCAAGACGCTGAAGCTGGCGGTGGAGCACAACTACAGCAAATGGTATGCCGAGCATGGCATTACGCTCGACTCGACACCGAAAGATGCGATGTCGTTTCGTAAGGTAATCATGGTTGACCAGATTGAAAGCCTGTCACTGTTCGATCCGGCCAGCGCCACGGCGCTCTCAATGGGCCATCCCCAGGAAGTGGAGAAGAGCCAGGGGAATGAGAACGGCGACAGTCCGGATGATAAAAGCCGGGACACACAGGGATAAGTAAAGCCAGGAAAACATCCTGGCTTCCTGACTTTAACTGTATTGCTGTGCGGTCTCTCTTAACAGATCGGTAAAGTTGTAGATATCGTTTAGCAATGTTATCGGATGGCGGGTCTCTTTCTTCTCGCCATCAAACAACCCGATATAAAGCTGGCTCCGATTGAAATGAAGGCGGCAAATCGGCTTACGATTATTGTCGTCAATCAAAATGCCAAAATAGCTTTGGGTATCGCGAAAAGTGATACGTTGAGGTTCAATAACTTTTCTGATTATCGATTTTACGATATGAAATCCCTCAATTTCCATTTCAGTAGTAACGATGTTACTACTGTCTGCCTCACTTTTTTCGTCAGTACTGCTTTTGGAAATATCGGCACTGGATTGAGTTGATACCATGGTTCCGCCACTAATTGCCGACTTGAGTCGTTCGTTCACCTGATCATTGAGCCACTGTGTAGCAGCCTTTTTAGTCAGAACAGAAAATTGTTCTCTGACTTTTTGTGTGAGTATGCCGTCATAAACACGTGAGGCAAAAAGCTTAACGAAGTCCTCATCGGGTTCGCTGAATTGACTGGAAATCATCTTTTTTATCTGGCTGATGAATTTAAGCTCACCGGCTGCACTGACAATCGAATCAACATCAAAAGCCGTTTTAGTTAGTTTAACCAGTTCTGGCACTACGTGTTCGTCAATATCCAACAAATCCAGTTCTAAAAAAGGCTTCTCGTCCATTTTGTTTGGTGCATCGAGATCGGTAAAGAATTTATAAAGCTGGCCATTTGTTAAGATAGAAATCCGGGCATTAGTCACATGAAAGTAACGGAACAGCTGCGAAGCATGTTTAACATTCAAAGGTTCGCCAATTTTTTTACATTCAATCAGGATTTGAATTTCACCGCCCTTAGATATGGCGTAATCGATCTTCTCACCTTTTTTTGTTCCGACATCACAAATGAACTCAGGTATAACTTCTGTGGGATCAAAAACATCATATCCCAGTATCTGGCTGATGAAGGGCATGACAAAAGCGCTTTTAGTAGCTTCTTCTGTCTGAATAATTGCTGCCTGTTGCTGAATCTTAGCTGATAGACCATTGAGGTTATTGAAAATATCCATTGCTCACCCTGTTTTGTTCGACCTGAGCCGTGTGTTTGGACTTCATTAGCTTGTGTAATGAAGTTGCCGGGATGTAAAAGGATTGGGTTTGTTTTTTCTTATATTAATCAGATTGTTGATAAAGTTAGGTTATGTCGAGCTTTTCCTCAACTTCAGAATAAAGTAAGAAAAAATTATCAGAAAAAAATGAAGTTGGCTATTTAGTGAACATCGAAACGAGGTTTTTTCGCAAGAGTTGTTGAGATGAATGGAGGATTTGCCGGATTGATCCAGTATAAGTGCCAGGCCTTCATTCAGTCCCCACTAAAACATACACTCAGCCGCTACCCGATGGCGGCTTGATGCGCATTGCAATACGCGTAGCAATATTTTTTTGACAGAGGCAACCTCCTCTGCCAGCAGCGAAAAGTTACCTGACGTGCGGTGGCCCGGCGAAAAAGCACGGCGGGCCGCGCTCTGCGCCGATTTGCCGTTAAGCTTGTGATGAGACCACTAACGAGGAGTGAATATGGCTCAGCAAAATAAGGTATTGATTATCGGCGCCTCACGCGGTATCGGCCTGGCGGTGGCGCAGACGTTCGCCGGGCAGGGCTGGCAGGTCACGGCCACCCATCGCAGCGGCATCCCGGCGCAGGGCAACCGGCCCGAAATCCGCTGGCACGCGCTGGATATGACCCAAGCGTCAGCGGTGGAAGAGCTGGCTGGCCAGCTCACCGGTGAGGGGTTCGATGCCATTCTGATTAATGCCGGCATTTCCGGGCCGTCGCACCAGAGCCTGTCGCAGAGTGACGATCAGGAACTGGCGCAGCTCTTCCTGACCAATGCCATCGCGCCGGTACGCAGCGCAGAAATATTACTGCCACTGCTGAAGCCGAGTGGTGTGCTGGCACTGACCTCCTCCCAGCTCGGCAGCCTGAATGAAAACCCGGATGCGCAGATGCCGATTTATGCTGCCAGCAAAGCGGCACTGAACATGTTAAGCCGCACCCTGACCGCTGCTGTGGACGCGCAGGGCGGAACGCTGCTGACGCTGCATCCCGGCTGGGTAAAAACCGACATGGGTGGCGAAAGCGCGCCCCTGACGGCAGAAGAGAGCGCAGAAGGTATCGTCCGGCAGCTGACCCACTGGCGCGGTCGTGGAGGACATCACTACGTCGATTACGCCGGCCAGTCATTGCAGTGGTAAGCCGCGTCGGGGCGGTTACGCCCCGATATCACGCAGCGCTTTGCCCTTCATCAGATTGCGTTCGATGTGCTCCAGCGTCACATGTTTGGTCTCCGGCACCAGCATCATCGTCAGCACGATAAACACCAGATTCAGCGCGCCGTAGAACCAGAAGGTGTTGGCATTCCCCAGTTGATCGAGCAGGGTGAGGAAGGTTGCCCCTACAATCATGTTGCCGACCCAGTTGGTGGTCGTGGAGGCGGTAATCCCGAAGTCACGCCCTTTCAGCGGCTGGATCTCGGAACAGAGCAGCCAGACAACCGGACCGGCTGCCATCGCAAAGCCCACGATAAACATCAGCAGCATCGCCACCGCAAAATATTTGCGGAAGTCGGTCTCAACGCCGATGTGCAGCAGCGTACCCAGCACCCCCATCCCCACGGCCATCACCAGAAAGCTGGTGGTAAGCATGGGTTTGCGGCCCCAGCGATCCACAAAGAAGATGGCAATCAGCGTCGCCAGCATGTTGACCAGCCCGACAATCACCGTGCCCCACATCTGCTCACTGGTACTGGAGAACCCGGCGATGTTGAAGATTTTAGG
Organism: Pantoea sp. EKM101V; assembly: GCF_011800325.1. NCBI lineage: Bacteria > Pseudomonadati > Pseudomonadota > Gammaproteobacteria > Enterobacterales > Erwiniaceae > Pantoea > Pantoea sp. EKM101V. Next base: position 89,137 of record NZ_JAALFP010000007.1, read on the forward strand.
GGCGTAATACATCACGACGTTCATGCCGGTAAACTGCTGCATCACCTGCAGCAGCATGCCGAGCCACACCGCGCGGCGGAAATTGCCATTCGAGCGGAACAGTGACCAGCCGCGCTGCTTCACCTGCAGGCTTTCCCGGATCTCCTCCAGCTCCTCACGGGCCTGCTCGCTGCTGTTACGCAGCCGGTCCAGAACCCGCTGCGCCTCATTAAACCGACCGTGTGCCGCCAGCCAGCGCGGGCTGTTGGGCAGAAACAGCACGCCGATAAACAGGATCACCGCCGGAATCGCGATGACCCCGAGCATGCCGCGCCAGTTACCGCTGTAGCTGAAAGCCGTGTCGGAGAGATAGGCCACTACGATGCCGGTGGTCAGCATCAGCTGATACATGGAGATCATTGAGCCGCGAATACGCTCAGGCGCAATCTCAGCCAGATAGAGCGGCGCGGTGTAGGAGGCGATGCCTACCGCCAGTCCCAGAATCACGCGCGCGCAGACCAGCGAGGTCACATCCGGTGAGAAGGCTGACCAGAGCGAGCCAATCACAAACAGCGTCGCGCCTGCCAGCATACTTTTCTTGCGTCCCAGCTTTGATGACATCCAGCCCGCCGCCAGCGCACCCAGCGCCGCGCCAAACATCATCGAACTGACCACCCACTCCTGCTGATGGTTGGTGATCTGCAAATCCTTCGCCAGAAACGGCAGGGCACCGGCGATGACGCCAATATCCAGGCCAAACAGCAGGCCGGACAGCGCAGCCATAAAACAGACGAACCAGGTAAAGCGGTTCTGCGTACTTCCCGATTTTTTTGCCGCGCCCATGCGAGTCTCCTTGCGGTAGTCCAGTGTCAACATTGTTAATGTTATGTAAACATAGTCGACGTCAGTGTGTTGCCGATCACACTTCCGGCCACTGTTACCGCTCAGTCAGACAGAGCCGCAAAATAAAGCATGAGATATCAATGAAGTGGCGACGAAGGCAAAACAGGGGCAGGGGCACGATTACACAAAGCCGCGCAGATTTTGCAACTCGTCACCGGCGGCATTACACTGCCGCTTTCCTGCTATTGATTGAAGGTGTTTATGTCTGAACCTTTCCAGCGTCAGCCGCTGCCTCTGCCGGGCGGTCATAATAAAGTCCTGCTGCACTCCTGCTGCGCCCCCTGTTCGGGTGAAGTGATGGAAGCGATGCTGGCATCCGGCATTGATTACACGATCTATTTCTACAACCCGAATATTCATCCGCTCAAAGAGTATGAGCTGCGCAAAGAGGAGAATATTCGTTTTGCTGAAAAATTTGGCGTGCCGTTTGTGGATGCTGACTACGACCGGGACAACTGGTTTGAGCGGGCGCGCGGTCTGGAGTGGTCACCGGAGCGCGGTGAACGCTGCACCATGTGCTTTGATATGCGCTTTGAACGAACCGCGCTCTATGCCCACGAAAACGGCTTTCCCGTTATGACCAGCTGTCTGGGGATTTCACGCTGGAAAGACATGAAGCAGATTAACAGCTGCGGTGTCCGTGCAGCGGCCGCTTATCCCGATCTGCTCTACTGGGAATTTAACTGGCGTAAAGGTGGCGGGTCGGCGCGCATGATCGAAATCAGCAAGCGCGAAAGTTTCTATCAGCAGGAATATTGCGGCTGTGTCTATTCACTGCGCGACACCAATCGTCATCGCGTTGCTCAGGGACGTGAGCGGATTCAGATTGGTGTGCAGTATTATCAGCCGGATGAGTGATTAACCGGCATCGCGGAAAGTGTCGGCCTGCGCATAACCGCGTGCCGGGCGCGTAACAGGGCGCACCGTGACGGCACAGCGCGGCTGAATCTCCGCGTCGGGCCGCGCGTAGCCGCACAGGGCACAGGGATTCTGCGCCTCTGCCAGCGCTGCGCTGCTCCCATTACTCAGCGGACGCTTGCGGCAGGCGCTCGGCGTGCAGCCCATCATCTGTTTGAATGAGCGGGTAAAGGATTGCTGGCTTTCAAAATGGTATTTCAGCGCCAGGCTGATAATGGGCGTACGGCTGTTTTTTAAATCATGAATACAGGCGTTAAGCTTTTTTCTGCGGATATAGCGCGCCAGCGTTTCATTATGATAGCGGGCAAAGAGTTTCTGCAGATACCATTTGGAGTAACCCGCCTTTTCCGAAATATCATCAATACTTAAACGCTGATCGAGATTGTGATTAATCCACTCAGTGATGGAGACAATTACGCTTTCATTATATTTATTGTCGTTCATAGGCACCCCCCCGTTTAACGTGCGGGCATTCTGAATTATTTATCTTAATGTGCTTATTCTTTGCGTAAAGATTCTTCAGGATTTGAATCGCAACCTCTCATGAGGTTCATTTAAACGGTGCTTATTAATAAATAAGATGAGATGTAATTAATCTGTTGGTTTTTTTGGCGGAATAAGGCGGCAACCGGCGCGGATGCAGCGCCAGCCCGGGTGAGCACTTCGCCACCGCACAGCGCATCAATAGATTTTTTTCCGCGACCTGCCAGGCTTACGACTCACCTTTAACCTGGAGAATCCCGGATGGGCCCGACATTTCTGCTGAAGAAACCGCTTGCTGTGCTGCTGACCTCGCTGGCCTTGCTGACCTTGCTGACCTCTCTCCCCACCCGTGCCGCCACAACCTATGGCGAACAGCTGGAAGGCTTTCACTACCCTTATCCTCTGCACCATTTTGATTTTTTATCGCAGCAGCAGTCGCTCAGCATGGGCTATATGGATGTGAAACCCGTCGCGCGTGCCAACGGGAAAACCGTGGTGCTGATGCACGGTAAAAACTTCTGTGGTGCCACCTGGGAAGAGACCATCCGCGCCCTCAGTCAGCAGGGATACCGCGTTATCGCGCCCGATCAGATTGGCTTCTGCAGCGCCACCAAACCCGCCCGCTATCAGTACAGCTTTCAGCAGCTGGCCGACAATACGCATCAGCTGCTTGCCCGGCTGGGTGTGGAGAAGGCGGTAATTGTGGGTCACTCCACCGGCGGGATGCTGGCGACGCGCTATGCGCTGATGTACCCGCAGCAGACGCAGAAGCTGGTGCTGGTTAATCCGATAGGGCTGGAAGACTGGAAAGCGAAAGGGGCACCGTGGCGTTCCGTCGATCAGTGGTATCAGCGGGAACTCAGGCTCAGCGCAGAGGGCATTAAGAAGTATGAGCAGCAGACCTACTACGCGGGCCGCTGGAAACCTGAATATGACAAATGGGTCGATATGCTGGCCGGACTCAACAGCGGGCCGGGGCATGAGAAGGTGGCGTGGAACTCCGCCTTAATCTACGACATGATTTTCACGCAGCCGGTGTTTTATGAGTTCGGCGATCTGAAGGTGCCGACCACGCTGATGATCGGCACGTCCGACACCACGGCTATCGGCAGCGATATCGCCCCGCCGGCGGTGAAAGCGCGGCTGGGCGATTACAGGGTGCTCGGTAAAGCGGTCGCAAAACGCATTCCGGGGGCGCGGCTGATTGAGTTTCCGGGCCTGGGGCACGCGCCGCAAATGGAAGAGCCTGCAAAGTTTAATCAGGCCCTGCTCGACGATCTGGCGCGTCCCTGACCTTTCAGCCGCGGCGGCGGCTGAGGTTATACCGCGACACGCTTCTGCTTTTTACGCTGGTACATCCGCTCATCGCTGTCGTGCAGCAGCTGTTCCAGCGACTGCGGCTGCGCCGGATCGAATTCGACGATGCCGGAAGAGAACTGCAGGTGGTAACGACGATTCAGGCTGATCGACTGCTGACGCAGATAGCAGGCAAACTGCTGTAACAGCGCTTCGCTCTGCTGCTGCGACATGCCATTGAGCAGCACCACAAACTCGTCGCCGCCCAGTCGGGCAAAGAGATCGGAGTGTTTAAACACCACCTTCATCGCGTCGGCAAAGTCCATCAGCGCCCGGTCGCCTTCGCGATGGCCCAGCGAGTCGTTGATCTGCTTGAACTTGTCGAGGTCGAGAAACGTCAGTGAGGCTGGCCGGTTTTTCATCCGGCATTCGTTCAGCACCATCTGTCCCAGGGTCATAAAGCCGCGGCGATTGGTTATCTGCGTCAGTTCGTCGCAGGTGGCGGTCTGAAAGGCGACCAGCTCCGCTTCAGCCATCGCGGCCAGGTCACGCATGGTAGCCTGATCCTCTTCATCAAACTGGCGCGGCTCGCGTCCGATGATGCAGAGCGTACCCAGTTTGGCGCCGCCTGGCGCACGCAGCGGACAGCCGGCATAAAAACGGATGTGTGGATCGCCGGTGACGAGCGGGTTGTCGTGAAAACGCTCATCTTTGTGCGCATCTTCAACAATCATGATCTCATCCTGCAGGATAGCGTGTCCGCAGAAGGAGATATTGCGCGGCGATCCCGGCGGTGCAAAGCCCTGAGCCGATTTAAACCATTGATGGTCAGCTTCCAGCAGGCTGACTAACGCGATAGGCACGTCAAACAGGCGGCGGGCCAGACGGGTTAAACGATCAAAACGTTCCTCCGCGGTGGTGTTCATGATGTTCAGCGCACGCAGCTGCGATAAACGTTGTGCCTCGTCGGCAGGAATGTCAGGTGCTTTCATCACAGAGACCTTTGTTGGTTTAGCCGAAGCCAGGTTCTGGTGTTTGCCTTTTGGCGGAGAAGAAGAGCGTGACATCGCGATCACGCTCTTTATGAGGAGGGGATCAGAGCACCTTTTGTTCGGCGAGATCAAGAGCGAAATAGCTGAAAATCAGGTCTGCACCGGCACGTTTGATCGCCCCGAGGCTTTCCAGCACCACGTTACGCTCGTCAATGGCACCGGCCGCTGCGGCAAACTTGATCATCGCGTATTCGCCACTCACCTGATAAGCCGCCAGAGGCAATTCGGTGCGCTCACGGATGTCACGCAGGATATCCAGATAGGCACCTGCCGGTTTCACCATCAGTGAATCTGCGCCCTGAGCCGCGTCGAGCAGTGATTCACGAATCGCTTCACGGCGGTTCATCGGGTTCATCTGATACGTTTTACGATCGCCTTTCAGCGCCGTGCCTGCGGCTTCACGGAACGGGCCGTAGAAGGAGGAGGCAAACTTGGTGGAGTAGGACATGATTGCGGTCTGAGTGAAGCCCGCCGCGTCCAGCGCGCGACGAATCGCCTCAACCTGCCCATCCATCGCCGCCGACGGGGCGATAAAATCGGCTCCGGCTGCGGCAGCAACGACCGCCTGCTTACCCAGGTTTTCCAGGGTGGCATCGTTGTCGACACCGTGATCGCAGAGCACGCCACAGTGGCCGTGGCTGGTGTATTCGCAGAAGCAGGTGTCAGACATGACGATCATCTCCGGCACGGTCTCTTTGCAGATGCGCGACATGCGAGCCACCAGACCGTTTTCGTTCCACGCATCGCTGCCGGTGGCATCGGTGTGGTGCGAAATGCCAAAGGTCATGACCGAGCGGATACCGGCTTTGGCGATACGCTCAATCTCATAAGCGAGACGTTTTTCCGGAATACGCATCACGCCAGGCATCGCCTGAATCGGTTTGTAGTCGTCGACCTCTTCTTCAACAAAAATGGGCAGAGCCAGATCGTTCAGGCTCAGGGATGACTCCTGGAACATTTCACGCATTGACGCGCTGGCGCGCAATCTTCTTGGGCGCTGGATAAGGGAATAATCAGACATTTTCATTCTTACGCAGGTGAAAAAAGTGACGCCAGTTTACTCCCTTTGCCCGCAGGGCATGAAGGATTGTGTGCGGTAGGGAGGGGGAAAAATGCTCTCCCGCCGGGCGGCGGGAGAGCAGAACGATTACTCGTTGATATCCGGATGCTGCTGCACCAGATTTTTACGTTTCGCTTCCAGACGGGCGATCTCTGCGTCGATATCTTCGATTTTATTCTCGATGTTATCGTGATGCTCCTGCAGAATCTCGCGCGCTTCTTCCATATCTGACGCGGCCGGTGTTGCCCCTTTCAGTGGCTTGTTCGCGGTCTCTTTCATGAACAGACCGGTAATCAGACCAATCACGGCCACGACCATCAGATAGTAGGCAGGCATGTAGAGGTTGTCGGTTGACTCAACCAGCCAGGCGGCCAGCGTAGGGGTCAGACCGGCAACCAGTACCGAGATGTTAAAGGCACTGGCCAGCGCACTGTAGCGGATGTGGGTCGGGAACATGGCAGGCAGTGACGAAGCCATCACACCGGTGAAGGAGTTCAGGATCACCGCCATCAGCAGCAGACCACCAAAAATCATGCCCAGCACGCCACTGTTGATCATCATGAAGGCAGGGATCGAGAAGACCATCAGGGCGAGACTGCCGATGATAACAAACGGGCGGCGGCCAAAACGGTCACTCATCATGCCGATCATCGGCTGAACAAACAGCATCCCGATCATGATGGCGATAATAATCATCACACCGTGATCTTCGCTGTAGTGCAGGTTATGCGACAGGTAGCTCGGCATGTACGTCAGCAACATGTAGTAGGTGACGTTTGTGGCGATGACCAGACCGATACAGGAGAGCAGGCTGCGCCAGTGTTTGGTCGCAATCTCTTTGAAGGAGACTTTCGGGCCATCCTGCAGACCTTCGCGGTCACCCTGTTCCAGCTTGTCCACGTGCTGCTGGAATGCCGGGGTCTCTTCCAGCGCATGACGCAGGTAAAGACCGATGATGCCCAGCGGCAGCGCAACGAAGAACGGCAGACGCCAGCCCCACTCAAGGAAGTTCGCTTCCCCGATAATGGAAGAGATCAGCACGACCAGACCCGCACCCAGCACAAAGCCGGCAATGGAGCCAAAGTCGAGCCAGCTTCCCATGAAGCCGCGTTTGCGGTCAGGCGAATATTCGGCCACGAAGATCGAGGCACCGGTATATTCACCGCCCACCGAGAAGCCCTGTGCCATCTTCGCTAACAGCAGCAGAATCGGCGCCCAGATGCCGATGGAGGCATAGGAGGGGATCAGGCCGATACAGAAGGTACTGACCGACATGATGATAATGGTGATGGAAAGAATTTTCTGACGACCATATTTGTCGCCCAGCATACCGAAGAACAGACCACCCAGCGGTCGGATCAGGAAGGGCACAGAGAAGGTACCCAGCGCCGCGATCATCTGAACGCCTGGCGACGCATCCGGGAAGAAGACTTTACCCAGCGCATAGGCCACAAAGCCGTAAACGCCGAAGTCAAACCACTCCATCGCGTTACCCAGAGAGGCCGCCGTGATGGCTTTACGTAAACGGGCATCATCAATGATGGTGACATCATTGATCCCAATTGGTTTTACACGCTTCCTACGCAATTTCATAGAATTACCCTGTAATGGAACACGAAAGTTCTCAACGGCGCGAGCCGGATGAATCGTACAGACCGCCACGTTGAGAAATTTAAGCATAGCCGTAAATACGCGCTGTTTTAGCGCCCGTTAACACAATAATTACTGTTGTGATTATTGCGAACAGCGACAGAGTATACCGTTTTTGTGTGATATCTGTCATGTTTGGGCTACATGTAGCCTCTTTTTGCCACTGATAAGGCTATTTATCTCCGCAAAAAAATTATCACTCTGCGTGACAATCGCCGCTTTTTTCAGCACTTGAGCGGCGATCCTCACGCTTTTCCGGACGGGAGAAATGACGGGCTGGAGGAGGGAGGGAGCGCGAAGAAGATGACCCTGACAAAAAAGATAATCGCGACGGGCCAATCGGCTATCGGCGTTCTGTCGTCAGACGCCGGTAGCCGGTCAGGTCGTAAGGGCCAGGTCCGGCTCCACGGGCTGGTCGCCCTGTTCGGCCAGCCAGGCGATCAGTCCCGCATTGTCCAGCGGGCGCGCGTAATAGTAGCCCTGAATAAAGACCACGCCGCGCTGTTGCAGATAACGGAACTGCAAGGCGGTTTCGACCCCTTCGCCCAGGACTTCCAGCTCCAGCTCATGACTGAGCTGGATAATGGCATCCAGAACGGGTGTTCTGCCCTCAAGCGACTCGATGGTATTGATAAAGCCCCGATCAATCTTGAGATAATCCAGCGTGAAGGTCTGTAAATAGCTCAGCGAACAGTGACCCGTGCCAAAATCGTCAATCGCGACTTTCATGCCGCAGTGACGCAGGTGTTCCAGTTTGCGTGCCACCGCCGCGCCCTCTTTGATCAGGCTGCGCTCGGTCAGCTCCAGCGTAATCAGGAACTGCTTATCCCTGACCTGTTCAGCAAAGTGCAGCATATCGTCGACAAAGTCAGGATGCTGCAGGTGCTCCGCCGCCACGTTAATTCCCAGATGGAAATGGGGCTCTACCTGCCAGCTCCGGACATCCTCTGCGACTAACGCCAGCAGGTGGCGGGTCAGCGGCACAATCATGCCTTCCGCTTCTGCGGCACCGATAAAAATATCCGGCCGCACGCCGTTGCCGTCCGGGGTTGTCCAGCGCAGCAGCGCCTCAACACCGACGCAGCGCTGCAGCCGGTTGTCATAGACCGGCTGATAGTGCGCCCTGAACTGGCCGCTGGCGATAGCGCGCCGGATCTCATCGCGCCAGGAAATACGTCGCTGCAGCCAGTTCGCCATTATCATCATCAGCAGAATAGAGAAGATTGCCGCCATCGGCATAATGATAAACATCACCTGACGCCAAGCCGAAATCAGCTCCGTGGGCGAGGCTATCAGCGTGACCGTCAGCGGATAGCGCTGGGAGGATGCCTGATAAATCGACGGTTTGAACCAGCTGTCGGCGGCGATTTGCGGATCGCCATAGGAGATGGGCGCACCATCACTGAAATCCATGCTGAAATGGTAGCGATGGGTGCTGCTGATGGCGCGCATAAAATCGATCAGATACTGTCCATCGATCACCGCCCAGAAACTTTCGCCGTCGGGCAGGTCGCGCACAAAAATCACGGCGGGACGCGTCGGCACACCGGCGGTACCGGCAATCGACAGGCTCCACCAGGCTTTGCCGGTGACGGGGGCATCACGCAGGATCATCGCTTTCAGCGGGGCAGGACGTGAACCATACACCGATGAACAGGCAATTTTTCCCTGCTCCATTTTACCGATAGCGCGAAAATAGGGATTAAGCGAGCCGATGCGCTGCAGCTGGTTTTCAATCTGGCTGCAGGGCACCTGATCAAACTGGCGCAGCTCGGTAATCATATTCCAGGCGCTGTCGCTCATTCTCTCCGCCTGGGATAGCAGGGTTTCTGCCGCGCTCATCTGCTGCTGATGAACGGTGTGGCGCGCATCCAGTGCGGTAAAAAACAGGCCAATAACCAGAGGCAGCAGGCCGGAGATAATAATCACCAGCCTGGCGTAGTCGCGTTTTCGTTTCAGTAGCGGCACCGCAAAATCCTCTGAATATTATTGGTGTTATCAGGAGGCGCTAATCCGCTGCGCAGAATAACATCTCTCCGGGCGGAGCAGATTAGCGTTTTTGCAATCAATCAGACTGACTCAGGTCAATTATCGAACAGTGCGTGTCATTTATGTGACGTTTGTTTTGTCTTTATTGCGATTCAGCGACACAAATTCAGCAGGCAGGACGCGGGGGATAACGGGCGATGCGCCGCGGTGGGCGAAAGACCCTGCGCCGTCACGGGACGGTCGCAGGGCGGGCGCGTGAATGAAGAATTAGTCAGTAAAAAAGATCTGCTTCAGCGCCACTTCCACCCCGCGCAGTTCAGCCAGTCCTTTCAGGCGGCCAATGGCGGAATAGCCCGGGTTGGTGCGTTTATGCAGGTCATCCAGCATCTGATGGCCGTGGTCGGGGCGCATAGGAATGGCCCGCAGGTTGCCCGCCCGACGACGGCGCTGCTCTTCGGCCAGAATGACCCTGATCACCCCCACCATATCGACATCCCCCGCCAGATGCGCCGCCTCATGGAAACTGGCGGGATTCTCTTCACGCTTCGTGGCGCGCAGATGGACAAAGTTGATGCGGTCGGCGTAGGTTTCCGCCATCTCAACCAGCGCATTGTCGGCCCGCACACCGTAGGAGCCGGTGCAGAAACAGAATCCGTTGTGCAGGCTGTCGACGGTTTCCTTCAGCCACTGCATATCTTCCTGCGTGGAGATAATGCGCGGCAGGCCCAGGATAGGACGCGGTGGATCGTCCGGGTGCACCGCCAGTTTTACGCCAGCCTCTTCCGCCACCGGCACGATGGCGCGCAGGAAGGTCGCCATATGTTCACGCAGTTTTGCTTTGTCGATGCCGTCATACTGCGCCAGCTGCGCCTGAAACTGCTCCAGCGTGTACCCCTCTTCGGCGCCGGGCAGGCCCGCGATGATATTGCGCACCAGCGTGTTTTTCTCTTCCTCGCTCATCGCGGCAAAGCGCGCTCTGGCCGCCTGCTGCTCGGCCGCGCTGTAGTCCTGCTCTGCACCCGGACGTTTTAACAGGCAGAGTTCAAACGCGGCGAACGCGTCGGCATCGAAGCGCAGCGCCTTAGCGCCGTCGGGCAGCGTCCAGGCGAGGTCGGTCCGCGTCCAGTCCAGCACCGGCATGAAGTTATAGCAGACGGTATCAATGCCGCAGGCGGCCAGATTGCGGATCGACTGCTGATAATTGGCGATATAGCGCAGGTAGTCGCCGCGCTGGGTTTTAATCGCTTCATGAACCGGAATGCTCTCCACGACTGACCAGACCAGCCCTTTTTCCGCCAGCAGGGCCTGCCGGGCTTTGATCTCCTCAACCGGCCAGATCTCGCCGTTGGGAATGTGATGCAGTGCGGTAACGATGCCGGTCGCGCCTGCCTGACGCGCATCATCCAGTGAAACCGGATCGTTCGGGCCGTACCATCGCCAGGTATGTTCCATGTTTGCTCCTTAACTGTGATGTGGCCCAGTGGTCAGGCCGCTGGACCAAGAGTATGATAGTGTGCAAAACAAGGCCGTGATCCGGATCGCAGCATCATAAACTGCATCGGCCAGCGGGCCGATTGAGCAGGACAGGAGGAGAGGACAATGACCCTGGCAGCCATTAAAACGGAGCGGCTCTACCGTCAGATAGCCAACGCCATTATGGCCGGTATCACGCGTGGTGACTTTGTCGCTGGCGGGCTGCTGCCGCCGGAGCGCGAGCTGGCAAAACAGCTGGGCGTCAGCCGATCATCCGTGCGTGAAGCGCTGATTGCGCTGGAGATGACCGGCTGGGTCGATATCCGCACCGGCACCGGGGTGTTTGTCGCCCAGCCGCTGCCGCAGGCCGGGGACACGCAGGAGAGTGAGGCCTGCAGTCTGCAGGATCTGTTGCAGGCCCGTGAAGCCTTCGAAGGGATGCTGGCGGGATTTGCCGCCCGAAACGGCACGCCGGAACAGCGGGCGGCCCTGCTGGCGCTGGCCGCTGAGCTGCAGCAGCATCAGGAAAACGATGCCGCCTTTCTGGCTAAGGACAAACGTTTCCACCTGCTGATCAGCGAGATGAGTGGCAATGATGTGCTGCGCGACCTGCTGGAACAGCTCTGGAACAAGCGCCACAGCCCCCATGTCGAGCGGCTGGAGCGCCATTTTGCTGATAACAGCTTTGCGCTGGAGATGAACGCTGACCATCAGCAGATTGCCAGCGCGATCGTGGCGGGGGATGAGGCGGCTGCCCGTCAGGCCATGGAGAACCATCTGCGGCACGTCCAGCAGCGCTTACTTGGTTAAGCCCCGCACCCGTTTAGGTCGCCCGGTGCCCAGCAGAATGGCCAGACGGCTGCCGCCGGGGGTGGTTTCCATCAGGATTTTCGTGATGCTGGTAAGCGGCACCGACAGCAGCATGCCAACCGGGCCCAGCAGCCAGCCCCAGAAGACCAGGGAGAGGAACACCACCAGCGTCGACAGGCCCAGACCCCGGCCCATCAGGCGCGGTTCCAGCATATTGCCAAACACCATATGAATGGCCGTAAACAGGGCGGCCACCATCGCAGCATCAAACAGGCTGTTCAGCAGCAGCGCCTGCAGAAAGGGCGGGATACCGGCAATGATCGGGCCGATGTTGGGAATGAAGTTGAGGATAAACGCCACCACACCCCACAGCAGCGCGAACTTCACATCCAGCAGAAAGAGCGTCAGCCAGACCGCCACGCCGGTGATCAGGCTCACCAGGGTTTTCAGCGCCAGATAGTGGGTCACCCCTTTCAGCGCTTTGTGCAGCCCGGCGATGCGAATCTTAGGATTCACCAGCGCGTTACGCATTTTGTAGGGCAGGTGATGGACCTCAAACAGCATAAAGACGACGGTCAGCACCAGCAGCACGGTGTTAGTCATCGCGCCGGAAAAGCCGCTCAGCGCCACTGTGGCCAGATTCATCATGGTGTTGGGGTCGAAATGTTTGATCAGGACGTCGGTTGAGATGTTGAGATGAAAGCCTGCGGCCAGATGCTGCAGCACCGTCATTTTCTGCTCCATGGTGGCGCGCAGCTGCGGGTAGAGATCGGAAAACTCGCTCATTGAGCTGGCGATGATGGCGCCCAGCAGCACCATGACGCAGAAGATCACCGTGATCACCAGCCCGATCGCCAGCCCGCGGCGGAAGCCACGCCGCATCAGCATCGTCACCAGCGGGTTGAGTACAATGGCAAAGAAAGCCGCCAGCAGCAGCGGGACCAGAATGTCGGACGCTGCCCGCACCCCGGCGAGGATAATGACCAGCATTGCCAGTTTGATCAGAATATTTTGTCCGATCTTTTCCCGTTGCAGCTCGCTCATTCCCTCTCCCGTGACGTAAATTGGCTGTTGACAGTGTAGCTGAAAGAAAATTAACAATCTGATTTATCAGAGAAACGGTAAAGCGCGGCGGCAGAAGGGCGTCTTAATCAGCGCCACCACACTCCACTTTCGCGGCAGGGTTTTTGTCCGGCACGCTGCATCCGGTTGACGGCGCAGCGCCGATACGTCAGCGGTGAAAGCGGGTATAGTCGACGGATAAACCTTATCATTCAGCCTAATACGAGCGGGATCTCTCATGCCTGAACAGCCTACAGTGGAACCGGCCACCCCAACCGGCAACCTCCGTCTCACGCTGCTGATCCTCTCTATTGTGGCCTATAACTTTGCCAGCTATCTCACTATCGGTCTGCCGCTGGCGGTTCTGCCGGGATGGGTACATGAGCAGCTGGGATTCAGCGCCTTCTGGGCGGGTGTGGTGATCAGCCTGCAGTATGTGGCGACGCTGCTGAGTCGCCCCCACGCCGGGCGTTACGCCGACCTCTGGGGACCTAAGAAGGTCGTGGTGATCGGGCTGGTGGGCTGCCTGATCAGCGGTCTCTGTATTCTGCTGGCGGCGCTGAGCGACTCGCCGATGACAAGCCTGACGCTGCTCTGTGTGGGGCGGGTGATTCTGGGTCTGGGCCAGAGCTTTACCGGCACCGGCACCTCGTTATGGGGCGTTGCGCGGGTCGGTTCGCTGCATATTGGCCGGGTCATCTCCTGGAATGGCATCGTTACCTATGGCGCGATGGCGATTGGCGCGCCGCTCGGCGTGGTGATCTTCCGGGCGGGTGGCCTGCTCTGGCTGTCGCTGGTCATTGTCGCTATCTGCGTGGCGGGCATTGTCTGCGCCGTGCCGCGTCCGGCCGTCAAAGCCAGCCGGGCCAGGCCGCTGCCGTTTCGTGCGGTGCTGGGAAAAATTGCCGGCTTTGGCGCGATACTGGCGATGGGCTCGGCGGGGTTCGGGGTCATCGCCACCTTTATTACGCTGTTCTATCAGGATAAAGGCTGGGAAGGTGCCGCCTTTGCCCTCTCCCTGTTCAGTGCCGCCTTTGTTGGCACGCGCCTGCTGTTCCCGAACGCGATTAACCGCCGCGGCGGCCTGCGCGTTGCCAGCCTCTGTCTGGCGGCGGAAGCTGCCGGACTCTTTCTGGTCGCGGCGGCGGGCGACCCCTGGATGGCAAAAGCGGGCGCGTTTCTGACCGGCGCCGGTTTTTCGCTGGTCTTCCCGGCGCTGGGAGTCGTCGCGGTGAAGGTGGTGCCGCAGCAGAATCAGGGCAGTGCGCTGGCGACTTACACCGCGTTTATGGATCTGTCGCTGGGCATTACCGGGCCGATCGCCGGATTTATCATGAACTATGCAGGCGTGTCGCAGGTGTATCTGCTCACGGCGCTGCTGGTCTGCGTTGCTTTTGTCTGCACGCTGCGCCTGCAACGGCGTCAGGCGCTGTCACCGGCAGCCGACGAGACTGCGCCGTAAAACGCGCCCGGGCGGGCCAGCCATCTTTTCAGCGCCTGCCAACACCGGGTTCAGACCTGCAGCAGTTCAATGCTGTGGCGGATCTGCCGTTCCGTTTCATCCGGTGTCCAGCTGTTGAGCTGGCTTGAGAAGGGCTCAAAGGCGTAGATCCCCTTATAGCCCAGCATCTCCAGCCGTTTAACCTGCACGACGCTGTTCAGCACATCGCTGTCACTCAGCATAATGCGCTCCTCATCGGTCAGCTCAGCGGTGGGCCGCCGATCTTCCACGCCCGACAGGTGCACCAGCCCAATCTGTTGCACGTCGACACCCGTGAGGAACTCCTCTTCCGCCTTTTCATAGAGATGGTGATGGAAGGTATCCAGCACCAGCTTAAAGGGTACGCCTGCGGCGGCGATGAGTCGCTGCGCCTCTGCGGCCGAGCGCAGTGAGCTGACCGGGAATCCCAGCGGCTCCACCAGCCCCTGAATGCCATAGTGTTCAAAGCGCGGCGCCAGCTGCTGCATCGCCGCCTGCGTCTCCTGAGGCGACAGGGCAATCCCCTCATTCAGTGGACACATCACCAGCGCCTTCGCACCCGTCTGCTGTGCGGTCTGCAGCAACAGCTCTGCGCGGGTCAGCAGATCGTCATCAATACGGTTAAACGGATAGAGCGCATTAATGGTGACGATATCAATCTGATATCTGTCGGTCAGGGCGCGCAGCTGGTCGGGCGTCAGATCGTCTGTCACGCTGCCACCCGGCATGTCATTACGCAACTCAACCTTGCTCAGCCCCAGGCGATGAACCAGCTGAAAAAAGGCCTCCAGCGAGAGCCGGGGAGCAATTTTGCGGTTGATACAGAAACGGGTCGGATCGATAGCCATGTGATTACCCCGAAACAGAAGAAGATTACGACTAAAGAAAACATTTATTTCATTAATAGTGAATTATGAAATGGAGATTATTGGATCTGTCTCGCATTAATTTCATATTTCGTTTCAGCCGGGTGCTGCCTTGCGGAGGCTCTCCCGCAGAGAACCGCGTCGTGATCGTCTTAAACCACGCCTGCCGGGCTAAGGATTGTTGCCACGGGCGCTCTCCGGAGGTCAGGAGCGCGCCAGGCTCAAGCCGACGGAGAAAATGCGATCTGTGCCGCTAAAAGCAAATCTTCCAAAAAGAATTATTTGAAAAATTTATTCCAATGCAATAGCTTCATAGCACGCTTTCAGCTTTGCCTGGTCAGGCAGCGCGGCAGGTCGCATGGTTCGTCTGCAGGGAACTTAACCATCTAAAGAGGCAACATCATGACAATCACAGGTAACTTTATTGGCGGCAAAATTACGTTCAGCGCCAGCAACGAAACCATTCCTGTTTACGACCCGGCAACCGGCAAAGTGGTACGTGAACTGACGCAGAGTACCGCCGATGAAGTGGCTCAGGCGATTGGCGTCGCGCATGCGGCCTTTGCCGAATGGTCGAAAACCTCGCCCCTGCGCCGTGCCCGTGTCCTGTTCAATTTTAAGGCCCTGATGGAGCAGCATCGGGACGAGCTGGCGGCGCTGATTGTGTCTGAGCATGGCAAAGTCTGGTCTGATGCGCTGGGTGAACTGACGCGTGGCATTGAAGTGATCGAGTTTGCCTGCGGCATCCCGCACCTGCTGAAAGGCGAATACTCCCCTAACGTCGGCGGCGGCGTTGACAGCTATTCGCTGATGCAGCCGGTCGGCGTCGTGGCGGGCATTACGCCGTTTAACTTCCCGGCGATGGTGCCGCTCTGGATGTTCCCGATCGCCCTGGCCTGCGGCAACACCTTTGTTCTCAAGCCACCGGCACTGGACCCCTCGGCGTCTGTGCGGATGGCTGAACTGCTGACCGAGGCGGGCCTGCCTGATGGGGTCTTCAACGTGGTGCACAGCTCAAATGAAGACGCGGAGCAGCTCTACAAAGATCCGCGTATCGCCGCCGTCAGCTTTGTCGGTTCCTCCGGCGTGGCTGAGCACATCTACAAAACTGCCAGCGCGCATGGCAAACGGGTGCAGGCGTTTGGCGCGGCGAAGAACCACGCTATCGTGATGCCGGATGCCGATCTGGATGCCACCGTCAACGCCATCATGGGCGGTGCCTTTGGTTCTGCCGGTGAACGCTGCATGGCGCTGCCGGTCGTGGTCGCCGTGGGCGATGATACCGCCGACAAGCTGATTGCCCGCCTGACCCCGCTGGTGCAGGCACTGCGCATCGGCCCCGGTATGAATCAGGGGGCTCTGGAGAATGAGATGGGGCCGGTGGTTTCAGCGGCGCACCAGAAGAAGGTGCTGGGCTACATCGACAAAGGCGAACAGGAAGGCGCGAAGCTGGTGGTCGATGGGCGTCATGTCCAGGTCGAAGGGCATGCTGAGGGATACTACGTCGGCGGCACGCTGTTTGATAACGTCACCTCTGACATGGTGATCTGGCGTGAAGAGATTTTTGGTCCGGTGCTGAGCATCATGCGCGCAGCGGATTACGACAGTGCGCTGCAGCTGGTTAACAGCCATGAGTTTGGCAACGGCAGCGCCATTTTCACCAGCAACGGTCACACCGCGCGAGATTTTGTGCAGAACGTTGAAGCGGGCATGGTGGGCGTCAACGTGCCGGTTCCGGTGCCGATGGCATTCCACAGCTTTGGCGGCTGGAAGCGCTCGGTGTTTGGCGCGCTCAACGTGCACGGGCCGGATGGCGTGCGCTTCTACACCCGCATGAAAACCGCCACCGTGCGCTGGCCATCCGGTCAGCAGACCGTGTCTGAATTCAGTATGCCGACCTTAGGCTGATTTATTTCCACGCTGGCAGGATGCGCGACCGGCAGATCACTCTGCCGGTCTTTCTGTTCGCAGGCGGGCTGCACGTCACGCCCGCGCGGCAACTGCAGCGACAACCGTGACAGAGAGGAGGATCAGGATGTCTTTACTGTCGAAAGCCCAGGCCCCTGATGCGCAGGGTCGTATTCAGCATGTGACGCCTGAACGCGCCGGCTGGCGCTATGTCGGGTTTGATGCTTATCTGCTGAAAAAAGGGGAAACCCTGCACCTTACCAGCGGGGATAAAGAGCTCTGTCTGGTGCTGGTGGCCGGACTCGCCTCGGTGAAAACCCGTCACGCGGCGTTTCCCGGGATTGGTCAGCGCATGTCGCCCTTTGAGCGCGTGCCGCCTTACTCCGTTTATGTGCCGCACGATGATGAGGTGGTGGTTTACGCGGACAGCGATCTGGAGCTGGCGGTCTGCAGCGCGCCCGGTCACGGTCATCTGCCTGCACGACTGATTACGCCCGCAGACGTGGGCGTTGAGCATCGCGGCAAAGGGCGCAATCAGCGTCTGGTGCACAATATTCTGCCCGATGACAAACCGGCTGACAGCCTGCTGGTGGTCGAGGTTTATACCAATGAGGGCGACACCAGCTCTTACCCCAGCCACAAGCATGATGAAGAGAGTGAAAACGAAACTCTTCTGGAAGAAACCTACTATCACCGTTTCGATCCGGAACCCGGCTTCGCCATGCAGCGCGTTTATACCGACGATCGCTCACTGGATGCCTGTATGGCACCTTACAATCGCGATGTGGTGATGGTGCCGCGCGGCTATCACCCGGTTGCGACGCTGGCGGGATACAACAACTACTATCTGAACGTGATGGCGGGGCCTGTGCGGCTGTGGAAGTTTACCTGGGAGAAAGATCACGCCTGGGTGAACAGCGAGAATTATCCGCGTAACACCTAGCCCACGGCGGCGTCAGAAAAGCAGTCTCTCAGCTATAAGGGCAGCGGGTCACGCTGCCCTTTTTTGCGCCCTGAAATCAGCTGGTGCTGGCGTTGTTGAGCGCCAGCGACACCGCCAGCGTCTGCGCCAGGCAGAGAGAGGCAACCTGCGAACGGAAGCCATCCACCTGGGCTTCACGCACGACAAAGCAGACGTCGCTGAAGGCGGCCAGCGGACTGACCTGGCTGTCGGTAATCGCAATCTGATGTGCGCCGCGTCGGGCGCCCATCTCCACCACTTCGACCGCTTCACGCGCATAGGGTGAATAGCTGATGGCAATCACCACATCTTTAGGATTAACGAGGCTGAGCTGCTCGGTAAACATCCCGCCCAGGCCATCAATCAAAAACGCGCGCCGCTCCAGATGACGCAGCGCGTAGACCAGATAGGAGGCGACGCTGAAGGAGCGGCGCAGGCCAATCACATAGATATTCTCTGCCTCGCTCAGCAGTTTTACTGCCTTGTTCAGCTGTTCAGGATTCACCTGCATCGCCAGCTGCTGCAGCGCCTGGCTGTTTACCATCGTAAAAACGTTGAGGATCTCCGACGGGCTCTCAGGGGCGCTGGCGTTGTCATCGGTGGATGTCTGACGGAACAGACGCGCACGCTCGGTGTAGTTGACCGTCTCTTCCATCAGGTGCTGACGAAAAACCTGTTTCATTTCGTTGAAACCGCTGAAGCCAAAAGCATTAGCAAAGCGAATCAGGGTAGAGGGGGGCACATCGGCCTGCTGGGCAATCGAGGCGACGGTATCAAACGCAATACTGTTACTGTTATCAAGAATGTAGCGCGCAACCTGTTTAAGACGTTTGCTCAGCGTTTCGTAGCGGTGACGAATATCGTCCTGCAACAGGGAAAGTTGGGTGGGATTATTGTTCATCACTTCTGCCCGAATAATTAGAATAATGGCTGTATAATGAGCGCCATAGTATCAGATGGATGGAAAATTTCATTTGTTTGCGTCAATCGCGCGGTTTATTTCATGGCTTTATGAAATGGTTCACAGATTGGCTTGAGAGCCCGGTATGCGCCTCTTCACAGGCGATAAGCGGGTGAAAACCGGCGTTAAATATCTGTGGCGGGTGAGAAACCACGGTCAGGATCTATCTGGCAGCAACGCATCAGCCAGATGAGCAGGGAACACGGTCAGAAGAGGAAAGCGTCCCGCGTCAGGGATGACGCGGGCCGAGCATGCCATGGATGGCGGGTGTCGCGTCTTTCCGATCTGACCGTGTTCCCGGCGTCTGCACTTTCTCAAAGCGGCTTTTAGCAGAACGGCATCAGGCGCGCGCCGCGCGCCAGTATTCAATCAGCCGCAGATAGTTTCCTTTGACGCGCGCAATCAGCGCCTGATCGTCCAGTTCCCCCTGCAGCCACTCGCGTGAAGGCTGACCAAAAATAGTCCGGCCCACCGCAAAGCCTTTCACCCAGGGTGCACTGGCCGCCGCGGCAAAGCCCGCTTTCAGCGTCTCTTCGGGCGCATCCAGACCCAGTAACAGAATGCCGCGACAGTAAGGGTCCTGCTGCTCAATCAGCGTGCCGATCGCCTCCCAGCACGCTGCCGACAGCGGCGGCAGTTTCCACCAGTCAGGCTGGATGCCCAGAGTGTAAAAATGGCGCAGAATGTCCACGTAATAGGCTTCATTCCTGTCCGGATTGCTCTCAGGCAGGATCACTTCCAGCAGCAGCTCATGGCCGCTTTTGTTACAGCCCTGCCAGACGTCGAGTATCAGATCATCCTGCTCTTTGCGCAGTTCTGCGCTGTCGTGAGGATGGTAAAACACCAGACACTTCACCACATGCTCAGCGGGCCAGTCGATCAGCTGCGAACCGATATTGCCATGCTCCAGACGCAGCGGACGTGAGCCGGGCTGCTCAATCGGACGGCCAATCCACCACTGCTTACCGGTAATCGCATTCAGCGCTTTCTGCCCGTAGGTGGTATCCGCCAGAATCCCGCTTTTATTCTCTAACCCCGCCTCTTCGGCAGCCTGCTGAGCGGCTTTCAGCAGCAGCAGCTTCAGCGGCGGGATCCGGCTGGCCTCCACGCCCGCCTCCTGTGCCATCTCCGCCAGCTGCTTGCGGTGGTCAAAGGCAAAAACATTCAGCTCCGGCCACTGCTGTTTGCGGGTGGTGACCCGGTGCAGATGATTCAGACGGCTGTCGAGATCGGGACGCTTCACCGCATCGTCGCGGCTCAGGAAATCATCCAGTTCGGCTTTGGTCGGCATGGCAGGTGCACAACCGTGGCGTGAGACTACCAGCGCCCCACAGGCATTGGCGTAACGGCACGCCTGCTCCCAGCCTTCATCATTCAGCCAGCCGCGCAGCAGTCCCGACATAAAGGCGTCACCTGCACCCAGCACGTTGAGCACGTCGACGCGCACGCCGGTGTGCAGGCGGGTCTCTTCCCAGCTATCCGGGATCGCTCCCTCAAACACCACGCAACCCAGCGGACCGCGTTTGCAGACCAGCGTCGCCTGACTCGCCTGACGCACATTTTTCAGCGCGGTCAGGGTCTCCGTGCTGCCACCGGCGATGTGAAACTCCTCTTCGGTGCCCACGATCAGATCGAAATAGTGCACCACTTCCTGCAACTGCTGCGTCACCTGGGAGGATTCAATGAAACGCGTTTCACCGTCACCCGGCGAGGTCAGCCCCCACAATACCGGGCGGTAATCGATATCCAGCGCGGTGCGAAGGCCGTTCTGGCGGGCAATCTGCAGCGCTTTCAGCACCGCTTCACGGGTCTGCGGGTGGGAGAGGTGGGTACCGGTCACCGCCACGGCGCGGGCTGAGGTAATGAAAGCCTCATCCACGTCATCCGGCACCAGGCCCATATCCGCGCAGTTATCGCGGTAGAAAATCAGCGGAAAAGTCTCTTCATCTTTGATGCCGAGGATCACCAGCGCGGTCAGGCGCCGCGGATCGGTAATCAGCGCATCCGTGTTACAGCCGACGCGCTGCAGTTCTTCACGCAGAAAGCGGCCATTGTGCTCATCCCCGACCCGCGCCAGCATGGCCGATTTCAGCCCCTGAATCGCGGTGCCATAGGCGACGTTGCCTGACGATCCGCCCAGATACTTCGCAAAGGAGGTGACATCTTCCAGCCGTGCTCCAATCTGCTGACCATAAAAATCAACGGCAATACGCCCGATACAAATCACATCAAGCGGCTTCTGTTGTGCATTCATACCTGTGGTTTCCTTCTGTGACTGGCAGAGCCGGCGGGCAAAACGCGCGACGTCAGATGCGCGCTGCGTTCGGGTCTGTAAGAGCCTGACTGGCGATGAGGGCAGTATGAGGAATAAAAATTCCACATTCAATGCAAAATGAAATATCCATCGCAAATTTGTGAACCAGGTAAAAAACCTGAATCTCCTCTCTCCGCCTGCGTGCTGAGAGGATGATGCCCGCTGCAGCAGGGGCGTGAAGGCGAACGCACCTGCTGGCGTGCCGTTCAGCCAGGCGGTGGCAACGGAATGAATTTTTTTATCGTACCCGGCTCATGGCTAAACGTTCCGCTTTTCACCCTCGCGACAGCCCGCCGGGGCTGTCGCAGCGGCTAAATTTGATCTCACTCGCAAAATGAAATGTTTCTTCTGTAAGCGTGTTTTATGAAAAATATATTTGTTTATAATCGCCTCACGTTTCAGTTATTCCGGTCGCCTTTTCCGCCGATGACAGCGCCTGGCGCGGTGTTACGGGAGTCGGGGTCCGCCAGCATGTAAAGGAAAAGCATATGGGCACAATCAGACTGACCACGGCACAGGCGCTGGTTAAATTTCTGGATAACCAGTTCATCGATGTTGATGGCACTGAGACGAAATTCGTCAAAGGCATCTTCGCCATCTTCGGTCATGGCAACGTGCTGGGGCTGGGCCAGGCGCTGGAACAGGATAGTGGCGATCTGGTGGTCTGGCAGGGGCGTAATGAGCAGGGGATGGCCCATGCCGCTACGGGCTTTGCCCGTCAGTCGCTGCGCCGGCAGATTATCGCCTGCAGTTCGTCAGTGGGACCGGGTGCAGCCAACATGATCACCGCCGCGGGCACCGCGACGGCCAACCGCATTCCTCTGCTGCTGCTGCCCGGCGACGTCTTCGCCACGCGCCAGCCCGATCCGGTGCTGCAACAGATTGAACAGAGCTACGACCTCAGCATCAGCACCAACGATGCGTTCCGCGCGGTCAGCAAATACTGGGACCGCGTCAGCCGCCCGGAGCAGCTGATGTCCGCCTGTATCAACGCCATGCGGGTGCTGACCGATCCCGCTGAAACCGGTGCGGTTACCCTGTCGCTGCCGCAGGATGTGCAGGGCGAAGCCTGGGATTACCCCGACTACTTCTTCCAGAAACGGGTGCACCGGCTCGATCGCCGCCTGCCCGTCGCCGCGCAGCTGGCGGATGCGCTGACCCTGATTTCCCGCAAGCGTAAACCGCTCATTATCTGCGGCGGCGGGGTGAAATATTCTGAGGCGGGTGAGGCGCTGCGCCAGTTTGCCGAGCGCTATCAGATCCCCTTTGCGGAAACCCAGGCGGGCAAGGGCACGCTGGTTTCTGACCATCCGCTGAATGTCGGCGGCGTCGGTGAAACCGGCTCGCTGGCCGCTAACCTGCTGGCGAAAGAGGCCGATTTAGTGATCGGCATCGGCACCCGCTACACCGACTTCACTACCGCCTCCAAATGGATTTTCCGCCATCCTGATGTCAGCTTCCTGAACATCAACGTCAGCAACTTCGACAGCTACAAGCTGGATGGCGTGCAGCTGCTGGCCGATGCCCGTGAGGGGCTGACGGCGCTCACCGCCGGGCTGGCATCACAGCACTACAGTAACGACTGGGGCAGCCAGATTGAAGAGGCGCAGAGCCAGCTGCTGAAAGAGACGCAGCGCGTCTATCAGGTGGCCTGGCATGATGGCGACTTTGTGCCGGAGATTGCGGATCATCTCGACCGCGACGCGGTGTTTGCTGAGTTTAACCAGCTGACCCACTCCTGGCTGACGCAGAGCAGCGTGCTTGGCACCCTGAATGAACAGCTGCCCAAAGAGGCGGTGGTGGTGGCGGCGGCGGGCAGCCTGCCGGGTGACCTGCAGCGCGTCTGGCGCACCAAAGATTACAACGCCTACCACGTCGAATATGGCTACTCCTGCATGGGCTATGAGGTCAATGCCGCGCTGGGCGTGAAGCTCGCTCAGCCGCAGCGTGAGGTCTATGCGCTGGTCGGGGATGGCTCCTTCATGATGCTGCACTCCGAACTGGTTACCTCCATTCAGGAGGGGGCGAAGATCAACGTGGTGCTGCTGGATAACATGACCAACGGCTGCATCAATAACCTGCAGATGGAACATGGCATGGACAGCTTCACCACCGAGTTCCGCTTCCGCAATCCGGAAGGGGGCAGGCTCGATGGCGGCTTTATCCCGGTCGATTTCGCTGCGATTGCCGCAGGCTATGGCTGTAAAACCTACCGGGTTACCACGCTTGAAGAGCTCAGGGCGGCGCTGGAAGATGCCCGCACCCAGACGATTTCTACCCTTATCGACATCAAAGTGCTGCCAAAAACCATGATCCACAAATATTTCAGCTGGTGGCATGTCGGGGTGGCGCAGGCTTCGCAGACCGAACGCGCCCAGGCGGTAGCGGACAAGCTCAATACGCATCTCGGCCAGGCGCGAAAATATTAATTTCAGGGCCGTATCGCGGCCCGTTTTCCTCTTCTCCGTACGAACCCTACACAGGTGTAATTATGACTTTGAAACTTGGCGTCATCGGTACAGGTGCAATCGGTCAGGAACATATTCGTCGCTGCAGCCATGTGCTGCAGGGGGCACAGGTGGTGGCGGTCTCTGACATTAATGTCGAGGGTGCGCGTGCCGCCCTGCAGCGCCTGAACATTGAAGCGGAGGTTTTCCAGAACGGTCACGACGTGATTCAGTCACCGGATGTCGAGGCGGTGCTGGTCACCTCATGGGACCCCACCCATGAAGAGTTCACCCTGGCGGCGATTGCCGCCGGAAAGCCGGTGTTCTGCGAGAAGCCGCTGGCGATGAGTGCCGAAGGCTGCCGCCGGGTGGTGGAGGCGGAGATGAAGGCGGGAAAACGGCTGGTGCAGGTCGGCTTTATGCGGCCTTACGATGCGGGCTACCGCGCGCTGAAAAAAGTGATCACCGATGGCGATATTGGTGAGCCGCTGATGCTGCACTGCGCGCACCGCAACCCGACGGTGCCGGAGAACTACACCACGCCGATGGCGATCACCAACACCCTGATCCATGAGCTGGATGTGCTGCGCTGGCTGACAAATGATGACTACAAAACGGTGCAGGTGGTCTTTCCGCGCGTCACATCGAAGACACATGGGCAGCTGAAAGATCCACAGATTGTTCTGTTCGAAACCCGGAAAGGGGTGCGCATCGACGTCGAGATTTTTGTGAACTGCGCCTACGGCTACGACATCCAGTGTGAAGTAGTGGGGGAGGAGGGCATTGCGCGTCTGCCCGAACCCTCCTCCGTGCAGCTGCGCAAAGAGGCGCGCCTGTCGAACACGATCCTGGTCGACTGGAAAGATCGTTTTATCGAGGCGTATGACGTGGAGCTGCAGGCCTTTATTAATGACATCAGAGCGGGCCAGCTGACCGGTCCTTCGGCCTGGGATGGTTTTGCCGCCTCGGTAGCCGCCGATGCCTGCATCAAAGCGCAGAACAGCGGGGCGATTGAGCCGGTAGAGATGCCGCCACGTCCTGATTTCTATCGCTGATTCAGCCCTGTATGCGGCCTCGCCGCGCTCCGTCCGGGAATAAGATGATGAACAAAGAAAAAGTGAAACTGGCGATCGCGCCGATTGGCTGGACCAACGATGACATGCCAGATCTCGGCCATGAAAACACCTTTCAGCAGACCGTCAGCGAGATGGCGCTGGCGGGCTTTACCGGCAGCGAAGTGGGCAGCAAATACCCGCGCGATCCGGCAATCCTGAAGCCGATGCTCGATATCCGCGGCATCGAAATCTGCAACGCCTGGTTCAGTACCTTCTTCGCCAACGGCGATAAAGCAAAAACCATCGATGAGTTCATCAATCACATGAACTTTCTCCATGCAATGGGGGCGCGGGTGATTGGCTGCTCTGAGCAGAGTAAAAGCATTCAGGGCACCCCGCTGGCGGTGTTTGAGCAGAAACCCATTTTCAGTGATGAGGAGTGGCAGTTAACGGCCGACGGCTACAACGAACTGGCACGCATCGCGGCAGAGAAGGGGATGCGCGTCACGCTGCATCACCATATGGGCACCGGCATTCAGACCACCGAAGAGATTGACCGCTTTATGGCCATGACTGACGATCGGGTCGGATTGCTCTATGACACCGGCCACATCTACTACTCCGAGGGGTCACAGCAGCAGATGCTGGCGGTGCTGGAGAACTACCTGCCGCGCATCTTCCATGTTCATCTCAAGGATGTACGTGATGAGGTGGTCGCGGCGGTTCGCGAGAATCACCTCTCCTTCCTGGAGGGGGTGAAAAAGGGCACCTTCACCGTTCCGGGCGATGGCGTAATCGACTTCAAGCCGGTGTTTAAAATTCTGGATGAGTATGGCTATCAGGGATGGATGGTCGTGGAAGCGGAGCAGGACCCGGCACTGGCCAATCCGTTTGAATATGCGGTCAAAGCGCGAAAATATATTCGTGAGAATGCGGGGTTATAAACAGCTCTGAGAATGCTGGCCTCCCTGCAATGCAGAGAGGCCAGCGATCGGCTTATTTCAGCGAGATGCTCTTCACGATGTTGTCAGCATCGCTCTGCGCCTGCTGCTGATTATCGCCTGGCAGCGTAATCTGCAGCGTCACCAGCTTGCCGTCGACCTTCGCCAGCACTACCGAAGACCAGGAGGTCTGGTTGTTGGCAGAGATCACCGTATCCAGCTGCTGAGCAGGCTGATCTTTCAGCGTTACCGCTTTGTTCGACACCACCTGCAGCTGCGGGTCGCGGTTACGCTGCTGCTGCTCCATACGCTGCGACAGCACATCCAGCGCTTCGCTGGTCGGCTCACCGGCAATCACGATGATGGCGCGGGCACCGGTTTCATCCGCATAGACATGCATATTGGTTGTCTGCGAACCCAGTTTGCCGCTTTTGTCTGACATGCCTGGCGGCAGTGAGAAGCTCAGTTTGCCATCCATCAGCGTCACGGTTTGCGCCGACTGACTGGCGCTGACGCCGTTGTCATTCGCCGCGTCATCTTTTTTCTGATCGCAGGCTGCTAAGCCCAGAACCAGTAAGCCCATTCCTACATATTTCACCAGGTTACGCATCAGAATCCCTTTTTAAATTTCCGGTCAGGCATCAGTACAACAGGAATCAGGCTGCAAACGCAACCTGATGATTGTCAGAAGATCTTAGCGGGTAATGGCGGAAAAATGTATGGCGGATTAGCCGAAATTTACCTGGCGGGCACTCTGGCGTTCAGCCAGACGTTTCAGCGCGGCGTTAAGCAGCACACCGTAAGCGGGCAGGAAGAAGACCATGCAGATCAGCACCTTGAAGCTGTAATCCACCAGCGCAATCTCCACCCAGTGCTGCGCCATAAACGCATCGGGACTTTTATAGAAGGCGATAAAGAAGAAGGCCAGCGTATCGCTGATATTCCCCAGGAACATGGCGCAGCCTGGTGCGACCCACCACTGCGGCAGGCGGCGCAGCCGGTTAAAGACGTGAACGTCGAGGATCTGGCCCAGCGCGTAGGCCATAAAGCTGGCGCAGGCGATGCGGGCCACGAACAGGTTGATCTCTTTCAGTGCCTGCCAGCCCTGCCACTCTCCCTGATAAAACAGCGACGAAACGCCGTACGAGATAAACAGCGCCGGGATCATCACCGCCAGGATAATACGACGGGCCAGCGGTGCGCCAAAAATACGCACGGTGAGATCGGTCGCCAGGAAGATAAACGGGAAGCTGAACGCGCCCCACGTGGTGTGGAAGCCAAAGACAGAAACAGGCAGCTGAACCAGGTAGTTGCTCGATGTGATCACCAGCAGGTGAAACAGCGACAACCAGAAAAGCGCATGCATGCGCTGACGCGAAGAAAATGCGAGCATAGTCAACCTTTTTAATGTTGGGGTGAGGGAACCCATTGCGGGACACCGTTCGGGCGGTGCCAGGCAGTTTTATGAGCAAAAAGCGGCGGCATATTACCGCGTTGTGCTTTTTATGCAATGGTTAATTTTAGCGCAATCGTTATCGCCTTGCGTCACGGTCAGCACGCGCTAGAATGAGCGCCCCTGACCTGAAGCGAGTTGAATATGAGCGATCTTTTTTCCTCTGCCGACCATCAGCTGGATGCCCGCGGCCTGCGTTGCCCGGAGCCGGTGATGATGGTGCGCAAAACCGTACGTGGCCTGCAGGAGGGTGAGACCTTGCTGATCATCGCCGACGATCCCGCCACAACCCGCGATATTCCCGGCTTTTGCCGTTTTATGGAACATGGTCTGCTGGCGCAGCAGACGGAGACGCTGCCCTATCAGTTTCTGATCCGCAAAGGGATAGCGGGATAACCCCAGCCGCACCGGCCGCTGTTATCCCCCGCGCCTGGCTGGCGCTGCGCGCTCAGTCGCGGTGGCGCAGCAGGCGCAGTGCGTTGGCCGTCACCAGCGCGGTCGCACCGGAATCCGCCAGCACCGCCAGCCAGAGTCCGGTCAGACCCAGCAGGGTCGTGACCAGAAAAATCGCCTTCAGCCCCAGCGCAATGCCGATATTCTGACGGATAATGCGGCGTGTCCGGCGCGCCAGCGCAATCATCGGGGCCAGCTGCGTGAGCTGATTCCGCGTCAGCGCCGCATCGGCCGCTTCCAGTGCCACATCGGTGCCGCTGCCCATGGCAATGCCCAGCGTTGCTGCTTTCATTGCCGGTGCATCATTGATGCCATCCCCGACCATCGCCAGCGGCTGCTGCTGACTCAGCTCACGGATAGCGGACACTTTATCGGCGGGCAGCAGGCTGGCGCGATAATCGATCCCCAGCTCGCGGGCGAGCGTCGCGGCGGCGCGCGGGTTATCGCCGGTCAGCATCAGGCTCTCAATGCCGAGCCGGTTCAGCCCCTGAATGGCCGCCACTGCATCGCTGCGCAGCCGATCGCGCAATGCCAGCGCACCCAGCGCCTCACCGTCGCGCATCAGCACCACCAGGGTGTTACCTTCCTCTTCCTGCTGCGCAATCTGCCTGCGCTGCTGTGCGGTCAGCCCTGGCGCATGAGCGGGCGTCAGCAGTCCAATCTGCTGATCTGCTACCCGGGCCCGGATGCCGCGTCCGGCCAGAACCTGCTGATCCCGTGCATCCGGCATCGCCAGATGACGCGCCTGGGCGGCCGCCACAATGGCACTGGCCAGCGGATGGGTCGCTCCCTGTTCGGCTGCGGCGCTCAGCGCCAGCATCTCCGCTTCACTGGCCGCGCCAAACCGCAGGATCTGCGTCAGCTGCGGTTTGCCCGGCGTCAGGGTGCCGGTTTTATCAAACGCGACTCTGCGCAGCGAACTCAGCCGCTCCAGCG
Organism: Pantoea sp. EKM101V; assembly: GCF_011800325.1. Classification (NCBI taxonomy): domain Bacteria; kingdom Pseudomonadati; phylum Pseudomonadota; class Gammaproteobacteria; order Enterobacterales; family Erwiniaceae; genus Pantoea; species Pantoea sp. EKM101V. The sequence goes on from NZ_JAALFP010000007.1 coordinate 117,587, forward strand.
CCGCGCCGCCTTTGATCAGCGCACCCTGCCGTGCCGCCGCCGCCAGCCCGGAGGTAATGGCCGCAGGGGTGGAGATCACCAGCGCACAGGGACAGCCGATCAGCAGCAGGGTCAGGCCTTTGTAGATCCACGGCTGCCAGTCGCCTGCGCCGAGCAGGGGCGGCCCCACCATCACCAGCAGCGACAGCAGCATCACCAGCGGCGTGTAGAGACGACTGAACTGGTCGATAAAGCGCTCGACCGGGGCACGGTGTGTCTCCGCCTCTTCAATCAGCTGCAGGATACGGTCAATAGCGCTTTCACCCGGTTCCGACACCACTTCCAGCTCCACCTGGCGATCCACGCTGGTGGCACCGGCAGGAATCGTTTCGCCGCTGGCTCGCGTGACCGGCAGTGACTCACCGGTCAGCGCGCTCTCATCGAAGCTGGCGAGCGGGCTGATTAACCGGCCGTCGACCGGCAGTCGGCTGCCCGCCGCCACTTCAATCCGATCGCCGGGGCGCAGCGCCGTGAGGGGAACTTCCGTGCGCTGACCCCGTTGCAGGCGGATCGCGGATTCAGGCCGTAACGCCATCAGGCGGGTCACCCCGCTGCGCGCTCTGGCGGCGGCATAGCCTTCCAGTTGTTCACCCAGCTGAAACAGCAGCAGCACCATCGCCGCTTCGGCGTGGGCGCCAATGATCAGCGCGCCCGCCGACGCCAGCGTCATTAATGTTTCGATGGTAAACGGCGATCCGCTGCGCAGGCGCTGCCAGGCGCCGCGTGCCACCGGTGCCAGCCCGATGAGCGTGGTCAGCACAAACAGCCGATCGCCCCAGGCGGGTGCGAACTGGCCGAGAACGCTGCTGAGCAGTACCAGCAGCGCCAGTAAAAGCAGCATCCGGTTTTGCTGCCAGCCCGGACGGGCGGCGGGAGTGACTGAGGAGGCTGATGAGGCCGTCAGCTCAAATCCGGCTTTCCTGACCGCCTGTTCGACAGCGTTCCGGACATCCTGGCTGGCGCTGACGACGAGCTTCTCACTGCTGAACAGGACGCGGGCGTCGGTGACGCCGCTTATCTGGCGCACGGCCGTCTCAATGGTGCGGGCGCAGCCGGGGCAATCCATCCCGCTGACCTGCCAGCTAAAGGGGTAACCGGCGTCTCGCCGGTCGCTTTCCTCTGCGGCGTCGGCCTCCGTGCCAGGGCTGCTGTTGCTTTCACAGCAGCAGCCTGCCGTATCAGCCGTTACGGGTGTCGCAGCATGAACAGAAAGGGAGAGGGGACGGGCCTGGCGAACCTGGCACAGCGGTTTTGCTGCAGCGTGACTGGCACGGGGTTTGCCGCAGCCACAGGCGTGATGTTGGTGCATATGACCTCCGGAGCGTAAGAAGAGCGGGATGAGCCATGCAGCTCATCCCTTATCCTACACTCTGGAGTGGACTCCAGAGTCAAGCCGCTTTTATCACACCACCCACAAGGAGCGCACGATCATAAAGTGACCGGCAAAATAGCAGGCGGCGACGATGGCGCTGTCGGCGGTGAAGCGACGACGGTAGTGAGAGACAAACCAGATGATGTTTGCCAGCAGCAGCAGCGCTGAACCCACCATGATGGAGAAGCTGTAATCCGTCGGACGGAAGAAGTACTGCTCGGTGGCGATCCAGGTCATGACCAGGGTCATGCCGATGAAGGTGCAGACGGGCCAGCGCAGATCTTCCAGTCGGCTCCACAGCACGCCAATCAGGGCGACACCGATGATCAGCAGCGTCAGCGGGATCGGCCAGAAGAAGGTCATGGTCATGCTGGCGGCGAAGCAGAGCGTATAGAGCAGATGCGACAGGAAAAAGGCCCCTACGGCATAGAGCATCTGCTGACGCGGCAGCAGCGTCAACGCATCACCGATCAGGGTTGCGATCAGCCCCGCCAGAATCAGGTAGTCCGTGGTCTGCAGCACCGGTGCCTGCCAGGCCAGACCCACCAGCAGCAGCAGGGTGACCGGTTTAAACAACCAGCGTTGCCACTGCGGGCCGCGATAGGTGGCATCGACATAGAGCCAGCCGGAGAAAAGGACAGCGAGGAAAGACCAGAGCATTGTTTCTCCCTTTTTTATTCAGAATGATGAAAGATCCCAAAATATCCCTTCCAGTTTAGGTTACGCCTCAGAGATGTGACAATCAGGCAACTCTGGTTGTATCCTTTGCTCCCTGTTTCATCATCTCCTCAGGCACAGATTCACCATGAGTAAACCCCCGCTGATTTTTATTATCGTCCTGGCGGTTATCGCCGTGCTGGCCACGCGTCAGTTCATCAAGCAACGCCGCGAAGGCGCGGTCAATGACGCGTCACCGGTGCGGGCGTTGCAGGCTGAAGTCAGAACCAAACGGGAATTTCCGGCACCCAATCGCCGTTCACGGCAGCGGGAAGTGATCGCCGGCGAAGAGATGCGGTATGAAGCCCTGTTTCATCCGCTGAACGGGGCCAGCGATATTAAGGTGCAGATTAAAGAGGCGGAGTACCATCAGCTGGATAAAGGGGCGAAGGGCGAACTGAAGATGCAGGGCACGCGCTTTATCAGCTTCACGCCCGTGCAGTAACTGGCGGGCGTGACGCCCGCCCGGCACTATTTTTTGCGCGGGAAATGTTTCTTCTGCCAGGCGACCAGCTCGAAAACCCCGAACAGAAAGACTTTGATCTGGGTGACGCGATCGATAGGCGGCGCATCTTTAGTCTGCGTGGCGCGCAGCAATACCAGCTGCAGACCGTGCATCATGATCATGAAGAACAGCGCCACGTTGATAAAGTAAGTCAGCGGTTTCGGGTAGGGATGCACCACGTTAGCCAGTAAAAATCCCCACACGCAAAGCATCAACAGACGCCCCAAATTAAGTAACATCCTGCGTCTCCTGTTGACGTTGATACAAACGATAAGCCACCTGTCCGGCTATTTTCTCGCGATAAAGATCCCACGCTGGCGGCACCGGCGGTGCGCCATTTTCCACTTCGCTCTCGACATAAATCAGCGCCTGATCGGCCAGCCAGTGATTCTGCTCCAGCAACTGCAGCGTCTGGGCCAGCAATCCCTGACGAAACGGTGGGTCGATAAACACCACATCGAAGGGTTCGCCCGGCTGCGCCAGCCAGTTTAGCGTATTGGTCTGGATGACGGTGCCGTTGCTGGCGCGCAGGGTCTGCAGATTTTTTGTCAGCTGCTGCGCCACCGGACGTTCCAGCTCCAGCAGGGTCGCCGATCCAGCATAGCGTGACAGCGCTTCCAGGCCTAATGCGCCGCTTCCGGCAAAGCAGTCGAGGCAGCGCGCCTCGGGCAGCACCGGGGCCAGCCAGTTAAACAGCGTCTCTCGCACCCGGTCGGTGGTGGGGCGCAGTCCGGCACTGTCCGGCACCGGCAATTTACGTCCGCGCCACTGGCCGCCAATGATGCGGATCTGCCCGGTTCCGCCTGTACTGCGGGGGTTTTTATTCATCTTGCTCACAACTCGTCATAATTTGTTGCGTAGTTTAACGGGCGAATCGGTGAGAAGAAACGTTAAAAAAGGGTGCTGTGGTGAGCTGGCTGGAAAGTGTTAGACTACTGAGTTGCTGAAGTCATGCATTATTCTGCGGTTTACGCCGGTCTGGCGATGACCAACTTTCATTGATTTACCCCTGGAAACCCTGCGCGACCGGGACAAAGCCATCGAGGAGTGTAGTCACACAATGGCAAAAGAGAAAAAACGTGGCTTTTTTTCCTGGCTGGGATTTGGCAAAGAGGAAGAGAAACAACCTGCAGCGGAAGAGCAGACACAACAGGTCGCAGAACCCGCTCAGCAGCAGCCAGAACAGGAAGCCCCGGCTTTAAGTCAGGCAGAAGCACAGGCGGAAGAGACGGTTGCCATTACCGAAACGGTAGCCAGCGAGCAGCATGAGGCGGACGTAACCGCGGCCGCGCCATCTGAAGCGGCACCGGCGGCGCTGGATGACGCTGAATCTGTCGTTACCGAATCTGACGCTATTACTGAATCTGCTGCACCTGAACATGACGACGCGCCGGTCATTGACGCCGACGCCGTGGTGATGCCGGTTGAGGATGCCGTCCCCTCAGACGCACCGTTAAGTGACGAGGAGCTGACGGCGCTGGCACTGGGCGATGCCGCCGTCGTTGAAACGACACCGGATGACGCCGTGGCTCCGCTGAGCGAAGCGGAGCTGACCGCGCTGGCGCTGGGTGACGCAGAGATTATCGACACGCCGCACAGCGACGCGGATGCCCCGCACAGCGAGCAGGATTCTGCCGCACGGGCAGAGGACGATACAGATACGGAAACTCAGCCCGGCGAGGCCGACGCGCCGCTGAGCGAGAAAGAGCTGACCGCGCTGGCGCTGGCCGACGCAGAGGTGATCGCTGAGGAACCGGCGGACGAGAGCACTGCTGATACCGTCAGCGATCTGCCGCTGGCTGCTGCGCCATTTATCGCCCAGGAGCAGGAGCGTCCCGCCAAAGAGGGCTTCTTTGCCCGCCTGAAACGCAGCCTGGTGAAAACCCGTCAGAACCTCGGTTCCGGTTTTATCAGCCTGTTCCGGGGCAAAAAGATTGATGACGATCTGTTTGATGAGCTGGAAGAGCAGCTGCTGATTGCGGATGTGGGTGTGGATACCACGCGCCGCATCATTACGCATCTGACCCAGCAGGCAAACCGCAAGCAGCTGCGCGACGCGGAAGCGCTCTACGGCCTGCTGAAGGCGGAGATGGCGTCGATTCTCGCCAAAGTCGACGCGCCGCTGGACGTTTCAGGCAAAACACCGTTTGTGATCCTGATGGTGGGCGTCAATGGTGTGGGGAAAACCACTACCATCGGTAAGCTGGCGCGCCAGTATCAGGCCGAAGGCAAATCCGTGATGTTAGCGGCGGGCGATACCTTCCGTGCGGCAGCGGTTGAGCAGCTGCAGGTGTGGGGCCAGCGCAACAACATTCCGGTGATTGCCCAGCACACCGGCGCAGATTCCGCCTCGGTGATCTTCGATGCGATTCAGGCGGCGAAATCGCGTGGCGTGGATGTGCTGATTGCCGACACCGCCGGGCGTCTGCAGAACAAATCGCACCTGATGGAAGAGCTGAAAAAAATCACCCGCGTGATGAAAAAGCTGGATGAGTCCGCGCCTCACGAAGTGATGCTGACGCTGGACGCCAGCACCGGACAGAATGCGGTCAGCCAGGCCCGGCTGTTTAACGAGGCGGTCGGCCTGACCGGTATTGCGCTCACCAAACTGGATGGTACCGCTAAAGGCGGCGTGATCTTCTCGGTGGCCGATCAGTTCGGTATTCCGATTCGCTACATTGGTGTCGGTGAAGGCATTGAAGATTTACGACCGTTTAAGGCGGACGATTTTATTGAGGCACTGTTTGCCCGAGAGGACTAATTAGGATGATTCGCTTTGAAGAGGTCAGTAAGGCATATCTCGGCGGACGTCAGGCGCTGCAGGGGGTAGATTTCCATCTGCGCCCCGGCGAAATGGCGTTTCTCACCGGCCACTCCGGTGCCGGTAAGAGTACCCTGCTGAAGCTGATTTGTGGCATTGAGCGCCCGAGTGCCGGAAAAATCTGGTTCAGTGGCCATGACATTTCCCGTCTGCGGAACAGTGAAGTGCCGTTTCTGCGTCGTCAGATCGGCATGATCTTCCAGGACCACCACCTGCTGATGGATCGCTCGGTCTATGACAACGTGGCGATCCCGCTGATTATCTCGGGCGCCAGTGGCGAAGATATCCGTCGTCGCGTGTCGGCCGCGCTGGATAAAGTGGGTCTGCTCGACAAAGCGAAAAGTTATCCGATTCAGCTTTCTGGTGGTGAACAGCAGCGTGTCGGCATCGCCCGTGCGGTAGTGAACAAACCGTCGGTGCTGCTGGCGGATGAACCGACCGGTAACCTCGACGACGCGCTGTCAGAAGATATTCTGCGCCTGTTCGAAGAGTTCAACCGCGTCGGCGTCACCGTCCTGATGGCAACGCATGACAGCGGCCTGATCGCCCGACGCAACTACCGGATGATGACGCTGAATCAGGGACGCCTGCACGGAGGCCACGATGGTCAATAAACGCATTAAACGTCCGGCGGCACCGAAAGCAAAGCAGCCGTCGAAGAGTAAAGCGCTGAAGGGTGGCTGGCAGGAGCAGTGGCGCTATGCGCTGCGCGGCACCCTCTCTGATATGTGGCGTCAGCCGCTGGCTACGCTGCTGACGGTGATGGTGATCGCCATCTCCCTGACGCTGCCCAGCGTCTGCTACATGGTGTGGAAAAACGTCAGCCAGGCCGCGACCCAGTGGTATCCGGCACCGCAGTTAACCGTCTATCTCTCCAAGACCCTGGATGACAGCGCAGCCGAGAATGTGGTGGCGCAGCTCAAGCAGGTAGAAGGGGTGGATAACGTCAACTACCTGACGCGCGAAGAGGCGCTGAACGAGTTCCGTAACTGGTCAGGCTTTGGCGGCGCGATGGATATGCTGGAGCAGAATCCGCTGCCCGCCGTTGCGATTATTACGCCGAAGCTCAATTTCCAGAACTCCAACACCATGCAAAGCCTGCGCGACCGCGTGACGAAAGTGCAGGGCGTGGATGAAGTCCGGATGGATGACAGCTGGTTTGCACGACTGGCCGCGCTGACCGGGCTGGTGGGGCAGATCGCGTCAATGATTGGCGTACTGATGATCGTGGCGGTGTTCCTGGTGATCGGCAACAGCGTCCGGCTCAGCATTTTCGCCCGGCGTGACACCATTAACGTTCAGAAGCTGATCGGCGCGACGGATGGCTTCATCCTGCGGCCTTTCCTCTATGGCGGGGCGCTGCTGGGCTTCAGCGGAGCGGTGCTGTCGCTGCTGCTGTCGGAAGTGCTGGTGCTGCGCCTGCAGTCGGTGGTTGCCAGCGTGGCGACCGTCTTCGGCACCACCTTCTCGCTGGAAGGCTTCTCCTGGGATGAAGCGCTGCTGCTGCTGCTGATTGCGGCGATCATCGGCTGGGTGGCTGCCTGGCTGGCCACGGTACAACATTTACGCCGATTTACGCCGCAGTAAACGCCTGCAACATTTTTTTGTTATAATGGTCCTCTGCTACCGACAGTGTATGCAGAGGATCTTTCCCCTCTTCACTTCCTGTCATCTGTGTGTAAAATATTCACTGCTATAATTGAACTTGTGGATAACTTTCACACTCTAAGTAGCACAGATTGCTTTCGGATTTCGCGCGACGTTGACTTACTGTATCGTCTGCGCAGGGAAATGTGCGGCAATTCCATTGAATTTGTGAGGGTTTGAATGACCAAAGAAATGCAAACTTTAGCTATTGCTTCTCCGGGTACCCTGGATTCTTACGTCCGGGCTGCCAACACCTGGCCGATGCTGTCGGCAGAAGAGGAAAAAGCGTTAGCTGAACGGCTGCATTACCAGGGCGATCTGGATGCAGCTAAGACGCTGATCCTGTCACACCTACGCTTTGTAGTTCATATCGCTCGTAATTACTCCGGTTACGGCTTGCCACAGGCTGACCTGGTTCAGGAAGGTAATATCGGCCTGATGAAAGCGGTGCGCCGCTTCAACCCGGAAGTTGGCGTGCGCCTGGTTTCATTCGCCGTGCACTGGATTAAAGCCGAGATTCACGAGTACGTGCTGCGTAACTGGCGTATCGTGAAAGTCGCGACCACCAAAGCACAGCGTAAGCTGTTCTTTAACCTGCGTAAAACCAAGCAGCGTCTGGGCTGGTTCAATCAGGACGAAGTTGAGATGGTTGCGCGTGAGCTGGGCGTAAGCAGCAAAGACGTACGTGAAATGGAATCGCGTATGGCTGCGCAGGATATGACCTTTGATATGTCTGCCGACGATGAGAGCAGTGAAGGCCGCTCAATGGCCCCGGTGCTCTATCTCCAGGATAAGACCTCTGACTTTGCTGATGGCATTGAAGAGGATAACTGGGACGCACACGCCGCTGACAAGCTGAGCTATGCGATGGAAGGCCTGGATGAGCGCAGTCAGCACATCATCCGCGCCCGCTGGCTGGACGAAGATAACAAAACTACGCTGCAGGAGCTGGCCGATCAGTATGGCGTTTCAGCCGAACGAGTCCGGCAGCTGGAGAAGAACGCCATGAAAAAACTGCGTATGGCGATCGAAGCGTAATACCCACAGGGGCGACAGCATGTCGCCCCTGTTGCTTTTGTCACCCCGGACTGTCACACCTCTTCCGCCATCCCCTCTGCGTCATCTGTTGCCCGTATCCAGCCGTCACTCTGCGCCCGGAAGCCGCACGCCTGCATAAATGCCGCCCGCACCTGCTGATCGTCACTGCCATCATCGGCAATCCACCAGTCCGCTATCGATCCGTTCTGCGCAATCGTCTCTTCCAGCAGATAGTGGCCCACACCGCGTCGCCGCGTCACGTCACGCACCGCCAGCCGGTGGATCTTGCCGTGCGTACCGGAGATTTCCAGCTGTAACCCCGCCAGCAGCCGATCGTTAAAGCGCGCCGCATAGAGACGATGGCGCTCATCCAGCCGCTGTTCCAGTTCCTGAATGTTCAGATCGGGCCAGACCTTGCCCAGATCGATGTGGTCCTGCGGCGTCAGCGTGGTTAAACGCTGGATAGTCAGCTTCATAACAAAAACCTCTAAAAAAGGGGAAAGTGCAGCGAAAGTATACAACCAGAGCGCCACCACATTTTCACCAATAAAACAGGTCAAAAGATGGCCTGGGTGCCAGGATAATAGGTGTAAACAGGTTAAGCCTGCGATCAACCCAGCATAATGCGCTGGCAAAGTGGTGAAAAACCGGCCATTGCCTCCAGTGTATTATGCTGTTTCACTGAGTCAATTCTGAATATGTCAGTTGATTTACAGAAGAAACATCCTGTTTAATAACCTGAAAAATAAAGCCTTATTACTAAAAAATGCCAGAAAAGTACGCTAACTCCTTCATGATCAATCAGTTTTCGACTTTATCTGGCAATGCACGCACTCACAACATACACGACAAAACAGATGGGGTAGTCAGGATGAAAATGAAAGGTCGCGCATTACTGGCGGGATGTGTAGCACTGGCGATGAGCCATGCGGCGCTGGCTGAAGATATTAAAGTGGCGATTGTTGGCGCAATGTCAGGTCCGGTGGCGCAGTACGGCGACATGCAGTTCGCGGGCGCTACTCAGGCGATTGAAGATATCAACGCCAAAGGCGGCGTTAACGGCAACAAACTGGTTGCGGTGAAATATGATGACGCCTGTGACCCGAAACAGGCCGTTGCGGTCGCGAACAAGGTGATTAACGACGGTATCCGTTATGTTATCGGCCATCTCTGCTCCTCTTCGACCCAGCCTGCGTCTGACATCTATGAAGATGAAGGCGTGCTGATGATTACCCCGGCGGCGACCGCACCTGACCTGACTTCCCGCGGCTATAAACTGATTATGCGCACCACCGGTCTGGACTCTGACCAGGGGCCGACCGCAGCCAAATACATTATGAGCGAGCTGAAGCCGCAGCGTATCGCCGTGGTACACGACAAACAGCAGTATGGTGAAGGCCTGGCGCGTTCCGTACAGGAGAGCCTGAAAAAGCAGGGCGCGAACATCGTCATGTTTGAAGGGATCACCGCAGGCGACAAAGATTTCTCTACGCTGGTGGCGCGCTTTAAGAAAGAGAACGTCGATTTCGTCTATTTCGGCGGCTACTACCCGGAGATGGGCCAGATCCTGCGTCAGGCGCGGGCGGCCGGTCTGAAAACGCAGTTTATGGGACCAGAAGGGGTGGGCAACGCCTCCCTGTCGAACATTGCCGGTGCGGCGTCTGAGGGCATGCTGGTCACGCTGCCGAAACGCTACGATCAGGTTGAAACCAACAAACCGATCGTTGACGCGCTGAAGGCGAAGAAACTTGATCCGACCGGTCCGTTCGTCTGGACCACCTATGCCGCGCTGCAATCGCTGACCACCGGCATGGAACGTAGCAAGAGCGAAGAGCCGGACGCTATCGTGAAGAACCTCAAAGAAGGGGCTGCGGTGCCAACCGTCATGGGCAACCTGAACTGGGATGAAAAGGGCGATCTCAAGGGCTTTGAATTCGGCATCTTCAAATGGCATGCCGATGGTACCTCGACCGCAGTGAAGTAAACCAGGCGGTTTTCTGGTGAGCCGGAGGCCAGCTAAGCGGTCTCCACTGACCGGCGACACGAACGCCTGGCACGCCGCTGCCAGGCGTTTTTTGTACCCCGATCGCCTGCGATCGGATAAGTAAGGGTTAAGGTATGTCCGAGCAGTTCCTCTATTTTATTCAGCAGATGTTTAACGGTGTCACCCTCGGGAGCACCTACGCGCTGATCGCCATCGGTTACACCATGGTTTACGGCATTATCGGCATGATCAACTTCGCCCACGGCGAGGTGTACATGATCGGTAGCTATGTCTCCTTTATCGTGATTGCCGCCCTGATGATGATGGGCATCGACACCACCTGGCTGATGATTGCGGCTGGCTTTGTGATGGCAGTCATTATCTCCAGCGCCTACGGCTGGAGCATTGAACGCGTGGCCTACCGGCCCGTACGTTCCTCTAAGCGCCTGATTGCGCTCATCTCCGCCATCGGGATGTCGATCTTCCTGCAAAACTACGTCAGCCTGACCCAGGGCTCACGCGACCTGGCGCTGCCGAGTCTGATCACCGGACAGTGGACGGTGGGGGAGAGCAACGGGTTTGCCGCTACCATCTCAACCATGCAGATTGTTATCTGGGTAGTGACCTTCCTGGCGATGCTGGCGCTGACCACCTTTATCCGCTACTCCCGCATGGGCCGCGCCTGTCGCGCCTGCGCTGAAGATCTGAAAATGGCCAGCCTGCTGGGCATTAACACCGACCGCGTGATCTCGCTGACCTTCGTGATCGGGGCCGCGATGGCCGCGGTAGCAGGCGTGCTGCTGGGCCAGTTCTACGGCTCGATCAACCCCTTCATCGGCTTTATGGCGGGGATGAAAGCGTTCACCGCCGCCGTGCTGGGCGGGATCGGCAGTATTCCGGGCGCGATGATTGGCGGACTGGTGCTGGGTATCGCTGAAGCGCTGACGTCAGCCTATCTCAGCACGGAATATAAAGATGTGGTTTCGTTTGCCCTGCTGATTGTGGTGCTGCTGGTGATGCCGACCGGGATTCTGGGTCGTCCGGAGGTTGAGAAAGTATGAAGACCTCGTTTATCAACGCCCTGATCGCCTCGGTAATGCTGCTGGTGCTGGCCACCTTCTTTATGGGACTGCGCCTGACGCTGGATGGCACAAATCTGGTGGTGCAGAACGCGGGCAGCGTGCGCTGGAACTGGATCGCCGCAGGCTGTGCGGTGGTGTTTCTGTTCCAGCTGCTGCGTCCGGTCTGGCAGAGCAGCCTGAAGAAAGTCTCCGGTCCGTCGCTGGTGTTGCCGGGCTTTGATGGCTCAACGCCGAAGCAGAAGCTGGTGATGGCGGTGCTGATTATCGCCGCAGTCGCCTGGCCTTTCCTGGTGTCGCGCGGCACCGTGGATATCGCCACGATGACGCTGATCTACGTGATGCTCGGCCTGGGCCTGAACGTGGTCGTGGGACTGTCGGGCCTGCTGGTGCTGGGCTACGGTGGCTTCTACGCCATTGGTGCCTACACCTTTGCGCTGCTGAACCACTACTACGGCCTTGGCTTCTGGCAGTGTCTGCCGCTCTCTGGCATCGTGGCTGCGCTGTTTGGGCTGCTGCTGGGCTTCCCGGTGCTGCGACTGCGCGGCGATTATCTGGCCATTGTGACGCTGGGCTTCGGTGAGATTGTGCGTATCCTGCTGCTGAACAATACCGCGCTGACCGGCGGACCTAACGGCATCAGCCAGATCCCTAAACCGACCCTGTTTGGCCTGGAGTTCGGGCGTACCCCGCGCGAAGGCGGCTGGGATACCTTCCACAACTTCTTTGGCCTGAAGTACGACCCCAGCGACCGTATCATCTTCCTCTATCTGGTGGCGCTGCTGCTGGTGGTGGTGACGCTGTTCGTGATCAACCGGCTGCTGCGGATGCCGCTGGGCCGCGCCTGGGAAGCCCTGCGTGAAGATGAGATCGCCTGTCGCTCTCTGGGCCTCAGCCCGACCCGCATCAAGCTGACCGCCTTTACTATCAGTGCCGCCTTTGCCGGATTCGCCGGCAGCCTGTTCGCGGCGCGCCAGGGCTTTGTCAGCCCGGAATCCTTTACCTTTGTCGAGTCCGCCTTTGTGCTGGCGATTGTGGTACTGGGTGGCATGGGATCGCAGTTCGCGGTGATTCTGGCTGCCATTCTGCTGGTGGTTTCCCGCGAGCTGATGCGCGATCTCAATGAGTACAGCATGCTGGTGCTGGGTGGCCTGATGGTGCTGATGATGATCTGGCGTCCGCAGGGCCTGCTGCCGATGAAGCGTCCGCATCTGAAGCTCAGAACCGGTAAACAAGGAGAAGAGGCATGAGTCAGCCTTTATTAGCCGTTGAAGGCCTGATGATGCGCTTCGGCGGTCTGTTAGCCGTAAACAATGTGGCGCTGGAGCTGCGTCCGCAGGAGATCGTTTCGCTGATTGGCCCTAACGGTGCCGGGAAAACCACGGTGTTCAACTGCCTGACCGGCTTTTACAAGCCAACCGGCGGCAGCATCACATTGCGTGACCAGCATCTGGAAGGCCTGCCGGGTCAGAAGATTGCGCGCATGGGCATTGTGCGAACCTTCCAGCATGTACGCCTGTTCCGTGAGATGACGGTGATTGAGAACCTGCTGGTGGCACAGCATCAGCACCTGAAGAGCGGCCTGTTTTCCGGCCTGCTGAAAACGCCCGCGTTTCGCCGCAGTGAGAGCGAAGCGCTGGATCGCGCGGCGACCTGGCTGGAGCGGGTCGGCTTACTCGACCTGGCTAACCGTCAGGCGGGCAATCTGGCCTATGGTCAGCAGCGCCGGCTGGAGATCGCGCGCTGCATGGTGACGCGCCCGGAGATCCTGATGCTGGATGAGCCGGCTGCGGGCCTCAACCCCAAAGAGACCCACGAGCTGGATGCGCTGATTGCGGAACTGCGTGGTGAACACAAGGTTTCGGTGCTGCTGATCGAACATGATATGAAGCTGGTAATGGGCATCTCTGACCGCATTTACGTGGTCAATCAGGGAACGCCGCTGGCTAACGGAACGCCGGAAGAGATTCGTAATAACCCGGATGTCATTCGCGCCTATTTAGGAGAGGCCTGAGATGGCAAATGCGATGTTAACCATTGAGAACGTCAGTGCGCATTACGGCAAAATTCAGGCGCTGCACAACGTCAGTCTTTACATCAATCAGGGCGAAATCGTCACCCTGATTGGTGCCAACGGCGCCGGCAAGACTACGCTGCTCGGCACGCTGTGCGGCGAACCGCGCGCGACCCAGGGCACCATTACCTTTGATGGCAAAACCATCACCGACTGGCAGACGGCGCGCATCATGCGTGAGGCAATTGCCATCGTGCCAGAGGGGCGGCGGGTCTTTTCGCGCATGACGGTGGAGGAGAATCTGGCGATGGGCGGCTTTTTTGCCAGCCGTCCGGACTACCTGTCGCGGATTAAGCGCGTGTATGAACTCTTCCCGCGTCTGGCGGAGCGTAAAATCCAGCGCGCCGGCACCATGTCCGGCGGTGAGCAGCAGATGCTGGCCATTGGCCGTGCGCTGATGAGCCAGCCGCGCCTGCTGCTGCTGGATGAGCCGTCGCTGGGACTGGCACCGATCATCATTCAGCAGATCTTCGACACCATTGAGCAGCTGCGCAGCGAGGGGATGACCATCTTCCTGGTGGAGCAGAATGCCAATCAGGCGCTGAAGCTGGCGGACCGGGGCTATGTGCTGGAGAACGGGCATGTGGTGCTGGAAGACACTGGTGCAGCATTACTCTCCAACGAAGCCGTCCGCAGCGCTTACTTAGGTGCCTGATGGGGCACGGCCTGGCTTGCTTGCCAGGTTCCGGTTGGGCAGTGCTCGCCATCCTCACGTACTACGTGTACGCTCCGGTGGCTGCGCGCTGTCCGCCCGCAACCTGCCTGCGCCGCCGACGGCCTGAAGCACTGGTGTGAAGGGTAGTTCCGATGGCCTTTGCCAGAGGCCGTTTCAGCTTATGGTAATCAATCCGACGTAGTAATGATGTTATAGCTGCTCAGACTGCTGACAAACCCAAATCAGTGTGAATCTGGCCGCAACAAATATACTCAACGCGCAGGGAACATGGTCAGAAGAGGAAAGCGTCCCGCGCCATGGACGGCGCGGGCCGAGCGTGTCATGGATGACAGATTTAGCGTCTTTCCGATCTGACCTTGTTCCTTGTGCATGCTCAGTCTTACAGCAACCTGGCCAGATTGTGTCAACAAAGTCGTTAGCTGCTCCGCCTTTCTTCCCTTTCGCCTGTCACCCGCCTGTCATCTGCCTGTTATTAATCCGTCATTTTCCCGTGTCATGTTACTTCGCGAACCAGAAATCCGTGATTTCACGCGTATTTACCTGCACAGGAAAATTCTATGTCCGTCGTTACCTTTCGCCGTAGCCTGATGAGCGCGCTGCTCGGTCTGACCCTCAGCGGTCATGCCATCGCCGCCACCGAGATCCCTTTCTGGCACTCCATGGAAGGCGAGTTAGGCAAAGAAGTCGATTCGCTGGCTCAGCGCTTTAACCAGACCCATCCCGATTACAAAATTGTTCCGACCTACAAAGGTAACTACGAGCAGAGCCTGGCGGCCGGGATCGCGGCAGTGCGCAGCGGCAAAGCGCCTGCGGTGCTGCAGGTTTATGAAGTGGGCACGGCCACCATGATGGCTTCACAGGCGATTGTGCCGGTGCATCAGGTTTTCAAAGATGCCGGCATCCCCTTTGATGAAAAGCAGTTCGTGCCAACGGTCGCGGGCTACTACAGCGACAGCAAAGGCCAGCTGATCTCTCAGCCGTTCAACAGCTCTACCCCGGTGCTCTACTACAACAAAGATGCTTTCAGGAAAGCGGGTCTGAATCCCGATCAGCCCCCGAAAACCTGGCAGGAGCTGGCCACGGATGCCGCTGCGCTGCGCAAGTCGGGCATGAGCTGCGGCTACGCCAGCGGCTGGCAGGGCTGGATCCAGATCGAAAACTTCAGCGCCTGGCATGCGCTGCCGGTCGCCACGGAAAATAACGGCTTTGACGGCCTGGATGCGGTGCTGGAGTTCAACAAACCGGTGCAGGTGCGTCACATCGAAATGCTGGAAGCGATGAACAAAAAAGGGGACTTCACCTACTTTGGCCGCAAAGATGAGCCGACGGCGAAGTTCTACAACGGCGACTGCGGCATCACTACCGCCTCCTCCGGTTCGCTGGCCGATATCCGCCACTACGCAAAATTCAACTTTGGCGTTGGCATGATGCCCTATGACGACACCGTAAAAGGCGCGCCGCAGAACGCCCTGATCGGCGGAGCCAGCCTGTGGGTGATGAAAGGCAAAGATGCGGCAACGTATAAAGGCGTCGCGGAGTTCATGCAGTTCCTCGCGAAACCGGAAATCGCGGCGGAATGGCACCAGAAAACCGGCTACCTGCCGATTACCACGGCCGCCTATGAGCTGACGAAACAGCAGGGCTTCTACGACAAAAATCCGGGTGCAGATATCGCCACCCGTCAGATGATGAACAAGCCGCCGCTGCCGTTCACCAAAGGCATACGTCTGGGCAATATGCCGCAGATCCGTGCCGTGATTGACGAAGAGCTGGAGAGCGTCTGGACCGGTAAACAGTCGCCGCAAAGCGCGCTGGATAACGCGGTCAAACGCGGCAACGAACTGCTGCGTCGCTTCCAGCAGCAGGTGAAGTAATCTGCCCGACAGGGCCAGTGCAGGCTGGCCCTCTCTCTTTCTGAATCAGAGTGCGCTATGTCTTCTTCTCGCCCGGTTTTTCGCACCAGCCTGCTGCCTTATCTGCTGGTGCTGCCGCAGCTACTGATCACTGCGGTCTTCTTTCTCTGGCCTGCCGGTGAAGCGCTGTGGTACTCGCTGCAAAGCCTCGATCCTTTTGGCCTCTCCAGCCGCTTTGTCGGACTGGAAAATTTCAGACGCCTGTTTGCCGATCCCTACTATCTCGATTCGTTCTGGACCACTCTGACATTCAGCGGCATGGTCACGGGGTTCGGCATGCTGTTTTCGCTGCTGCTGGCGGCGCTGGTCGATTATGTCGTGCGGCTGCGCCGCCTCTATCAGACCCTGCTGCTGCTGCCCTACGCCGTTGCGCCAGTGGTGGCCGCGGTGCTGTGGATGTTTCTGTTCAATCCCGGTCTGGGCCTCTTCAGCTACCTGCTGCACCACATCGGCTATGAGTGGAACTATGCGCAGAACAGCGGTCAGGCGATGTTCCTGATTGTTCTGGCGTCGATCTGGCAGCAGATGAGCTACAACTTCCTGTTCTTCTTCGCTGCTCTGCAGTCGATCCCGAAATCGCTGGTGGAAGCCGCCGCGATTGACGGTGCCGGGCCGGTGCGACGCTTCTTCAACCTCTCCCTGCCGCTGATTGCGCCGGTAAGCTTCTTTCTGCTGGTGGTGAATCTGATCTATGCCTTCTTCGACACCTTCCCGGTGATCGACGCGGCTACCGGCGGCGGGCCGGTGCAGGCGACCACCACGCTGATCTACAAAATCTACCGCGAAGGCTTCACCGGTCTGGACCTCTCCTCGTCGGCGGCGCAGTCGGTGGTGCTGATGCTGCTGGTCATCGGGCTGACGGTCATCCAGTTCCGCTTTGTTGAACGTAAGGTGCAATACCAATGATTGAGAATCGACGCGGGCTGGATCTCTTCAGCCACCTCGTGCTGGTACTGGGCGTGCTCACCATCCTGTTTCCGCTCTACGTCGCCTTTGTCGCCGCAACGCTGGATAACGAGGCGGTCTATCAGGTGCCGATGACGCTGGTGCCCGGCACCCATCTGTGGGAGAACGTCTCACGCATCTGGACTCACGGCGTCAACGGCAGCGGCCCGGCATTTGGTCTGATGCTGCTTAACAGCATGATCATGGCGCTCGGCATCACCTTCGGCAAAATCACCGTGTCGATGCTGTCGGCATTTGCGCTGGTCTGGTTTCGCTTTCCGCTGCGCACGCTCTTCTTCTGGCTGATCTTTATCACCCTGATGCTGCCGGTGGAGGTGCGTATTTTCCCGACGGTGCAGGTGATTGCCGATCTTAATCTGCTCGACAGCTACAGCGGGCTGACCCTGCCACTGATGGCTTCAGCAACCGCCACCTTCCTGTTTCGTCAGTTTTTTATGTCGCTGCCGGATGAGCTGGTCGAAGCGGCGCGCATCGATGGGGCCAGCGCGATGCGCTTCTTTATCGACATCGTGCTGCCGCTCTCCAGAACCAATCTGGCGGCGCTATTCGTGATCACCTTTATCTACGGCTGGAACCAGTATCTCTGGCCGCTGCTGATTATCAATGACGCCAGCCTCGGCACGGCGGTGGCGGGGATTAAAAGCATGATCTCCAGCAGCGGTTCGCCGACCCAGTGGAACGAAGTGATGGCAGCAATGTTATTAACCCTGATTCCACCGCTGGTGGTGGTATTGGTCATGCAGCGTGCCTTTGTGCGCGGTCTGGTTGAGAGTGAGAAATAAGATGGCAGGCGTAACCCTTCAGGCAGTGACCAAATCCTATGACGGTAAAAATCAGATCATTCAGCCGCTGAACGTCACCATCCGCGACGGCGAATTTATGGTGATGGTCGGCCCTTCCGGCTGCGGAAAATCGACCCTGCTGCGCATGGTGGCCGGTCTGGAACGGGTCAGCTCCGGCGATATCTACATCGATAACCGGCGCGTCACCCAGGAGGAGCCGAAAGATCGCGGCATCGCGATGGTGTTCCAGAACTATGCGCTCTATCCCCACATGTCGGTAGAGGAGAACATGGCGTATGGCCTCAAAATTCGCGGCATGGGCAAAGAGCAGATTCGTCAGCGGGTGCTCGACGCGGCGCGCAGTCTGGAGCTGGATCATCTGCTGATGCGGCGGCCGCGGGAGCTCTCCGGCGGACAGCGTCAGCGCGTGGCGATGGGCCGCGCTATCGTGCGCGAACCGGCGGTCTTTCTGTTTGATGAGCCGCTGTCGAATCTCGACGCCCGTCTGCGGGTGCAGATGCGGCTGGAGTTGCAGCAGCTGCATCGCCGCCTGCAGACCACCAGCCTCTATGTGACGCACGACCAGGTTGAGGCGATGACGCTGGCGCAGCGGGTGATGGTCATGAATAAAGGGGTAGTCGAGCAGCTCGGCACCCCGGTGGAGATCTATGAGCGTCCCGCCAGCCAGTTCGTCGCCGCGTTTATCGGCGCTCCTGCCATGAACCTGCTGAAAGGGCAGTTCAGCAGCGACGGGTCGCGCTTTAATCTCGACGCCTCGCACGCGCTGCCGCTGAGCGAGAGCAGGGCGAAATGGGCTGGCCGGCCGGTGGTGCTGGGCATTCGGCCAGAGCATATCCGGCAAAGCAGCCGCGAGCAGGGCGGCATCCCGCTGCGGGTGGACACGCTGGAGATGCTGGGTGCCGATAATCTGGCCCATGGCCGCATCGGCGACACGCCGCTGGTGGTACGCTTAGCCCACAGTGAACGGCCGGAACCCGGCACGACGCTGTGGCTGCATCTGCCGTCAGATGCGTTACACTTCTTCGATTCAACCCATGGAAAGCGTCTGGAATGAGCACACAACACTGGCCCTATCCCCGCATCGTCGCTCACCGCGGCGGCGGTAAACTGGCACCGGAAAATACTCTGGCAGCCATCGACACTGGCGCGAAGTTTGGACATCAGATGATTGAATTTGATGTCAAACTCTCGGCCGATGCGCAGATTTTTCTGCTGCACGACGACACGCTGGATCGCACCAGTAACGGCTGGGGCGTGGCGGGTCAGCTGCCGTGGGAAAAGTTATCGCAGCTTGATGCGGGCGGCTGGTTTGGCAACGCCTTCTCGGGCGAAAAGCTGGCGCGGCTGGATGAGGTGGCGGCGCGCTGCCGTCAGCATCAGATGATGGCCAACATCGAAATCAAACCCACCACCGGCAGCGAGACCGAAACCGGCCGTGCTGTGGCGCAGGCCGCGGCGATGCTGTGGCAGGATCAGACCGCGCCGCTGCTCTCGTCGTTCTCTTTTGAGGCGCTGGAAGCCGCCATGCAGGCAGAGCCGCAGCTGCCGCGAGGGCTGCTGTCCCACAGCTGGGACCCGCAGTGGCGGGAAAAGACCACGGCGCTGGCGTGCGTCTCCATCCACCTCAACCATAAAGTGCTGACCGCAGAGCGGGTTGCAGAGCTGAAAAGCGCGGACCTGAAGATTCTGGTCTACACCGTGAACAGTCCGGATCGGGCGCGGGAGTTGCTGAAATGGGGCGTCGATGCCATCTGTACCGACGCGATCGACATCATCGGCCCCGACTTCGGTTAGTTCTGATTTGAATTCTGATTCTGCTGCCCCGGCTGCGTGGTGATTACCCGCTGCCGGGCGCTGTCGCGCTGTTCCTGCATTTTACGCTGCATATCCTGAGTCTGACGCTGCTGATCCTGGCGCAGCTTCAGCTGTTGCTGCTGCTGCTGGGTCTGCATCTGTGACTGCATCCGCTGCTGGCTGGGATTATAGCCCGGCCGGTTCGGGTCATTAGTGCTGTTCAGCGTGTTCGCCTGACTGGCGAAAGGCAGCAGGGCGGCTAAAACAATCATCCACTTTTTCATCACTCCTCCTTTCTGAACGCCTCAGGGTTATGGGTGCACAACGGCGCACACCGGCTTCTGGGTCGCAACCATAAGTTTACCCGATATCACAGACCTGACTTTCAGATGTATTCCTGATTTGACTTAACCCTGACACTTTTGCTGTATTTGTAAGCACTTGCAGAAATGATAAAAAAATGTAAATAACAACACGGGATGGTGACAGGATGAAAATGCAGCAAACGGTGCGTCAGCTTAGCTGGTCGCTGGTGATGAGTTTTACCGTCGTGGCGGGCGCTAATGCCGCGCCGACGCAGGCGCCGCCCGTCTCTTATGGCGTGGACAGTGACACGTTTCACCCGGTCAAAGCGCAGCACGGCATGGTGGCGTCGGTAGACGCGATGGCGACCCAGGTCGGCGTAGAGATTCTGCGTCAGGGCGGTAATGCCGTAGATGCCGCCGTCGCCGTGGGTTTTGCGCTGGCGGTCACCCATCCGCAGGCGGGCAACCTTGGCGGAGGCGGCTTTATGCTGCTGCGCACCGCCTCGGGCCGTGCCACCGCCATCGATTTCCGTGAAATGGCACCGGGACGGGCATCGCGCGATATGTTTCTGGATAAGCAGGGCAATGCCGACAGCAAGCTGTCGCTGACCTCACATCTCGCGTCCGGCACCCCCGGCACCGTAGCGGGTCTGGCGCTGGCCGCACACAAATATGGCACTCTGCCGCTGAGCACCCTGCTGGCTCCGGCCATCCGGCTGGCGCGGGACGGCATTCCGGTTAACGATGCGCTGGCCGATGACCTGAAAACCTACGGCAAAGAGGTGCTGATCACCCATCCCAACAGCAAGGCGATCTTCTACAAGCCAGACGGCACACCGTGGCAGAAGGGCGATCGGCTGGTGCAGAAAAATCTCGCTCACAGCCTGCAACTGATTGCCCGTCAGGGGCCGGATGCCTTTTATAAAGGCGAAATTGCGGATGAGATCGCCGGAGAGATGGCACAGCACGGCGGGCTGATCACCAAAGCGGACCTGGCGGCCTATCGTGCCGTCGAGCGCAAGCCGATTAGCGGCACTTACCGTGGCTATGAGGTCTTCTCCATGCCACCGCCGTCATCCGGGGGCATTCACATCGTGCAGATCCTCAATATTCTGGAGAATTTCGATCTGGCGAAGATGGGCTTTGGCAGTGCGGATGCCATGCAGGTGATGGCGGAAGCGGAAAAATATGCCTATGCCGACCGCTCAGAGTATCTCGGCGATCCCGATTTCGTGAAGGTGCCGTGGCAGGCGCTGACCAGTAAAGCGTACGCTAAGACGCTGGCGCAGCAGATCGATGTGGCGAAAGCGCGCCCCTCCAGCGAGATCAAGCCGGGTAAACTCGACCCTTATGAAAGCAACCAGACCACCCACTTCTCGGTGGTGGATAAGCAGGGGAATGCGGTTGCGGTGACCTATACGCTGAACACCTATTTCGGCAGCGGCATTGTGGCAGGCAAGAGCGGCATTCTGATGAACAACGAGATGGATGATTTCTCTGCTAAACCCGGAACGCCTAATGTCTATGGGCTGGTGGGCGGTGAAGCGAATGCCGTGCAGCCAGCGAAACGCCCGCTGTCGTCGATGTCGCCGACTATCGTGGCCAAAGGGGGCAAAACCTGGCTGGTGACCGGCAGCCCGGGCGGCAGCCGCATTATCACCACCGTGCTGCAGATGGTGGTTAACAGCATCGATTTTGGCATGAACGTGGCGGAAGCGACTAACGCACCGCGGTTCCACCATCAGTGGCTGCCGGATCAGTTGCGGGTAGAGAAGGGCTTCAGTCCGGACACACTGCGTCTGCTGGAAGCCAGAGGTCAGCATGTGAAGGTGCTGCCTGCGATGGGCAGTACCCAGAGCATCATGATTGGGCCGGATGGCATGCTGTATGGCGCGTCTGACCCGCGCAGCATCGATGATTTAAGTGCGGGTTACTGATACAAACCTGACCCCGGTGAATCTGACAGCAATAAATAAGCTTAACGCGCAGGGAACGGGGTCAGAAGAGGAAAGCGTCCCGCGCCAGGACGGCGCGGGCCGAGCGTGTCATGGATGACGGCTTTTGCGTCTTTCCGATCTGATCCCGTTTCCTGTGCAGGCGCTGACTGACAGCGAAACGTGCCAGGGTTTTCAGCACAAAGGGCACCAGCAGGTGCCCTTTTTCATCATCACAGGTCAGGGTTTAATCCGCGCCATATAGTACGTATCGATGAGTTCACCGTCCCGTATAGCGAACCCACGCGCCGTTCCCTCAATCTCAAAACCAAATCGCTGATAAAGGGCGATGGCCGGCGCGTTGTCGACGAACACCGTCAACTCCATTCGGCTCACCTGAAGCCAGTTATCGCACATGGCGACCATTTCACGCATCAGTGCGCTGCCGACGCCCCGCTGCCGGTAACGCGCATCCACCCCCATTCCCAGTGAAGCGGCGTGACGGCGTCTGGGGCGCTCTTCCACCTTTAACGCGCTTTGCCCGACAACCTCATCATCAATGCAGGCAGCCAGCAGGTATGAATGGGGCTGAGGCGTGGCGAGGCGGGTATGCCACCCCTGCAGGGATGAATGGGGCAGGTGGAGGGTGCCGGCCTGAGTATCGGGCTGGCTATAAATGCGGTGCAGTGCAGCGGCATCTTCGGGTATAACGTGCCGGACAACGATTTCACTCATGGTCGCTCCTTTCGCCGTTAAAAACCTTTTAAACATCAAGGTATTCAATTCGTTAATCAAGTGAAAAAGTGCGAAAACCGCTTTACAGACGCGAATGATAATGATTATTATTGTCATGCGTTCCCGGGAGGTCGCCCGACAGCCTGAGAAAGCACGACATTGCTCACATTGCTTCCAGTATTATTTAGCCAGCCAGGGCGCTGGCTTTTTTTTTGCCCGCTCTCCTTCAGCCTTTTTCAGCCACTGCGCAACCCTTGTTCAACTATTTTGAACAGAGGAGTGAAGTTTTTCAGCTATCAATCAGATCGTCTCAGGCACAGACTATGAAAAAACATTGAGGAGATCTGAAAATGATTTATGTACGCAAAGCTGAAGAACGCGGTCACGCAAACCACGGCTGGCTCGATAGCTGGCACACCTTCTCATTCGCCAACTATTACGACGCGAACTTCATGGGCTTCTCCGCGCTGCGGGTAATTAATGAAGACGTGATCGACGGCGGTCAGGGGTTTGGTACCCACCCGCATAAAGATATGGAAATCCTGACCTACGTGCTCTCCGGTACGGTTGAGCATCAGGACAGCATGGGCAACAAAGAGCAGATCCCGGCAGGGGAGTTCCAGATTATGAGCGCCGGTACTGGCGTGCGTCACTCGGAGTACAACGCCAGCGAAAGCGAACCGTTGCACCTCTATCAGATCTGGATCATTCCTGAGCGTACCGGCATTGAGCCGCGCTACGATCAGCGCCGCTTCCCGGATGTGCAGGGACGTCAGCTGGTGCTCAGCCCGGATGCCCGTGAAGGATCGCTGAAAGTCTATCAGGACATGACTCTGTCGCGCTGGGTACTGGGTGCCGGTGAACAGGATAACGTGGCGATTGAACCCGGTCGTCGCATCTGGATCCAGGTCGTCAAAGGCAACGTGAGCGTAAACGGTAACGCGGTGACTACCAGCGATGCCCTCGCCATCTGGGATGAAAGCGCGCTTACGCTGGAAGCCAGCACGGCTGCAGAAGTTCTGCTGTTTGATCTGCCACCGGTCTGAGAAAACTGACGGGCGCACCCCGGTGCGCCCCGCTGGCAATTTTGTGACAGAAAAGTGATAGACTCATCGTACTTTAGCTTTCAGGGCGATCCCAGGCGCTACGATGAAGAAGAAAAGACCGGTATTACAGGACGTTGCCGATCGCGTCGGCATTACCAAGATGACCGTCAGCCGCTACCTGCGCAATCCTGAGCAGGTTTCTGTTGCCCTGCGGGATAAGATCGCGGTGGCACTGGATGAGCTGGGTTATATCCCTAATCGCGCCCCCGATATGCTCTCGAACGCCACCAGCCGTGCGATTGGCGTGCTGCTGCCGTCACTGACCAACCAGGTCTTTGCTGACGTTCTGCGCGGCATTGAAGCCGTCACGGATGAAGCGAACTACCAGACGCTCGTCGCCCACTTTGGCTACAACCCACAGAAAGAGGAGCTGCAACTGCGCTCGCTGCTGGGCTGGAACATTGATGGGGTGATCCTCACCGAACGCACCCATACCCCGGGCACGCTGCGCATGCTGGAAGTGGCGGGCATCCCGGTCATCGAGATGATGGACAGCGTTACGCCCTGCCTGGATATGGCGGTCGGCTTTGATAACGTCGAAGCGGCCCGGCAGATGACCCAGGCGATCCTCGGCAAAGGACATCGTCACACCGTTTATCTTGGCGCACGCCTGGATGAGCGTACCCTGCAGAAGCAGCGTGGTTACGAAATCGCGATGCGCGAAGCCGGGCTGACGCCGCGCAGCGTCATGATGGAAGATGCCTCTTCATTCAGTGCCGGTGGCGATCTGCTGCGTGAGGCGCAGCGTCTCTATCCTGAAACCGACAGCCTCTTCTGTACCAACGACGACCTGGCGGTCGGCGCGATGTTTGAGTGCCAGCGGCAGGGATTGCGGGTGCCCGATCAGATGGCGATTGCCGGTTTCCACGGCCATGATATCAGTCAGGTGGTAACGCCTCAGCTGGCTACGGTACTGACACCACGCGATCGCATCGGGCGCGAAGCCGCAGCGCTGCTGCTGGCACGCATCGCCGGGGAAAGCCGCGAAACGCGCATGCTGGACACCGGTTTTGAGATCAGTGAAGGCGGCAGCATCTGATTGTGACGTTTTTATGAGTCAGCTCACACTTTGATGCTTTTCCGGGTAAAAAGGTTGCCACGCTGTTAAGCGGCCAGGAGAATGAGAAACGACATTGTTATCGGTAACATTGGCAAATTCTCACCTGCCGGAGCAGAAAAATGACAACGCAATCCCCGTCGCATCACGTTTTTATCCTGATGGGCGTTTCAGGCAGCGGAAAGTCTGCCGTCGCCAATCAGGTCTCTCACCAGCTGAATACAGCCTTTCTTGACGGCGATTTTCTCCACCCCCGTGCCAACATTCTGAAGATGGCCGATGGTCACCCGCTGGATGACAACGATCGTCAGCCGTGGTTACAGGCCCTGAACGATGCCGCTTTTGCCATGCAGCGCACCCAGGCGATCTCTATCATTGTCTGTTCGGCCCTGAAGAAGCGTTATCGCGACATTCTGCGTCAGGGAAATGACAACCTGCGTTTCATCTACCTGAAAGGGGACTTCGACACCATTGAAGCCCGCCTGAAAGCGCGCAAAGGGCACTTCTTCAAGCCGCAGATGCTGGTGACGCAGTTTGCAACGCTGGAAGCGCCAGGCAGCGACGAGCCGGATGTATTGGAAGTGGATATCACGCATTCACTGGATGAGGTTGTGGCGGCTACGGTTGCGACTATCCGGGACGCTATCAGCCAGGGTTAGAGATGAATACCGCAACACTCGTTTTGACCGCAGCAGGCTCCGTCCTGCTGCTGCTTTTTCTGGTGATGAAGGCGCGTATGCACGCCTTTGTCGCACTCATGTTAGTGTCAATCGGTGCCGGACTGTTCTCCGGCATGCCTCTGGATAAGATTGCGGACACCATGCAGAAGGGGATGGGCGGCACGCTCGGCTTCCTCGCTATCGTGGTGGCGCTGGGCGCGATGTTCGGCAAAATCCTGCATGAAACCGGGGCCGTGGATCAGATTGCTATCCGGATGCTGAAAACCTTTGGTCAGAGCCGTGCCCACTACGCCATGGGGATTGCCGGTCTGATCTGCGCGCTGCCGCTCTTCTTTGAGGTGGCTGTCGTGCTGTTGATCAGCATCGCTTTTGCCGTGGCGCGGCGAACCGGGGGCAATCTGGTGAAGCTGGTTATCCCGCTCTTTGCCGGGGTGGCCGCCGCCGCTGCGTTTCTGCTGCCGGGGCCGGCTCCGATGCTGCTGGCTTCACAGATGCACGCTGACTTTGGCTGGATGATCCTGCTGGGGCTGTGTGCGGCGATCCCCGGGATGCTGATTGCCGGGCCGCTGTTTGGCAATTTCATTGCGAAGCACGTCTCCTTCAGCGCCCCGCCGGAAGATCATCAGCCGGATGTCGATGAGAACCAGCTGCCCTCATTTGGCTTCAGCCTCTCTCTGATCCTGTTTCCGCTGGTGCTGGTCGGCCTGAAAACCATTGGCGCCCGCTTCACCACCGAAGGGACCTCGCTGTATGCGTGGCTGGAATTTATCGGCCATCCTTTCACCGCGATCCTGCTGGCGCTGCTGGTGGCGATTTATGGTCTGGCTTATCGTCAGGGCATGGATAAAGAGCGGGTGATGCAGGTGTGCGGCAGCGCGCTGCAACCGGCGGGGATTATCCTGCTGGTGATTGGCGCGGGCGGCGTGTTCAAGCAGGTGCTGGTGGACTCCGGTGTGGGTCCGGTGCTGGGTAACGCGCTGACCGGCGCGGGCCTGCCGATTGCGCTGGCCTGCTTTATCCTGTCAGGTGCGGTACGGGTCATTCAGGGGTCGGCAACGGTCGCCTGTCTGACCACGGTCGGGTTGATCATGCCGGTGATTGAACCGCTGCACTATAGCGGCGCGCAGCTGGCGGCGCTCTCGATCTGTATCGGCGGCGGCTCCATCATCATCAGTCATGTGAACGATGCCGGTTTCTGGCTGTTTGGCCGCTTTACCGGGGCCAGCGAAGCGGAAACGCTGAAGACATGGACGCTGATGGAGACGATTCTCGGCACGACCGGGGCTATCGTCGGTATGATTGCTTTCGCACTGCTCTCGTCATAGGTTGAACACTGCGCTTCCCTGATCAGCAGGGCGGCGCAGTGCCTCTTCTACAACTTCAGATACGCACGGATGCCGTCCAGGAACATCTGGGTCGCCAGCATAATCAGTATCAACCCCATCAGACGCTCCAGCGCGTTGACCCCTTTATCACCCAGCAGACGCAGGAACAGACCTGACATCAGCAGAATGCCGACCGTCACGCCCCAGGCGATCAACAGCGCGCCCACCAGATGGGACATCTGATGTGGATACTGATGCGACAGCAGCATCAGCGTCGCCAGCAGCGACGGCCCGGCGACCAGCGGAATCGCCAGCGGCACCAGGAACGGTTCTTCCCCTGCCGGTAAACCAGAGCTGCTGCTCTCGGCCGACGGGAAAATCATCTTTATGGCGATAAGAAACAGGATGACGCCGCCGGAAATCGACACCGTCTCGGTGCGCAGATTTAAAAAGGCCAGAATGCGCTCGCCGGTAAACAGAAACAGCAGCATGATAATCAGGGCGATCAGCATTTCGCGGATCAGCACCACCCGCCGCCGTTTCGGCTCCAGATGCTTTAAAACCGACATAAAAATCGGCAGATTGCCCAGCGGATCCATAATTAACAACAATAATATTGTCGCCGAAATCATTTCAGTCATTGGTTTAACGCCATCCCGTCCGCCAGAAAGCGGAGTTATTAGTTACGCTGCTGAAAAAGTTAGCGTAATCGAATTAATTCACTTGCCACCAGGCCTGCATTTTGTAGAGTGAGCAGACAGAGGTAAATCCTATTATTACGCAGAGCGGCGTGAACATAGCACGCCGCTCTCTCCACTGAAATGAAAGCAGGTGAAATCTGCCTGAGACGGACACGACATGAAGAATGTAGGTTTTGTTGGTTGGCGCGGTATGGTCGGCTCAGTGCTGATGTCCCGCATGAGCGAAGAGCGCGATTTTGATGCAATCAATCCGGTCTTCTTCTCGACGTCGCAGCATGGTCAGGCGGCTCCGTCGTTTGCGGGCAAGCAGCAGGGCGCACTGCAGGATGCCTTTGATCTTGAGGCGCTGCGTGCGCTGGACATCATTATCACCTGTCAGGGCGGCGACTACACCAGCGATGTCTATCCTAAGCTGCGCGCCAGCGGCTGGCAGGGCTACTGGATCGATGCGGCCTCGACGCTGCGCATGCAGGACGATGCCATCATCATCCTCGATCCGGTCAACCACGCGGTGATCCGTCAGGGCATCGATCAGGGCATCAAAACCTTTGTCGGTGGTAACTGCACCGTCAGCCTGATGCTGATGTCGCTGGGCGGCCTGTTCGCGCAGGACCTGGTGGAGTGGGCCTCTGTCGCCACCTATCAGGCGGCGTCAGGCGGCGGCGCGCGCCACATGCGTGAACTGCTGACTCAGATGGGCATGCTGCACGACCACGTTGCGCCTGCGCTGCAGAATCCGGCCTCAGCAATTCTCGACATCGAGCGCAGCGTGACCGACTTCACCCGTTCCGGCACCCTGCCGACCGATAACTTCGGCGTGCCGCTGGCGGGCAGTCTGATTCCGTGGATCGACAAACAGCTGGAGAATGGCCAGAGCCGCGAAGAGTGGAAAGGCCAGGCGGAGACCAACAAGATCCTCGCGACCCGCAACGTCATTCCGGTTGATGGCTTGTGCGTGCGAGTGGGTGCGCTGCGCTGTCACAGCCAGGCGTTTACCCTGAAGCTGAAACGCGATCTGCCGCTGTCTGAAATTGAACAGCTGCTGGCCTCTCATAACGAGTGGGTGAAAGTGGTGCCGAATGACCGCGAGCTGACGATGCGCGAACTGACCCCAGCGGCCGTGACCGGTACGCTGACCACGCCGGTTGGCCGTCTGCGCAAACTCAATATGGGGCCGGAGTATCTCTCCGCCTTCACGGTGGGCGACCAGCTGTTATGGGGCGCAGCCGAACCGCTGCGTCGCATGCTGCGGTTGTTAATCGACTAAGAAAAATATCGCCAAAGGCCGGATTTATCCGGCCTTTTTTTTGCTTTGCAGTACGTGAAACAACCTGCCGGTTCGCTTACTCAGTGATCAGCTTCCCCTTTTTAGCGGTCGGCAAAGAATATTTTGCTTTCAGCCATGGCAACTGCTGCGACCAAGCTATGATTTAACCATGATGTGCCACAGGTTTCGCTTTTGCTTTCCGGATTAAATGGTTGTGGTACACGGCAAAACACTTTTTCCATGGAATGGCCTGACACTATTTTGCCGTCGTACGTATGGCTCAATGAAGAGCAGCGCAGATGACGCGCGACAGGCCGTGTCGCGAGCATCTCGGCTGCCAGTTATCACAGGAAGAAAGTCATGTCAGAGCTTCCCGATCGCGAGGCGATCAATGCCCTGTTTGCGGGTAATTATGCCGATCCTTTTTCGTTACTAGGGATGCACCGAACGCCACAAGGCCTTGAAGTCAGGGCGTTGCTCCCCGAAGCGCTTGAGGTGTGGGTCATTGAGACCTCTACCGGGCGCAAGCTGGCTCAACTGGCGTGTGAAGACGCACGCGGCTTCTTCAGCGGCGTGATCCCCCGCCGCAAAAATCCGTTCCGCTATCAGCTGGCGGTGAACTGGCACGGCCAGCAAAACCTGGTCGACGATGCCTATCGCTTTGGCCCGCTGCTGCAGGAGATGGATCTGTGGCTGCTGGCGGAAGGCACCCACCTGCGTCCGTACGAAACCCTGGGCGCGCATGGTGATGTGATTGATGGCGTGACCGGCACCCGCTTCTGCGTCTGGGCGCCCAACGCCCGTCGTGTTTCTGTCGTCGGCGATTTCAACTTCTGGGATGGCCGCCGTCACCCGATGCGTCTGCGCCAGGAGCTGGGCATCTGGGAGCTGTTTGTGCCGGGTGCGGTCAACGGTCAGCTCTACAAATATGAAATCATCGACGCGAATGGCGATCTGCGTATCAAAGCGGACCCTTACGCCTTCGAAGCGCAGATGCGCCCGGAGAGCGCGTCGATGATCTGCGGCCTGCCTGCGCCCGTTGAGATGAAAGCGGAGCGCAAGGCCGCCAACGGTTTCGATGCGCCGATCTCCATCTATGAAGTGCATCTGGGCTCCTGGCGTCGTCATACCGACAACAATTTCTGGCTGAGCTACAAAGAGCTGGCTGAACAGCTGGTGCCCTACGTCAAAGAGATGGGCTTTACCCATATCGAACTGCTGCCGATTAACGAACATCCGTTTGACGGCAGCTGGGGCTATCAGCCGCTGGGCATGTATGCACCGACCCGCCGTTTCGGAACCCGTGACGACTTCCGCGCCTTTATCGACAGCGCCCATGCTGCCGGCCTCAACGTCCTGCTCGACTGGGTACCGGGTCACTTCCCCAACGATGACTTCGGGCTGGCGCGCTTTGACGGCACCGAGCTCTATGAGCACAGCGATCCGCGAGAAGGCTACCATCAGGACTGGAACACCCTGATCTACAACTTTGGCCGCCGGGAAGTGAGTAACTACCTGTCGGGCAATGCGCTCTACTGGACAGAACGCTTTGGCATCGATGGCCTGCGCGTGGATGCCGTCGCCTCCATGATCTACCGCGACTACAGCCGCGTCGAAGGGCAGTGGGTGCCGAATCAGTATGGTGGCCGCGAGAACCTTGAGGCGATTGAGTTCCTGCAACACACTAACCGCACGCTCGGTACCGTGGCGTCCGGCGCGGTCACGATGGCGGAAGAGTCGACGGACTACCCTGGCGTAACGCGTCCGACAGAGGGTGGCGGGCTGGGCTTCTGGTTCAAATGGAACCTGGGCTGGATGCACGACACGCTCGACTACATGCAGGTCGATCCTATCTACCGCAAGCATCATCACAACCTGATGAGCTTCGGCATGATGTACAACTACACCGAAAACTTTGTGCTGCCGCTGTCGCACGACGAAGTGGTGCACGGCAAGCGCTCCATTCTCGACCGCATGCCGGGCGATGCCTGGCAGAAGTTCGCCAATCTGCGCGCCTATTACGGCTGGATGTGGGGCTTCCCCGGCAAGAAACTGCTGTTTATGGGCAACGAGTTTGCTCAGGGCCGCGAGTGGAACCACGATGTCAGCCTGGACTGGCATCTGCTGGAAGGCGGCGATAACTGGCATCACGGCGTGCAGCGTCTGGTGCGCGATCTCAACCACACCTATCAGTACTACACGCCGCTGCATCAGCTCGACTTCGATCCGGCAGGTTTTGAGTGGCTGGTGGTCAACGATGCGGAACATTCGGTCTTCGCGTTTGTACGTCGTGACCGCGAAGGTAACGAAATCATCGTCGTCAGTAACTTTACGCCGGTGCCGCGTCCGGGCTACCGCTTTGGGGTCAATCAGCCTGGCACCTGGCGCGAAGTGCTGAACACCGACCAGCATGAGTATCACGGCAGTGATGTGCGCAATCACCGGGTGCATACCGATGAGCAGGAGAGTCACGGACGACCGCAGTCGCTGAGCCTCAATCTGCCACCGCTGGCAACGGTATGGCTGGTGCGGGAGGGGGAATGACCATTACTGCCGGGGATCCCGAACCGCTGGGTGCCAGTTACGATGGTAAAGGCGTCAATTTCACCCTGTTTTCTCAGCATGCCGGGCGCGTCGAGCTCTGCCTGTTTGATGACGAGGGGCGTGAACAGCGTCTTGATCTGCCTGGCCGCAGCGGGGATATCTGGCATGGTTATGTTCCGGCGCTGAAGCCGGGGCAGCGTTACGGCTACCGGGTGCATGGCCCCTGGGCGCCGCAGCAGGGACACCGCTTTAATCCGGCGAAGCTGCTGGTCGATCCCTGCGCCCGCGCGGTTGAGGGTGACGTCCCGGATGACCCGCTGTTTCAGGGCGGCGAGGCGCAGCCCGATCCGCATGACAACGCGGCCATCGCGCCGAAGTCACGGGTGGTGGCGGAAGATTTCGACTGGCAGGACGATGTCGCCCCGCGCACGCCGTGGGGTAACACGGTGATTTACGAAGCGCACGTTCGCGGGCTGACGAAGCAGCATCCGGAAATTCCGGAAACGCTGCGCGGGACTTACGCGGCGCTGGGTCATCCTGTTATGGTGAACTACCTGCGCGATCTCGGCATTACAGCGCTGGAGCTACTGCCGGTGGTCCATTTTGCCAGCGAGCCGCGCCTGCTTCAGCTCGGCCTGAGTAACTACTGGGGCTACAACCCCTTTGCGCTCTGGGCGGTCGATCCGCGTTACGCCTCTGGTCAGCCAGGCGTCACGCCGCTGCAGGAGTTTCAGCAGGCGGTAAAAAACCTGCACGCCGCCGGTATCGAAGTGCTGCTGGATGTGGTGTTCAACCACACCGCCGAACTGGATGAGATCGGCCCGACGATCTCGATGCGCGGCATCGACAACGCCAGCTACTACTGGCTGGATGAGCAGGGCGGCTATCAGAACTGGACCGGCTGCGGCAACACGCTGAATATCCACCATCCGCAGGTGATGGCGTGGACCTTAGAGGCGCTGCGCTACTGGGTGCGGGTCTGTCACGTTGATGGCTTCCGCTTTGACCTTGCGCCGGTGCTGGGCCGCACACCCGATTACCGGCGTGATGCCCCTTTTTTCGATGCAATACGCGCCTGTCCGCTGCTCTCTCAGGTCAAGCTCATTGCGGAACCCTGGGATATCGGCCCTGACGGCTATCAGGTTGGCCGTTTTCCGCCACCCTTTGCCGAATGGAACGATCAGTTTCGCGACACCGCGCGCCGTTACTGGCTGCATGGCGCACTCAGCAACGGTGAGTTTGTCCGTCGCTTTGCCGCCTCCAGCGATCTCTACCAGCACGACGACCGGCCGCCCCACGCCACGGTTAACCTGATCACCGCGCATGACGGCTTTACGCTGTGGGACGTGGTGAGCTTCGAACGCAAACACAACGAAGCCAACGGGGAAGATAACCGCGACGGTCACGGTGATAACTACAGCCACAATCACGGCAAAGAGGGGCTGAACGTCAGTTTTGACGTCACGGAACGTCGCCGCCGCAGCGTGCGGGCACTGCTCACCACGCTGCTGCTGTCACAGGGCACGCCGATGCTGCTGGCGGGCGATGAGCGCGGCCACACGCAGCGCGGCAATAATAATGCTTACTGTCAGGACAACGCCCTCAGCTGGCTTGACTGGCAGGCGGATGAGAAGGGATTGGTGGGATTCACCGCCGCACTGATTCGTCTGCGCCAGCGCATTCCGGCGCTGACCGCGGATCGCTGGTGGCAGGAGGGTGATGGCAATGTGCAGTGGCTCAATGCCGGTGGCCAGCCACTGCAGCACGATGAATGGGCACAGGGGCTGCACAGATTGCAGATCCTGCTGTCTGGCCGCTGGTTAATAACAATAAACGCCACGGATACGGTGAATGACATCGTGTTACCAGACGGAGAATGGCGTGCCCTTCCTCCTTTCGCCGGGGACGACAACCCCATCCTGCTAACTGTCTGGCATGGTCCCGCACACGGGGTGTGCGTGTTCCAAAAGCAATCATAAGGAGTCAGACATGGTTAAGTTAGATAGAACAGAACACCTGATGCTGGCCCGCCAGCTCCCTACACAGACGGTTGCTCTGATCCTCGCCGGCGGACGCGGCACGCGGCTGGTCGATTTAACGGCCAAACGTGCCAAACCGGCGGTGCATTTCGGCGGCAAGTTCCGCATTATCGACTTTGCCCTCTCCAACTGCGTCAACTCCGGTATCCGGCGGATTGGCGTCATTACACAGTATCAGTCCCATA
The DNA here is from genome assembly GCF_011800325.1 of Pantoea sp. EKM101V. Lineage (NCBI taxonomy): Bacteria > Pseudomonadati > Pseudomonadota > Gammaproteobacteria > Enterobacterales > Erwiniaceae > Pantoea > Pantoea sp. EKM101V. The sequence continues at coordinate 150,893 of NZ_JAALFP010000007.1, forward strand.
CCCTGACTCAGCATATCCAGCGTGGCTGGTCGATCTTCAATGAAGAGATGAATGAGTTTGTCGATTTGCTGCCAGCGCAGCAGCGCTTTTCGACCGAGCAGTGGTATCGCGGCACGGCCGATGCCGTGACGCAGAACCTTGATGTGATTCGCCGCTATCAGGCGCAGTACATCGTGATCCTTGCCGGGGACCACATTTATAAGATGGATTATTCACGCATGCTGCTGGACCACGTGGTGAACGAGGCGAAATGTACCATCGCCTGTTTACCGGTACCGGTGCATGAAGCCACGGCGTTTGGCGTGATGGCGGTGAATGAGGAGAACATGGTGATCGACTTCGTGGAGAAACCCGCGAAGCCGCCCACCATGCCAGGTGATGACACGCAGTCGCTCGCCAGCATGGGGATCTACGTCTTCAACGCGGATTATCTCTATGAACTGCTGGAAGCGGATCTGCAGACGCCAGGCTCTAACCACGACTTCGGCAAAGATATCCTGCCGAAAGTGGTGGCAAGCGGCGAAGGTTATGCGCACTCCTTTGCGCTCTCCTGCGTCCAGAACGATGACAACGCGCCGCCTTACTGGCGCGACGTCGGGACGCTGGAAGCCTACTGGCGCGCCAATCTCGATCTGGCCTCGGTGATGCCTGAGCTGGATATGTATGACGTCACCTGGCCTATCCGTACCCACATGGAGCCGCTGCCCCCCGCGAAATTTGTTCAGGATCGTTCCGGCAGTCACGGGATGACGATGAACTCGCTGGTGTCGGGCGGCTGCATTATCTCCGGTTCGGTCGTGGTCAACTCGGTGCTGTTCCCCCGGGTTCGGGTTAACTCGTTTTGCAATATTGATTCAACCGTTCTGCTGCCGGATGTGGTGGTGGGTCGCTCGTGTCGTCTGCGCCGCTGCGTGATTGATCGCGCCTGTGAGTTACCGGAAGGCATGGTGATTGGTGAAAATCCGGATGAAGACAGTCGCCGGTTTCACCGTTCGGATGAAGGGATCGTACTGGTCACCCGCGCCATGCTGGCCAGGCTGGCCAAAGCGGGGCTGTAAGCGATAAGCGGAACTTACGCAATCGGCACGCGGAGCGTGCCGGATAACTTAATGAGGTCGAGGATGCAGGTTTTACATGTCTGTTCAGAACTTTTCCCGCTGCTTAAAACGGGCGGACTGGCTGATGTAGTCGGGGCATTACCTCAGGCGCAGATTGCGGGCGGCACAGACACGCGGGTGCTGCTGCCGGCGTTTCCTGCATTGCGCAAAGGCATACCTGATCTCCAGATGGTGACAGAGCGAGAGACATTTGCCGGTCATATACGTCTGTTATATGGTGAATTTAACGGTGTGGGCATCTATCTGATCGATGCCCCTGACCTCTACGACCGTCCCGGTAGCCCTTATCATGACGAGTCGCAGTTTGCCTATGTCGATAACTACCTGCGCTTCGCGCTGCTGGGCTGGGTCGGCTGCGAACTGGCGTGCGGGATGGATTCGATGTGGCGTCCCGATATCGTCCATGCCCATGACTGGCACGCAGGCCTTACCTGCGCCTATCTGGAAGCGCGCGGCCGGCCAGCCAAATCGGTGTTTACCGTGCACAACCTGGCCTATCAGGGACTGTTCTCGGCGCACCACATGGATCAGATTGGCCTGCCGTGGTCGTTCTTTAACATGCATGGGCTGGAGTTTTACGGGCAGATCTCCTTCCTGAAGGCGGGACTCTTCTACGCCGATCACGTGACGGCGGTCAGCCCGACCTACGCCCATGAGATTACCTCTGCGGAGTTTGGTTACGGCATGGAAACGCTGCTGGCGCAGCGGATGCGGGAAGGGCGGCTGAGCGGGATCCTCAACGGTGTCGACCCGACCATCTGGGACCCGGCCCACGACCTGCTGCTCAGCGCGCGCTACAACCGCGACACGCTGGAAGCCAAAGCGGAAAACAAACGGCAGCTGCAGGTGGCGATGGGGCTGAAGGTTGATGACAAAGCGCCGGTGTTCTGCGTGATCAGCCGCCTGACCAAACAGAAAGGCCTGGACCTGGTGCTGGAGGCGCTCCCTGGCCTGCTGGCGCAGGGCGGTCAGCTGGTGCTGCTGGGACAGGGCGATGCCGAACTGCAGCAGGGCTTCCTGGCCGCGGCAGCAGAGCATCCGGGCAGCGTGGGTGTGCAGATTGGCTATCACGAGGCGTTTTCACACCGCATCGTCGGTGGTGCCGATGTGATCGTGGTGCCGAGCCGCTTTGAGCCCTGCGGCCTGACGCAGCTGTATGGCCTGAAATATGGCACGCTGCCGCTGGTGCGCCGTACCGGCGGACTGGCAGATACGGTTAACGACAGCTCGCTGGAAAACCTGGCGGATGGGATTGCCAGTGGCTTCAGCTTTGAAGATGCTAACGCCTGGTCGCTGTTGCGGGCGATTCGCCGCGCGTTTGTGTTGTGGTCTCGCCCTTCACTGTGGCGTTATGTTCAGCGACAGGCGATGGGCATGGATTTCAGCTGGCAGGTGGCCGCACAAGCCTACCGCGATCTCTACCAGCGTCTGATGTAACTGATGGGGAAAACCGGATATGAATGCACCTTTCACTTACGCTTCACCCACGCTGACGGTGGATGCTTTAAAGCATTCGATTGCGTACAAACTGATGTTTACCATCGGCAAAGACCCCTCTATTGCCAACAAGCATGAGTGGCTGAACGCCGCGCTGCTGGCGGTTCGCGATCGGATGGTGGAGCGCTGGCTGCGCTCCAGCCGCGCTCAGCTGTCGCAGGATGTGCGACAGGTTTACTACCTGTCGATGGAGTTCCTGATGGGGCGCACCCTGGGGAATGCGCTGCTGGCGATGGGGATCTATGACGATCTCAACCAGGCCCTCGACGAAATGGGGCTGGATCTGGCCGAGCTGATGGAGGAGGAGAACGATCCGGGCTTAGGCAACGGCGGTCTGGGCCGTCTGGCGGCCTGTTTCCTCGATTCGCTGGCGACGCTGGGTATGCCGGGCCGCGGCTATGGCATCCGTTACGATTACGGCATGTTCAAACAGAACATTGTGGAAGGTGAGCAGAAAGAGTCGCCCGATTACTGGCTTGAGTATGGCAATCCGTGGGAATTTCAGCGATTCAACACCCGCTACAAGGTGCGTTTCGGCGGCCGCGTCCAGCACGAAGGGGCCAAAGTGCGCTGGCTGGAGACCGAAGAGATCCTGGCGATGGCCTATGACCAGATCATCCCGGGCTTCGACACCGACGCCACCAACACGCTGCGCCTCTGGGGCGCGCAGGCCAGTAACGAAATCAACCTCGGTAAGTTCAACCAGGGCGACTACTTTGCGGCGGTGGAAGATAAAAACCACTCCGAAAACGTTTCACGCGTCCTCTATCCCGATGACTCCACCTATTCCGGGCGCGAGTTGCGTCTGCGTCAGGAGTATTTCCTGGTATCTGCCACGGTGCAGGACATTCTGAATCGTCACTGGCGCATGCATCAGACCTGGGACAACCTGGCGGATAAGATCGCCATCCACCTGAATGACACGCACCCGGTGCTGGCGATCCCCGAACTGATGCGCCTGCTGATCGACGAGCATAAATTCAGCTGGGACAGCGCCTTTGACGTCTGCTGTCAGGTCTTCTCCTATACCAACCATACGCTGATGACCGAAGCGCTGGAGACCTGGCCGGTGGATATGATCGGCAAGATCCTGCCGCGTCATCTCAGCATTATTTTTGAAATTAACGACTTCTTCCTCAAGACGATTCAGGATCACTATCCTGACGATCTGGATCTGCTGTCGCGCATTTCGATCATCGACGAGAACGACGGTCGCCGGGTACGCATGGCCTGGCTGGCGGTGGTGGTCAGCCATAAAGTGAATGGCGTCTCAGAGCTGCACTCCAACCTGATGGTGCAGTCGCTGTTTGCAGACTTCTCCCGCCTGTTCCCGGGCCGCTTCTGCAACAAAACCAACGGCGTCACCCCGCGTCGCTGGCTGGCGCTGGCTAACCCGGCGCTGTCAGAGGTGCTGGATGAGGAGATTGGCCGCAACTGGCGCACCGATCTCAGCCAGCTGGATGAGCTGAAAGCGCAGATCGACTACCCGGCGTTTATCGAGAAAGTGGCGATTGCCAAGCATCAGAATAAGCGCCGGCTGGCCGAGTGGGTGGCAAAAAACCTGGATGTGGTGCTCGACCCGAATGCGCTGTTTGATGTGCAGATCAAGCGTATTCACGAGTACAAGCGTCAGCTGCTCAACGTGCTGCATGTGATCACCCGATACAACCGTATCAAGGCCGATCCGCAGGCGGACTGGGTGCCGCGCGTCAATATCTTTGCCGGTAAAGCGGCCTCCGCCTACTACGTTGCCAAACACATCATCCATCTGATCAATGATGTCGCCAACATCATCAACAACGATCCGCAGGTGAAGAACAAACTGAAAGTGGTCTTCATCCCGAACTACAGCGTGAGTCTGGCGCAGATCATCATTCCGGCCGCCGATCTCTCTGAGCAGATCTCGACCGCCGGAACGGAAGCGTCCGGCACCAGTAACATGAAGTTTGCCCTGAATGGCGCGCTGACGATCGGCACGCTGGATGGTGCCAACGTGGAGATGCTGGATCACGTTGGTGAAGAGAACATCTTCATCTTCGGCAATACCACGCCGCAGGTAGAAGCCCTGCGTCAGGGCGGCTACAACCCGCGTGACTATTACGAAGGCGATGAAGAGCTGCATCAGGTGCTGACGCAGATCGCGTCGGGCGTCTTCAGCCCGCAGGATCCGGGTCGCTACCGCAACCTGTTCGATTCGCTGGTGAACTTCGGCGACCACTACCAGTTACTGGCCGATTATCGCAGCTATGTGGATACCCAGGACAAGGTGGATGCGCTCTACCGTAAGCCGGAAGAGTGGCAGCGCCGTGCGGCGAAAAATATCGCCGGCATGGGTTACTTCTCGTCTGACCGGACGATTCAGGAGTATGCCGATGAGATCTGGAACATTTCACCGATAAGGCTGTAAGGCGCGCGCCGTCCATTCATCTGCTCTGCGGCCGGGAAACCGGCCGCACTTTTTTCTGCCCGTTCCGCTCCTCCCTGACCTCCGCAGATTCCGCCTTCAGCCGCAGTAAATCATCCGGCTGCGAGCCAGATCATTACAGGCTGGCGGAGAATCGCTACTATGCGGAAAAGCAAAATGACCTTACAGGCAACGGCAGCCCATGAGTGACAATATCAATCAGGAAATTACCTTCCGGAAGCTCAGCGTCTTCATGATGTTTATGACGAAAGGCAATATCGCCCGCACGGCGGAAGCGCTGGAGCTGAGCAGCGTCAGCGTGCACCGCGCGCTGCACACGCTGGAAGAGGGCATCGACTGCCCGCTGTTTATCCACAAAGGGCGCAATCTGGTGCCGCTGCCCGCCGCCTGGACGCTGCTGGACTATTGTCGCGACGTCACGGCCCTGATGGGCAAAGGCATTGAGGAGGCCCGCAAAGTGGCGGGTATCGGCGGAGGACGGCTGCGGCTTGGCACACTCTATTCGCTGACCCTGGAGACCATTCCCCGGCTGATTATGGGCATGAAACTGCGCCGGCCGACGCTGGAGCTGGATCTGACCATGGGCTCTAACCAGATGCTGCTGAATATGCTGGAAGATGATGCGCTGGACGCGATCCTGATTGCCACCCATGAGGGCGAACTCAGCGAGACCCGGTTTGATGTGATCCCGCTGTTTGAGGACACGATCTGTCTGGCGGCACCGGCCGGCGAAACGGGCAGCGGCGATGCGCCGGTCGATCTGCGTGACTATGCCGACCGCGATTTTGTCTCACTGGCCGAGGGATTTGCCACCTATGCCGGTTCGCAGGAGGCGTTTCAGATCGCGGGATTTGAACCACGCATGGTGACGAAGGTGAATGACATCTTCTCCATGATCAGTCTGGTGCAGGCGGGCGTTGGCCTGGCGCTGATTCCGGGAAGGATGCGGAAAGTCTATGAAAACAATATCCAGCTGCTGACGCTCGCAGCGCCTTACCAGATGCGGCAGCAGGTTGCGATTGTCTATTCGCATCGCCGCGAACGCGACAATGACCTGCTGGCCCTGGCGGCAGAAGGGCGCATGTATGCCCGTAACCTTACCGTTCCAGCCGTTTAGCCAGATGACCTGCCACGTCGACGCCGTTGCGTTCCAGGCTGATTGCATCGCCCTGCCAGCCCGCCTGCAGGGTCAGGCCGGTCAGCACATTGCCCGGCGGCATCTCAATCGCCAGACGGGCATCGCGCTGGTTAGCCGAGACCATAGTGTCATACCACTGCACGGTCCGCGCCATATTGAACGCCAGATCCTCCGCGATCTTCTCCGGGTCGTGGATCACCCGTGCGGTTGAGCCGCTGAGGTAAGCACAATCGGGACGGGAGAGGCGCACGGATTCAAACGCACGCGCCAGTTCTGCCGCCGGTTTGTCCAGCAGCGCGCAGTGCGACGGCACGCTCACCGCCAGTCTGATCGCCTTACTGGCGCCTGCCTCCAGCGCCTTCTGCGCCACCCGTGCCATATCTTCATCACGACCGGCAATCACTATCTGCGTTTCGGCATTCAGATTGGCAATGTAAGTCTGGCTGCCGGGCAGCAGCGTTTCCAGATGCGTCAGCGTCAGGCCGGTGATCGCCGTCAGGCCATATCCCTGCGGATAAGCCTGCTCCATCAGGTCGCCGCGCAATGCCACCAGCCGCAGGGCGTCGCTGAAATCGAGCGCACCTGACACCACTGCCGCCGGAAATGCGCCAATCGACAGACCGCTGACAATATCCGGCTTCACCCCGCGACGTATCAGCTCGTGCGCCCAGGCGACCCCGCTGATCAGCAGGCTGAGCTGGACGGCGCGGGTGTGCTGCAGCGCGTCGTCGCTGTCGAGCCTGTCAGTTTCGTCGCCCAGTACCGCCCGCACGCGGGTTAACAGCGCCTCGCCGTCAGGCAGATGCTGCAGCATGCCGGCTCGCTGGGTGCCCTGGCCGGGAAAGGTAAAGAGTATTTTCATGAGGTTTCTCTGCTCCAGGGTGAAGCGGTCAGCAGGGGGCCGGTGTCGGTTTTCAGCAGCACCTGTCCCTCGCGCAGCCACTCATTGAGGGCAAACGCACCGGCAGGCGTTTCCACCTGGGTATCCACCCGGCACGCCAGCGCGTCGGTCTGGTTCTGCCACCGTTGCAGTGCAGCCCGGTCCAGAGGGTGCGGGGCGCGGATCACCAGATCGAGATCGCTGGCGGCGTGCAGCGTGGGCTGCTGCGTCGCCAGCGCATAACCGGTGCTGCCGGTGATCCCCCAGCGCCACGGCCACTCCGCCTCACTCAGCACGATCGCCGCGCGAACCGGGGCAAAGGTACTGAAAGGGGAAGCCTGCAGCAGGGGGCGATCGGCCAGCCTCTCCGGCGTTATCACCCGGACAATATCGTCCGGATGAATCCATCCGGCGGCACGCTGCTCCCGCCGTTCACCGCGCACCCCAATCGGGATCAGGCCGGATTCGCGATGATCGCGCCGCACCACCACCGGCAGGCCGGGATGCCAGAACGTCCCGACCCAGCACGCTGAGATCGTGGCTAATGCGCTGCGGTCACGCAGCCAGAGCAGATCGTGGGGGCAGGGCGCGGTCATATTACATTCCTGATGTCAGCGTAATGAACAGGGGCAACGACAGAATAGAGAGCACCGAACTTAACAGCAGCACGGCTTCAGCATCCGGCGACTGAACGCCAAAGCGGTTGCCGAACACCACACCAAAGAAACCGGCCGACAGCGCAATCATCAGGATCGCGGTGATCGCCACCGGGCCGTTCAGCCCCAGCGCCAGCACCAGACTCCAGGCAATCACGGGCTGAATCAGCAGTTTCGCCACCGTGCCGACGCCCACGACGGCGTTGAGTTTCAGCTGACGGGCAGAAAGGATCACACCGGTCAGGAACAGCGCCGCCGCGGTGGCGGCCAGGCCCAGCGGCTTAATAGCCGAAAGCACCAGCTCCGGCATTCTGACGCCCAGCGCAGAAAGCACCACGCCCAGCAGCGGACCCCAGACGATCGGTTTTTTAACGGAGCGCCACATGAGCACCGGCAGCATGGTCAGCGTCGACCCCACATTCTCACCCGCACTGCGCGCTTTTTCCCGCTCCAGAATCAGCAGGCAGAAGGGCGTCATCAGCACCGAACCGCAGGCGATAGAGACAGCGACCGAGAGCGAGGTGGATGAGCCTTCGCCCAGCACGCTGCCCAGAATCGGCAGGCCCAGCGCCGCGTAATTGGGTAAGGCGACGGTCAGCGTCAGCACCGCCGCATCCTGTGGCGACTTTTTAAATACGCCGGTGGCCAGGAAATAGATCGCCGCATAGGTGATCCACATCGCCCCGGTCAGGACCACAATCAGCGGCGACTGCGCCACAATCCCGGCCCAGGGTGTCTGCACCGTGGCGCTGAACAGCGCGGCGGGCAGCGCAAAATCCATCACGAAAATATTCAGCAGCGAAACGTCTTTGTTATTGACCATTCCGCACTTACCGGCCCAGAAACCCAGCAGCATAATGACAAAAATAGGCGCAAGGGCATGCACAATTATATAAATCATAAATCACCTGTTATTAAGAAAGAATTTTCCAAAAAACAGCGATGTTTATAATTCTGAACACGGCCACTGCGCCGGGGCGCTGTGACACGCCCCGTCAGACCGGATTCGGCAGGTTTATTTTTTTATCGGTTTACCAGGTCGCGCGCATACGCTCGCGCACCAGGGAAGAGCTGTGACGGTTGGAGGCACCCAGACGGTTTTTCAGGCTCGGGTCCTGACGGGCATCGCCGATCGCTTTATGAAGCGCTATTTCAACCATCGCCACGTCGGCGTCAGACGGCGCATCGGGATTGCCCACGTTCAGCAGATCGGAGAGCAGACCCAGCGTGGCGAAGTTGCTCACGTCATAGGCCATGGGGGGGATGGTGGCGGCCAGTTTCTCCAGCGACTCCACCGAACGCAGCGTAATACGCGCCGCCGATGCTTTGCCCATGGCGTGAACCAGTACGCCCTGATCGTTAAGCGCAATCAGGCGGTTAGCCTGATAGCCGTGTGCCAGGAACGCACCGGACATCGCCTTGCCTACAATCAGCCCGATGACCGGATGGCCGGCCAGGCGCGCGTTAGCATAGGCACCCGCTGCGCCCGCCAGCGCCTGATGAATACCAAATGCCTCTTCACGGCGACCATAGGCCTGACTCGGCACATCGATGACCGCCACAATCGGGCGTTTCACGGCGCTGTTTTTATCCTCTTCCCGCGTTTCATTCACCACTTTTGCCAGCGTCCAGCCCTCCAGCAGACCCACTTCCCCCTGCGCGGCGCGCGGATAGTGGTTCTGAGCATCGGGCACCACGGCGATGAAGCGGACGTTTTCGCCATTCAGCTGGCCGTCAGCCACCTGAACAGAGGCGCACAGGCCACTGAGACGCTGTGCATTGGGTGCGAGTTTTTCCAGCCAGGTTGCACCGCGGCTGCTTGTCTGGGTCATTATTTCTCCTCCCGGGCGAAAAGCTGTTTGATCTGGGCGGTGTCCGCCTGCTGGCGGGTGTCGAACTGCGTCAGACGTGACAGGAAGTCGGCATAGTTGTCGCTGCGGTGCTGCGGCGGTACGCCTCTGGCAATGAAGTCATGCATCGCGGTTTTTACCGCGTTGATGCCGTCATCCACCAGCGCATCGACCAGGCCACTGGCGTAGCGGATTTCGCCCCCGGTCATGCTCCAGATAAAGGGCCGATCGCGCGAGTCATACTCTTCAATGCCCGCCTCCTGCTCAATCACCTGCGGGCCGTTCAGGCCCAGGCGCGCTTCCCGTGTCACGATCAGGTAGCTGCAGAGCGCGGCGGCAATCGACATTCCGCCGAAGCAGCCAACGGTGCCGCTGATGATGCCGATCACCGGGGTGTAGCGACGCAGATCGACAATCGCCGCATGAATATCCGCAATCGCCGCCAGGCCAAGATTCGCTTCCTGTAAGCGCACGCCACCGGTTTCCAGGCAGAGCACCGCCTGCGTCGGAATGCCGTTGCGGTTGTCTTCCGCCGCCAGCTCCAGCGCCGCCGCCATTTTCGCCCCGGAGACTTCGCCCATGCTGCCGCCCTGGAAGGTGCCTTCGATGGCGATAACCACCGCAGGCTGACCGTTCAGCGTGCCGCGTGCCACGACCATGCCGTCATCGGACTGCGGCACCACGCCCTGCGGGGCCAGCCACGGCGACATAATGCCCTCAAAGGGATCCAGCAGTTCGCGATAGCTACCGGCATCCAGCAGCGTACGGGCGCGTTCACGCGCCCGTAATTCAATAAAACTGGCGTCGTTACGCATGGCTCACCTCTTCAAAAACCTGTTCAAGACGGATACGTGCTACACCGGGTGTGGCACCGAAATCGTGGATAATCAGTTCGCCGGCCGGCAGGCCGTTGATCAAATTCAGGCGGTCAAACAGCGCCTTCCAGCGGGCGTCGCTGTTATCGAGTGAGGTGGTGATATCAACGTTCAGCGTGTCGCCCTGGGTTGCGGTGTACAGTACTTCCATGTCACCGGAACCCACGACTCCGGCCAGCGCTCTGCCACTGAGCAGGCGGTTAGCGGGTAAAGATAATGTGATGTGTTCCATAATGGCCTCTAAAAATATGTGTGTTCAGGCGAACAGACCCGATCGATAAACAGCGTCGCCGCGAGCAAATCGGCGGCTCCGCCCGGCGAGGCGTTGAGCGCCAGCATCCGGCGATCAAGCTGCGCCAGCGCCAGCTTTCCGCCCTCTGTGCGGCAGCCGCCCGCCAGCAGTACGGCTTGTGCCCCGTGCTGCATCGCCGTCAGCCCCGCCATCCCTGCCCGTGACAGCACGCAGGTATCGCTGAGCGAAGTCATGATCGCCATCAGCGCATCCAGGCGGGCTTCGCTTTCGCTGGCCCCCACCGCCCGGCTGATCAGCAGCTGCGGCAGCGCCAGCTTCATCACGTGAGGAAACGCCTGTTGCGCCTCTTCGCGTGCGCCGGGCACCCGATAGCGGTGCGTCGCTTTTAACCCTTTGCTGAACAGTTTCGGCGCTGCCCGGTCGGGCAGGCTGGCCAGGGCGGCGGCGGTGCGGGTCAGCGGGTCGGCACTGGCAGCACCGCCATGCATGGCGGCGGCACTTACCAGTAAGCCCAGCGCCCAGATCGCTCCCCGATGGGTATTCACGCCACCGGTGGCCGCCATCATCTGCTGCTCGCCGTCGCGGCCCAGACGCCCGACCGTTTCGCGCAGGGCGATATCGGCGGGACGCTGCCAGCTGTGACGGGCCAGCGCCAGAAAGGTCGGTGCCAGGCTGTGAGCGGAGCGCTCCATCAGCGCCAGGGTTAAATCGTGATGCGCGCCGTTTCCGCGACTGTCGACCAGACCCGGCTTGGGGCTCAGACGTGCTTCATCGATCAGGCAATCGCGCGCCAGCGTCGCCAGCTGGCTGGACTGCGCCTCGGCTTGAGTCTGGGACAGGAGTTTCATTTACCAGCTCCGGAATTTAGCAGGCGGGTTGTACAGACCACCGGACCATTCGACCAGGTCAGCCACGCTGCCCGCAGCCAGCAGTGAACGGGTGGCGTCGGAACGGCGGATGCCCATATCTTCCGGGTAGACCACTTTGCCGCTTTTACGCAGGGCCGCGACGCGCGCCGCATCCACACCCAGACCGATGTCGGTAATGCCCGCCACGGCGGCGACCATAGCGCGACGCTCTTCGAGGCTCTCTGCGCGATAGAGATAGGCGATGCCCTCCTCGGTCAGCACGTGGGTGACGTCATCGCCGTAAATCATCACCGGAGCCAGCGGCATCCCGGCGGATTTGGCGACATCAACCGCATCAAGGGTTTCAACGAAGGTGGGTTTTGCGCCGGCCTGGAAGGTTTCGACCATCTGCACCACCAGTTTTTTCCCGCGCTGCATCGGGTCTGGCTCAGTGATCATGTTCAGCCAGGCGGGGGTCGCGTGGCGGCGGCCGTGCGGATCGTGGCCCATATTCGGGGCGCCACCAAAGCCGGAGAGGCGGCCACGGGTCACGGTCGAGGAGTTGGCCAGCCCGTCAACCTGCAGGGTGGCCCCGATAAACATGTCGACCGCGTACTGGCCGGCCAGCTGACAGAAGGCGCGGTTAGAGCGCATTGAGCCGTCGCTGCCGGTAAAGAAAATGTCGGGACGGGCGCGGATATACTCTTCCATCCCCAGCTCGCCGCCGAAGCAGTGCACGCTCTCCACCCAGCCACTCTCAATTGCCGGGATCAGCGTCGGATGCGGGTTCAGCGCCCAGTGTTTACAGATTTTGCCTTTCAGGCCGAGCTGTTCGCCGTAGGTGGGCAGCAGCAGCTCAATCGCGGCGGTGTTAAATCCGATGCCGTGGTTGAGTGACTGCACCTGGTGTTCGGCGTAGATGCCTTTAATCGCCATCATCGCCATCAGGATATGTTCCTGCTTAATCAGGCGCGGATCGCGGGTAAACAGCGGTTCGATAAAGAACGGTTTGTCAGCAACGACAATGTAGTCGATCCAGGAGCCGGGAATATCGACGCGCGGCAGGTCGGTTTCGTCATCGACCAGTTCATTGACCTGGGCTATCACGATACCGTCACGGAACGCGGCGGCTTCCACCAGCGCCGGGGTATCCTCGGTGCCCGGACCGGTGTAGAGGTTGCCTTTGCGGTCAGCTTTGTAACCGGCAATCAGCGCCACATTCGGGCAGAGGTCAACATAGAGGCGGGAGTAGAGTTCGATATAGGTGTGGATAGCGCCGATTTCCAGCTGGCCATCCTGCAGCAGCTGCGACATGCGCAGACTCTGCGGGCCGGAAAAAGAGAAGTCGAGTTTGCGGGCAATGCCTTTTTCAAAAATATCGAGATGTTCACTGCGGCCGACGCTGGGCATAATCATGTGCAGGTCGTGAATCTTTGCCGGATTTACCTGCGCCAGGGTGCGGGATAAGAAGTCAGCCTGTTTCTGGTTATTCCCCTCCAGCACCACGCGGTCGCCTGGGGCAATTAAGTGTTCGAGGGCTTCTGTGGCTCGTTCAACAGGAATGACTTTGCCATCAAGGGGGAAGGCGGCCATACGACGCGCTTTTTCATTGCGGCGTGTGTTCCACTCCCGGGCAGGCGTTTGGCCTGTGTTCATTTCAACCTCCTGATTAGAATCGCGGTACTGACGTTTTTGCTGAACAAAGTCTGCGCGTTCTGCATACGGCGTTCAATTAAGCAAAAAAGCGAAACGTTAGATTTAAGGTAACGATGGTGAGCGGCCTGGCGGCAGGCGAAATCCGAGGCGCTGCAGGCAGGCGGGGAAGGGGGAAACGGCAGGGTGACAGGAGGAGAGCGTGCGAGGGGAAAGGGCTGCGGCACGGTTTAACCGGTTAAGTTCGCGTTCAGCCACCCATAAAAAAAGCAGGCCGGAGCCTGCTTTCTGCTTACTGCGGCCTGCTTAAGAGGCCAGCGAGAGTGCCGGTTTTGCTTTCGCGGCCAGCCACTCTGCCACGCGGGCCTGCTGCTCTTTCGTCAGCCACATACCCTGTTTGGTACGACGCCAGATAGCATCATCCAGCTCGCGAACCCACTCATGCTGCACCAGGTAGCGCAGCTCCGCTTCGTAAAATTCATGACCGAAGTTCTCACCCAGATCGTTCAGGCTTTTCGCCCCGGCTAACAGGGTTTCGGTGCTGCTGCCGTAAGTGCGTGAGAAGTGACGCGCCATGTTTTCACTGATGAACGGATAGCGACGACGCAGGCTGGCCGCATAATCCTCACGGGTGCCGGAGATGTTCCCGCCCGGCAACACGCAGTTCTTCGTCCAGGCCGGACCGGCGTTCGGATAGTACTTCGCCAGTTTTTCCAGCGCGTGCTCGGCCAGCTTGCGATAGGTGGTCAGCTTGCCGCCAAACACCGACAGCAGCGGCGCCTGGCCGTTGTCATCACGGACATCCAGCGTGTAATCGCGGGTGATCGCCTGCGGTGAGTCCGATTCATCATCACACAGAGGACGCACACCGGAGTAAGACCAGACGATATCGTCAGCAGTCAGCTGCTTTTTGAAGTGGGCGTTGAACACCTTCAGCAGGTAGTCGGTTTCGCTGTCATCAATGTTGACGTTTTTCGGATCGCCTTTGTACTCCACGTCGGTGGTGCCGATGATGGAGAACTCATCCATCCACGGAATCACAAACACGATGCGGTTATCTTCGTTCTGCAGGATGTAAGCCTGCTTTTCGGTGTGGACGCGCGGCACCACGATGTGGCTGCCTTTGATCAGGCGGATACCGTAAGGGGATTTGAGCTTCAGGCTGTCGTCAAACAGCTGCTTGACCCACGGGCCTGCAGCGTTGACCAAACCTTTCGCCTGCCAGGTGTAGGTTTTGCCGCTGTCGACATCTTCCGCTTCCACCTTCCACAGGCCGCCTTCACGCCAGGCGCGGGTCACGCGGGTGCGGGTCCGCACTTCGCCGCCGCGCTTCACCACTTCCTGCGCGTTGAGCACGACCATACGGGCGTCATCGACCCAGCAGTCAGAATATTCGAATCCGCGCGTGATCTCCGGCTTCAGGGCCGAATCCGCGCCAAAGCGCAGACTTTTACTGCCTGGCAGGCTGGTGCGTTTGCCCAGATGGTCATACATAAACAGGCCGGTGCGGATCATCCACGCCGGACGCAGGTGCGGACGGTGCGGCAGACGGAAGCGCATCGGGAAGGCCAGGTGCGGCGCCATCTTCAGCAGGACTTCACGCTCAGCCAGCGCTTCGCTGACCAGACGGAATTCATAATGTTCAAGGTAGCGCAGGCCGCCGTGAATCAGTTTCGAGCTGGCAGAGGAGGTCGCGCAAGCCAGATCCCGCGCCTCCAGCATTAACACCGACAGTCCGCGTCCTGCAGCGTCTGCTGCAATGCCGGCACCGTTGATGCCGCCGCCGATCACGATCAGGTCTTTGGTTTCCACGTCATCTCCTCCGATGTTCGGAATAGTTCACTTATGTTCGTTTTCGAGCATTATCATAGTCGCAAACCAACATTAGCGCCAGCTTTTAACCCGCTAAAAACATTTTTGCGTGATATAGCTAACATTATGTCCACCAAAAAAACAGATACCCGTAACGATTGTCAGGTTATCGGCGTGGCTTCTCGGGTTACACTACGCGCTATTGTGATGACTTTGAGAGATCCCATGGAAACGTTCGAATGTATTGATGTGCAGCAGGCGCAGGCGCGTCTGGCGCAGGGGGCACTGCTGGTCGATATCCGCGATCCGCAAAGCTTTGCGATGGGCCATGCGGCGGGTGCGCTGCATCTGACCAACACCAACCTCAGCGATTTTATCAGTCGTGCAGACCACAGCCTGCCGGTGCTGGTGATGTGCTATCACGGCAACAGCAGTAAAAGTGCAGCACAATATCTGCTGGGGCAGGGCTTCAGTGCGGCCTACAGTATTGATGGCGGTTTCGATGCCTGGCGCGCGGCCTTTCCGCAGCAGGTTGCCCTGGGCAGTGAGTAAGTGGCCGCCTGTCACACGGAGAGTTACTGATGCGCATTACCCAATTTAATCAGCCGCGCATGGCGCAGGCGTTTGTGGACTACATGGCAACGCGCGGCGTGACGCTGCGTATTGAGCATGACCAGCACTATGTCATCATGCTGGATGATGAGAGCCAGTTTTCCGTGGTCGAAAACGAACTTCAGCAGTTTCTGCATGACCCTAATCACCCACGCTATCAGGCGGCCAGCTGGCACAGCGGCAAAACCGACAGCGGGCTGCGCTATGAGCGCAGTAACATCTGGGCAAACATTCGTGAGCGCGCCGGGCCGCTGACGATGACGGTGATGGTGCTCTGTATCGCCGTCTTTATCCTGATGCAGGTGATGGGCGATCAGACCGTGATGGCCTGGCTCGCCTGGCCGGACGATGACCAGCATTTTCAGGTCTGGCGCTGGTTCAGCCATGCGCTGCTGCACTTCTCGCTGCTGCACATTCTGTTTAACCTGATGTGGTGGTGGTATCTGGGTGGGGCGGTTGAGAAGCGGCTCGGCAGCGGCAAACTCTTTGTCATTATGCTGATTTCCGCGCTGCTCAGCGGCTGGCTGCAGGCGAAATTCAGCGGCATCTGGTTTGGCGGCCTGTCGGGCGTAGTGTATGCCCTGATGGGCTACTGCTGGCTGCGCGGCGAGCGCGATCCCGACAGCGGCGTCTATCTTGAACGTGGCCTGATCGGTTTTGCGCTGGTCTGGCTGGTGATTGGCTGGTTCGGCGTCTTTGGCCTGGCCATTGCCAACGCAGCGCACGTCGCCGGTCTGCTGGTCGGGCTGGCGATGGCGCTGGTGGATACGCGTAACGTTACGCGTCGGTAAAGAGATTTTGCGGGTTAACAGGAGAGGAATGTGAAGCAGACGCAACGTCATGACGCGATTATCGATTTGGTCCGTCGTCAGGGATATGTCAGTACTGAGGAGCTGGTGGATCATTTTGAGGTCAGCCCGCAGACCATCCGTCGCGATCTCAACGATCTGGCCGATCAGAACAAAATTCAGCGCCACCACGGCGGCGCGGCGCTCCCCTCCAGCTCTGAGAACACCGCCTGGCACGATCGTAAAATGATGTGGTCGGCGGAAAAAGCGCGCATTGCTCAGCGGGTCGCCAGCCAGATCCCGGATGGGGCCACGCTGTTTATCGACATCGGCACCACGCCGGAAGCGGTGGCGCATGCGCTGCTCAACCACAGCGATCTGCGTGTGGTGACGAACAACCTCAACGTGGCGATGCTGCTGATGGGCAAACCCGATTTTCGGGTGATTATTGCCGGGGGCGAAGTGCGCACCCGCGATGGTGCGGTAATGGGAGAAGCGACGCTCGACTTCATTTCGCAGTTCCGGCTGGATTACGGCATTCTCGGCATCAGCGGCATCGATATGGATGGCTCGCTGCTGGAGTTTGACTATCACGAAGTGCGGACCAAGCGCGCGATTATTGAAAACTCCCGCTGTGCGCTGCTGGTCGTGGACCACTCGAAGTTTGGCCGCAACGCCATGGTTAACCTCGGCAATATGAGTCTGCTGGATTACATCTACACCGACAAGATGCCGCCCGCCAGCGTCATGAAGGTGATTGAACAGCATGAGGTGCACCTCGAACTCTGCTGATTCCTGCCACGCCAGCCTCCGGGCTGGCGTTTTTATTTGATTGCTGTCGCTTTTTTCCCCACTCCCGTCTTTACTTAACGATTGCTGGCTCCGCCTGCCAGCCCGTGCGCTTGCCATTTTTGCTTCACCTCATTGCGTAACAGAAGGGAGTGATATGCCGCAGCAGAAATTCAATAAAGCCCGTTTTAACGCCGCCTTTACCCGCCAGTGGCAACACCTCGGCCTCTCTTCCGCTCAGCAGATGACCCCGCACCAGGCGTGGCAGGCGGTCAGTGCGGCCCTCGCGGAACTGCTGGCCGCCCAACCGGCCCCGCGTCCGGCGCAGCAGCAGCGTCACGTTAACTATCTCTCGATGGAGTTTCTGATTGGCCGGCTGACCGGCAACAATCTGCTTAATCTCGGCTGGTATGACGAGGTGCAGACGGCGCTGGCAGAGCAGCAGTTTGATTTAACGGCGCTGCTGGAGCAGGAGGTCGATCCGGCACTCGGCAATGGCGGGCTGGGGCGACTGGCTGCCTGCTACATGGATTCGATGGCCACGGTCGGTCAGTCTGCAACCGGTCACGGACTTAACTACCAGTACGGCCTGTTCCGCCAGTCTTTTCAGGCGGGCCAGCAGAAGGAGGCGCCCGACGACTGGCAGCGCGAGCACTATCCCTGGTTCCGCCACAACGCGGCGCTGGATGTGGAGGTGGCGATGGGCGGTCGGGTCGAAAAGCAGGAGAACGGCGAGGTGCGCTGGCAGCCCGGGTTTACGCTGCGCGGTGAAGCCTGGGATTTGCCGGTCACCGGCTACCGCAATGGTGTCACGCTGCCGCTGCGTCTGTGGCAGGCGGTGAGCGCGCACCCTTTTGACCTGACGGCGTTTAATGACGGTCACTTCCTGCAGGCGGAGCAGCCCGGCATCGAGGCGGCAAAGCTGACCAAAGTGCTCTATCCCAACGACAATCATCAGGCGGGCAAGCGGCTGCGCCTGATGCAGCAATATTTTCAGTGCGCCTGTGCGGTGGCCGATATTCTGCGCCGCCACCATCAGGCGGGACGCAGCATTCACAGCCTGCCCGATTTCGAAGTGATTCAGCTCAACGATACCCATCCCACCATCGCCATCCCGGAGATGCTGCGCGTGCTGCTGGATGAGCACCAGCTCGGCTGGGATGAGGCGTGGCAGATCACCAGCCGGCTGTTTGCTTACACCAACCACACCCTGATGCCGGAGGCGCTGGAGCGCTGGGATGAGAAGCTGATGCGCTCGCTGCTGCCGCGTCATCTGCTGATCATCAAAACGATCAATCAGCGGCTGAAAAAGGTGGTGAAGCAGCGCTGGCCGGATGACAAAGCGCTGTGGCATAAGCTGGCGGTGATTGCGGACGGTCAGGTGCGGATGGCGAATCTCTGCGTCGTCAGTGGGTTTGCGGTCAACGGCGTCGCGGCGCTGCACTCCCGGCTGGTGGTCAGCGATCTCTTCCCGGAATATCACCAGCTGTGGCCGCAAAAATTCCATAACGTCACCAACGGCATTACCCCGCGCCGCTGGCTGAAGCAGTGCAATCCGGCGCTGGCCGGGCTGATTGATGAGACGCTGAAAACCGAATGGGCCAGCAATCTCGACGCGCTGATCGGCCTGGAACCTTACGCCGACGACCCGGCGTTTCGTCAGCGCTATCGCAGCATCAAGCAGCAGAACAAAGTGCAGCTGACCGACTATATCGCCCGGCACACCGGGATTATCGTCAACCCGGCGGCCCTGTTCGATGTGCAGATCAAGCGACTGCATGAGTACAAGCGCCAGCACCTCAGCCTGCTGCATATCCTCTACTGCTATCAGCAACTCTGTAATAACCCGGAGGATGTTACCTTCACGCCGCGGGTCTTCCTGTTCGGGGCAAAAGCCGCACCGGGTTACTACCTGGCGAAAAACATTATCTACGCGATTAACCGGGTGGCGGAGGTGGTGAACAACGATCCCCGCATCGGCGACCGGCTGAAAGTGGTTTTTCTCCCCGACTACCGCATCACCGTCGCCGAAATGATGATCCCGGCGGCCGACCTCTCTGAGCAGATTTCTACCGCCGGTTATGAAGCCTCGGGCACCGGCAACATGAAGCTGGCGCTGAACGGCGCGCTGACCATCGGCACGCTGGATGGGGCCAATGTCGAAATCGCTGAGCAGGTGGGCGAGGAGAATATCTTTATCTTCGGTCACACCGTGGAGGAGGTGAAAGCGCTGAAGGCCAAAGGCTACAACCCGAAGAAGGTGCGCAGGCAGAACAAGGCGCTGGATGATTTACTGAAATCGCTGGAGAAGGGCAAATTCAGCGACGGGGACAAGCACGCGTTTGACCTGATGCTGGAGAGCCTGACGAAACACGGCGATCCCTGGCTGGTGCTGGCCGATTTCCAGCCTTACATCGAGGCGCAGCAACGGGTGGAAGCCCTGTGGCGCGACCCGGAAGGCTGGACCCGCGCCGCCATCCTCAACACGGCCCGGACCGGCATGTTCAGTTCGGACCGGTCCATTCGTGACTATCAGCAACGTATCTGGCAGGCACCCCGCTAAGGAGCAGCAATGAAACAGGATTCACTTGATCAGGCCGCCCGTGCTGCGGGTATTTCACTGGATTACATCAACGTTAACGGCGAGAAAGAGGCGATCAGCGACGAAACCAAACGTGCGCTGCTGGCGGTAATGGGCGATCCGCAGGAGGCGGGTCAGTCACCGCTGCCGCCGGTCGCCGTCTTCAGCGGCAGAGGCAAACGTCAGCTGACGCCGCAGGGCCGTGGCGTCTATCGCTGGCAGCTGCAGACAGAGAAGGGCAGACTGCTCAGCGGCGAGTTAACCGCGGGCGAACCCTTTACGCTGCCCACGCCGCTGGCGCAGGGGTATCACCAGCTGACGCTCAGCAAAGGGAAGAAAAGCTGGCAGACGCGGGTCATTGTTGCCCCACGCCGCTGCTATCTGCCGCCGGCGCTGGAGGCGGGAGAGAAACGCTGGGGCGCACTGGTACAGCTCTATACCGTACGGTCTGAACAGAACTGGGGCATCGGTGACTTCGGCGATCTCGACCAGCTGCTGGTGCAGCTGGCCGCACGCGGAGGCGATTTCGTCGGGCTGAATCCGCTGCATGCGCTCTATCCTGCCAGCGCCGATTTCGCCAGTCCCTACAGTCCGTCATCACGCCGCTGGCTGAACATCATCTATATCGATGTCAGCCAGGTGGCCGATTTTCAGCAAAGCGCGGCGGCACAGAAGTGGTGGAAAAGTGCCAGAACTCAGAAGGCGCTGGCCAAAGCTCGCGAGGCGGAGCATGTCGATTATGCAGCGGTAATGGCGCTGAAGCTCGCCGCACTGCGCCACGCCTGGGCCCACTTTCAGGCCCGTGACCACGCCAGCGACGAGCAGCAATCCTGGGCTGATTTTGTGCGTGAAGGCGGTGACAGCCTGCGTTATCAGGCGGCCTACGACGGCATACAGCAGGCCCGACGGGCTGAGAATGCAAAACAGTGGGGCTGGCCCGCGTGGCCGGAAGGGTGGCGCAACAGCCAGCAGCCGGAGGTGCAGCAGTGGTGTAAGGAGCATGAAGAGGAGATCGCCTTCTGGCAGTGGCTGCAGTGGCTGGCGCAGCAGCAGTTCTCAGGCTGCTGGGCGCACAGCCAGGCGCTGGGCATGAGCGTGGGTCTCTACCGTGACCTGGCGGTTGGCGTGGCGGAAGGCAGCGCCGAAACCTGGCACGACCCGGAGCTCTACCGCCTTAAAGCCTCTGTCGGCGCACCGCCCGACCGCCTCGGTCCGCTGGGGCAGAACTGGGGCCTGCCGCCAATGGACCCGCATGTGATGCAGGCGCGCGGCTATCAGCCCTTTATCGACATGCTGCGAGCCAACATGCGTGACTGCGGTGCATTGCGCATCGATCATGTGATGTCGCTGCTGCGTCTGTGGTGGGTGCCTGCCGGAGAGACGGCGGATAAAGGCGCTTATGTCGCCTATCCGGTCGACGATCTGCTGGGGATTCTGGCGCTGGAGAGCCACCGGCTGCGCTGCATGGTGATTGGCGAAGATCTGGGCACCGTGCCGGAGGCGATAGTCAGCCTGCTGCGCAAAAGCGGCGTCTTTTCATGGAAGGTGCTCTGGTTCGAGCAGGAGAAAGATCAGCGCTATCGCGCGCCGCAGGACTATCCGCGTCAGTCGATTGCCAGTGCCAGCACGCACGATCTGCCCACCCTCACCGGTTTCTGGGAGCAGGGCGACCTGGCGCTGGGCGAGAAACTGGGCCTCTATCCGGGCGACGCGGTGAAGGCACTGCATGAGCAGCGGGCGACGCAGAAGCAGGCGCTGCTGGATGCCCTGCATCAGGCGGGGGCCCTGCCGGCTCGCAGTCAGAAAAAGGCGGAGAAGCTGGCGATGACGCCTGCACTGAACCGGGCAATCCACCGTTTTCTGGCCGACACCGACAGTGCGCTGCTGGGCCTGCAACCGGAGGACTGGCTCGGCATGACCACGCCGGTTAACGTGCCGGGCACGGTAGATCAATATCCCAACTGGCGACGTAAGCTGAGCAAAACGCTGGAGGCGATCTTTGCCGACAGGGAAGTGAATGCACTGCTGAAGGTGGTCAGCCAGCAGCGTCAGTCAGGCAGGAAAGAGAAGTAACAAGAGCGCGGCAGTCTGACTGCCGCGCTCTTATCCTGTGCGTTAACATCAGTAGAAGGAGTGTTCGCCGCGCTGATGCTCGGTAATATCCCGCACGCCTTTCAGTTCCGGGAAGGCAGCCAGCAGCTCTTTCTCGATGCCATCTTTCAGGGTGACGTCGATCATCGAACAGCCGTTACAGCCGCCGCCAAACTGCAGAATGGCGTAACCGTCATCGGTGATCTCCATCAGTGACACGCGTCCGCCGTGACCGGCCAGCTGTGGGTTGATCTGCGCCTGCAGCAGATACTCCACGCGCTCCACCATCGGCGCATCGTCAGACACCTTCCGCATTTTGGCGTTCGGCGCTTTCAGCGTCAGCTGTGAACCGAGATTGTCGGTCACGAAGTCGATTTCCGCATCTTCCAGATAAGGTTTGCTCAGTTCATCAACATACGCAGAGAGCTTTTCGAACTTCAGCTCGGTGTCAGTCGCTTCAACGGCATCAGGCGGACAGTAAGAGACGCCGCACTCCGCTGTTGGCGTACCCGGGTTAATCACGAATACGCGAATCTGGGTGCCATCTTCTTGTTTGGATAGCAGTTTAGAAAAATGTTCCTGGGCAGAGTCAGTAATTCGGATCATGTCGATTGCTCAATAGTTGACTAATTTAGTTGGTTATAATACGCCCATCAATGACGCTCTACAAGGTACGGCACAGGCACCAGACCTGCACGCTGGCCGCGCCCTGCGCCAGTAACAGACGACTGATTTCGTCGACCGTACTGCCGGTGGTGATGACGTCATCCAGCAGGGCGATATGGCGACCCTGCACCGCCATTTCAAGGCGGAAGGCATCCCGTAAGTTAGTGCGGCGCTGGCGGGCAGTGAGCTGATGCTGCAATGCTCCCCTTCGCTGGCGGGAGAGGCCGTCACGCCATTCGCACTGCAGCCAGTGCGCCAGCGGGGCAGCCAGCAGGGCACTCTGGTTGTAGCCGCGCCGCCAGCGTCGCCGCCAGTGCAGCGGCACCGGCAGCAGCAGGTCGGGACGCACTACACGACCGTGCCGCCAGACATCCAGCCAGCTTAGCAAAAGCAGCCGCGCCAGCATCACCCTGAGTGCGGTTATGTGAGAAAACTTAAGCTGATTAACCCACTCACTGAACGGCGGGCGATAGTCATTGACGCAGACCAGCGCCTGCCAGGCGGGCGGTTTGCGCTGGCAGCGGCCACAGGCAACCCGCGTCGTCCCGGCGGGCAATCCGCAGCGTGGACAGAGCAGGGGCAGCGGCGGTAATTCACGCAGACATAAGCTGCACAGACCGTGACGGGCGATCTGTAACGGCATCTGGCATAGCCAACACAGGGCAGGCATTGCTAGCATAGCGACCTCCTTATCATTTTCGGGATAGTAACTGATGACGTCGCTCTACTGGCACACCTGCGGAGAAGGAAAACGCGATCTTGTGCTGCTGCACGGATGGGGGCTGAATGCCGAAGTCTGGCAAAGCATTATTCCGCGACTCAGCCCGCATTACCGCCTGCATCTGGTCGATCTGCCGGGCTATGGCCGCAGTCAGGATGCGGGAACGCTGACGCTGACACAGATGGCAGAGGCGCTGCTGCCTGCGCTGCCCGCACAGGCGATCGTCATGGGGTGGTCTCTGGGCGGACTGGTGGCGACACAGCTGGCGCTGACCGCGCCAGAAAAGCTGGCTGCACTGATTACCGTTGCATCGTCACCCTGTTTCACCGCCACAGAGCACTGGCCCGGCATTAAACCCGAGACGCTGCAGAACTTTCAGCAGATGCTCAGCAACGATTTTCAGCGCACGGTGGAGCGCTTTCTGGCGCTGCAGACGCTGGGCACCGAAACGGCGCGCGCCGATGCACGGCAGCTGAAAGAGGTGGTGCTGTCGCAACCGATGCCGGAAGTGGCGGTGCTGGATGGCGGACTGGAGATTCTGCGTCAGGTCGATCTGCGCAGCACGTTACCGCAGATCGGGCTGCCGTTCCTGCGTCTCTATGGCGCACTCGATGGGCTGGTGCCGCGCCGGATTGCTGCAGAGATTGATGAAATGTTGCCAGCCTCGCCTTCAGTCGTTATCGACAAGGCAGCACATGCACCTTTTATTTCCCATCCAGACATCTTTTGTCAGCATATTATTAACTTTATCAGTGATTTGCCGGGATAATGAGGCTTTAAGTTGGCAAAATCGCTGGCAGCAGCAATACTTCTCTCTGTGAGCAAGGCCGCTGCAAATTTATGTGATTAGTCACGGAAATGACTATGCCGTTCCATACTGCCTTACGCGTTTAGCGGCTGCTTACATCTCACAATGGATCATGAATGAGGGTAAACATAATGAAGGTTTTTAAATGGGTTGTGGCTTCAATGATGATGGGCGCGATTTCATTTTCTGCGATGGCAGCGAAGGAAGTCACCAAAGAAGAAGTTAAATCAATGAACCTGCAGAAGATTGGCACTGTTAACACCACAGCGGAAACCACCTCGCCAATGGATGCTAAAAAAGTGCTGTCTCAGCTTGCTGACGAGAAAGGCGGTAAATACTACCTGGTGATCGCGGGTCGCGAACACGGTAAATTCAGCGCCACCGCTGAAGTCTACAAGTAATCAGCGTAGCCACATGAACTGCCAGGCATCCAGCTTAACCGGCTGGGTGCCATCCATCTTCTCTCCGCTTATCAGATCCTGCCACATACGTGCCTCAGGTAGCGGTGTCTCCACCGGCCGTCCACTGAGATTAAACACGCAGAGCAACCCTTCATTGCTGTCCGGCGAATGACGTCTGAGCACCAGCAGGGCATTTTCGCTCTCTGAGATCGTCATCGGATTATCGGGATGAAAAGCAGGCTGGCGACGGCGCAGCTGGATCAGCTGACCGAGCCGGGTATAAATCTGCTGACGCAGCCACTCTTCCCCCGCCAGCGCCGCTTCTATCGTCTGCAGATCATACTTCTGGCGATTAATCGCCCGGTTGTGTCCGGCGGCACGCACCCCATCGTAATCATTTCGCCCGCCCACAATGCTCTGGATATAGATGGCCGGCACGCCAGGGAACACCAGCAGAATGGCATGGGCCAGTAAAAAACGTTTCAGCCGCGTGGCGTCGTCGTCCGCCTCACGGTTTAACGCATCCAGATAGGTGACGTTGATTTCATACGGGCTGGTGGTGCCGTCCGGATTATTTTTGTAGGAGACCAGCGCACCCTCCAGCGCCAGGTCGCGCACCAGCGCCACAATCTCCACCTCCGACAAAATTCCGCGCGCCGGATTCAGGCCAATACCATCGTGGGACGCCAGAAAGTTAAAAAAGGTGGTGTCATTGCTGCTGAGATCCAGCGAGCTGGCCCACTGCCGCAGCGCGCGCGCCGAGCCGGTATGAATCGCATGCAGCACCAGCGGCGGCAGCGAAAACTGATAAACCATCTGCGCCTCATCGTGGCCGTTGCCGAGGTAACTGATGTTGTCCCGATGTGGCACGTTGGTCTCCGTGATAATCACCGTGCCAGGGGCGACCTGGTCGGCAATCGCGCGAAACAGCTTCACCAGCTGATGGGTTTTTTCCAGGTGAATACAGCGCGTGCCGGGCGTTTTCCACATGTAGCCGACCGCATCGAGCCGCACGTAGTCCGCGCCGCGTATCAGGTAGTCGAGCAGGACCCCGACCATGCGCAGCAGCACCTCAGGATTGGCAAAGTTCAGGTCGATCTGATCGGCGCTGAAGGTGGTCCAGATAAAGCGGGTGTCGCCATCGGCCATCTGAAAAGGGGTTAGCAGCGGCGAGGTTCGCGGACGGGTGACGGCGCTGAGGTCAGTGGCGGGCGGCATGCTGATAAAGAAATCGTCCCAGCCGGGGTCCTGCGCCAGAAAGTGACGGAACCAGGCGCTCCGCGACGACATATGGTTGCAGACAAAATCGAACATCAGCCGGGTTTCCTGATGCAGGCGGGCAACATCCTGCCAGTCACCGCACAGCGGATCAACCTGATGGTAATCAATGACAGAAAAGCCGTCGTCAGACGACCAGGGAAAGAAAGGCAGCAGGTGAACCAGCGGAAAGAGGGATTGCAGATGCTGCTGATAGAAGCGGGAAAAGGTCGTGAGCGTGGGCTTGCCGGTTTCCCGAAACTGATCGGCATAGGTGATGAGCACCACATCCTGCTCGTCCCAGTGCGCCTTGCGCGGCAGCTTGATGGCGTCGCGGGCGGTGGCGATCTCACTCAGCAGGCGCGTCAGGGTAGCCTGGGGAAAGGTGCCGGCATAAATCTTATCAATCAGATCGGTGATCGTTTCCATCGTGATTTGGATGCCACAGCAGATGTTGTTTTTATGACAGGCGTCTTTTTAGCGTAGCGTTATGACGGGGATTTTCAACCGGGGAAAGTGGCGGGAACAGGGGGCCAGCGTGCGGCCCCCTGATAAGCTTAGCGTTTTTTACCGAACGCGGCGGCCAGGGCATCACCCATCGCGCTGTTACCCGCAGAGGCGCTGACCGGACGCGGACGGCCTTTCGCGGCAGCCGGACGTTTCTCGTCACGCGGCGCGCCATTTTTCGCGCCGCCACGCGCATTGCCTTCGCCTGGCTGCTCATCGAGACGCATGGTCAGGGCAATACGTTTGCGCTGCAGATCGACTTCCATCACTTTGACTTTGACGATATCGCCCGCTTTTACCACCTGATGAGGATCTTCCACAAAGCGGTCAGAGAGCGAGGAGATATGCACCAGGCCATCCTGATGCACGCCGATGTCCACAAACGCCCCGAAGTTGGTGACGTTGGTAACGCTGCCTTCCAGAATCAGGCCCGGCGTCAGGTCGCTCAGCGTCTCGACGCCTTCTGCAAACTGCGCCGTCTTAAACTCAGGACGCGGATCGCGGCCCGGCTTCTCCAGCTCTTTCATGATGTCGGTTACGGTCGGCAGACCAAAACGGTCATCGATGAAATCGCGCGGGCTGAGATTGCGCAGGCTGCCCGCATTACCCATCAGGTCGCTCAGCGCCTGCTCGGTAGCGGCCAGAATGCGCTCGACCACCGGATAGGCTTCCGGGTGGACCGTGGAGGCGTCGAGCGGGTTATCGCCGTGATTGATACGCAGGAAGCCCGCGCACTGTTCAAAGGCTTTTGGTCCCAGGCGACTCACTTTCAGCAGCTGCTGGCGGTTGCGGAAGCGGCCATTTTCATCCCGCCAGCCGACAATGTTCTGCGCCATCATGCGCGTCAGGCCCGCGACGCGGGTCAGCAGCGGCACCGAGGCGGTATTCAGATCCACGCCGACGGCGTTCACACAGTCTTCCACCACCGCGTCGAGTTTCTTCGCCAGCTGGCTCTGGCTGACATCATGCTGATACTGACCGACACCGATCGATTTCGGATCGATTTTCACCAGCTCAGCCAGCGGGTCCTGCAGACGTCGGGCAATCGACACCGCGCCGCGCAGAGAGACATCCAGATCCGGGAACTCCTGCGCCGCCAGTTCAGAGGCGGAGTAGACGGACGCGCCCGCCTCACTGACAATCACTTTCTGCGCCGTGACCTGCGGGAACTGCTTCTGCAGATCGAGGAAAAAGCGCTCGGTTTCGCGGGATGCGGTGCCGTTACCAATCGCCACCAGCTCCACCTGATGCTTAACGCAGAGGGCCGCAACGGCGGCGGCGGCTTTCGCGGCCTGACCGGTGTGCGGATAGACGGTGTCGGTCGCGACAACCTTGCCGGTGGCATCAACGACAGCGACCTTAACGCCGGTGCGCAGGCCCGGGTCCAGTCCCATGGTGGCCCGCATGCCCGCGGGCGCGGCCATCAGCAGATCGTGCAGGTTACGGGCAAACACGTTGATCGCTTCATCTTCTGCGCGTTCGCGCACCGTGCCCATCAGCTCGGTTTCCAGATGCAGCATCACTTTGATGCGCCATGTCCAGCTCACGACCGCTTTACGCCAGCTGTCTGCCGGGGCGTTGTTCAGGCGCAGGTTCAGGTGTTCCGCAATCAGCGTTTCGCCGTGGCTTTCACGCGGCGCTTCATCAAACTGCGGGTCAGCATTCAGCGAGAGTTGCAGAACGCCTTCGTTACGGCCGCGCAGCATCGCCAGTGCACGGTGTGACGGCACGCTGCTCAGCGCTTCATGGTGGTCAAAGTAGTCACGGAACTTCGCGCCCGCTTCCTCTTTGCCTTCCACCACGCGCGACACCAGGTGAGCATTTTTCCACAGATAGTTACGCACTTTCGCCAGCAGCGCCGCATCTTCAGCGAAACGCTCCATCAGAATGTAGCGGGCGCCATCCAGCGCGGCACGCACGTCAGCCACCCCTTTGTCGGCATCGACATATTGTGCAGCCAGCTGCTCAGGGGTGTGAGACGGATCCTGCCACAGGGTGTCCGCCAGCGGCTCAAGACCCGCTTCAATCGCGATCTGTCCACGCGTACGGCGCTTCTGTTTGTAGGGCAGGTAGAGATCTTCCAGCTCGGTTTTGCTGAGGGTGGTGTTGATCGCGCGGGCGAGGTCGTCGGTGAGTTTTCCCTGCTCGTCAATCGACTTCAGAATCGACTGGCGTCGCTCTTCAAGTTCACGCAGATAGCTGAGGCGGGTTTCCAGCTGGCGCAGTTGGGTATCATCCAGCCCGCCGGTGACCTCTTTACGATAGCGTGCGATAAACGGCACGGTATTCCCTTCATCCAGCAGGCGAACGGCGGCGTCAACCTGTTCGGGACGCGCCTGCAGCTCACTGGCTATTATCTGGCTCAGAACGTTCATCATCAGGACTGTCTTGCTTTCCGGGTTGAGAAATAGCGGACAGTTATACGGATTGATGGTCAAAATTGCCAGAGACGCGGGCGGCTTTCAGCCATAATCTGAAACGTTATTGCGGGTAATCAATCGCGTTGACATACCAGAGCGCCGGACCCACTGGCGTCTCGACGGTGGCGGCATCGCCCACCTCTTTTTTCAGCAGTGCCCGCGCCATCGGTGAGTCGATGGAGATGTAATCCTTGCGGCCAAAAATCTCATCGTAGCCCACGATGCGGAAGCGTTTGAGGTCGCCCGCATCGTTTTCAATTTCCACCCAGGCACCGAAGAAGACTTTGCCATCCTGCTGAGGCGAGTAGTCAACGATGCGCAGCTGCTCAAGACTTTTGGTCAGGTAGCGAACGCGACGGTCAATTTCCCGCAGCCGTTTCTTGTTGTACTGATAGTCGGCATTTTCACTGCGATCGCCAAGGCTGGCAGCCCAGGTCACCTTTTTGGTCACTTCCGGTCGCTCTTCACGCCAGAGGTAGTCGAGTTCCGCTTTCAGCTTATCGAAGCCTTCGCGGGTAATCAGTCGGGTTTTCATGCTAATCCGGCCAGCCAAATCAAAAGAGAAACAGTGTAAGGCAAACAGGGCGCGGCAAAAAAGAGTCGGGGAAGGGGTTTTTAAAGCTAAAAACCCGCGTTGACTTCCCCGGCGGCGAAAGGGGTGCTGCTGAAGCGTAATCTGGAGCCAGTCACAGGACGCTGGCCAATAAAACAGACTTATTTTCCGGCGTGAGTCGCCGTGGTGGTCGAGGTGCCGGTGCCATGTCCGTCACCGCCGCCGCCGCCCATGGTCGCCAGCGCAACGCCCAGCAGGGCCGCGACTGCGCCAACGCCAATGGCGTCAGAGTTACCTTTAGCGGTTGAGGTTGCCGCTGCACCGGCCGCTTCACCGGTCGCTGTGGCAGCATAACCTGGGCTAACGCTGCCTAATGCCAGCGCGCTCAGCAGTAAAATCGTTTTTTTCATTGTGTAATCCCCGTTGAGACGTCGAATGGTGCCTGAGCAGTCTGGTTGAAAACGGAGAAGGCGAAAAGTTGGCTTTACTGATTGATTTATCGGACTTTAATTTCAACTGGCCTTGCTGTGAGAAGCACTGAAATTAATCCGAGATGAGGATGGCGTCCCGGGCGCTTTTGCTGGAATATTATGCTGTCTGAATGCGGGCAGGGTAGATTATCTGGAGCTTATCCATAATGATGACTCCGTTTTAAGCCAAATTAACTGCTAAGCCGCTGAATTTCTTCATCGAATAAATGCCGGTCCGCTTCTGACGCCAGCGATTCTGAGAAACAGGGCCGTTTTTTCAGATTTGCCGTATCCTGCCCTGTCGCCGGTAAAAAGGGTGAGCCTGGCCCCGAAATTGGCCCGAAATTAAATATAAGCTCCTGTTTAATATGCTTTGTAACAATTTTGGCTAGAATATAAACCATTAATGACTGTCACTATAAGGCATCTTTTTTTAACAATGTTGGCTCAGGCAATAGCGCCTTTGGGAGTTGAAAATGCAAGAGAACTACAAAATTCTGGTCGTCGATGATGATATGCGTCTGCGTGCTCTGCTTGAACGCTATCTCACCGAGCAGGGCTTTCAGGTGCGCAGTGTCGCTAATGCCGAGCAGATGGATCGTCTGTTAACCCGTGAATCCTTTCATCTGATGGTGCTCGACCTGATGCTGCCAGGTGAAGATGGCCTCTCTATCTGCCGTCGTCTGCGCAGTCAGAGCAACCCGATGCCTATCATTATGGTGACGGCCAAGGGCGAAGAGGTCGATCGTATCGTCGGGCTGGAGATCGGCGCGGACGACTACATTCCTAAACCCTTTAACCCGCGTGAACTGCTGGCGCGTATCCGCGCGGTGCTGCGTCGTCAGGCCAATGAACTGCCCGGCGCACCGTCGCAGGAAGAGGCGATTATCGCCTTTGGTAAATTCAAACTTAACCTCGGCACCCGCGAGATGTTCCGTGAAGATGAGCCGATGCCGCTGACCAGCGGTGAGTTCGCCGTGCTGAAAGCCCTGGTGAGCCACCCGCGTGAGCCGCTGTCGCGCGACAAGCTGATGAACCTGGCGCGTGGCCGTGAATACAGTGCCATGGAGCGTTCGATTGACGTTCAGATCTCCCGCCTGCGTCGCATGGTGGAAGAGGACCCGGCGCATCCACGTTACATTCAGACCGTCTGGGGTCTGGGCTACGTCTTCGTGCCGGACGGCAGTAAAGCATGAGGCGACTGCGCTTCTCGCCACGCAGTTCGTTTGCGCGCACCCTGCTGCTGATCGTGACCCTGCTGTTTGTCAGCCTGGTCACGACCTATCTGGTGGTGCTGAACTTTGCCATCCTTCCCAGCCTGCAGCAGTTCAATAAGGTGCTGGCATACGAAGTACGTATGCTGATGACCGACCGGCTGCAGCTGGAGGATGGCACGCAGCTGGAAGTGCCTCCGGCGTTTCGCCGGGAAATCTACCGCGAACTGGGGATCTCGCTCTACACCAATGCAGCAGCAGAGGAGAGCGGATTGCGCTGGGCGCAGCACTATGAATTCCTGAGTGAACAGATGGGGCAGCAGCTGGGCGGGCCCACCGATGTGCGGGTCGAGGTCAACAAAAACTCGCCTGTGGTCTGGCTGAAAACCTGGCTGTCGCCTGATATCTGGGTGCGGGTGCCCCTGACGGAAATCCATCAGGGCGACTTCTCGCCGCTGTTCCGCTATACCCTGGCGATAATGCTGCTGGCGATTGGCGGCGCCTGGCTGTTTATCCGCATCCAGAACCGGCCGCTGGTGGATCTGGAGCACGCCGCTCTGCAGGTCGGACGCGGGATTATTCCGCCGCCGCTGCGCGAGTATGGCGCGTCCGAAGTCCGATCGGTGACCCGTGCCTTTAACCAGATGGCGGCCGGGGTAAAACAGCTGGCGGATGACCGAACGCTGCTCATGGCGGGGGTCAGTCACGACCTGCGCACGCCGCTGACCCGTATTCGTCTCGCCACCGAGATGATGAGCGAGCAGGATGGCTATCTGGCCGAATCGATTAACAAAGATATCGAAGAGTGCAACGCCATCATCGAACAGTTCATCGACTACCTGCGCACCGGTCAGGAGATGCAGACCGAGCGCGCCGACCTGAACAGCGTGCTGGGCGAGGTGGTGGCCGCAGAGAGTGGCTACGAACGTGAGATCGAAAATGCGGTGATGCCGGAAGAGTTAATGCTGGATATCAACCCGCTGTCGATCAAACGCGCACTGGCTAACCTGGTGGTCAACGCCGCGCGATACGGCAATGGCTGGATTAAAGTCAGCAGCGGACGGGAACTGCATCGCGCCTGGTTTCAGGTGGAAGATGACGGGCCGGGTATTAAGCCTGATCAGCTGGCGCATCTCTTCCAGCCGTTTGTGCGCGGCGACAGTGCCCGCAGCACCAGCGGAACCGGTCTCGGCCTGGCGATTGTACAGCGTATTATTGATGCGCATCAGGGGTCGCTGGAGATTGGCGAGAGCGAGCGCGGGGGATTGCGTATTCGCGCCTGGTTACCGTTAACGGAAAATATGGCGCTGAGCCATAACAACGGCAGCAACAGCGTCTCAGGCGGATAAAACGGGCGCGGCAGGAGGACTGCCGCGCCCGTTCCGTCAGCGTTGCGGGCCCGCTTTTACCAGCGCCGCACCGGCTGCGTTATCGGTGTACTTATCGAAGTTATCAATAAAGCGCTGCGCCAGACCTTCGGCGGCGGCGGTCCACTTCTCTTCACTCTCCCAGCTGCGACGCGGATCGAGCGTCTCACTGTCCAGCTCACCCAGTGTCACCGGCATCTGCAGATTGAAGATCGGCAGGGTTTCTACCGGCGCATTATCCAGTTCACCCGCCAGGATCGCGTTGATGATGGCACGGGTATTTTTCAGCGAGATGCGCTTGCCGCTGCCGTTCCAGCCGGTATTGACCAGATACGCCTGCGCACCGGACGCCTCCATCCGCTTCACCAGCACTTCGGCATACTGCGTCGGGTGCAGCGTCAGGAATGCGGCACCAAAACAGGCAGAGAAGGTCGGTGTTGGCTCAGTCACGCCACGCTCGGTTCCGGCCAGTTTGGCGGTAAAACCGGACAGGAAATGATACTGCGTCTGCTCCGGCGTCAGACGGGAAACCGGTGGCAGCACCCCAAACGCATCGGCGGTCAGGAAAATCACCTTCTTCGCATGGCCCGCTTTTGAGACCGGCTGCACGATGTTGTCGATGTGATTGATCGGGTAAGAGACGCGGGTGTTTTCGGTTTTGCTGCCGTCGGCGTAATCCACACTGCCATCTTCGCGCACCACCACATTCTCCAGCAGCGCATTACGGCGAATGGCGCGGTAGATCTCCGGCTCAGCCTGCTCTGAGAGGTTGATGGTTTTGGCGTAGCAGCCGCCCTCGAAGTTAAACACGCCGTCATCGTCCCAGCCATGTTCATCATCGCCAATCAGCTGGCGGTCAGGATCGGTCGAGAGAGTGGTTTTCCCGGTGCCCGACAGGCCAAAGAAGACCGCCACGTCGCCCGCTTTGCCAACGTTAGCAGAGCAGTGCATCGAAGCGATGCCTTTCAGCGGCAGCAGGTAGTTCATGATGGCGAACAGACCTTTCTTCATCTCGCCGCCGTACCAGGTGCCGCCAATCAGCTGCATGCGCTCCGTCAGATTGAAGGCGACAAAGTTCTCAGAGTGCAGACCCTGCGCCTGCCAGTCCGGGTTGGTGCATTTCGCGCCGTTCATCACCACAAAATCGGGCGTGAAGTCGGCCAGCTCAGCGTCGGTCGGCTGGATGAACATATTTTTGACGAAGTGGGCCTGCCAGGCCACTTCGGTGACAAAACGCACGCTCAGACGGGAGTCAGCATTGGCACCGCAGAAGGCATCCACGACAAACAGGCGCTTGCCGGAGAGCTGCCGGGTGACGCAGCTTTTCAGCGCGTTCCAGGTCTCCTGCGACAGGGGCTGGTTGTCATTTTTGCCGGTGCCCTGGTCGTTCCACCACAGGGTATCGCGCGTGGTGTCGTCACGCACAATGTACTTATCCTTTGGCGATCGCCCGGTGAAAATCCCGGTGTCTACTGCAATCGCACCGCTCTGCGTCAGGGTGCCACGTGCAAAACCTTCGAGGTCCGGGCGCGTCTCTTCCTGAAAGAGCGTGTCGTAATCAGGGTTGTAAACCACTTCCGTGGTATCCACGATGCCCAAAGCGGCAAGGTCTTGCGAGGTCAGGCCGTTAACGCGCATTTTACTGCTCCTTAAATCGGTGTCTGTTCTGCAAAGCAGAGATAGGTTGGGATCGTACGGCCGGCTGTTGCACTGATGCGACGACGCACTGAAAAGTCACAGCGCGTCGTCACCTCAGCCTGCAGGCACAACCAGGCTTATCAGGGCTTCTGCCTCTGCCTTCCGGGCGGCTGCACGATCGCGCGCAGTTTACTCTTCTGCGTTGAGGGAAAAAGGGCAGCGATCTAAAAATGCGACTCAGGGCGCGTTAAGGCTATGTTTCGAACGTTT
Source organism: Pantoea sp. EKM101V (assembly GCF_011800325.1). Lineage (NCBI taxonomy): Bacteria > Pseudomonadati > Pseudomonadota > Gammaproteobacteria > Enterobacterales > Erwiniaceae > Pantoea > Pantoea sp. EKM101V. The sequence continues at coordinate 185,051 of NZ_JAALFP010000007.1, forward strand.
TAAAGATGTTATGAAAGTAAAAAAAGATAATTTGTCTGAGAAATTATGGGGATAGGAGGGGGAGAGGAAAACGGGGCGGCAGACGCCGCCCGGTGAATCAGTGCAGACGCTCGTCATTCCCGTGAGAATGGCTGCGAATCGCCGCGATATCGACTGCGTCAAACACGTAGTCTGAACCGCAGTAGTCGCAGTGCATGTCAATTTTGCCATCTTCCGCGATGATCTCATCCACCTCTTCCTTCGGCAGCGTGGTCAGCACTTCACCACAGCGTTCACGCGAACAGGTGCATTTGTAGATGACCGGCTGCGGATCATAGAGGGTGACCTCTTCCTGATGGTAGAGACGCCACAGCACCTCATTGGCCGGCAGGGTGATCAGCTCGTCGGTTTTGATGGTTTCCGTCAGGGTCGCCAGGTGGTCGAACGCCTCTTTCTCTGTCTCCTGTGCCGGCAGAACCTGCAGCAGGATACCGGCGGCACCCTGGTCGCTGGTGCGGATAAACAGCCGCGTAGGCAGCTGCTCAGAACGCATGAAGTAATCTTCCAGGCATTCCGCCAGCGTTTCACCTTCCAGTCCCACCACGCCCTGATAGCGCTCACCTTTTTCAGGGGAGATGGTGATCACCAGGTAGCCGTTGCCCACCATGCTTTTCAGGGTGCTGTCGGCCGGGATGTCGCCTTTTATGCGCGCCACGCCACGCAGCTCCTGATTATTGTTGCCGTTGATCACCGCCAGGGAGAGCGGACCGTCACCCTGCAGCTGCACGGTAATTTCACCGTCAAACTTCAGCGTGGCGGTCAGCAGGCTGGTGGCGACCAGCATTTCACCCAGCAGCGTCTTAACCGGAGCCGGATAGTCGTGGTTCTTCACGGTTTCACGCCAGGTGTCGGAGACGTTCACCAGCTCGCCGCGCACAGCGGCATTTTCAAACAGATAACGGTGCAGTTGATCCTGGACTGACATATTTTTTCTCTCACTGGAACGGGGCGATGGCGCGTCCGCGAAGACGGCATTACTCATCGCCCGATAATTTAAACTTCATCAAATCGCGACGCTCTTTTTTGTCAGGTCGCCGATCGGGATGGGGCATAGTCAGCGCATTCAGTTTGCGTGCCTGCGCCATTTTTTCGCGTTTCTCGATACTGGCATCGGTTTCGCGGTAGAGCTGCTGTGCCTCGCTGGCGGGGCGGCGCTGAGCGCTGATATTCGCCACCACCACGGTGCGTTCATCGTTGCCCTGACGCACGGTCAGTTCCGCATTCAGCTCGACGATCTTGCCGGGTTTACTGCGCTGACCGTTGTAGTGCACTTTGCCGCCTTCAATCATCTCCCGCGCAATTGCCCGGGTTTTGTAAAAGCGCGCAGCCCACAGCCATTTGTCGAGGCGAACCTCTTCGCTGCTTTTCTCTTTCATTGCTGCTCCTGACTCAGATCAGCGTCCGATAGTCGCCGGTGGCGCGGTGACGCTGAAAGATTTGCTCAGGACGACCCGAATCGGGATTTTTTACGCCTAAGCACCAGCCGATGCCCCATGACGCCGCAGCATCCAGAATCACTTCGCTGTCGTCGATAAACAGCGTGCGCGGCGCAGAAAAGCCGGTGTGCTGTTGTACCGCCTGCCACAGACGCGGGTCTTCTTTCGGATACCCAAAGGTATGGGTGGAAAGTAATAAATCAAGGTGTGGCGCTAAACCTGTCTGCGCCAGTTTGACGTCGAGATTATAGGGATGCGCGTTGGTCAGCAGGATGGTGCGCTTGCCAGCGCGACGCAGCGCCTGCAAAAAGGGCAGGGTGTCGTCACGCAGTGCGACCCGGCTGCGCATCGCCCAGGTCATGGCACGGATGTCCAGCGCCAGCGCCTCTGCCCAGTAATCCAGACAATACCAGTTTAGCGTATGGGCGACGGCCTGATACTTTTCCGTGATGATCCGGTCAGCGTCAGCCAGGGTGATACCGCGCTGCTGGCTGAGCACCGCGGGCACATGCTCCAGCCAGAAATGACGATCAAACGCCAGATCCAGCAGCGTGCCATCCATGTCGAGCAGCACGGTGTCAATTTCAGACCAGTTGAGCATCGTGGCTCTCACCCTGTAAAAAAACCGGGCGACAGGGTAGCACAGAAGGGCAGGGCTCAGAATATCGAGCGCACGCTCTGCAAAGTGCTGAGGTTATGGTTGAAACACTTGTCGTAGTAGAGCTGGATGTCGATCATGCGCTGGCGATTACGGTGCATGCGGCGCAGGGCCAGCAGTCCGTTGATCACGCCGCAGGCCAGCAGCACCATCAGCAGCAGTACGGTGCCAAGATAGCGCCACTGCGCCATGGCATCCGGTTCATTGTGCAGTGCGATGTGACGCGTGCCGTTGGCATCGGTGGTGATGCTGGTGATGATGCCGCTGGCGCTGAAAGGCGTATGCAGCAGCATGGCGGAGATGCGCTGCAGCTCATGCCACTGAGCGGGCGGATCGAGATCGAACAGTGACACGGCAGGCTGAGGCTGACTGACCAGCTGGCGACCCTCGTCACTGACGATCAGGAATCCTCCCGGCGGCGGGCTGTTGAGGTTTTCAGCCGCACGGCGGGTTTCGCGGAAAAAGAAGGTCGAGGTGGCGGTATTCACCAGGTTCTCCAGCGCTTCCGCACTGACCGGTCGCAGCAGCACGTTCATGCCGTTTAGCTGGCCGGAGTCGGCGCGGCGCATCAGCGCCTCCCAGTCTTTGGCGTTGCCCAGGTTTACCAGCGCGTTTTTCAGGCGCACGCAATCCTGCGGCTGATTACAGAGATCCTGGGTCTTCATGACCAGATCGGAGAAGTCATCCAGCAGAATCATGCCGGACTTCTGGATCGCTGACGCCAGCTGCGGGTTCAGTTTGGGATCGGTATTGGTTTCCGGGTGCAGCTGCCGGGTCGTGGTATCCAGCAGGGCGGCGGCTTTATCAATAATGTCAGATTGCGGCTGCGGCAACGGCTTCGCGTTATTCCAGTAGATGGCCGAGCAGTCGAACGGCATAAAGGCGTAACTCCGGTTGCTCTGGTAGTTATCCGGCACTGAACACATGCCAGTACCGCTCACCTTCAGGCTGTCGCCAATATTCAGGGCCACGCTGCTGAGTTTATCGACGCTGTTGACCTCCAGGCTGTCGGTGCCTCTGGCCCAGGCGAGACTGAGCTTGATCGGCATCCCGAGCGGGATCCAGGTGACCAGCAGGGTCAGCACCAGCAGCGAGCCGCAGGCCAGCACCACATTTTTCCGCCAGCGCTGAATCGGGAAATTTTTGACCTCATCCTGCAGGGATAAAAAGCGGCCCTGACGCACCACCTGACGATTAAGGTAGATCTCCACGTCGGTTACCTGACCGAGGTCGTGCGCGACATAGGGCTGCCAGTGCGCCGGATAGGCGAGATCGATAATTCCCAGCGTGATGTTGCTCTGCTCCTGGTTCGATTCGCTGAACAGACCCCAGCGCTTCGGCGCGCCGCGCAGGCAGTGGATGTCACGCATGCCGCGCTCACCCGGAATGCGATAGAGCAGCCACAGGCTGGCTGCGATCATTCCCGCACCGGCCAGCACCAGCCAGATCATCAGAGTCGTGGGCACCAGCAGGCTGAAGAAGAACAGTAAGAAAGCAAGCGAGATGATGACCCCTTCACGCGTGCCGTCTGGCCGCGACAGGCGATACTCTTCCGGGGTCTCTTTACGCACCTGCAGCAGTTCAACGTTTTCCGTTTCTGCTTTGCGGATCGAGGCGTTGGTCGACACCGGACGCATCAGCGTCGGCAGGGACTGCTGATCCACCGCGTAATCCACCAGCGAATGGCCGTTGAGCGAAATCACCAGCGGAATGGATTGGGTGCGGATTAACTCGACGTAGTTTTCGTCGGTGATGTACTGCTCCCACAGCGGCGGCAGATGAACTTCGACTTCATCCAGATAGTAACGCCATTTATGGGGATCGTCCGTTGAGAGGCCGTAGCGGGTAATGGCGCGGGTCACCGGATAGACGTTGTTGCTCTGCGCGGTCAGCGTCAGGCGTTCAGACGCGCTGCGCTTGTCGGTCGTCACGGCGGTGCGGGGCTGTTTTGCCAGTGCGGTGACATATTTGTCTACCGCCTCGCGCTCCTGAGGGGAAAGCTTACGGCAGGGCGGACTGATAAATGGCAGCGGTTTCGCCAACGGCGGACGATGCCGCATAGCGTACCAGAACCCAATACCTGCCAGGATTGAACAGGTCAGCACTATGGCCAGGATCATAAAGATTGTGCTCATGCTCTGCTCAATTCAGCCAAAATGCTGCCTTCACTTTAAACGTACGCTCCGGGGGATGCTCACTTCTGAAGAGGCATTCCGGAAGATTATATAATCCTGAGGAGTCAGACACCCGATTAAATAGTGCCAGGGAATATCTGATTAGCATTTATTAAACCCTGCCTTGTCCGAATGGTAACCGGCTCAGACTGGATTAAATATCGGTATTATCTGAAACTTATCGCAGCATATTGACTAATGCAAATTTAGTCTTAACTGATAACCAAAGGCTGTTATTCAATTGCCGGAATCTATGTAACGATATCGTTATGGTGAGACTGTCGCACAATTGCCTGGGGTTAGGTATGCTAATTCGTTCCTGATAGCCGGCGCAGAAACTTTTGAGGCTGATATGAAAATTCCAAAAAAACCTGACATCCTCAATATCACCACCGTGGCGCGTTCGCGGCTATTTACCGTCGAATCGGTCGATCTCGCCTTCAGTAATGGGGCGCGTCGCGTCTATGAGCGGATGAAGCCGTCAGAACGTGAAGCGGTCATGATTGTGCCCATTATTGATGACCATCTGATCCTGATTCAGGAGTATGCCGTCGGACTGGAAACCTATGAACTCGGGTTTCCCAAAGGGCTGATCGATGCAGGCGAAACCGTGAATAAGGCGGCGGTGCGTGAACTGAAAGAAGAGGTCGGTTTTGGGGCTGAGCACCTCACGCCGCTGGGCAAGCTCACGATGGCCCCCTCCTACTTTTCCAGCAAAATGAATATCGTGGTGGCAGAAGGCCTCTATCCCGATAAGCTGGAAGGTGACGAGCCGGAGCCGCTGATTGTTCACCGCTGGCCGCTGAGCGATATGCTGTCGCTGCTGGAGGAGCCCGATTTTCGCGAGGCGCGCAACGTCAGTGCGCTCTTTATGGCGCGCGAATGGCTGGTGAAGCAGGGGCGTCTGCGCTACTGAATAAAAAAGGCCGACTGATGTCGGCCTTTTAACAGGGTAGGTGTGCGGGTCACATCAGAACAGCTCGTGACTCTCGCCGTTGTCCATAATGGTGGTGCCCACATCATGAACGGAATACTCGGTCGGCTGGGTACCGTTGATGAAGTACTCCTGACGCGTATTGCCTCCGCCATTTGCCAGCTTGCCGGTGCTGCGGTCAATCGTGACCGTGACCACGCCATCCGGCGGCGTTAACGGCTGCACCGGTACCCCCTCCAGCGCACTCTTCATATATTCATCCCATGCCGGTTGCGCACTCTTAGCGCCGCCCTCATAGCCTGAAATCTGATCGGGAATCGCGCCGGAAAGGGTGCTGCGGCCTAAATTGCGGCGCGCATCATCAAAACCGATCCAGACGGAGGTCACGACGCCAGGGCCATAACCCGAGAACCAGGCATCTTTCGAGCTGTTCGTGGTACCGGTTTTTCCGCCAATGTCATTACGCTTCAGGTCACGACCGGCACGCCAGCCGGTTCCCATCCAGCCCGGTTCACCGAAGATGTTGCTGTTCAGTGCGCTCCTGATGAGGAAGCTGAGCGGGGTGTTGATGACATGCGGGGCATATTGCTGTTCGCCCTGCTGTGCCTGGGCCGGAACCTGCTCCAGTGCAGGCTGTGGCACCGCCTGGTTCTGATTGCTGTCTGACGCGGCCACGTTCTCAACGCTCTCTTCGTTCAGCGCCAGCGCTTTCTTCGTTTCGCCGTAGATGACCGGCAGATTGCACTGCGGACAGGCGATCTTCGGTTTCTCTTCAAAGACAATGCCGCCCTGTTCATTCTCAATCCGGGTGATGAAGTACGGGTCAATCAGGAAGCCGCCATTCGCCATCACGGAGTAGCCGCGCACCACCTGTAACGGGGTGAACGAGGCCGCCCCCAGGGCCAGCGACTCGGTATGAATAATGTTCTGCGCCGGGAATCCAAAGCGCTGCAGATATTCTGCGGCATAATCCACGCCCATGGCGCGCATCGCACGCACCATTACCACGTTTTTCGACTGGCCAAGTCCCTGACGCAGGCGAATCGGTCCATCGTAGGTTGGCGGTGAGTTTTTCGGACGCCAGTCGGCACCCGCACCGGCATCCCAGCGTGAAATCGGCACATCGTTCAGGATCGACGCCAGCGTCAGTCCGCGATCCATCGCGGCGGTGTAGAGGAACGGCTTGATGTTAGAGCCGACCTGGCGCAGTGCCTGAGTTGCACGGTTAAACATGCTCTGGTTAAAGGCGAAGCCGCCTACCAGCGCCCGCACCGCACCATCATTCGGATCGAGTGAGACCAGCGCCGAGTTCACATCCGGTACCTGGCCCAGCCACCACGCATCACCCACTTTGCGCACCCAGATCTGCTGGCCTGGCTGCAGCACCTGCGTCACGCTTTTCGGCGTCGGGCCCTGCACGGTGTCAGACTTATAAGGACGCGCCCAGCGCACACCCGCTAAGGCCAGCGACACATTGCTGCCATCTTTCATCATCACGGTTGCTTCATCACTGCGTGCTTCCGTGACCACCGCCGGATAGAGCGGGCCATAGACCGGCAGCGCACTCAGCGCTTTCTCGATCTTAGTCTGATCCCAGGCGGGCTCGCCCACCCGCCACAGCACGCTGGTCGGGCCGCGATAGCCATGACGCATATCGTAGGCGATGACGTTGTTACGCACTGAAGTCTGAGCCGCTTCCTGCAGGCGACGGGTCACGGTGGTGTAAACCTTATAGCCGTCGGTGTAGGCGTTGTCGCCGTAGCGCTTCACCATCTCCTGGCGCACCATCTCGCTGAGATAAGGGGCAGAGAAGGCGATTTCCGGGCCATGATATTTCGCCACCAGCGGCGTATTGCGTGCCTCATCATACTGCTGCTGTGTGATGTAGTGCTGATCCAGCATACGCGCCAGCACCACGTTGCGACGCGACAGGGCGCGGCTCGGCGAGTAGAGCGGGTTAAAGGTGGACGGCGCTTTCGGCAGACCGGCAATCATCGCCATTTCACTCAGCGACAGCTGGTCAACCGGCTTACCAAAATAGACCTGCGAAGCAGCACCGATGCCATAAGCCCGGTAGCCGAGGTAGATCTTATTCAGGTAGAGCTCAAGAATTTCATCCTTATTGAGTAACTGCTCAATGCGGATTGCCAGAAACGCTTCCTTTATTTTACGCATCAGGGTGCGTTCCGGACTCAGGAAGAAGTTACGGGCCAGCTGCTGAGTGATGGTACTTGCCCCCTGGGAGGCGTGACCGGAGACCAGCGCGATGCTGGCCGCCCGGAAAATCCCCACCGGGTCCACACCGTGGTGCTCATAAAAACGGCTGTCTTCGGTTGCAATAAACGCTTTCACCATCACAGGTGGCACTTGCTGCAGGGTCAAAGGAATACGGCGCATTTCGCCATACTGGGCGATCAGATCGCCGTCGGCGCTGTAAACCTGCATAGGGGTTTGCAGACGCACATCTTTCAGCGTGTTGACGTCAGGCAGCTGTGGCTCGATGTACTTGTACAAGCCATAAATCGAGCCAGCTCCCAACAGGATGCAACACACTGTAAGGATCAATAAATACTTTACGAACTTCACCTGGAGTTTCCCATCTATTGTCGTTTGAGCAGTTTATAAACAACCGCGCGGTAGTATAAAGGCAAGCCAGACGCTTTGATATGTCCATTTTCCCGGACGATAAGGAGATCGCGCGCATGGCTTTTCATACCTGGCAAATCGGGCTGGATATTCAGAACAGGCAGATGTGTGGCCTGGCCCTCCAGCGTCGTCGTGATGGCTGGCAGCTACGCCACTGGTGGCTGCAACGGCTGCCGCAAGATACGTTAAGAAACGGCGTGCTGCAATCTTCGCCTGAATTACAGGCGGTCCTGACAGCCTGGCGTCAGCAGTTGCCGCGCCGTTACTCGCTGAGGGTCGGGTTCCCCGCCCGGCTGGTGCTGCAGCGGCCGCTTCCGCTGCCCGCACAGTCACTCAGGGAGCCTGCGCTGGGGCACTACGTGCAGGTGGCCGCGCGTCGTCTCTTTCCACTGGAGCCTGACATGCTGGCGCTGGACTATCACGAGGAGGCCGGGAGCCGTCAGCTCTGCGTCACGGCGGCCCGGCGGGAGAGTGTTGACCAGTGGATGATCCCCCTGTTACAGGCGGGATTCAGGCCGCAGGTGCTGGAACTGACCACCGACGCGCTGAAGCGGCTGGCCCGGCAGGCGCGACTGCCGGGCGGCACGGTGCTGGTGCTGCAGCAGGAGGGGCGCTGGCTCTGGAGTGATGCGCAGACCGCAGCGGAGTGTGATGACGCCACCACGCTGGACGCACTGAAACAGCAGGCCTTTCCCCAGGCAACGGCCATCGCCTGGTGTGCCGCCACGCCAGCCGCGCTGCCCGCTGACGCTGTCGCGTTTTCCCCTTTTGATCTGCTTCGTTATCAGCAGCCCCCGTTGCCCGCGAATCCGGGAGCCTTTGCACTGGCGACCGGGCTGGCGCTGACCAGCGGAGATGACCCGGCGTGGCGGTAAATCTGCTGCCGTGGCGGCAGCAACGGCGGCAGCGGCAGCGGCGGCAGAGCCTGCTGGTGCTGGCACTGGTGGCGGCCGGTCTGCTGCTGCTGCTGATGCAGCAGGCGTACCGGGTCCATGAGGCGCGCCAGCAGATAGCGCAGGAGAGCAGAATGCAGCAGCAGGCGCTGGAGACACTGGCTGCGCGTTTAGCGCAGCAGAAGCAGCTGCTGGAACAGCTCGCGCTTCTGCAAAAACAGCAGGCGAAGCAGCGTGACAAGGCTGCGCAGCTGGCCGGGTGGCAACAGTTCTGGCGCGATCTGCCCGGCATGCTGCCCGATACCGCCTGGCTGACCCGGCTGGAGAAGCGCGATAACCGCCTGATCCTGGAGGGGCAGGCGCAGGATATGGCAGCAATCCGGCAGTTTCGCCAGCAGCTTGCTACCGCCGCCCTGTTGGGTCAGGTGCAGCAGGGTGGGGTCCGGCGTCAGGCGGATGGCCGCTACCATTTTTCGCTACGGGCGCAGATAGCCGGGGGACGCGATGATTGATCGCTGGTGTCAGATGGCGGCTGTTCCGCGCTACGGCCTGCTGCTCCTTCTCGCGTCGGGTCTGCTTTTGCTTATCTGGCTGCCGGGCTTACGGCCTCAGCAGCAGGCACTGGCCGCTGAACGGGCGGCGCTGTCACAGTTAACCCGAACTCTGCAGCAGCGCCAGCAGCAGTGGCGTCAGCATCCCGCCATCGCGCAGCTGCAGGCGCAGCGGGAGGCGATGCAGCGCGCTCTGACTCGCGCAGCCGCATCGGAGGGGGCTATCGACGATATTCTGGCGGGCCGCCCTCACCAGCTGGAGGCGTGGCAGCCGGATGGCCCCGCCCGCCTGCTGACGCTGCATCTGCCCTGGCAGGCGTTCCGGACACTCTTTGCTGAGTTTGCCCAAGCCTCTGCGCCATTGCCTGTGCATTTCCTGCTGCTGGCGCAGCCGCACGATCTGGAGGCGCAACTCTGGCTGGAGCCAGCCGATGCGCCATAGCCTGCTGATTCTGCTGCTGTGCTGGGGTGGTGTGCTGGCACGCGATCCCTTCCGGCCTGTTGCCGGTTCCCTGTGTCAGGAGGCGGTGGCCCCGCTCACCGGCTGGCGTCTGCAGGGGATTGCCGGGCGGGAAACCCGCTATCAGGCCTGGCTGCTTACCCCGCAGGGAGAACGCGTCACGCTGGGCAGCGACACGCCTTTTCCGCTGACGCCCTGGCAACTGGTGGCGATCACCTCCCGCAGCCTCACGCTTGCCGTGCCGGCGAGCTGTCACGCTCAGCGAACCACATTTTATTTAAAAGGATATGCGCATGTTAAGGATAGCGACCCTGCTCCTCATCAGCAGCCTGCAGCCGGTTTTCGCCGCTGACGAGGCGCCGCTCAGCCTCGCTTTTGACCACGCACCGGTAGAGCAGATTCTGCAGGCGCTGGCTGACTATCAGCAGGTCAATCTGCTGATCGCGCCTGAGGTTGAGGGGACGCTATCGCTGCGGCTGGATAACCTGCCGTGGCGTCAGGCGCTGGCGCTGGTGGCGCGGATGGCAAAACTGACGGTTATTGAGCAGGATAATGTTCTGCTGGTCTATCCGCTGCGCTGGCAGCAGGCGCAGGACGCGGCCCGGGAGGCGGAGCGGCAGGCGCAGTTACAGCAGACGCCTTTGCAACAGCGCACGGTCACACTCCGTTATGCCAGCGCCAGCGACGTTCATGCCAGCCTGCTGAGTGAACGCCAGTCACTGATGACGCCGCGTGGCAGCGTGACGGTGGATAAACGCACCAACGCGCTGCTTCTGCGCGATACCGCCGCGGCACTGAAAGAGACGGCGCGCTGGATTCAGGGGCTGGATCGGCCACTGGAGCAGATTGAACTCTCTGCCCATATCGTCACCATCAGTGAGGAGCATCTGCAGGAGCTGGGGGTGCAGTGGGGCATGCTGGCGGGAGATGCAGCGGTGACAGAGAGCCTGCATCATCCCCGGCTCGCTGTTCCGCTGGCGGTAAGTTCACCCGGTATCAGCGCGGGGATGGCGCTGGCGCGTATCGGCGGCGCCCTGCTGGATCTGGAGCTGAGCGCTCTGGAGCAGGAGAACCAGATTGAGATCATCGCCAGTCCGCGCCTCTTCACCTCGCACCAGCAGACCGCCTCGATTAAGCAGGGCACTGAAATTCCCTATGAAGTGTCGGCAGGCAACAGCGGCGCCACCTCGATTGAGTTTAAAGAAGCGGTGCTGGGCATGGAGGTGACGCCCACTATCGCCGGAAACGGCCGTATCCGGCTGAAGATCCATATCAGTCAGAATATGCCGGGACGCAGCATCCGGACCGGTGACAGCGACATCTTATCCATCGATAAACAGGAAATAGAGACTCAGGTCACGGTCAGCGACGGGCAAACGCTGGCCTTAGGCGGTATCTTTCAGCAGCAGCGAAACCGGGGAGAGAACAGGGTGCCGCTGCTGGGAAAGGTGCCGCTGATTGGCGGACTGTTTCGCCAGCAATCGGCGCAGCGTAAAAAAAGAGAGCTGGTTATCTTTATTACGCCGCGATTGGTCAGGGAAGCAGCGCTTACGACGGGATAAAACGGAAAATGAGGCCCTCGGGGTCATCTGCGTTGACGCAGAAGAGGAATTAGCTTACAAGGTTTAGCGATTTTCAATACGGTGTAACCGTCTGAACCGGATAAATCCCGGTTAACAGATCAGACAACTCCTCTGTAAGCAGCGTGGTAAAAGACGCAGCGCTGGCGCGTTACAGTTTCGCGAACACAGGCCAATTCAGAAATGGATGTGCTGAAGGCAATATAATCGGTTGCCAAACAGCCTTGAGTGTTGAGATAATTTTTCATCTGACTCTTGCTAACGCTCATGAGGTCTCAGTTCCTGTCCCGCCAGCAAAAGCTGAACGCGGGGTATCATTAACGAATTCTTAGTAATACCGACAAAATGGCAGAGAAACGCAATATCTTTCTGGTTGGGCCGATGGGTGCCGGCAAAAGCACTATTGGCCGTCAGTTGGCTCAGCAACTCAACATGGAGTTCTTCGATTCCGATCAGGAAATTGAGCGACGCACCGGAGCGGATGTGGGCTGGGTTTTTGATGTGGAAGGCGAAGCTGGCTTTCGCGATCGCGAAGAAAAAATCATTAACGAACTGACCGAGAAGCAAGGCATCGTCCTGGCGACAGGGGGTGGTTCCGTCAAATCCCGGGAAACGCGTAATCGTCTCTCCGCCCGTGGTGTTGTGGTTTATCTTGAAACCACGATCGAGAAGCAACTGGCGCGCACTCAGCGCGATAAAAAACGTCCGTTGCTGCAGGTGGACTCCCCGCCGCGTGAGGTGCTTGAAGCGCTGGCTGGCGAACGTAACCCGCTCTACGAAGAGATCGCCGATGTGACCATTCGTACAGACGACCAGAGTGCGAAAGTCGTGGCGAATCAGATTATCCACATGTTGGAAAAAAGTTGATCCAACGTTCGAAGGCTCTCTGACAGGTATTGAGCATCATGGAGAAGATCACCGTCTCACTGGGGGAACGCAGTTACCCCATCACTATCGCCGCCGGACTGTTTAACGATCCGGCTTCTTTTTGGCCGCTGACCGCGGGCGAAAACGCCATGGTGGTGACCAACCAGACGCTGGCACCGCTCTATCTTGACAGGATAACGGCGCAGCTGACGGCGGCAGGCGTAAAAGTTGATCAGGTGATCTTACCCGATGGCGAACAATATAAGACGCTGGCGGTGATGGATCAGGTTTTTACCGCACTGCTGCAGAAGCCGCACGGTCGTGATACGACGCTGGTTGCCTTAGGCGGCGGCGTCATTGGCGATCTGGCCGGTTTTGCTGCGGCCAGCTATCAGCGTGGCGTGCGCTTTATTCAGGTTCCGACCACCTTACTGTCGCAGGTGGACTCGTCGGTGGGTGGCAAAACCGCTGTGAACCATCCGCTGGGCAAAAACATGATCGGCGCCTTTTATCAGCCTGCCTCGGTGGTGATCGATACCGCCTGTCTGCAGACGCTGCCGGCGCGTGAGCTGGCCTCCGGTCTGGCAGAAGTGATCAAGTATGGCGTTATTCTCGACGGCGCCTTTTTCCAGTGGCTGGAGCAGAATATTGATGCGCTGCTGGCGCTGGATGAACAGGCGCTGGCGTACTGCATTCGTCGCTGCTGTGAGCTGAAAGCAGAGGTGGTGGCGGCTGATGAGCGTGAAAACGGTCAGCGGGCGCTGCTCAATCTGGGGCACACTTTTGGCCATGCGATTGAAGCGCATATGGGCTACGGCAACTGGCTGCACGGTGAAGCGATTGCCGCAGGTATGGTGATGGCGGCGCGCACGGCGGAACGGCTGGGGCAGTTCCAGCCGCACGAGACGGAACGCCTCATTGCCCTGTTGCAGCGTGCCGGTTTACCGGTGCATGGCCCACAGGCGATGCGTGCAGAGATGTACCTGCCGCACATGATGCGCGATAAAAAAGTTCTGGCGGGCGAACTGCGGCTGGTTCTGCCGTTGTCGATCGGCCGCTCTGAAGTGCGTGGCGGCGTGGCACATGATATGGTGCTGGCTGCAATTAACGATTGTCAGCAACCCTGAGAATAAGCAGTTGAGTGGTGACGCGGCGCGCAGGGTGCGCAGTGCGGAATGCCGCTTTACGGAGGAGGCAAAATGGATGAGTTTAAACCGGAAGATGAGTTAAAACCTGACGCCAGCGACCGCCGTCCCTCGCGCCCTCGTAAGTCGTCTACCGCAGCCAGAATACCGGTTTCGCGCCAGCGCATCATGATGGGCGTCGGGATTCTGGTTCTGCTGTTACTGGTTCTGGGGATTGGTTCCGCGCTGAACGGCCCTGATGAGAAAAAAACCGCGTCAGCGGGCACTACGCCTGCTGCGGGTGGCAGCACCGGCAGTGAGAAGAACATCGACCTGACCGGCTCCTCTTCCATGTCTGGCGCTCAGAACACGCCGGCCACCACCGACAATAATGCGGCGGCCAGCGGTGAGGCGGCGTCCGGCCAGGCGCGTGACGTCTCAATGCCACCTGTTGCCTCTACGCCGACCCAGGCTGCACCGGTTGACGCCCCAGCGAATCAGCAGCGCGTCACCTTGCCAGGCGATCTGAACAGTGCGCTGAGCAATCAGCAGCAGCAGGTCGACAGTGCGGCAATGGGCTCGCAGGGCGGCAGCTCACTGCCGACCGCGCCTGCCACCGTCAGCGGCAATGCCGGAACGGCGGCAAATCCCGTTACCGCACCGGTGACGCGTCAGACACCAGCCCGCTCAAACGCGGCCTCCCGTCCGGCGCACGACACCGCGCACAAAGCGGCGGCGAAGCCGGCAACCCGCGACAGCAAAACACATACGACGCCAGCACGGTCACCCGTCAGTTCTGCGCCCGCTACATCGGCAGCAGGCAGCAGCACGGCCAGCAAATCACTGCCAGGCGGCAGCTACACCCTGCAGCTGAGCGGCGCGTCGAAAGCAGAAAGCCTGAATGCCTGGGCGAAGCAGCAGAATCTGAGCGGCTATCACGTCTACAAAACCACCCGTAATGGTCAGGCGTGGTATGTGCTGGTGAGCGGCTCCTATGCCACACCGGCTGATGCCAAACGCGCTGTCGCCTCGTTGCCTGCAGACGTACGCGCGAAAAATCCGTGGGTAAAACCGGTCAGCCAGGTGAAGAAAGAAGCCAGTCAATAGCGGACAGGGGGCCAGTCTCTGGCCCCGTTTTAAGCGCAGATCTGCTGTCGGTCCAGCCACAGCCTCACAATAAGATGTAATTACCACGACAGCATGAAAAAAAATCGCGCTTTCCTGAAATGGGCAGGGGGAAAATTTCCCTTAGTCGAAGAGATCCATCGCCATCTGCCGCAAGGCGACTGCCTGGTCGAGCCATTTGTTGGCGCGGGTTCGGTGTTTCTGAACACCGAATTTGATCGCTATCATCTCGCTGACATCAACAGCGACCTGATTAATCTCTATAACATCGTCAAACTGCGCACCGCGGATTTCATTCGTGACGCGCAATTGCTGTTCACGCCGGAAGGAAACACTGAAGCCTGTTACTACCAGCGTCGCACCGAATTTAACCTCAGCACGGATGCCTACCAGCGCGCGCTGCTGTTCCTCTATCTGAACCGCCACTGTTATAACGGCCTCTGCCGTTATAACCTGCGTGGTGAGTTCAACGTGCCGTTTGGCCGCTATCGCAAACCCTATTTTCCGGAAGCTGAACTGTTATGGTTTGCCGAGCGAGCGCAAAAAGCGACGTTTGTCTGTGAATCGTACGATGTTACCCTGACCAGTGCCGGCAAAGGCTCGGTGGTCTATTGTGACCCCCCTTATGCGCCGCTGTCGGCAACGGCCAACTTTACGGCTTATCACACCAACAGCTTCAGCCTGCGTGAGCAGGAGAATCTGGCGATGCTGGCGGCACAGCTGGCCGCGTCAGAGCACCGGATTCCGGTACTGATTTCTAACCACGACACTGCACTGACGCGTCTGTGGTATCAGGATGCAGTGTTACATGTGGTCAAAGCCCGGCGTTCTATCAGCCGGAGCATAACCGGTCGCACCAAGGTCGACGAACTGCTGGCACTTTATCGCTAGTCTGTTTCGTCCGCGACCAACGCATTACGCCAGCCTGAGTGCTGGCGCACAACAGTGGGAGAATCGGATGAAACAATATTTGCTGGCCCCTTCAATCCTGTCGGCGGACTTTGCCCGCCTGGGCGAAGATACAGCCAAAGCGCTGGCGGCCGGAGGTGACGTGGTTCACTTCGACGTAATGGACAACCACTACGTGCCAAACCTGACCATGGGTCCGATGGTGCTGAAAGCCCTGCGCGACTATGGCATCACCGCCCCTATCGATGTGCATCTGATGGTGAAACCCGTTGATGCGCTGATCCCGGAATTCGCCAAAGCGGGTGCCACCTATATCACCTTTCATCCCGAAGCCAGCGAACACGTTGACCGCACCCTGCAGCTGATTAAAGAGCATGGCTGCAAAGCCGGTCTGGTCTTTAACCCGGCGACCCCGCTGAGCTACCTCGATTACGTCATGGATAAGCTGGATATCATTCTGCTGATGTCCGTAAACCCGGGCTTTGGCGGCCAGTCATTTATCCCGGGCACCCTGGATAAACTGCGTGAAGCGCGCCGGCGTATCGATCAGAGCGGCTACAACATCCGTCTGGAAGTGGATGGCGGTGTGAAGATCGACAACATTGGCCAGATTGCCGCCGCCGGTGCCGACATGTTTGTTGCCGGTTCCGCCATCTTCGGTCATCCCGACTATAAAAAAGTCATCGACGACATGCGCAACGAACTGGAGAAGGCCAATGGCTCATTTCACTGATATTCGCGCGCTGGCGTTTGATCTGGATGGCACCCTGGTGGATAGCGCACCCGGCCTTGCCGAGGCTATCGACCGCACGCTGAACGACCTGCGTCTGCCGCAGGCGGGCCTGGCGCGGATCTCCACGTGGATTGGCAACGGTGCCGATATCATGATGGCGCGTGCGCTGACCTTTGCGCTGGGCCGCGAACCGCAGCCGGAAGAGCAGCGCGATGCGCGGGCGCTGTTTGACCGGCACTACGCCGATACCGTGGAGGCGGGCAGTACGCTGTTTCCGCACGTGAAGCAGACGCTGGCAGCCCTTAAGGCGACCGGACTGCCGATGGCGATTGTCACCAACAAGCCGACGCCGTTTGTGGCGCCGCTGCTGGAATCGCTGGGGATTGCCGATGCGTTTTCGCTGATTATTGGTGGCGATGATGTGCCGGTTAAAAAACCGCATCCGGCCGCCATTTTTATGGTGCTTGGCACCTTTGGGGTGCTGCAGGATCAGTTGCTGTTTGTCGGCGACTCCCGCAATGATATCCAGGCGGCGCAGGCGGCAGGCGTGCCCAATGTGGCCATGACCTATGGCTATAACTATGGCGAGCCGATTGCCACCAGCCAGCCCGATTTAACTCTCGACTCTTTCGACGAACTTTTGCCCGCTCTGGGGCTGTAAATATCAGGACTTAAGTATGAAACCCATCGTTTTCAGCGGCGCACAGCCGTCCGGCGAACTGACCATCGGCAACTATATGGGTGCGCTGCGTCAGTGGGTGCAGATGCAGGATGATTACCACTGCATTTACTGCATCGTTGATCTGCATGCTATCACCGTGCGTCAGGACCCTGCCGCACTGCGTAAAGCGACGCTGGACACGCTGGCGCTCTATCTTGCCTGCGGCATCGACCCGCAAAAAAGCACCATCTTTGTTCAGTCCCATGTGCCGGAGCATACGCAGCTGAGCTGGATCCTGAACTGCTACGCCTATTTCGGTGAGCTGAGCCGCATGACGCAGTTCAAGGATAAATCCGCACGCTACGAAGAGAACATCAATGCCGGTCTGTTCGACTATCCGGTGCTGATGGCGGCGGACATTCTGCTCTATCAGACCCATCAGGTGCCGGTCGGTGAAGATCAGAAACAGCATCTGGAGCTGAGCCGTGATATCGCGCATCGTTTCAATGCGCTGTATGGCGACATCTTCAAGGTGCCGGAGCCGTTCATTCCGAAGTCTGGCGCGCGCGTGATGTCGCTGCTGGAACCGACGAAAAAGATGTCCAAGTCTGACGACAACCGCAACAACGTGATCGGCCTGCTGGAAGATCCGAAAGAGGTGGTGAAGAAGATTAAACGCGCCGTCACCGACTCTGAAGAGCCACCAGTGGTGCGCTACGACGTGAAAGAGAAGGCGGGCGTCTCTAACCTGCTGGATATTCTGTCGGGCGTGACCGGTCAGAGTATCGCCGAGCTTGAGCAGGCGTTTGAGGGCAAGATGTATGGCCATCTGAAAGGCGCGGTGGCGGATGCGGTGTCGGGCATGCTCTCTGAGCTGCAGGAGCGTTATCACACCTTCCGCAACGACGAAGCGCTGCTGGAGCAGGTGATGCGTGATGGCGCGGCGAAAGCACGCGCACAGGCGCAGGAAACCCTGAAGAAGGTGTATGAGGCGGTGGGCTTCGTTGCGATGCCGTAACGGCTGAGCAGTCAATGAAACGGCGGACATGATGTCCGCCGTTTTTATTTGTCGATTCAGAACCAGCGCAGCGTCTCGCGCAGACTGACCACGCTGCCTATGATGACCAGGCCCGGACTGCTCACCTGTCCGGCCAGACTCTCCAGCTCGCTCAGCATGCCGGTCACCACCCGCTGACGCGCTGTGGTGCCGTTCTCCACCAGCGCCACCGGCATGTCGCTGCGCATCCCGTGTCGGATCAGCTGCTGCGCTATCTCTGCGGCCTGCGTCAGCCCCATGTAAAAGACCAGCGTCTGCTGTTCCGCCGCCAGCGTCTGCCAGGCGAGGGTGCCCGTTTTCTGCAGATGGCCGGTAACCAGCCTGACGCTCTGCGCATGATCGCGGTGGGTCAGGGGAATGCCGCTGTAAGCCGCGCAGCCTGACGCGGCGGTGATCCCCGGCACCACGCTGAAAGGGATCTGCTGCTGCGCCAGCGCCTCCAGCTCTTCGCCGCCCCGTCCAAAGATAAAGGGATCGCCCCCTTTCAGCCGTACCACACGCTTTCCGCGCTGCGCCTGTTCGCAGAGCAGCTGATTAATCGACGCCTGCGGCACGCAGTGATGTCCGGCGCGTTTACCCACGAAGATACGCTCGGCATCGCGGCGTACCAGGTTCAGGACAGCATCGGAGACCAGGCGGTCATAGACGATGACGTCCGCCTGCTGAATAAGCTGTAAGCCTTTCAGGGTCAGTAGTCCGGCATCGCCCGGCCCGGCACCGACCAGCGCCACCTCCCCCTGGCGGGCCGGATCGGCGTCAAAAAGCGCGTCAGCGATCTGCTCTGCACGCGGCCTGTCGCCGTTCGCCAGCGATTGCGCCAGTCGCTCGCTGTGAAAGAAGCGCTCCCAGAAGCGGCGGCGGGCACCTGGCGCGCCATACTGCTTTTTCACCCGCGCGCGCAGGTGACCGGCCAGCTGCGCCAGCTGGCCGAGATGTTGCGGCAGCCTCGCCTCCAGCTTCTCCCGCAGCAGGCGCGCCAGCACCGGCGCCCGTCCGCCGGACGACACCGCCACCATCAGCGGGGAACGATCGATGATCGATGGCACAATCGCGCTGGCCTGCTGCGGTGCATCCACCAGGTTGCAGAAGATCTTATGCCTTTCCGCCGCTTCCGCCACCTGCTGATTGACCGCGTTGTCGCTGGTGGCGGCCACCACCAGCCAGCAGCCGTTCAGCCAGTGCGGATCGAAATGTCCCGACAGCAGCGTAACCGCACGCTGCTGTGCCCACGCCCGGAAGGCGGGCGAAAAATCAGGAGCACCCACCCGGAGTTCGGCACCGGCTTCCAGCAGCAGGCGGGCTTTGCGCTCCGCCACATCACCCGCACCCACCAGCAGACAGCGCCGGCCCTGCAGGCGGCAGAAGAGGGGGAAGTAGTCCATCAGCGATCCTTAAAAAAGCCCGCCGGAGCGGGCTGTGAAGAGAGTTACAGGCAGACTTCGACCTGTCCGGCATTGACCCGCACCGGCCAGGCGGCCACGTTGCGCGAGGCATCCTCCATACAGACACCATCGCTGAGACGAAAACGCTGCTTTTTCAGTGGGCTGGCCACCCAGAGCGCATCCTGATGTTCCGCGATAATGCCGCGCGACAGCACACTGGCCCCGGCGAATGGGTCGATATTGCTGATGGCATAGAGCTGTTCATCATCGCGTGGACGGAAGATGGCGATCTGCTCGCCGTTGACCAGCGCACAGACGCCCGTGGCGGGCAGGATCTGCGTCAGCGCGCATACCGGATGCCACTGGCTCATGATTTCGTCTCCTCTGTCAGGGTGATGGCAATACGCTCGTCGGCGCGGGCCGGCCGGTGTTGGTCGCGTTCGGCCACCCGCTGTATGCCAGGGTCGCGCTGCGGCGAGTTGATAAAGTGGGCGAAGCGCGACAGGGACGGTTCCTCTTCCAGCGTGACTTTCCATTCGCAGCGGACAGTGGCGCGCAGCGCAGCCAGCTGCTGCTCCAGCTGGCTGTTGAGACCGAGCCGGTCATCCATGATTACCGAACGCAGATAGCCGATGCCGCCCTCCATGCTCTCCAGCCACAGCGAGGTGCGCTGCAGGCGATCGGCGGTTCGGATATAGAACATCATGAAGCGGTCAAGCGCGGCGATCAGGGTCTCCTGATCCAGATCGGCGGCCAGCAGGTCGCCATGCCGCGGCTTCATGCCGCCGTTGCCGCAGACGTAAAGGTTCCAGCCTTTTTCGGTGGCGATGATGCCGACATCTTTCCCCTGGGCTTCCGCGCACTCGCGGGTGCAGCCGGAGACGCCAAATTTCATCTTATGCGGGGTGCGGATGCCTTTGTAACGGTTCTCCAGCGTCACGCCCAGAGCGAGACTGTCGCCGACTCCATAGCGGCACCAGGCGCTGCCGACGCAGGTTTTCGCCATTCGCAGTGCCTTAGCGTAGGCCTGGCCGGTTTCGAAGCCGGCGTCGATCAGCTGTGACCAGATGGCGGGCAGATCATCTTTCTGCGCCCCGAAAAGGCCGATGCGCTGTGAGCCGGTAATTTTGGTGTAGAGCTGGTAGCGTCCGGCGATCTCACCTATCGCTTTCAGTCCCTGCGGCGTGATTTCCCCACCGGGGGAGCGCGGGATCACGGAGTAGGTGCCATCCTTCTGAATATTGCCCAGGCAGAGGTCATTGCTGTCCTGCAGCGGGGCGTGCTGGGGTTTGAGCACATACTCATTCCAGCAGGAGGCGAGCAGCGAACCCACCGTGGGCTTGCAGACTTCACAGCCGTAGCCCTGGCCATAGCGGGCCAGCAGTTCATCAAAAGTTTTGATCTCTTCCACCTGAATCAGGTGATACAGCGCCTGACGGGAATACGCAAAATGGGCGCAAAGATGGTCGCTGACCGCAATCCCCTGGCGGCTGAGCTCACTGTTGAGCACCTGTGTGAGCAGCGGAATACAGCCGCCGCAGCCGGTGCCTGCACGGGTGGTGGTTTTCAGTGCAGCCACGGTGTGGCAGCCCGCCTGTACCGCCTGCACAATATCGCCTTTAGTGACGTCGAAGCAGGAGCAGATTTGCGCGCTCTCCGGCAGAGAGTCGACGCCGATAGCCGGTTTTTCGCCGCTGCCTGCGGGCAGAATCAGCGCTTCCGGCTGGTCAGGCAGCGGAATCGCGTTCAGCACCAGCTGCAGCAGGTTGCCATAGTCGCGGGTGTCGCCCACCAGCACGGCCCCCAGCAGGGTTTTCTGATCCTCACTGAGAATCAGGCGTTTATAGATCGATTTGCCTTCGTCCAGCCAGACCACGCTGCGGGCACCCGGCGTGATGCCGCGCGTATCACCAATCCCGCCGACATCGACCCCGAGCAGCTTGAGTTTCGCGCTCATGTCCGCGCCGGTAAAGGCATTGTCGCGGCCCAGCAGATGGTCGCTGGCAACCTGGGCCATTTTGTACCCCGGTGCCACCAGGCCATAGGCCCGATTCTGCCAGGCGGCACATTCACCTATCGCGTAGATAGCGGGGTCGCTGGTGCGACACTGGTCATCAATCGCGATGCCGCCGCGCGGCCCCAGCGTCAAGCCACACTGCTTCGCCAGCGCGTCCTGCGGACGGATACCGGTGGAGAAGACGATAAAATCGACCGCCAGCGTGCTGCCATCGGCAAACTGCAGCGTTTTGCCGCCCTGTGCATGATGCACAATCTGTTGGGTATTTTTGCCGGTGTGGACCCGTACACCCATCTCTTCGATCCTGCGACGGAGCTGCTCTCCGCCTTGCTGATCCAGCTGTTCTGCCATCAGCACGGGGGCAAATTCTATAACGTGGGTTTCTATGCCCAGATTTTTCAGAGCACCCGCCGCTTCCAGGCCCAGCAGACCCCCGCCAATCACCGCGCCACGTGAGCTGCGGCGTGAGCAGGCCTCAATCGCATCAAGATCCTCAAGGGTGCGGTAGACAAAGCAGTCGCTGCCGTCCGCTCCTTTAATCGGCGGGACCCAGGGATAAGAGCCGGTGGCAAAAATCAGCGTGTCGTAGCGGACCGTGCGACCGGTGCTGGAGTGGATCAGTTTCTCATCACGGTTAAGGGTGATGGCGCGCTCGCCCAGCAGCAGCGTGACCTGATGTTTCTCGTAATATCCTTTACGCACCAGCGAGAGTTCTTCTGCGGTGTGGTGGGAGAAGTAAGCCGAGAGGTGGACACGATCGTAGGCGACGCGCGGTTCTTCACAAAAGACGGTCAGCGAAAACTGGTCAGGTTCCGCTTTCTCCATTAACTCTTCTATGAAGCGGTGGCCGACCATGCCGTTACCGATAACGACGACATTGTGCTTGCTCATTTTTGCCTCAGATTTGCGATTTCTGCGGCTACAATAGCGCGCCCTTTCTGGCGCTTATTGATGTACATCAACCACCCGTCCATATACCTATTTAGGGTTAGGTGGTTGATTTGAATTGATTTTATCCGGAAGAGATAACCCGCTGATAATCCGGTATTGCCGCCGGGACGACGATTCGTGCTAGTTTTAACCAAAACCCGGATAAGGAGCTGGCAATGCGGTCACCCAAGTGGATTAACAACGTGCGTTTACCCTGGCGGGAAGGTCTGTGGCAGATCGAAATTGCCGACGGCAGGATTGTCCGCCTCTCGGCCCAGCCCCAGCAGGCGACACCGGCCGATCAGTCACTGGACGGTGAGGGCGGTCTGGCCTGTGCGCCCTTTATTGAGCCACACATTCATCTGGATACCACCCAGACCGCGGGTCAGCCCGCGTGGAATCAGTCCGGCACCCTGTTTGAAGGCATAGAGCGCTGGGCGGAACGCAAGGCGATGCTCAGCCACGAGGATGTTAAACAGCGGGCGATGCAGACGCTGAAATGGCAAATCGCCAACGGCATCCAGTTTGTTCGCTCCCACGTTGACGTCTCCGATCCCTCCCTGACGGCGCTCAAAGCGATGCTGGAGCTGAAGGCGGAGGTGGCCCCCTGGATAACCCTGCAGATCGTCGCCTTTCCGCAGGAGGGGATCCTCTCCTATCCCAACGGGGAGGCGCTGCTGGAAGAGGCGCTGCGGCTGGGTGCTGATGTGGTCGGGGCGATTCCGCACTACGAATTTACCCGCGAATATGGCGTGGAGTCGCTGCATAAGACCTTTGCGCTGGCGAACCGCTACGACCGGCTGATCGATGTTCACTGCGATGAGATCGATGATGAGCAGTCGCGCTTTGTGGAAACCGTGGCGGCGCTGGCCCATCGCGACGGCAACGGCGCACGCGTGACCGCCAGCCACACCACCGCCATGCACTCCTATAACGGTGCCTACACTTCGCGGCTGTTCCGCCTGCTGAAGCTGTCGGGCATTAACTTTGTCGCGAACCCGCTGGTCAATATTCATCTGCAGGGGCGTTTCGACACCTATCCTAAGCGGCGCGGCATTACGCGGGTGAAAGAGATGCTGGAGGCGGAGATTAACGTCTGCTTCGGCCACGACGACGTGTTTGATCCCTGGTATCCGCTGGGCACCGCCAGCATGCTGCAGGTGCTGCACATGGGCTTACATGTCTGTCAGCTGATGGGCTACGAGCAGATTGATGCGGGGCTGGATCTGATTACCCATAACAGCGCGAAGACGATGCAGCTTGCAGGTTATGGCATTCAGAGCGGCAACGAGGCGAGCCTGATCATTCTGCCGGCTGAGAGTGGCTTTGATGCGGTGAGAAGGCAGGTTCCGGTGCGCTACTCGGTGCGGCGTGGCAGCGTCGTGGCTGAAACAAAACTGGCTGAAAGTGAAATTTACTGGCGGGAGCGGGAGCGCGTAGATTTCCGGCGTTAACGAGCAGGGCGGCGATGAATCGCCGCCCTGAAGCATTAATGCGTGATGTGACCGTGCGTACGATGACGGCTGACAAAGCCGAGCAGCGCACACATGACAAACACCACCGCGTAAAGCGCGTTGGCGGTCGCCAGTGCGGTATGCACTCCGCTTTTCTCAACGATAGGCGCCGTCACTACGAAGGTCAGCATGGTGCCGACGGTGCCACAGGTCAGGATAAAGTTGACCAGCTTCGGTGAGGCGACTTTGGTCTGCAGCGAACCCAGCGTGATGATGGTGGTGTAGATCGCACTGGAGCTGAAGCCAAGAATCATGATGATCCATTTCAGCATGCCGGCATCGTTGCTGCTGACGAACCAGTACATCAGCACCGTGGCCAGACCCGCCAGCACCATCAGAATGCGCTGCAGGTCGAAGAAGCGCAGCAGGAAGCTGAAGACCCACATGCCGACCATATAGGCTGTCCAGAAGCTGCCCACCAGCTGTCCGGCATCATTGATGTTCATGCCCATGACTTTGGTGGCATATTCCGGCACCCAGGAGATGAAGCCAAGCTGGCCGAGAATGTAGCAGAGAGCCGCCACTGACAGCAGCAGCACGCCCAGACCCCATTTCTCTTTTTCCACCGTCGGGCTGTTTTCAGGCTTGCGCAGCACCGGGAACTCCACACACAGCGTCATGATGAAGATCGCGACGTAGATGAAGCCGATGCAGACGTAGACCCAGTACCACGGCAGCTGACGCGCCAGCAGGATCCCGGCCAGTACCGGAAACAGCGTGCCCGCCATGCTGAAGAAGGAGTCCGTGAACAGCAGGCGGGAACCACGCTGACGACCCTCATACAGATGGGTGATCAGGAAGGTGCCGATCGACATGGTAATGCCGCTGACCACGCCCAGCACAAACATGCAGAGGGAGAAGATGGTCAGATCGCGGCTGGTCATTAATCCGACGATCGCCAGGACCATCAGAACGAAGCCGAAAATCAGCTGGCGCTTCAGGGGCACAATCACCATCAGCCAGGCATTCAGGAAGACCGCAGCCAGAATGCCGCTGTTGAGGAAGGTGAAGGTGTTACTCATGCTGGAGACAGGGATCTGGAAATCTTTTGCGATATCGCCCATTACCATGCCGGTAACGATTACCAGTGCGCCCGTCAGCGCATAGGAGAAAAAGCTTATCCAGGTAAGGCCAATACGATTTCGGTTTGTCATGTTCTGAACCTGTTAGGGACCGGGTGCCAAAAAGTGTCAGAAAGTGTAAACGGAACTGTGATCTTAATAAACAAGCAGTGAAACTACAGATCCAAATTTCATGTGTTGTGTGATTTTAATCACGTAATTGCTGAGGGTTAACGTTTGCGTCTCGCTTTTGCGCAGGCAGCGTAAATATAGGTAAAACGCTGGCTCTTGTATTCCATGCTCTTTACACTTAATCACTTTTTTCGATCCCCACTCTCCAGGGTAAGGAACCTTTCATGTTCAAACGTACTTTAACAGCGGCCATTACCCTGTTAGCGCTCTCATCTGTTTCCGCCCAGGCGCTGGCCGCAAAAGGCGACACGCACGTTCTGCTTACCACCTCCGCCGGTAATATCGAACTCGAACTGAATAACCAGAAAGCGCCGGTTACCGTAAAAAACTTCGTTGATTACGTTAACAGCGGTTTTTACAACAACACCATTTTTCACCGCGTGATCCCGGGCTTTATGGTGCAGGGCGGCGGTTTCACCACCGATATGCAGCAGAAGCAGACCAACGCGCCGATCAAAAATGAAGCCGATAATGGCCTGCGCAACCTGCGTGGCACCATCTCGATGGCGCGTACTGCGGATAAAGACAGCGCGACCAGCCAGTTCTTCCTCAACGTGGCGGATAACGCCTTCCTCGATCATGGACAGCGCGATTTTGGCTATGCCGTTTTCGGTAAGATTGTGAAAGGCCAGGATGTGGTTGAAAAAATTTCTCAGGTGCCGACCAAAGATGTTGGCCCTTACCAGAATGTCCCGTCTAAACCGGTCGTTATCCTCTCCGCGAAAGTCCTGCCTTAACGCCTTTTGTCGCCATCTGCGGATGGCGATCGCCCGCCGCCTCCGGCAAAGCCAGAATTTGCTCTTATACTTAGGGCAAAAACCTGAGCAGGAGGCGGCATGGCGAACAAACTCACCGAAAAACAGAAGGTCACACTGTGGCAACAGCGGCGCAGCGCCAGCTATCAGGCCAGCTGTCGGCTGGAGGGCTTCACACCAAATGAGATCAGCGTGAAGAGTGACGATGCGGAAACGCGTCTGGCGTCACTGAGGAGGCAATATGGACTCTAACAGCGCCGTCAGCCAGGACCCTTACCTGTGGCAGCACGACAATGTGCTGAAAAATCTGGCCGAAATTCACGATGCCGCCCAGTTGCGTAAGGCGGAGCTGAGCTTCAGTGCGGCGCGTCTCGCCACGCTGGAACTGGGGCCCCGCAACCCCGGTTTGCCCTGGCTGCGTCAGATTCACCGCACCCTGTTCCAGGATCTCTACAGCTGGGCCGGTGAACTGCGCACCATCGATATCTGGCGCGATGAGACGCCGTTCTGTCATTTCGAATATATCGAAAAAGAGGGCAACGCCCTGATGGCCGCGCTGGAAGAGGAGAAGGGGCTGGCTGACCTCCCGCGTGACGCCTTTATCCCGCGTATCGCCCACTACTATTGTGAAATCAACATGCTGCATCCGTTCCGCCATGGCAACGGGCGGGCCCAGCGGATCTTCTTCGAACAGCTCGCGCTGCATGCCGGGTATCTGCTGACGTGGGAAGAGACCGATGCGGAGAGCTGGAAAGCGGCTAATCAGGCTGGTGTGGCGGGCGATCTGGCTCCGCTGGAGGCGGTTTTTGCGAAAGTGGTGAGTGAGGCGGCTTAACCACGTAGAATAGCGGCGCGGTTTATCATTCTGGATCAGTCATGCTGCTGCTTATCGACAACTACGACTCCTTTACCTGGAATCTTTATCAATATTTCTGCGAACTGGATGCGCAGGTTAAGGTGGTGCGCAATGACGCCATCACGCTGGAGCAGATGGCTGCCTTACCGCTGACCCATCTGGTGATCTCCCCCGGCCCCTGTACGCCTTCGGAGTCGGGGATCTCACTGGCGGCCATCCGCCACTTTGCCGGGCAGCTGCCGGTGCTGGGCGTTTGTCTGGGTCATCAGGCTATCGCGCAGGCGTATGGTGCGCAGGTGGTGCGCGCCCGTCAGGTGATGCACGGCAAAACCTCCGCCATTCAGCACACCGGCAAAGGTGTGTTCCGCAATCTCAACAATCCCCTGACTGTCACCCGTTACCATTCGCTGATCGTGCAGCGCGAGACGCTGCCCGATGCGTTCGAGGTCACCGCCTGGAGTCTGCGCGACGGTGAGCCTGACGAGATCATGGGTTTCCGCCACAAAACGCTGGCGCTGGAAGGCGTGCAGTTTCATCCCGAGAGCATTCTCAGCGAGCAGGGTCATCAGCTGCTGCGCAATTTCCTGACGCAATAAGTTGCCTTTGAGTGATTTTTTATGCATATTTTGTGATTATTATTTCAATGTTGCACAACTATCATTCAAATGGGGTCATCAATGGCGGCGGAAAAAATTGCGGTTACCCGGGAGACGTTCGATAACGTTATTTTGCCTGTTTATGCACCTGCGCAGTTTGTGCCGGTAAAAGGCAAAGGCAGTCGTGTGTGGGATCAACAGGGCAAAGAGTATATCGATTTCTCCGGCGGGATCGCCGTCACCGCACTGGGCCACTGCCATCCGGCGCTGGTGGAGGCGCTGAAAAGCCAGGGCGAAACCCTGTGGCACACCAGCAACGTTTTCACCAACGAACCGGCCCTGCGCCTGGCCAGTAAGCTGATCCAGTCCACCTTTGCGGAGCGCGTTTTCTTTGCCAACTCCGGTGCCGAAGCGAACGAAGCCGCCTTTAAGCTGGCGCGTTACTACGCCTGCAAACGTCACAGCCCTTTCAAAAGTAAGATCATCGCCTTTCATAACGCCTTCCACGGGCGGACGCTGTTTACCGTCACGGTTGGCGGTCAGCCAAAATATTCAGACGGCTTCGGCCCGAAACCGGCGGACATCGTGCATGTGCCGTTCAATGACCTGGAGGCGGTAAAAGCGGTTATCGACGATCACACCTGTGCCATCGTGGTGGAACCGATTCAGGGCGAAGGCGGCGTGATGCCCGCGACGCAGGCCTTTATGCAGGGACTGCGTGAGCTGTGCGATAAGCATCAGGCGCTGCTGGTGCTGGACGAAGTGCAGAGCGGTATGGGCCGCAGCGGCAAGCTGTTCGCCTATGAGCACTATGGTGTTCAGCCCGATATCCTGACCTCAGCCAAAGCGCTGGGCGGCGGTTTCCCGGTCAGCGCCATGCTGACCACCAATGAGATCGCCTCGACGATGGCGCCAGGCGTGCATGGCACTACCTACGGCGGCAACCCGCTGGCCTGTGCGATTGCCGAAACCGCACTCGATATCATCAATACGCCAGAGGTACTGTCAGGCGTTGAGGCGCGTCGTCAGCACTTTGTGAACGCCTTACAGGCTATCGATGCGAAGTACGATCTGTTCAGCGATATTCGCGGCAAGGGGCTGCTGATTGGCGCGGCGCTGAAACCGCAGCATGCCGGACGGTCGCGCGATATCCTCAATGCCGCGGCCGCTGAAGGCGTGATGGTGCTGGTCGCCGGCACCGACGTGATGCGTTTTGCGCCGTCGCTGATCATCGAGCCTGCTGACATCGAAGAGGGCATGAGCCGCTTTGCCACGGCTGTCGGCAAAGTGCTCAACGGCTAGCGGATTTTTTCCGTAAGTGTCTGATCAGCCAGCGGCCATGTTGTGGTCGCTGGCTCCACGCCAGCGAGGAGATGGTGTGCATGACGCTGAGATGATCGAGAATGCGTCGCACATGCTGCTCTACCACCGTTACCGGTCCTTCACTGATATTCCCCAGCTCATCCAGCAGATTAATCTGCGAACTGGCACCCTCATATTCCAGCCGCTGCTGACAGCGTTGCAGCGCGATCTCACAGGATTGCAGGTAACGTTCCGCCAGCGAGGGGGTCAGCATGGTGTGCTCACGCGCCAGAATGGTCATCGCATTGATGTGCTCGACGATAAACTGGCTGTGCGTGACCCAGAGCCGCATATCTTTCAGATACTGGGCGTTGAAACCCGGCTCCTGCATCGCCTGATTCAGCGAGTTAAACAGCGCATTGTGCGCCTGATTCACCTGCACGCGCTGATAAGCCAGCTTGCCGGGTGCCTGTTCCTCTCCCAGCAGGAGGCGCAGCGCATCCTGATAGGTTTCCAGCGCGTCATGGGCATTTTGCCGCAGTAAGCCACTCTGCCACTGCGGCCAGAGCCAGATCATGCCGCCAAAGGCGATCAGGCAGCCCATCAGCGTATCCATCAGTCGCGGCAGCAGAAACTGCGCGCCATTCAGTGAGAGGAGCTGCAGCGAGTAAACCGCAGTGACCGTAAAGCCAATCATCGACCAGCCATAAAACTGACGGGTAAAGCGATAGCTGATAAAGGTAATCGCCAGCATCACCAGCAGGACGACAGGTTCCGGCACCGCCAGACGCAATGTGGCCGCCGCGACCACCAGACCGGCAAAGGTGCCGAGCGCACGGTGCTGGATACGGACGCGGGTGGCGCTGTAGCCGTTCTGGCTGACGAACATGATCGTCATCAGAATCCAGTAGGGCTTAGGGATGTTGAAGAAGAGCGCCAGCGCGCTGCCCAGCATCAGCATGACCGCAAAGCGACCGGCAGTGCGCAGCGCCGAGGAGCGAAATGAGAGGTAGCTGCGCAGCGCCGGGAGCAGCGGCAGACGGCGCTGGCGGTCAGCCATCAGGTCGCGCTGGTAAAGCGGTTTCTGGGTGCGCAGCACCCGCGCAATGCGGTTGAAGTGATAAAGGCAGAAGTGGCCCACCGGATTGTCGGGATGCTGACGGGCGATCTTCTCCAGCGCGCCAAGCTGTTTATCCATCGCAAAACGATCGGCTAACTGGTGGTAGAGAATGGTATCGGCCAGCACCCGCAGCCGGGCTGAGATGGTTTTGGCGTTCCAGCGGATCACCGCTTCAGCATGGCTCTGCTCAACCAGTTTCTGCACCTCTTCCGGCCGGTGCAGGCTGACCGAGATGTGCTCCTGCAGATCCAGCGCCACCTGAAAGGCGCGCGTCAGCCGTTTATGGCTGTTGTCGCGGCTCGCCGACAGCATATGCATCTGCTGATAACAGGTGTTGATCAAATCGACCACTTTCTGCTGGCGAGCCAGCAGCGGCGGCAGCGCCTTCTCCGGATCGGTGAGCTGCGTCAGCAGGGTATATTTGGCGTCGCAGTAGTTCGCCAGCTCGCGGTAGATCAGGCTCAGGCTTTCGCGCATCGGCTGCTCTTTCCACAGCCAGAACCAGAACCAGTTAAACACGCCATACCAGAGGGTGCCGCCGATATAGAGCAGCGGCGGCACATAGATGGGCATGCGGCCCGTCAGGCTCAGGGTAAAAATAGCGGCGATGAGGGTGCCGGAGAGCAGGCGGCCATGCAGCGGGCTGATCTCCCCGGTGACACCCAGCAACAGGGGCATCGCAAACAGGATTAGCGGCAGCGGAACCGCATGCAGGGTAAGCCACTGGATCAGGAAGCTGCCAAGCGCAAACAGGCTGCCGCCCACAATCAGACGTTTGAAGAAGCGTTTATGCGGGGTATCGAGACCGGCAATGTTGCAGCAGGCGGGGACTAACGAGAACAGCAGACCTTTTTGCAGGTCGCCAGCCAGCCAGCCCAGCGCGACCGGCAGGCAGAGCACCAGCGTTTGCCGCAGGGCATAGTTCACTTCAGGGTGATAAATAATTCGACGCCACATCGGCTCAGCACAAACAATAACGGCGTGATGCGAACATCACGCCGTGGATGACAGGAATTAGCGGGTGCCGTAAACGACGATGGTTTTGCCGTGTGCAGAGATCAGATTCTGATCTTCCAGCATCTTCAGAATACGGCCCACGGTTTCGCGTGAACAACCTACAATCTGGCCAATTTCCTGACGGGTAATTTTAATTTGCATGCCGTCGGGATGCGTCATGGCATCTGGCTGTTTCGCCAGGTTAAGCAGAGTCTGTGCAATGCGTCCGGTCACGTCGAGGAAAGCGAGGTTACCCACTTTTTCTGACGTTACCTGCAGGCGACGCGCCATCTGCGACGAGAGTCGCATCAGGATGTCAGGGTTCACCTGAATCAGCTGGCGGAATTTCTTGTAGGAGATCTCCGCCACTTCGCACGCGCTTTTAGCACGAACCCAGGCGCTGCGCTCCTGACCTTCTTCAAACAGGCCAAGCTCGCCGATGAAATCCCCCTGATTCAGGTAGGAAAGAATCATCTCTTTGCCTTCTTCATCTTTGATCAGAACCGCGACGGAACCTTTCACGATGTAGTAAAGCGTTTCAGCTTTTTCACCTTGGTGAATCAGCGTACTTTTGGATGGATACTTGTGAATATGGCAATGGGACAGGAACCATTCGAGTGTAGGGTCTGTTTGCGGTTTGCCGAGAACCATTCGCTATTATCCTCTGTTGTAATCGTGCCCAAAATACAGGGGGCAGTTTTCCCTGTCAGGCGGTGAAAGCTTCAAGCGTTTCCTTTTCAGGAAATTATTCGGGCCGCATCAGGCGCAGTGCGCATCATTCTTCCCGGCTTCGCCATCGGGTGACGAAAAATATTTTCAGCTCTGTTTGTAGCACAGCTTTTGCCGACTGTCTTCTGTTGTCTCGCTTCAGCTAAGGGCGGATTTCTCTGGATTGCTGTTTATCAGGCGAAAGCGTACTCTGGCGACAAAACAGCGTATTCCGGAGCAAAAATCATGCAGGCAAGAGTGAAATGGGTAGAAGGGATGACATTCCTTGGTGAGTCATCCTCCGGCCATCAGATCCTGATGGATGGCAATTCAGGGGATAAAGCGCCCAGCCCAATGGAGATGGTGCTGATGGCGGCGGGCGGATGCAGCGCGATCGATGTGGTATCAATTCTGCAAAAAGGCCGCAACGATGTGGCTGATTGTGAAGTAAAACTGACCTCAGAACGTCGTGAAGAGGCGCCGCGAATCTTTACGCACATCAACCTGCATTTTATCGTGAGTGGTAAAGCACTCCAGGATAAAGCGGTCTCACGCGCGGTGGATCTTTCTGCTGAAAAATATTGCTCGGTGGCCATCATGCTGGGGAAAGGGGTGACGATGACGCACAGCTATGAGGTGGTTGAGTTGTAATAGCCGCAGGTTTTTTTAAAGTTGCTGGCTGTCCGGTGTGAGGCCGTGCCTGGATGGGGGAATTCACTTTGAGACTGTGCCTGCGCAGAAAACCGGGTCGGATCGATTTGTGGTGGTTCGCTGTCAGGCCGTGCCTGCGCAGGAAACCGGGTCAGATCGGAAAGTCGCTTGAGCCAATCCATGGCCGCTCGGCCCGCGCGATTACGCACCTCATCCCTGAGGTGCGCCCGTAGCCGGGCCAACACGTTGCGTTGTTCAAAAACGCTCCCGGCGTTTTTATCCGGGCGGCGGGACGCTTTCCTCTTCTGACCCGGTTACCTGCATGATGAGCTTTCGTGTTGCTGTCAGATTCTTTGTATGCAGGTTTTGTTTGTAGCGGCCTTACTGAAACCGGATGCGGCTACCGGACATGAAGCGAAGGGAGCATACGCCTGTAGCAAAGCATAGCGGGCCAGGAATGGCGGTTTTGCGTCTTTACGAAAGGCGTATTCTCCCTGAAGCCTGCTCAGCAGTAAGCCTTAATCCGCAGAAAAACCGGTTTTACATTTTTGCAAAAGGCATCTGCTCTCTGAGGGTTTTTGCTGACCTCTTACTCTATCCGTTTACCTTCCATCAGCCGCTTCACCAGCGGCCCCATGATCAGCTCCATCGCCAGCCCCATTTTACCGCCGGGCACCACCAGCGTATTGATGTGCGAGATAAACGACCCCTGCAGCATCGCCAGCAGATAGGGAAAGTCGATATCCTCCAGTCCCTGAAAGTGGATCACCACAAAGCTCTCATCCAGTGACGGGATAGCGCGGGCGGCAAACGGGTTCGAGGTATCCACGGTCGGGACGCGCTGAAAGTTAATATGGGTGCGGGAGAACTGGGGCGTAATGAAGTTGATGTAATCCTCCATCGACCGCACCACCGAATCCATCACTGCCTCGCGGGAGTGGCCGCGCTCGCTGGTGTCCCGCACCAGCTTCTGAATCCATTCAAGGTTAACAATCGGCACCACGCCCACCAGCAGATCCACCTGTTCTGCGACGTTATGCTGCGCGGTGACCACGCCGCCATGCAGGCCTTCATAGAACAGAATATCGGTGTCCTGCGGCAGCGGCTGCCACGGCGTAAAGGTGCCAGGCACCTGATTCCACGGCACCGCCTCATCATAGGTGTGCAGATATTTACGCGACTGGCCCTGTCCGCTTTGACCATACTCTTTGAAACTCTGCTCCAGCAGGCCAAAGTCGTTGGCCTCCGGGCCGAAATAGCTGACGTGACGTCCTAAATCGCGCGCTTTACGAATCGCCATATCCATTTCAGGGCGGGTAAAGCGGTGAAAGCTGTCGCCTTCCAGCTCCGCCGCATGCAGATTAAGTTGCTGGAAGATTTTGCGAAACGCGAGGCTGGTGGTGGTGGTTCCTGCGCCGCTGGAACCGGTCACCGCGATAATGGGATGACGAGCAGACATAGAAAAGCTCCCTGTGTGGTCGGGCAATGAGCATTGTTATCATGAAATGCCCGCCGGTGCATCAGCCGCGAAATTCTTTGCGCGGCATAATATTGACCGACTCATGCAGTTCCGACCATACCAGCACCACTTCGCCAGACTCCAGCTGCCGACGCACATCCGCGACCTTGTCGACCAGGCTGCGCTCCTGTTCGCCATAGTCGGTGCCTTCGCGCAGCACAAACGTTTCAATCAGGTTTTCGAGGGTCTCCGGGGAGACCTGTTGCCAGGGAATAATCACGCGATCAGTTATCCAGAATAGGGGCGATCCACTGGGGGATGCGCTGTTCCAGCCACATTTCGGGCTGACGTAACGTTCCACCGACAAAGCCGACGTGGCCGCCGTGTGGGCTCAGTTGATAAGTAATAGTGGCAGATAATTGGCTGCTGTGCGGGATCACCTCATCGCTCATAAAAGGATCGTCTTTCGCATGGATGATCAGCAGCGGTGTTTCGACCTGCTTCAGCCACGGCATGGCGCTGGCGCGCTGATAGTAGTCGGTCGCATCCGCAAACCCGTGGGCACGGGCGGTGATCGCGTCATCAAAATCGCGCAGTCGCCGCAGGGCTTTCAGCTGCGCCAGATTGACCGGCAGCGTATCCGGCCAGGCGTGTAGCTTGCGGCGGGCATTTTTCTTCAGTTGCGCCAGCAGATAGTACTGATAGACGCGGGAAAAGCCGCGCTCCAGTCTCAGGCTGCAGGGTTCCAGCTGCAGCGGGGCGGAGACGATCACGCCCGCATCAACCCCGGCGTCTGCACCCTGCTGACCCAGCAGGCAGCCCAGCATATTGCCGCCCAGCGAGAAACCCACGGCGGCGGTGGGCACGCGTCCCCAGCGGCGATGCAGCCACTGCAGGAAAAAGCGGGCATCGTCCGTCTCGCCGGAGTGATAGATCCGGTTCAGCCGGTTAGGCTCGCCGCTGCAGCCGCGAAAATGCATCACCACCGCCAGCCAGCCGCGCGCACGGCAGATTGCCATCAGACCATGGATATAGGGGCTGTGAAAACTCCCCTCCAGACCGTGAAACAGCACCACACGCGGCTTATGCTGCGCTGCGTGCGGATCTTCGCTCCAGGCGAGGTCGACAAAATCGCCATCCGGCAGATCGAGACGCTGCCAGTGGGGCTGGAGAGTGACATGGCGCCGCAACAGGCGCGGCAGCACGGTCTGCAGATGCGCATTACGCAGTGAGCCCGGCGGGATAAAGCGCTCATTTCCGGGTCCGGTAAATTTCATGGGGTAAAAGCTTGTCTGTTCCATATCACACTGTTAGCTTCGAAAGGTTTTTTCTTGCAGGGGTAAGGAGTACCCGATTGCCATGGAACTGAGTCTTTTCTTATCGATGTTAGGGTTTCTCTGGGTCGCTGCCATTACGCCAGGCCCTAATAATATGTTACTCACCGCCTCGGGCGCTAATTTTGGCTTTGTGCGTACCATTCCGCTGATGATTGGCATCATGATCGGCATGCAGGTGATGCTGCTGATGGTGGCCTTTGGGGTGGGTGGCCTGATCCTGCTCTATCCGTCACTGCATCTGATTCTGAAAATCGCCGGCAGCCTCTATCTGCTCTGGCTGGCGTGGAAAATTGCCACAGCCAGTTATGAAAAGCTGGAAACTGGCCAGGGCCCGGACGCGCCGATGCCGTTCTGGCAGGGGGGCGTGCTGCAGCTGATCAACCCCAAAGCCTGGCTGATGGCGCTGGGCGCAGTCGCCAGCTTCAGCCTGGCAGGGGACGCTTATCGCCATTCGATTGTCGCGATAAGCATCGGCATGTTTATGGTCAATCTGCTGTCGGGCGCAATCTGGATGGGATTCGGCGCGATGATTGGCCGCATTCTGCGCAGCCGTCGCGCCTGGAAAATCTTCAACCTCGCCATGGGGCTGCTGACTGCCGCCTGCGTGCTGTTAATCTGGCACTGAGTTAACTGGATGCGCGTTCAACGCGCGTCCAGGGCAGTACTTCGCGGACCACTGACGCGTTCGGATTACGGATCTTCTGCAACAGCAGCTGCACGCTGCGAGCGCCCAGCTGGTTCATCGGCTGTTCGATGGTGGTCAGCGGCGGATTCAGGCTGCGGGTGAACGGAATCCCATCAAAACCGACCACTGCCAGATCCTCCGGCACGCGCAGACCTGCCTCCAGTGCCGCATGCACCACACCCACCGCCAGCACATCGGAAACCGCAAACACCGCATCCGGCGGTTGCGGCAGCGCCAGCAGCTCCTTCACGGCCTGACTGCCCGCTTCAGGGGAAATTTCATCGGTATAAGCGACGCCAGACCAGGGAAACTCCAGCTCTTCCAGCGCCTGCCGGTAGCCCTTTTCACGATGATGTGAATAGAGGTAGCGCATATCGCCATTCACCAGCCCGATGCGTTTACGTCCTTTACCGGCCAGGTAATGGACGGTGTCACGCGCAGCTTCAAGATGATCGATGGTGACCGAGGAGGCGGGGATCGTCGGATCAAACTCGCAGCACTGCACCCACGGCGCACCGGCGATCAGCGCCTGCAAATCCTGCAAGCCCGACGCGGCATCCATGGTAATCACGCCATCCACCACTTTCCCGGTCAGCAAACTCAGATAGGCGGCTTCCCGCTGCAGTTGCGAAGCGGAGTTGCAGAGCAGGATGTGATAGCCATGCAGTTCGGCTTCTGCCTCTATCCCCTGCACCACGCGCGAGCAGAAGGGATTGGTGATATCTGAGATCAGCACCAGCAGCATGTGGCTTTGCGCCGTACGCAGCTGACGTGCCAGTAAGTTGGGCTGATAGTCGCAGGCAGAGATCGCCGCCAGAACTTTCTCACGCGTATCGGGCTTGACGCCAGGATGCGCGTTGAGTACCCGCGATACCGTGGCTTTGGAGACGCCAGCCAGCTGAGCGACTTTCTCAATCGACATCGGGTTACAGAGACCTTAACAGGCAATGAATGGGAACACATATCAATAACACAGGGACAATGTGAGCGCCTGACATTTTTGCTTACTTTAGCTATTTTCAGCATTTGCGATTTCTGACTTAGTTTTGCAGATAGTGATCTAAGAACTTATTTCTATTAGGGATAATTTTTAATTCCTTTATGAAACTATAGTGCGCAGAGACACTGCCCCCACGATAAAAAAACAGGGGGGAAAACGATCATGGCAACAACACGTTTCACACTTTTAGCCGCCGCGCTGGCGCTGCTGGCTTTCCGGGCTGATGCGGTGAATGTCACCGTGGCCTACCAGACTTCCGCCGAACCGGCAAAAGTGGCGCAGGCGGACAACAGTTTTGCCAAAGATAGCGGGGCCAGCGTCGACTGGCGTAAGTTTGACAGCGGCGCGGGCGTATTACGTGCGCTGGCCTCCGGTGACGTCCAGATTGGTAATATCGGTTCCAGTCCGTTAGCAGTGGCCGCGGCGCAGAAGCTGCCGATTGAAGCCTTTTTACTCGCGTCGCAGCTGGGTAATTCGGAAGCCCTGGTCGTGAAAAAGAGCATCACCTCCCCGAAAGATCTTATCGGCAAGCGCATCGCGGTGCCGTTCATCTCCACCACCCACTACAGCCTGCTGGCTGCGCTGAAACACTGGGGCATTAAGCCGTCGCAGGTTCAGCTGGTCAATCTGCAGCCGCCCGCGATTATTGCTGCCTGGCAGCGCGGCGATATTGACGGGGCCTATGTCTGGGCACCCGCGGTGAATGAGCTGGAAAAAGAGGGCAGGGTGTTAACCGACTCTTCGCAGGTGGGGAGCTGGGGATCACCGACGCTGGATGTCTGGGTCGTACGCAAAGATTTTGCCGAACAGCATCCGGAGATCGTCACTGCCTTTGCCCGCAGCGCTATCGAGGCGCAACAGGCCTACCTGAAGAGTCCCGACAGCTGGCTGAAGCAGCCTGAAAACCTCAGCAAACTGTCACGCCTGAGCGGGGTGCCGGAAGCGCAGGTGCCGGACCTGGTGAAGGGGAATACCTATCTGACGGCGCAGCAGCAGGTTGAGCAGCTGGGCAAACCGGTCAATAAAGCGATTGTCGATACCGCGCAGTTTCTGAAAGCGCAGGGCAGAGTGCCACAGGCCGATAACGACTACAGCAGCTACGTCACTTCCCGCTTCGTCGCACCACTCGTTAAACAGTAAGGAGGCATTATGCTGCGCATCGCTCACCTTAATGCACGGTATGCCGGGCAGCCGGTGTTGCAGGATATCAACCTGCAACTGGACAGCCAGGAACTGCTGGTGGTACTGGGCCCCTCCGGCTGCGGCAAAACCACGCTGCTGAATCTGGTCGCCGGATTCCTGCCGGTTGAGTCGGGCTCCATTACGCTGGATAACCAGCCGGTGACCGGACCTGGCGCGGAGCGCGGCGTGGTGTTTCAGAATGAGGGGCTGCTGCCGTGGCGCAACGTCCTGGATAATGTCGCGTTTGGCCTGCAGCTGGCCGGGATGCCCCGCCAACCGCGTGAGGCGGTGGCGCGCCGTCTGATCAGACAGGTGGGGCTGGAAGGGGCGGAGAAGCGCGCCATCTGGCAGCTCTCTGGCGGTCAGCGTCAGCGGGTGGGCATCGCACGCGCGCTGGCGACCGATCCGCAACTGCTGCTGCTGGATGAACCCTTCGGTGCGCTGGATGCGTTTACCCGCGAACAGATGCAGACCCTGCTGCTGACGCTGTGGCGTGACAGCGGTAAACAGATCCTGCTGATTACGCACGACATTGAAGAGGCGATTTTCCTCGCCAGCGAACTGATTCTGCTCTCGCCCGGACCGGGCCGCATTGTCGAGCGGCTGCGCCCCGATTTCGGCCGGCGCTTTGCCGCGGGCGAGTCGTGCCGCAGCATCAAATCCGATCCGCAGTTTATCGCCCAGCGCGAGTATGTGCTAAGCCGGGTGTTTGATCAGCGGGAGGCATTTGCATGAGCGCGCTTATCAACGACAAATCTCTGCCGGTGCGCCGTCGGCTGCGCTGGCCTTTCTCAACTGCCCTGACGCTGAGCCTGCTGAGCCTCTCTCTGCTGTTACTGCTCTGGTGGGGCGTGACCGCGCTGGGCCTGATCGCGCCGCTGTTTCTGCCACCGCCGCAGCAGGTGTTCAGCAAGCTGCTGCTGATTGCCAGCGCACAGGGGTTTATGGATGCCACGCTCTGGCAGCATCTGGCCGCCAGCCTGACGCGCATGCTGATTGCGCTGACCGCTGCTGCCGCCATCGGTATTCCGACCGGCATTCTGATGGGCCTCAGCCCGGTTGCGCGTGGACTGCTCGATCCGCTGATTGAGCTTTATCGCCCGATTCCGCCTCTCGCCTATCTGCCCCTGATGGTGATCTGGTTCGGCATCGGCGAAACCTCAAAAATTCTGCTGATCTATCTGGCCATCTTCGCACCGGTGACGCTCTCCACCCTGGCCGGGGTACGAAACACGCAGCCGGTGCGGCTGCGGGCGGCCCGCTCGCTGGGGGCTAACCGCTGGCAGCTGCTGCGCTGGGTGATTCTGCCGGGTGCGCTGCCGGAGATCCTGACCGGACTGCGCATCGGTCTGGGCGTGGGCTGGTCGACGCTGGTGGCGGCTGAACTGATTGCCGCCACGCGAGGACTGGGGTTTATGGTGCAGTCGGCCGGAGAGTTTCTTGCCACCGATGTGGTGCTGGCAGGTATCGCGGTGATTGCCGTTATCGCTTTTAGCTTAGAACTCGGGCTCCGCGCATTGCAGCGCCGTCTGACGCCCTGGAGTGGAGAACAATCATGAGTGAACGTCTTAGTTTTACCCCGCTTGGCCCCTATATTGGCGCACAGGTTTCTGACCTGGATGTCTCACGCCCCCTGAGCGATGCGCAGTTTGAGCAGCTCTATCACGGCCTGCTGCGGCATCAGGTGCTGTTTCTGCGCGATCAGCAGATTACGCCGGAGCAGCATCGTGCGCTGGCAGTGCGCTTCGGTGACCTGCATATCCATCCGGTCTATCCGCATGCGGAAGGCGTGGAGGAGATTATCGTGCTGGATACCCACCAGGATAACCCGCCGGATAATGATAACTGGCACACCGACGTCACCTTTATCGACACGCCGCCTGCGATTGCGCTGCTGGCTTCCAAGGTGCTACCGGCGGCGGGCGGCGATACGCTCTGGACCAGCGGAATAGCGGCTTACGAGGCGCTCTCTGAACCCTTTAAGCAACTGCTGACGGGCCTGAGTGCGGAACACGATTTTAAAAAGTCCTTCCAGGAGTATAAGTACCGCAAAACCCCGGAGGAGCATCAGCGCTGGCAGCAGGCGGTCGATAAACATCCGCCGGTGCAGCATCCGGTGATCCGCACCCATCCGGTCAGCGGCAAAAAAGCCCTGTTTGTGAATGAGGGGTTCACGACGCGGATCGTGGAGTTAAGTGAGAAGGAGAGTGAGGCGGTATTGCGCTTTCTGTTCGCTCACGCCACCAAACCGGAGTTTCAGGTGCGCTGGCGCTGGCAGCCCAACGATCTGGCTATCTGGGATAATCGGGTTACACAACACTACGCTAATGCCGACTACTATCCGGCGCGCCGGATTATGCAGCGGGCCACCGTCCTGGGCGACAGACCCCGTTAAGCGCACAGCCTTCTCCCTGCGGGCAGGGAGAAGGCCAGCCCGTCAGGACGCCATCATCTGTTCGAGCTGCTCCTGCGCCTCCAGCCACGCCATCTCCACCTCTTCCAGCGCCGATTTACTCTCTGCCTGACGCTGCAGCGCGGTGGTCAGATCCGCTTTGCGGCCAGGATCATAAATGGCACTGTCCGAAAGCTGAGCTTCGGCATCGGCCAGCTGGCTCTGCCATTTGCTCATCTGCTTTTCCAGCTTTTCGATCTCTTTACGCAGCGGCTGAGTCTGCGCACGCAGTTCGGCATCGCGGCGCTTCTGATCTTTTCGCGCCTGGGCGCTGTTGCCGTTGTCCTGCTTTGGCGCGGCCTCCTGTTGCGCCTGCTGCTTCTGCAGATCGCTCAGCCACTGCTGATAATCTTCGAGGTCGCCGGCAAAGACATCCACTTTGCCGTCGTGCACCAGATAGAGATCGTCCGTGGTGGCGCGCAGCAGATGGCGATCGTGCGACACCACCACCAGCGCGCCTTCGAAGTCGATCAGCGCTTCCGTCAGCGCCTGGCGCATATCCAGATCAAGGTGGTTAGTCGGTTCATCCAGCAGCAGCAGGTTAGGGCGCTGCCAGACAATCAGTGCCAGCACCAGGCGCGCTTTCTCACCGCCGGAGAAGCGTTCGGTCATTTCCGTGACTTTATCGCCGCGGAAGTCAAAGCCGCCCAGATAGTCGCGCAGCTGCTGCTCCAGCACGTTCGGCGCAATGCGCGCCAGATGCTGCAGCGGGGACTCGTCGGCCCGCAGGTACTCCAGCTGATGCTGGGCGAAGTAACCGAGCTTGATCCCTTTCGCCAGGCCAATCCTGCCCTCCATCGCCTCCAGCTCGCCCGCCAGCAGCTTAATCAGGGTCGATTTACCCGCCCCGTTGCGGCCCAGCAGACCAATGCGCGAACCCGGCACCAGGTTGAGCTTGATGGCGTCGAGAATGATGCGATCGCCATACCCCGCCGTGACCTTCTCCATCTTCAGAATCGGGTTGGGCAGGTTTTCCGGCTTGCGGAAGGTGAAGCTGAACGGGTTATCGACATGGGCAGGCGCGATCATCTCCATGCGCTCCAGCATTTTGATGCGGCTCTGCGCCTGTTTCGCCTTGGAGGCTTTGGCACGGAAGCGGTCAATGTAGCTGTGCAGATGCGCCACCTTCTCCTGCTGACTCTCATACAGCGACTGCTGCTGAGCCAGTTTGGCGACGCGCTGCCGCTCAAAGGAGGTGTAGTTGCCGGTATATTCGAACATCGACTCCTGTTCGATATGAATGATTTTGTCGACCACCGGATCGAGAAAGTCACGGTCATGCGAGATCAGGATCAGGGTACCTTCGTAACTCTTCAGCCAGCGCTCCAGCCAGATCACCGCATCAAGATCGAGGTGGTTGGTCGGTTCATCCAGCAACAGCAGATCGGAGCGGCAGATCAGCGCCTGTGCCAGATTGAGGCGCATCCGCCAGCCACCGGAGAAGTCGCTGACCGGGCGCTGCAGCTGCTCCTGACTGAAGCCCAGACCATGCAGCAGGCTGGCGGCGCGCGCATGGATACTCCACGCCTGCACCGCATCAAGCTTGCCGTGCAGCAGGGCGATCGCATTGCCGTCGTCCCGCCGGTTGGCCTCCGCCAGTT
Organism: Pantoea sp. EKM101V; assembly: GCF_011800325.1. Classification (NCBI taxonomy): domain Bacteria; kingdom Pseudomonadati; phylum Pseudomonadota; class Gammaproteobacteria; order Enterobacterales; family Erwiniaceae; genus Pantoea; species Pantoea sp. EKM101V. The sequence goes on from NZ_JAALFP010000007.1 coordinate 226,694, forward strand.
CAGCCTCAAGCTGGCGATAGTCGCGGTCGCCATCAATCACATACTCCAGTGCGGCTTTGTCCAGCGCGGGGGTTTCCTGGTTAACCCAGGCCAGCGCCCAGTGAGCAGGAAAGGTGACGGTGCCGGCATCGCTGGTGATCTCACCTTTTAACAGCGACAGCAGCGTGGATTTTCCACAGCCGTTTTTACCCACCAGCCCGACCTTCTGACCGGGATTAATGGTGGCGGTGGCATTGTCGAGCAGGACGCGGATGCCGCGGCGAATTTGTAAGGCAGAGAAGACAATCATGTAAGCGCCGTATCGTCAGAATATGTTAATTTACTGGCAACATAATGAGATTTTGCTGCGTCGTGCATGGTAGCCGAAAACCGCACCAATGACGACGCTTTGGAGGGAAAGGATGTCGCAGCCACCCCGCGTGTTACTGCTTTTTGCTCATCCGGAATTACAGGATTCCGTCGCTAACCGGATTTTGTTGCAGTCGGCGCAGGCGCTGGAACACGTCACCGTACACGATCTGTACGCCACCTATCCGGATTTTTTTATCGATATTCATCATGAACAGCAGCTGCTGCGCGAACATGATGTCATCATTTTTCAGCATCCGCTCTATACCTATAGCTGTCCGGCCCTGCTGAAAGAGTGGCTGGACCGGGTGCTGTCGCGCGGTTTTGCCAGTGGCGTGGATGGCAATGCGCTGGAAGGAAAATACTGGCGCAGCGTTGTGACGACCGGGGAGCCGGAGAGCGCCTTTAAACAGCAGGGGCTGAACCGCTATTCACTCAATGACATCATGCGGCCCTTTGAGCTGACCGCACAGATGTGCCGCATGCACTGGATGCCGCCGATGATCGTCTACTGGGCGCGTCGGCAGAGTCCTGAACTGATGAAAAATTATGCCCGCGCCTATGGCGAGTGGCTGGCAGCTCCGCTGCCGAATGGAGGGATATAGATGGAAGGGCAAACGCTGCTGACCGCCGGGGTGATTTATCTGGTCGCGGCGGTATTAATTGTACCGGTGGCGGCTCGCCTCGGGATTGGTGCTGTACTGGGCTATCTGGTGGCGGGGATCGCTATCGGCCCGTGGGGATTAGGTTTTATCAGCGACGTCGATGAGATTCTCCATTTCTCGGAACTGGGCGTGGTTTTCCTGATGTTTATTATTGGCCTGGAGCTGAACCCGGCAAAGCTGTGGGCGCTGCGCCGCTCCATTTTTGGTGTCGGCGCGGCGCAGGTCATCTTCTCTGCGGCGATTCTGGGCGGCCTGCTGTGGCTGACCGACTTTAGCTGGCAGGCGGCGGTCATCGGCGGCATCGGCCTGGCGATGTCCTCAACCGCGATGGCGCTGCAGCTGATGATGGATAAAGGCATGAACCGCAGCGAAGCGGGGCAGCTGGGCTTTTCGGTGCTGCTGTTTCAGGATATCGCAGTGATCCCGGCCCTGGCGCTGATTCCGCTGCTGGCGGGCACCGACAGCGGCCATATTGACTGGATGAAAGTCGGCATGAAGGTGCTGGCTTTCGCAGGTATGCTGGTGGGGGGGCGCTATCTGCTGCGGCCTATCTTCCGCTATATCGCCGCATCAGGTGTTCGTGAGGTCTTTACCGCCGCCTCGCTGCTGCTGGTGCTGGGCTCCGCGCTGTTTATGGATGCGCTGGGTCTGTCGATGGCGCTGGGCACCTTTATCGCGGGGATCCTGCTGGCAGAGAGTGAATACCAGCATGAGCTGGAGGTGGCGATTGACCCTTTCAAAGGGTTGCTGCTGGGCCTGTTCTTTATTTCCGTTGGCATGGCGCTCAACCTCGGTGTGCTCTATACCCATATTGTGACCATCCTGCTCGGCGTGGTGACGCTGGTGGCGGTGAAAACGCTGGTGCTCTATCTGCTGGCGCGTATTTATGGCTTACGCAGTTCCGAGCGGCAGCAGTTTGCCGGCGTGCTGAGTCAGGGGGGCGAGTTCGCCTTTGTGCTCTTCTCCGCAGCCTCTTCGGCGAAGCTCTTCTCCGGCGATCAGCTGCCGATGCTGCTGGTGACTGTCACCCTGTCGATGATGACCACGCCTCTGCTGATGCAGGGTATTGATCGTCTGCTGGCGCATCGCTTCAATGAGCCCGATGAAGAAGCAGAGAAGCACTTTGTTGAAGACGATCAGCCGCAGGTGATTGTGGTGGGCTTTGGTCGCTTCGGCCAGGTGGTTGGCCGCTTGCTGATGGCGAACAACAAACGCATCACCGTGCTGGAGCGCGACATCAGTGCGGTAAGCCTGATGCGCAAATATGGCTACAAGGTCTATTACGGCGACGCCACCGAGCTGGAGTTATTGCGCGCGGCGGGCGCTGCCAGCGCGCAGGCGATTGTGATCACCTGTAATGAACCGGAAGATGTGATGACCATCGTGCACTTATGTCAGCAGCACTTCCCGCAGCTGCAGATTCAGGCGCGCGCCCGGGGCCGTGTCGAGGCACACGAACTGCTGCAGGCCGGCGTGACGCAGTTCTCACGTGAAACCTTCTCCAGTGCGCTGGAGCTGGGACGCAAAACGCTGATGTCACTGGGGATGCATCCGCATCAGGCGCATCGCGCCCAGCAGCATTTCCGCCGGCTCGATATGCGGATGCTGCGTGAACTGATGCCCAGCCTCTCTGAAAGTGCGCAGGCGTCGCGCGTGCGTGAAGCGCGGCGGGAACTGGAAGATATCTTCCAGCGCGAAATGCAGCGCGAAAAGCGGCAGATCGATGGCTGGGATGATGATCAATAACCTTTTAAAACAGGCTGAAGCTCATGCGTAAACGTTTTATTGCTGGTGCGACATGCCCGCACTGCCAGGAGAAGGACACGCTGGCGATGTGGCGTGAAAATAGTGTCGATGTCGTGGAGTGCGTGAAGTGTGGACATCAGATGCGCGAGGCGGATAAACAGGCGCGCGATCAGGTTCGCACTAACGAGCAGGTTATCGGGATTTTCCATCCCGAGTAGCGAAGTGACGCAGCTTTTTTTACGCTTAAACTTACAGCGGGATTGAATTCCGTTACAATTGACGCCATTAACGCTGTGGTCGCAAGAGAAAGTGAAACCCCTCTTGCACTCAGCCCCGAACCTTTCTGGTTGGTGTTATTGCACGCAAGAATAGACCAATGAGACGGGATCTTAGTTCTCAACGGTTAGGAGATATCATGAAAGTAGCAAAAGACCTGGTGGTAAGCCTGGCCTATCAGGTACGTACAGAAGACGGCGTGTTAGTTGACGAGTCACCGGTGAGCGCACCGTTAGACTATCTGCACGGTCATGGTTCCCTGATTTCTGGTCTGGAAAATGCGCTGGAAAACCACGTTGCCGGCGACAAATTTGACGTGCATATCCCGGCAAACGACGCTTACGGTCAGTATGACGATAACCTGGTGCAGCGTGTTCCTAAAGATGTCTTCATGGGCGTCGACGAACTGCAGGTTGGTATGCGCTTCCTGGCAGAAACCGATCAGGGTCCGGTTCCGGTTGAAATCACCGAAGTGGAAGACGATCACGTCGTGGTTGATGGTAACCACATGCTGGCGGGTCAGAACCTGAACTTTAACGTTGAAGTGGTTGCGATTCGTGAAGCGACGCCGGAAGAACTGGCTCACGGCCATGTTCACGGTGCAGACGGTCATCATCATGACCACGATCACGGCCATGATCACGACCACGATCACGGTAAAGGCGGTTGTGGCACTGGCGGTTGCGGCTGCAGCCACTAAGTCTGACAATCGGTTAAGGCCACCTTCGGGTGGCCTTTCTTTTGGCGGCTATCCGGCGCTGGCCCGGACGGACAGGGGCCGACAGCGCGCGATCAGTAGTGTGGCGGCGGCGTCTCTTCAGACTGTGAGGCCACCAGTGAGGTTGCGTTCGCTTTGAGCTTGTCGGTTAAGAGGCGTATCTGCTCACGCATTTTACTCATCTCCAGCTCGTGCTGAACAACGGCGCTGTTCAGCTGCTCAATGGTCATCTCCTGAAAGGCCAGTTTGCTCTCTAACGTCTCCAGACGCTGTTCCCACTCAGACTGTTGCATGACCTGTTCCTCTGTTAAGGTGCGACTCAGGGCGTGATTCTACGACCTGAACGCCAGGAATCACCTGTTTTTTTCATGCCCGAAGGCGTTGCGCTTGAAAAAAGGTGGCGCGGCATCATCTCTGATGAAACTTCCCGCTGTTATAAAGGTCGGAGGTTAACCGGGTAATTACATTGTGGGAGTGTTCGACACTGCCACGTAAAGTTATAGTGTGGACCCTGAAGTCCGCAATGTTTCCCGAGGTTAGACGCTTCGGTTTTGGAGAATGGATGAAATCACTGTTTAAAGTCACATTGTTAGCTACCACCATGGCTGTTGCGCTGAATGCTCCGCTGGCTATGGCGGCTGAAACCGCTGCGGCTCCTCAGGCTGCCCCGGCTGCTGCGCCACAGTCTGCGCCTCAGGCACCGAAAAATGCGGCTTTCAAAGATGAAGACCAGCAGTCAGCCTATGCACTGGGTGCTTCACTGGGTCGCTACATGGACAACTCCCTGAAGGAGCAGGAAAAACTGGGCATCAAACTGGATAAGCAGCAGCTGATCGCGGGCGTCCAGGATGCATTCGGTGGCAAGAGCAAACTCTCTGATGAAGAGATTGAGCAGACACTGCAGGCGTTCGAAGGCCGCGTGAAAGGCGCAGCCTCTGCGAAAATGGAAAAAGATGCGAAAGAGAATGCTGAAAAGGGCACGGCTTACGCGACCAAATTCGCCAAAGAGAGCGGCGTAAAGAAAACGGAAACCGGCCTGCTCTATAAAGTTGAGAAAGAGGGCAGCGGCGACGCACCAAAAGATAGCGACACTGTGGTGGTTAACTACAAAGGTACCCTGATTGATGGTACTGAGTTTGACAACTCTTACACCCGTGGCGAGCCTCTCTCTTTCCGTCTGGATGGCGTCATTCCGGGCTGGACCGAAGGCCTGAAGCACGTGAAGAAAGGGGGCAAGATCAAGCTGGTCATCCCACCACAGCTGGCTTACGGCAAAAATGGCGTTCCGGGTATTCCGGCTAACTCCACGCTGGTGTTTGATGTTGAGCTGCTTGACATCAAACCGGCCCCAAAAGCCGATGAAAAAGCACAGGCGCCTGCGCCTGCTGCCGCAGAAAAAGCGCAGTAATCTGCTGACCGCCGCCTTCGGGCGGCGGTTTCATTTCGCCTTCACGACAAACCTCTGGCATAAGCCGACGACATTTGCCAGACTAATGCCTGCCTAACTATCCCAACATTGAGTCTGCCCATAAGCCGCTGTGACAGGCTCCAGCCATTCAGGGTGATACTCTTCAATGTCTAATCCATTCAATCCGGGTGAACTGAGCGACTTCGATCTTCTGGAGCAGCGCCCGTTCGAACAAACTGATTACGATATTCTGAAATCGTACGAGGCTGTCGTGGATGGCCTGGCGATGTTGATCGGTTCGCATTGTGAAATCGTCCTGCATTCGCTGGAAGATCTTAAGTGTTCAGCCGTTCGCATCGCCAATGGAGAGCACACGGGCCGTAAGGTCGGTTCGCCTATCACCGATCTGGCGCTGCGGATGCTGCATGATATGCATGGCGCGGACAGTAATGTTTCCCGTGCCTACTTCACGCGCGCCAAAAGCGGCGTGCTGATGAAGTCCGTGACCATCGCGATTCGTAACCGTCAGCAGCGGGTTATCGGCCTGCTCTGTATCAACATGAATCTTGATGTGCCGTTCTCGCAGATTATGTCGACCTTTATGCCGCCCGAGATGCAGCAGGTTGACTCCAGCGTTAACTTCGCCAGTTCGGTCGATGACCTGGTTATGCAGACCCTGGAGTTTACGATTGAAGAGGTCAGCGCTGACCGCAATGTCTCCAATAACGCCAAGAACCGTCAGATTGTGCTCAACCTGTATGAAAAGGGGATCTTCGACATTAAGGATGCCATCAACCAGGTCGCTGACCGGCTGAACATCTCGAAGCACACCGTCTATCTCTACATCCGCCAGTTTAAAAATGGCGATTTTCAGGGACAGGATCGCTGATGCGTTACACCCTGCTGGTGACCGGCCCGGCCTACGGCACGCAACAGGCAACCAGTGCCTGGCTGTTTGCCCGGGCACTGCTGGCGGCGGGTCATCAGCTTGAAAGCGTTTTCTTCTATCGTGAAGGGGTGCTCAACGCTAACCAGCTGACGGCACCAGCCAGCGACGAGTTTGATCTGGTGCGGGCATGGCAGGCATTGCATCAGGAGCAGGGGGTCGTATTGAATATTTGTGTGGCGGCCGCACTGCGGCGTGGAATCAGCGACCCGCAGGAGGCAGCTCGTCTGCACCTGGCGGCCAGTAACCTGCAGCCGGGATTTACCCTGAGCGGGCTGGGTGCGCTGGCCGAAGCGGCGCTGAGCTGTGAACGCATGGTGCAGTTCTGATGAATCGGGTTGCCTTTGTCTTTACCCGTGCGCCCCATGGCAGCAGCGCAGGGCGTGAGGGGCTGGATGCCGCACTGGCAACGGGCGCACTCAGCGACGATATCGGCCTGTTCTTTATCGGCGATGGAGTGCTGCAGCTTAATCTGCAGCAGCAACCTGAACGCATAAAAAGCCGTCACTATGCCGCGACGTTTGGCGTGCTGGCACTCTATGACATTGAGCAGTGCTATCTCTGCCGGACATCACTGATTGCGCGCGGACTGGACGCTGACGCCGGGCGGCTGCTGGACGTGACGCTACTGGACGCGCCGGAACTGCGCCAGCAGCTGGCCAGCTTCGATCGCATTCTGACTTTTTAAGAGGCGCAAATGCTGCATACTCTGATGCACTCTCCGTCGCACAGCGACCTCGACACGCTGTTATTAATGGCGGAAGCCGGTGATGATCTGCTGCTGCTACAGGATGGTGTGCTGGCTGCCGTGGCTGGCAGTCGGGCATGGGTTCAGCTGTCAGCCTGCAAAGCGACGCTGTGGGTTCTGGACGAAGATGTCCAGGCGCGCGGGCTGTCTGGACAAATTTCGACCACTGTGCGGTCCGTAGACTATAATGGCTTTGTCACGCTAACGATCAGGCATCCGCAACAAATGGTCTGGTAATCGGCTAAAACCTGGTTATTTCTTGACACCCTTTTGACGCAGCCCTAAAATTCTGCCTCCTCGTAATTCTACGAGGCGATTTATTACGTGTTTACGAAGCAAAAGCAAATCCAGGAGCTATTTAATGGCAACAGTTAACCAGCTGGTTCGCAAACCACGCGTCCGCAAAGTTGCAAAGAGCAACGTGCCGGCGCTGGAAGCTTGCCCGCAAAAACGTGGCGTTTGTACTCGTGTGTACACCACCACTCCTAAAAAACCTAACTCCGCACTGCGTAAAGTTTGCCGTGTGCGTCTGACCAACGGTTTTGAAGTGACTTCCTACATCGGTGGTGAAGGTCACAACCTGCAGGAGCACTCCGTGATCCTGATCCGTGGCGGTCGTGTAAAAGACCTGCCAGGTGTGCGTTACCACACCGTTCGTGGCGCGCTGGACTGCTCAGGTGTTAAAGACCGTAAGCAGGCTCGCTCCAAGTACGGCGTGAAGAAGCCAAAGGCTTAATGGTTCTCCGTTAAGTAAGGCCAAACGTTTTAAATTAAATGTCAAAATAAACTCATAGAGTTTTGGACAATCCTGAATTAACAACGGAGTATTTCCATGCCACGTCGTCGCGTCATTGGTCAGCGTAAAATTCTGCCAGATCCTAAGTTCGGATCAGAGCTGCTGGCCAAATTTGTAAATATCCTGATGGTAGATGGTAAAAAATCTACTGCAGAATCTATCGTTTATACCGCGCTTGAGACCCTGGCTCAGCGTTCAGGTAAAAACTCCCTGGAAGCCTTTGAAGTAGCACTGGAAAACGTGCGCCCGACTGTCGAAGTTAAGTCACGTCGCGTTGGTGGTTCTACCTATCAGGTACCAGTTGAAGTCCGTCCGGTTCGTCGTAATGCCCTGGCAATGCGCTGGATCGTAGATGCTGCTCGTAAACGTGGTGATAAATCAATGGCTCTTCGCCTGGCGAACGAACTTTCTGATGCTGCAGAGAACAAAGGTACTGCAGTTAAGAAACGTGAAGACGTTCACCGCATGGCAGAAGCCAACAAGGCGTTCGCACACTACCGCTGGTAACAGTCGCGTAGTTATTGTTAAACCAGCGGGCGCCCAAACGGCCAACCCGCTGGGGTTGACTAATTTTGAACGTCCGAAAAACCGAGGAATAAAATGGCTCGTAAAACACCCATTGCTCGCTACCGTAACATCGGTATCAGTGCGCACATCGACGCCGGTAAAACTACCACTACCGAACGTGTTCTGTTCTACACCGGTGTAAACCACAAAATCGGTGAAGTACACGACGGCGCAGCAACCATGGACTGGATGGAGCAGGAACAGGAACGTGGTATTACTATCACCTCCGCTGCGACCACCTGTTACTGGTCTGGTATGGCTAAGCAGTTCGAACCACACCACATCAATATCATCGACACCCCAGGACACGTTGACTTCACCATCGAAGTAGAACGTTCTATGCGTGTTCTTGATGGCGCGGTAATGGTTTACTGTGCAGTTGGTGGCGTTCAGCCACAGTCTGAGACCGTATGGCGTCAGGCTAACAAATACAAAGTTCCACGCATTGCGTTCGTTAACAAAATGGACCGCATGGGTGCTAACTTCCTGAAAGTTGTTAACCAGATGGAAGTTCGTCTGGGTGCAACTCCAGTTCCTCTGCAGCTGGCTATCGGCGCAGAAGAGAAATTCACCGGTGTTGTTGACCTGGTGAAAATGAAAGCAATCAACTGGAACGACGAAGACCAGGGTGTAACCTTTGTTTACGAAGATATCCCGGCTGATATGCAGGAACTGGCTGAAGAATGGCGCGGCAAGCTGATCGAAGCAGCAGCAGAAGCCTCTGAAGAGCTGATGGAGAAATTCTTCAGCGGTGAAGAGCTGAGCGAAGAAGAGATCAAAACTGCTCTGCGTAAGCGCGTTCTGAACAACGAAATTATCCTGGTAACCTGTGGTTCTGCATTTAAGAACAAAGGTGTTCAGGCGATGCTGGATGCAGTTGTTGAATATCTGCCAGCACCGACTGACGTTACCGCGATCAACGGTATGCTGGACGACGGTAAAGACACGCCGGCTGTTCGTCACTCAGACGACAACGAGCCGTTTGCTGCACTGGCGTTCAAAATCGCTACCGACCCGTTTGTAGGTAACCTGACCTTCTTCCGCGTTTACTCTGGTGTTGTTAACACTGGTGACACCGTGTTCAACCCGGTTAAGTCAAACCGTGAGCGTCTGGGCCGTATCGTTCAGATGCACGCTAACAAGCGTGAAGAAATCAAAGAAGTCCGTGCGGGTGATATCGCCGCTGCGATCGGCCTGAAAGATGTGACTACTGGTGATACCCTGTGTGACCCGGATAACGTCATCATCCTTGAGCGCATGGAGTTCCCTGAGCCAGTGATCTCAATCGCTGTTGAGCCGAAAACCAAAGCTGACCAGGAAAAAATGGGTCTGGCTCTGGGCCGTCTGGCGAAAGAAGACCCATCATTCCGCGTATGGACTGATGAAGAATCTAACCAGACCATCATCGCCGGTATGGGTGAGCTGCACCTCGACATCATCGTTGACCGTATGAAGCGTGAATTCAACGTGGAAGCAAACGTGGGTAAACCACAGGTTGCTTACCGTGAAGCGATCCGCACTAAAGTTACCGACGTTGAAGGTAAACACGCCAAGCAGTCTGGTGGTCGTGGTCAGTACGGTCATGTTGTTATCGACATGTACCCACTGGAGCCAGGTTCGAACCCGAAAGGCTACGAATTTGTCAACGACATCAAAGGTGGTGTGATTCCTGGTGAATACATCCCTGCGGTTGATAAAGGTATCCAGGAGCAGCTGAAATCAGGCCCACTGGCTGGTTATCCGGTTGTGGATCTGGGCGTGCGTCTGCACTTCGGTTCTTACCATGATGTCGACTCCTCTGAGCTGGCGTTTAAACTGGCCGCGTCTATCGCCTTCAAACAAGGCTTTAAACAAGCGCAGCCGGTTCTGCTTGAGCCTATCATGAAGGTTGAAGTAGAGACTCCGGAAGAGAACACGGGTGATGTCATCGGTGACCTTAGCCGTCGTCGTGGTATGCTTAAAGGGCAGGAATCTAACGCTACTGGCGTTCAGATTCACGCTGAAGTTCCGCTGTCTGAAATGTTCGGATACGCAACTCAGCTGCGTTCTCTGACCAAAGGTCGTGCTTCTTACTCCATGGAGTTCCTGAAGTATGACGATGCGCCGAACAACGTAGCGCAGGCCGTTATTGAAGCTCGTAGCAAATAAGCTACGGTTTAAATTTGAACTGATGCCTTCACCCACGTGGTGAAGGCACAACGTAAGGAATTATCGCCATGGCGAAAGAGCAATTTCAGCGTAACAAACTGCACGTAAACGTGGGCACCATCGGTCACGTCGACCACGGTAAAACCACCCTGACCGCAGCTATCACCACCGTACTGTCTAAGACTTACGGCGGCCAGGCGCGTGCATTCGATCAGATCGATAACGCACCAGAAGAGAAAGCACGTGGTATCACCATCAACACTTCACACGTTGAGTATGAAACCCCGACTCGTCACTATGCACACGTTGACTGCCCAGGCCACGCCGACTATGTGAAAAACATGATCACCGGTGCTGCGCAGATGGACGGCGCGATCCTGGTTGTTGCTGCGACTGATGGCCCGATGCCACAGACCCGTGAGCACATCCTGCTGGGTCGTCAGGTTGGCGTTCCTTACATCATCGTGTTCCTGAACAAGTGTGACATGGTTGATGATGAAGAGCTGCTGGAACTGGTTGAGATGGAAGTGCGTGACCTGCTGTCAGCCTATGACTTCCCAGGCGACGACACTCCAATCGTTCGTGGTTCTGCTCTGAAAGCGCTGGAAGGCGACGCTGAGTGGGAAGCGAAAATCATCGAGCTGGCTGAGCACCTGGACAACTACATCCCAGAGCCACAGCGTGCGATCGACATGCCGTTCCTGCTGCCAATCGAAGACGTATTCTCAATCTCTGGCCGTGGTACCGTTGTTACCGGTCGTGTTGAGCGCGGCATCGTTAAAGTCGGCGACGAAGTTGAAATCGTAGGTATCAAAGATACTGCGAAATCAACCTGTACCGGTGTTGAGATGTTCCGTAAGCTGCTGGACCAGGGTCAGGCAGGCGAAAACTGTGGTGTTCTGCTGCGCGGTATCAAGCGTGAAGACATCCAGCGTGGTCAGGTTCTGGCTAAGCCAGGCACCATCAAGCCACACACCCAGTTCGAGTCAGAAGTATACGTTCTGTCTAAAGACGAAGGTGGCCGCCATACTCCGTTCTTCAAGGGCTACCGTCCACAGTTCTACTTCCGTACCACTGACGTGACCGGTTCAGTAGAGCTGCCAGAAGGCGTTGAAATGGTAATGCCAGGCGACAACATCAAAATGGTTGTTACCCTGATCCACCCAATCGCAATGGACGAAGGTCTGCGCTTCGCAATCCGCGAAGGTGGCCGTACCGTTGGTGCGGGTGTTGTTGCTAAAGTTATCGCTTAATTGTGATATCTGCTGTGGTCGTGCAAACGGCCACTGCAACACAAAGAAAAGAGCACTTCGGTGCTCTTTTTTTTTGCCTGAAGAGCGTCATAACCCTGCAAAGGGTAGGTTTGTAATAAAAACGATTCGCATTTACACTGTGTACAGAAAATGGTCTTGAGTGATGAAAGAATGTACGTCTGCCTGTGTAATGCCATCAGTGATAAAACCCTTCGTGAAGTTGTACGGCGCTATCAGCCCAAATCCATCCAGCAACTGCGTCATTTTGTACCGGTCGGCAAACAGTGCGGCAAATGTCTGCGCGCCGCGCGGGAAATCATGGATGAAGAGATGCAGCATCCGCCACTCTATAAAGAGATCGCCTGACACACTGCCTGTGCGAATACCCACAATATCTGTCACGTTTTTTTGACTTCTTTTTAATCACATCTACGATCTGATAAAGCAGACGTGGAGGGTTAACAATGAAGGGCGATATCAAAATTATCAGTCATCTCAATAAACTGCTTGGAAATGAACTGGTTGCTATAAACCAGTATTTTTTGCATGCGCGGATGTTTAAAAACTGGGGGCTGATGCGCCTCAATGATGTGGAGTATCACGAATCGATCGATGAGATGAAGCATGCCGACAAGTACATTGAGCGCATTCTTTTTCTGGAAGGGATCCCGAATCTGCAGGATCTGGGCCGGCTGCGCATCGGTGAGGACGTTGAGGAAATGCTGAGTTCAGATCTCAATCTGGAGCTGGAAGGGGCCAAAGATCTTCGTGAAGCGATCGCCTATGCGGACAAAGTTCATGACTATGTCAGCCGTGACATGATGATTGAAATCCTGGCAGATGAGGAGCATCACATCGACTGGATCGAGACGGAGCTTGAGCTCATCCGGATGATGGGGATCCAGAACTACCTGCAGGCTCAGATCAAAGAAGCGTGAACCGCGTCTGCAGGACGAGAGTGACCCAGCCCGCAATGGCCAGGAAAGGGCCAAAAGGCAGCGGGCTGACGCCCTGCGTCCGGCCACGCAATTGCAGCAACAACACGCCTGCCAGTGCCAGCAGAGTGGCACCCAGTGCAATCCAGGGTAAGCCCTGCCAGCCACAGCAGGCCCCCAGCGCGGCGAAAAGCTTCATATCACCATATCCCAATCCCTCATACCCCCTGACCAGTCGATAGCCTTGGGCAAGCAGCCACAGGGCAACGTAGCCCGACAGTGCGCCCCATATCGCCGGGGTTTCGGTGCCAGCCAGTGTTGCATGAATTAACCCCAGCCAGAGCAACAGATAATTGAGCGGGTCAGGTATGCAGAGATGGCGACGGTCAATCAGGGCCACCATCATCAACAGAGAGGCCGCCGTGAGAATAAACAGCGCATCAGTCAGGCTGTCGAAGCTTAGCAGTACAAGTAGGCTCAGGCTGGCAATCAGCCATTCCATGACCACACTCACTGCGCCAAATGAGTAAGAGCAGAAGCGACAACGGCCTTTTAAGGCAGCCCAGCTGATCAGCGGCAGCGTATCGCGCCATAACAGAGGCTGGCGGCAGTGGGGACAGTGCGAACCGGGAAAACAGAGGGCGGCACACCACCGGGTGGGAGAAAGGGCAGGGGTAAAGCGCGCGCAGGCCAGCGAAAGAAAGCTGCCCAGCGCACCTCCCCCAGCCAGGGCAGCTAACTGAATCAGGATTAAGGTCATCTTCGGGCTCCGGCTAAACGGTCGGCCATACTTTCACCGCTTTTACACTCCGTGTCGCCCGTGTATGCCAGCTTGCGGAACCCTGTTCACAACCTGATTCACCCCCTGTCAGTCATGAGACAGGTCTGTGCGATGTATGCCTCAGGACCCGGCCACTAATTAACAGCGAAAATGCCAGCACGGGTTGCTTCCTGAACAGAATTACGTATAATGCGCGGGCCTGCAGATATTGCAGGCGCGATTCGAGCAGAATCGCAGACGGCTGACCGTTAGGCCGCCTGACAATACTCCCAATTGGGGAGTTATATGCTGAACGATTACACTCTCCCATCAATCGTAATGGGTTCGAGTAGTAATTTTTTTCGTCTATAAAAAGTTTGGAGCTCTGGTCTCATGCAGAACCAAAGAATCCGTATCCGTCTTAAAGCGTTTGATCATCGTCTGATCGATCAATCAACCGCGGAAATCGTTGAGACTGCCAAGCGCACTGGTGCGCAGGTTCGTGGTCCAATCCCGCTGCCAACCCGCAAAGAGCGTTTTACCGTTCTGATCTCTCCGCACGTCAACAAAGATGCGCGTGATCAGTACGAAATCCGCACTCACAAGCGTCTGGTAGACATCGTTGAGCCAACCGAAAAAACGGTTGATGCTCTGATGCGTCTGGATCTGGCTGCCGGTGTTGACGTGCAGATCAGCCTGGGTTAATCAGGTCATCGAGCGATTGAGAGGTTGAAACAATGATTGGTTTAGTCGGTAAAAAAGTGGGTATGACCCGCATCTTCACTGAAGATGGCGTTTCTATCCCAGTAACCGTAATCGAAGTTGAAGCGAACCGCGTTACTCAGGTCAAAGGCCTGGAGAACGATGGTTACCAGGCAATTCAGGTTACCACCGGTGCTAAAAAAGCAAACCGTGTGACCAAACCTGAAGCTGGTCATTTTGCTAAAGCTGGCGTTGAAGCTGGCCGTGGCCTGTGGGAATTCCGCACCGCTGAAGGTGACGAGTATTCTGTAGGTCAGAGCATCAGCGTTGAAATTTTCGCTGACGTTAAAAAAGTAGACGTAACTGGCACCTCTAAAGGTAAAGGTTTCGCCGGTACCGTTAAGCGCTGGAACTTCCGTACCCAGGACGCTACTCACGGTAACTCCTTGTCTCACCGCGTTCCGGGTTCTATCGGTCAGAACCAGACTCCGGGCAAAGTGTTCAAAGGCAAGAAAATGGCAGGTCAGCTGGGTAATGAGCGCGTAACAGTTCAGAGCCTGGACGTAGTACGTGTTGACGCTGAGCGCAACCTGCTGCTGGTTAAAGGTGCAGTTCCCGGTGCTACCGGTAGCGACCTGATCGTTAAACCAGCTGTGAAGGCGTAAGGGGATAGCAATGGAATTAGTATTGAAAGACGCGCAGAGCGCGCTGACTGTTTCCGAAACTACCTTCGGTCGTGATTTCAACGAAGCGCTGGTTCACCAGGTTGTTGTTGCTTACGCATCAGGCGCCCGCCAGGGAACTCGCGCGCAGAAAACTCGCGCTGAAGTAACCGGTTCAGGCAAAAAGCCATGGCGTCAGAAAGGCACCGGCCGTGCGCGTTCAGGTTCTGTAAAGAGCCCGATCTGGCGTTCAGGTGGCGTGACCTTTGCTGCTAAGCCACAAGACCACAGTCAAAAAGTTAACAAAAAGATGTACCGCGGCGCGCTGAAAAGCATTCTGTCCGAACTGGTACGTCAGGACCGTCTGATCGTTGTCGAATCATTTGCTGTAGAAGCGCCGAAAACCAAGCTGCTGGTACAGAAACTGAAAGACATGGCGCTGGAAGACGTGCTGATCATCACCGGCGAACTGGATGAGAATCTGTTCCTGGCTGCGCGTAACCTGTACAAGGTTGACGTGCGTGATGCATCTGGTATCGATCCAGTTAGCCTGATCGCCTTCGACAAAGTCGTTATGACTGCTGATGCAGTTAAGCAAGTTGAGGAGATGCTGGCATGATCCGTGAAGAACGTCTGCTGAAAGTACTGCGCGCGCCGCACGTATCTGAAAAAGCATCTAGCGCGATGGAAAAAACCAATACCATCGTTCTCAAAGTTGCTAATGACGCGACCAAAGCAGAGATCGTTGCTGCTGTTGAGAAACTGTTCGAAGTAGAAGTTAAAGACGTAAACACCCTGGTTGTTAAGGGTAAAGTTAAGCGTCAAGGACAGCGTATCGGTCGTCGTAGCGACTGGAAAAAAGCTTACGTCACCCTGAAAGAAGGCCAGAATCTGGACTTCGCTGGCGGCGCTGAGTAAGTCGGAGGAGAAAGACAATGGCAGTTGTTAAATGTAAACCGACATCTCCGGGTCGTCGCCATGTAGTTAAAGTGGTAAACGCGGAGCTGCACAAGGGCAAACCATTTGCCCCGCTGGTAGAAAAAAACAGCAAATCCGGTGGCCGTAACAACAATGGTCGTATCACTACCCGTCATATCGGTGGTGGTCACAAGCAGGCTTATCGTATTGTTGACTTCAAACGCAACAAAGACGGTATCCCGGCAGTTGTTGAACGTCTTGAGTACGATCCGAACCGCTCTGCGAACATCGCACTGGTTCTGTACAAAGACGGCGAACGCCGTTACATCCTGGCCCCTAAAGGCCTGAAAGCCGGCGACCAGATTCAGTCTGGCGTTGATGCTGCGATCAAAGCAGGTAACACACTGCCGATGCGTAACATCCCGGTGGGTTCAACCGTGCATAACGTAGAAATGAAACCAGGCAAAGGCGGTCAGATTGCTCGCTCAGCCGGTGCTTACGTGCAGATCGTTGCGCGTGAAGGTTCTTACGTTACCCTGCGTCTGCGTTCAGGTGAAATGCGTAAAGTCGAGTCTGACTGCCGCGCAACACTGGGCGAAGTCGGCAACGCTGAGCATATGCTGCGCGTTCTGGGTAAAGCTGGTGCAGCCCGTTGGCGTGGTGTTCGTCCGACCGTTCGTGGTACCGCGATGAACCCAGTTGATCACCCGCACGGTGGTGGTGAAGGTCGTAACTTTGGTAAGCACCCGGTTTCTCCGTGGGGCGTTCAGACCAAAGGTAAGAAGACCCGTAGCAACAAGCGTACTGATAAATTTATCGTACGTCGCCGTAGCAAATAATATTAGAGGATAAGCCATGCCACGTTCTCTCAAGAAAGGTCCTTTTATTGACCTGCACTTGCTGAAGAAGGTAGAGAAAGCGGTGGAAAGCGGTGACAAGAAGCCTTTGCGCACTTGGTCCCGTCGTTCAACGATCTTTCCTAACATGATCGGTTTGACCATCGCTGTCCATAATGGTCGTCAGCACGTTCCTGTCTTTGTTTCCGACGAAATGGTTGGTCACAAACTGGGTGAATTCGCGCCGACACGTACTTATCGCGGTCACGCGGCTGATAAAAAAGCCAAGAAGAAATAAGTAGGAGGAAGAGATGGAAACTTTAGCTCAACATCGCCACGCTCGTTCTTCTGCTCAGAAGGTTCGCCTTGTTGCTGACCTGATTCGCGGTAAGAAAGTGTCGCAGGCACTGGACATTTTGACCTACACCAACAAGAAAGCGGCTGTACTGGTCAAGAAAGTTCTGGAATCTGCCATTGCTAACGCCGAACACAACGATGGCGCTGATATCGACGATCTGAAAATCACGAAAATTTTCGTTGATGAAGGTCCGACCATGAAACGCATTATGCCGCGTGCCAAAGGTCGTGCAGATCGCATCCTGAAGCGCACCAGCCACATTACTGTGGTTGTGTCCGATCGCTGAGACTCTGGAGACTAGCAATGGGTCAGAAAGTACATCCTAATGGTATTCGCCTGGGTATTGTAAAACCATGGAACTCTACCTGGTTTGCGAACACCAAAGAATTCGCTGACAACCTGGACAGCGATTTTAAAGTCCGTCAGTTTTTGACTAAAGAACTGGCTAAAGCGTCTGTCTCTCGTATCGTTATCGAGCGTCCAGCTAAGAGCATCCGTGTGACTATTCACACCGCTCGTCCTGGCATCGTTATCGGTAAGAAAGGCGAAGACGTAGAAAAACTGCGCACGGTCGTCGCGAACATCGCTGGCGTTCCTGCACAGATCAATATCGCCGAAGTCCGCAAGCCGGAACTGGACGCAAAACTGGTTGCTGACAGCATCACTTCACAGCTGGAGCGTCGTGTGATGTTCCGTCGTGCTATGAAGCGTGCGGTTCAGAACGCCATGCGTCTTGGCGCGAAGGGTATTAAAGTCGAAGTTAGCGGCCGTCTGGGCGGCGCCGAGATCGCACGTACCGAATGGTATCGTGAAGGTCGCGTACCGTTGCACACACTGCGTGCTGACATTGACTACAACACCTCTGAAGCGCACACCACTTATGGTGTAATCGGCGTTAAGGTATGGATCTTCAAAGGTGAGATCCTGGGTGGTATGGCTGCTGTTGAACAACCGGAACCGGCTGCTCAACCTAAAAAGCAGCAGCGTAAAGGCCGTAAGTAAGGAGAGTCGCTGATGTTACAACCAAAGCGTACAAAATTCCGTAAGGTGCACAAAGGCCGCAACCGCGGTCTGGCGCAGGGTACGGATGTTAGCTTCGGTACTTTCGGTCTGAAAGCTGTTGGCCGTGGTCGTCTGACTGCTCGTCAGATCGAAGCAGCACGTCGTGCTATGACCCGTGCAGTTAAGCGTCAAGGTAAGATCTGGATCCGAGTATTCCCGGACAAACCGATCACCGAGAAGCCGCTGGAAGTGCGTATGGGTAAAGGTAAGGGTAACGTTGAGTATTGGGTTGCCCTGATCCAGCCTGGTAAAGTCCTGTATGAAATGGACGGCGTACCAGAAGAGCTGGCCCGTGAAGCATTCAAGCTGGCAGCAGCAAAACTGCCTATCAAAACCACCTTTGTAACTAAGACGGTGATGTAATGAAAGCAACTGAGCTGCGTGAAAAAAGCGTTGAAGAGCTGAACACTGAGCTGCTTAATCTGCTGCGTGAGCAATTTAACCTGCGCATGCAGGCAGCATCTGGCCAACTGCAGCAGACTCATCTGCTGAAACAGGTTCGCCGTGATGTTGCACGCGTTAAGACTTTACTGACTGAGAAGGCGGGTTCGTAATGACCGATAAAATCCGTACTCTGCAGGGTCGTGTAGTAAGTGACAAAATGCAGAAATCTGCAGTTGTTGCTATCGAACGTTTCGTGAAACACCCGATCTACGGCAAATTCATTAAGCGTACGACCAAGCTGCACATCCATGACGAGAACAATGAATGTGGAATCGGCGACGTGGTAGAAATCCGCGAATGCCGTCCACTGTCCAAGACTAAATCCTGGACCCTGGTTCGCGTAATTGAGAAAGCCGTTCTGTAATAAGAACCGTTTTTTCTGAGGAAACCCTCTGCTTCGGCAGGGGGTTTTTTTTTGCCTCTGCCCCGGGATTGATCCATTTGTGTCCCCGGACATGCAGATTTGATAGTGCGCACAAATTCAACAGTTTCCCGGCGGTAAGCTGCGACTCTTCAGGCGGTCTGGCCTGAATGCATCGGGCTGAACAGGCCGGTGTCGTCATAACTGTACAAGGAAATGTGCCGTGAAAATGGAGAGTCCCGATCGCTTACGGCGGTCACTGCTGAAATTACCTTTGTTTGCTGCGTTGCCTGCTATTAGCTCTGCCAAAAGCTTGCCGCTATTATCGGAAAGCACACAATATCAACCTACAGGCAATAGCATGGAACGAACTCTGTTACTGAAGAACGCCGACTGTGTAGTTTGCATGGATGCTGACCGTCGGGAAATTCGCAACGCCTCTGTTCTGATCAAAGGAAATCAGATCGTGGCGGTCGGAGAAGCCGGAGCACTACCCGATAGCGCGGATGAGGTTATCGACCTGCGTGGGCACATTGTGATTCCGGGTCTGATCAATACGCATCACCATATGTATCAGAGCCTGACCCGCGCCATTCCGGCTGTGCAGAATGGCGAACTCTTTAACTGGCTGACTCACCTCTATCCTCTCTGGCAGAACCTGACACCTGAGATGATTCGTATCTCAACGCAGGTGTCGATGGCTGAACTGATACTCTCTGGCTGCACGACCACCAGTGATCATCTCTATGTCTATCCAAATGGCTGTCAGCTTGATGACAGTATTGAGGCTGCTGCCGTTATGGGAATGCGTTTCCATGCAAGCCGGGGCAGTATGAGCGTGGGGAAATCACGGGGCGGCTTACCGCCCGATAGCCTGGTGGAGAATGAAGCGGCAATTCTGAAAGATACGCAGCGGGTCATTGAGCGCTATCACGATGATAGCCATGGTTCAATGCTACGCATCGTGGTGGCTCCCTGTTCGCCATTCTCCGTCAGCCGGGAGCTGATGAAGCAGTCCGCCGCACTGGCCCGCAGTTTCAGCGTCTCGATGCACACGCATCTGGCAGAGAACGACAGCGACATCCGCTACAGTCGCGAAAAGTTTAATATGACTCCTGCGCAGTATGTTGAGGACCTCGGCTGGGTTGGCCAGGATGTCTGGCATGCTCACTGCGTCAAACTCGATCCACAGGGTATTGAACTCTTTGCCCGCACCGGAACGGGCATTGCCCATTGTCCCTGCTCAAATATGCGGCTCGGCTCAGGCATCGCCCCGATACGCCATATGTGCGATGCCGGTGTGCATGTCGGTCTCGGCGTGGATGGCTCTGCCTCCAATGACAGCTCAGATATGATGGCCGAGGTTCGTCAGGCGATGCTGCTACAGCGTGTCGGGTTTGGCCCGGATGCCATGACCGCACGGCAGGCTCTGGAGCTGGCAACGCTGGGCAGTGCAAAAGTGCTTAACCGTAATGATGTGGGGGCTGTTGCGCCTGGTATGATGGCTGACCTGGCGGTGTTTGACCTGAATCGGCCAGGCCTGGCTGGGGCAGGGCACGATCCGGTCGCCGCCCTGGTGTTCTGTAATCCGGGACAGGTTGCTTACAGCATCATTAACGGACAAGTCCGGGTACGTAAAGGAGAACTGGCCGGAATTGAACTGCCAGCGCTGCTGCGTCAGCACAACCAGCTGGCCACAAAACTGGCAGGCTGAGACAGAAGGGCACTTTATTTGGGGATCGACGAAAAATAAGGCAGATTACATTTGCTACTGTTCGCACTATTCCCTAGAATACGCCCTCCCTGTCATCAGGGAAAATCAGCGGCTCGATTGAGAGCCGTTTATTTTTTCTACCCATCTGTGAGAACCGGTGTTACAATGCCGCGCCCTCAATTATGGGGCTTTCTAACGACCTGAGGTTTAGGTCCCGAAGTAGTAGTTGACATTAGCGGAGCACTAAAATGATCCAAGAACAGACTATGCTGAACGTCGCCGACAACTCCGGTGCACGTCGCGTAATGTGTATCAAGGTTCTGGGTGGCTCGCACCGTCGCTACGCAGGCGTCGGTGACATCATCAAAGTTACCATCAAGGAAGCAATTCCTCGTGGTAAAGTCAAAAAAGGTGATGTCCTGAAGGCGGTAGTGGTGCGCACCAGGAAGGGTGTTCGTCGCCCGGACGGTTCTGTCATTCGCTTCGATGGTAATGCATGCGTTATTCTGAACAATAACAGTGAGCAGCCTATCGGTACGCGTATTTTTGGGCCGGTAACTCGTGAACTTCGTACTGAAAAGTTCATGAAAATTATCTCTCTGGCACCAGAAGTACTCTAAGGAGCGAACAATGGCAGCTAAAATCCGTCGTAACGACGAAGTTATCGTGTTGACCGGTAAAGATAAAGGTAAGCGCGGTAAGGTAAAGAATGTCCTGTCTTCTGGTAAGGTCATCGTTGAAGGTATCAACCTGGTGAAGAAACATCAGAAGCCGGTTCCGGCTCTGAACCAGCCAGGTGGCATCGTTGAAAAAGAAGCTGCTATTCAGGTTTCTAACGTTGCACTGTTCAACGCGGCAACTGGTAAGGCTGACCGTGTAGGCTTTAGATTCGAAGACGGCAAAAAAGTCCGTTTCTTCAAGTCTAACAGCGAAACTATCAAGTAATTTGGAGTAGTACGATGGCGAAACTGCATGATTACTACAAAGACGAAGTAGTCCAGAAACTCATGACAGAGTTTGGCTACAATTCTGTCATGCAAGTCCCTCGGGTCGAGAAGATCACCCTGAACATGGGTGTTGGTGAAGCGATCGCTGACAAGAAACTGCTGGATAACGCAGCAGCTGACCTGGCAGCAATCTCCGGTCAAAAACCGCTGGTCACCAAAGCACGCAAATCAGTTGCAGGCTTCAAAATCCGTCAGGGCTATCCGATCGGCTGTAAAGTAACTCTGCGTGGCGAGCGCATGTGGGAGTTCTTTGAGCGTCTGGTCACCATTGCTGTTCCACGTATCCGTGACTTCCGTGGCTTGTCCGCTAAGTCATTCGATGGTCGTGGCAACTACAGCATGGGTGTACGTGAGCAGATCATCTTCCCAGAAATCGACTACGACAAAGTCGATCGCGTTCGTGGTTTGGATATCACCATTACCACTACTGCGAAATCTGATGATGAAGGCCGTGCTCTGCTGGCTGCCTTTGACTTCCCGTTCCGTAAGTAAGGTAGGGTTACTTAATGGCTAAGCAATCTATGAAAGCACGTGAAGTTAAACGTGCAAAATTAGCAGACAAATTCTTCGCTAAACGCGCTGAACTGAAAGCGATCATCTCTGATGTGAACGCTTCCGACGAAGACCGTTGGGATGCTGTTCTGAAGCTGCAGAGTCTGCCGCGTGATTCCAGCCCTTCACGTCAGCGTAACCGCTGCCGTCAAACAGGTCGTCCGCACGGTTTCCTGCGGAAGTTTGGGTTGAGCCGTATCAAGGTCCGCGAAGCCGCCATGCGCGGTGAAATCCCGGGCCTGAAAAAGGCTAGCTGGTAATTGTCACCAATTGAATCACGGGAGTAACACAGATGAGCATGCAAGATCCGATCGCGGATATGCTGACCCGTATCCGTAACGGTCAGGCCGCGAACAAAGTTGCGGTCACCATGCCTTCCTCCAAGCTGAAATTGGCAATTGCCAACGTTCTGAAGGAAGAAGGTTATATTGAAGATTTCAAAATCGAAGGCGACATCAAGCTGGAACTGGAACTGACTCTTAAGTATTTCCAGGGTAAAGCTGTTGTAGAAAGCATTCAGCGAGTAAGCCGTCCTGGCCTGCGCATCTATAAGAAAAAAGATGAGCTGCCAAAGGTAATGGCTGGTATGGGCATCGCTGTAGTTTCTACATCCAAAGGTGTCATGACTGATCGTGCAGCGCGCCAGGCTGGTCTTGGTGGCGAAATTATCTGCTACGTAGCGTAATCGGAGGATACATATGTCTCGTGTTGCTAAAGCACCTGTCGTTGTTCCTGCCGGCGTAGAGGTAAAACTCGACGGTCAGGTAATTTCGATTAAAGGTAAAAACGGCGAGCTGACTCGTACTATCAATGATGCTGTTGAAGTTAAGCATGCTGACAACGCTCTGACTTTCGCTCCGCGCGAAGGTTTCGTTGACGGCTGGGCGCAGGCGGGTACTTCTCGCGCGCTGCTGAACGCAATGGTTATCGGTGTTACCGAAGGCTTCACTAAGAAGCTGCAGCTGGTTGGTGTAGGTTATCGTGCTGCCGTTAAAGGCGATATGGTTAACCTGTCACTGGGCTTTTCTCATCCAGTCGATCACCAGCTGCCCGCGGGTATCACTGCAGAATGCCCAACTCAGACTGAGATCGTGCTGAAAGGCGCTGATAAGCAGCTGATTGGTCAGGTTGCAGCAGACCTGCGCGCCTACCGTCGTCCTGAGCCTTATAAAGGCAAGGGTGTCCGTTACGCCGACGAAGTCGTGCGTACCAAAGAGGCTAAGAAGAAGTAAGGTAACACTATGGATAAGAAATCTGCTCGTATCCGTCGTGCGACCCGTGCACGTCGCAAGCTCAAAGAGCTGGGTGCTACTCGCCTGGTGGTACATCGTACCCCGCGTCATATTTACGCACAGGTAATCGCCCCGAACGGTTCCGAAGTTCTGGTCGCTGCTTCTACTGTAGAAAAAGCTATCACTGAACAACTGAAGTATACCGGTAATAAAGAAGCCGCAGCTGCAGTAGGTAAAGCTATCGCAGAACGCGCAATCGAAAAAGGCATCACAGGTGTTTCTTTCGACCGTTCCGGTTTCCAATATCATGGTCGCGTCCAGGCACTGGCAGATGCTGCCCGTGAAGCTGGCCTTCAGTTCTAAGGTAGAGGTCTAAGATGGCACACATCGAGAAACAAGCTGGCGAACTGCAGGAAAAACTGATCGCGGTAAACCGTGTTTCTAAAACTGTTAAAGGTGGTCGTATTTTCTCCTTCACAGCACTGACTGTGGTAGGCGATGGTAACGGTCGCGTAGGTTTTGGTTACGGTAAAGCGCGTGAAGTTCCAGCAGCGATCCAGAAAGCGATGGAGAAAGCCCGTCGCAACATGGTTAACGTCGCGCTGACCAACGGCACCCTGCAGCACCCTGTTAAAGGTGCACACACGGGTTCCCGCGTGTTCATGCAGCCGGCTTCAGAAGGTACCGGTATCATCGCCGGTGGTGCAATGCGCGCCGTTCTGGAAGTCGCTGGAGTTCATAACGTACTGGCAAAAGCCTATGGTTCTACTAACCCGATTAACGTGGTTCGTGCAACTATCGACGGCCTGGGCAATATGAAATCTCCGGAAATGGTCGCTGCTAAGCGTGGTAAATCCGTTGAAGAAATTCTGGGGTAATCACGATGGCTAAGACTATTAAAATCACTCAAACCCGTAGTTCAATCGGCCGCTTGCCTAAGCATAAAGCCACTCTGGTTGGCCTGGGTCTGCGTCGTATTGGTCATACCGTAGAGCGTGAAGACACGCCAGCTGTACGCGGCATGGTCAACGCGGTTTCCTACATGGTTAAAGTGGAGGAGTAAGAGATGCGTTTAAATACTCTGTCTCCGGCCGAAGGGTCTAAGCACGCTACTAAGCGTCTGGGTCGTGGTATCGGTTCTGGCCTCGGAAAAACCGGTGGTCGTGGTCACAAAGGTCAGAACTCACGTTCTGGCGGTGGCGTACGTCGCGGTTTCGAAGGTGGTCAGATGCCTCTGTACCGTCGTCTGCCGAAGTTCGGTTTCACCTCTCGCAAAGCAATGATCACTACAGAGATTCGTCTGTCTGATCTGGCGAAAGTTGAAGGCGGTATCGTCGACCTGAACGCGCTGAAAGCAGCCAACATTGTCGGTGTTCAGATTGAATTCGTTAAAGTAATTCTGTCTGGTGAAGTTTCTGCACCGGTAACGGTTCGCGGCCTGCGTGTCACCAAAGGTGCTCGTGCTGCAATCGAAGCTGCTGGCGGTAAAATCGAGGAATAAGTAGCAGATGGCTAAACAACCGGGATTAGATTTTCAAAGCGCCAAAGGCGGCTTTGGTGAGCTGAAACGCAGACTTCTGTTTGTCATCGGCGCACTGATTGTCTTCCGTATTGGCTCTTTTATTCCAATCCCTGGTATTGATGCCACTGTACTTGCCAAACTGCTTGAGCAACAGCGTGGCACCATCATTGAAATGTTTAACATGTTCTCTGGTGGTGCTCTCAGCCGTGCTTCTATTTTCGCACTGGGCATCATGCCGTATATCTCGGCATCGATCATTATCCAGTTATTAACGGTGGTTCATCCAGCGTTAGCGGAAATTAAGAAAGAAGGGGAGGCTGGCCGTCGTAAGATTAGCCAGTACACCCGATACGGTACGTTGGTATTGGCCATATTCCAGTCGATCGGTATTGCTACCGGTCTGCCGAATATGCCAGGGATGCAGGGTCTGGTGATGAATCCGGGCTTTGCGTTCTACTTTACCGCTGTTGTGAGTCTGGTCTCAGGAACAATGTTCCTGATGTGGCTGGGCGAACAGATTACTGAGCGGGGTATCGGTAACGGTATTTCGATCATTATCTTCGCAGGTATTGTTGCGGGTCTTCCGCCGGCCATTGGCCATACCATCGAGCAAGCGCGGCAAGGCGACCTGCACTTCCTTCTGTTGCTGTTGGTTGCAGTACTCGTATTCGCAGTGACCTACTTTGTTATCTTCGTTGAACGTGGACAGCGCCGCATTGTGGTGAACTACGCAAAACGTCAGCAGGGTCGTCGCGTTTACGCTGCACAGAGCACACATTTACCGTTGAAAGTGAATATGGCGGGTGTTATCCCGGCTATTTTTGCTTCCAGCATTATTCTGTTCCCGGCAACGATTGCATCGTGGTTTGGGGGCGGTACCGGTTGGAACTGGCTGACAACAATTTCGCTGTATTTGCAGCCAGGACAGCCGCTTTATGTGCTACTCTATGCGACTGCAATCATCTTCTTCTGTTTCTTCTATACGGCGTTGGTTTTCAACCCACGTGAAACAGCAGATAACCTGAAGAAGTCTGGTGCATTCGTACCGGGAATTCGTCCGGGAGAGCAAACGGCGAAGTATATTGATAAAGTAATGACGCGTTTGACCTTAATCGGCGCCCTGTACATTACTTTTATCTGCCTTATCCCGGAGTTCATGCGTGATGCGATGAAGGTTCCCTTCTACTTTGGCGGTACATCACTGCTTATCGTAGTTGTCGTCATCATGGACTTTATGGCTCAAGTGCAAACTCTGATGATGTCCAGTCAGTACGAGTCGGCACTGAAGAAAGCTAACCTGAAAGGCTACGGCCGTTAATTCAGTTGGTTGAGAAGTTACGGAGAGTAAAAATGAAAGTTCGTGCTTCCGTCAAGAGATTATGTCGTAACTGCAAAATCATTCGTCGCGACGGTGTCGTACGTGTGATCTGCAGCGCCGAGCCAAAGCATAAACAGCGCCAAGGCTGATTTTGTCACATATTTTTCTTGCAAAGTCGGGTTGAGCTGGCTAGATTAGCCAGCCAATCTTTTGTATGTCAGTACGTTTCCATTTGAGTATCCTGAAAACGGGCTTTTCAGCATGGGACGTGCTTGTTTAATTATAGGAGTGCATAGTGGCCCGTATAGCAGGCATTAACATTCCTGATCAAAAACATACCGTTATCGCATTAACTTCGATCTTCGGTATCGGTAAAACCCGTTCAAAAGCCATCTGCGCTTCAACGGGCATTGCTGAAAATGTTAAGATCAGTGAGCTGTCTGAAGAACAAATTGATCAGCTGCGTGATGCAGTTGCGAAATTCGTTGTTGAAGGTGATCTGCGCCGTGAAATCACCCTGAGCATCAAGCGTCTTATGGACCTTGGTTGCTACCGTGGTTTGCGCCATCGTCGTGGTCTTCCGGTTCGCGGTCAGCGTACCAAGACCAACGCACGTACCCGTAAGGGTCCGCGTAAACCGATCAAGAAATAATCGGGGTGAGTAAATAATGGCAAAGGCACCAGTTCGTGCACGCAAGCGTGTAAGAAAACAAGTCTCAGATGGCGTGGCTCATGTCCATGCTTCTTTTAACAACACCATCGTTACCATTACTGATCGTCAGGGTAACGCGCTGGGTTGGGCAACCGCCGGTGGTTCCGGTTTCCGCGGTTCACGTAAATCCACTCCGTTTGCTGCTCAGGTCGCTGCAGAGCGCTGTGCAGAAGCGGTAAAAGATTACGGAATTAAGAATCTGGAAGTTATGGTAAAGGGTCCGGGTCCAGGTCGCGAATCTACGATTCGTGCTTTGAACGCCGCTGGTTTCCGCATCACGAATATTACTGATGTGACTCCGATCCCTCATAACGGTTGTCGTCCGCCGAAAAAACGTCGCGTATAACGCCCGTTTTTTTAGGATAGTTGGAGAAAGAAAATGGCAAGATATTTGGGTCCTAAGCTCAAGCTGAGCCGTCGTGAGGGCACTGACTTATTCCTTAAGTCTGGCGTTCGCGCGATTGATTCCAAGTGTAAAATTGAACAAGCCCCTGGTCAGCATGGTGCGCGTAAACCGCGTCTGTCTGATTACGGCGGTCAGTTACGTGAGAAGCAGAAAGTTCGTCGTATCTACGGCGTGCTGGAGCGTCAGTTCCGTAACTATTACAAAGAAGCAGCTCGTCTGAAAGGCAACACCGGTGAAAACCTGTTGGCTCTGCTGGAAGGTCGTCTGGACAACGTAGTTTATCGTATGGGCTTCGGTGCCACGCGTGCAGAAGCACGTCAGCTGGTTAGCCACAAGTCTGTTCTGGTAAACGGCCGCGTTGTTAACATCGCTTCTTATCAGGTATCTCCGAATGATGTCGTTAGCATCCGTGAGAAAGCCAAAAAGCAATCTCGCGTGAAGGCCGCTCTGGAGCTGGCTGAGCAGCGTGAAAAGCCAACCTGGCTGGAAGTTGATGCGACTAAGATGGAAGGTGTGTTCAAGCGTATTCCTGAACGTACTGATCTGTCTGCGGACATTAACGAACACCTGATCGTCGAGCTTTACTCCAAGTAAAGCTTAGTACCAAAGAGAGGACACAATGCAGGGTTCTGTGACAGAGTTTCTAAAACCGCGCCTGGTAGATATCGAGCAAGTGAGTTCGACGCACGCCAAGGTGACCCTTGAGCCTTTAGAGCGTGGCTTTGGCCATACTCTTGGTAACGCACTGCGCCGTATTCTGCTTTCATCCATGCCGGGTTGCGCGGTGACCGAGGTTGAAATTGATGGTGTACTTCATGAGTACAGCACCAAAGAGGGCGTACAGGAAGATATCCTGGAAATCCTGCTCAACCTGAAAGGGCTGGCGGTAAGAGTTCAGGGTAAAGATGAAGTTATTCTGACCCTGAATAAATCTGGCATTGGCCCTGTGACTGCAGCCGACATTACCCATGATGGTGATGTCGAAATCGTCAAGCCTCAGCATGTCATCTGCCATCTGACCGATGAGAACGCGGCTATCAGCATGCGTATCAAAGTTCAGCGTGGTCGTGGCTATGTGCCGGCTTCTGCCCGAATTCATTCGGAAGAAGATGAGCGCCCAATCGGCCGCCTGTTAGTTGACGCTTGCTACAGCCCTGTAGACCGTATCGCCTACAATGTTGAAGCAGCGCGTGTAGAGCAGCGCACCGACCTGGACAAGCTGGTCATCGAAATGGAAACCAACGGCACAATCGATCCTGAAGAGGCGATTCGTCGTGCGGCGACCATTCTGGCTGAACAACTTGAAGCTTTCGTTGACTTACGTGATGTACGTCAGCCGGAAGTTAAAGAAGAGAAACCAGAATTCGATCCGATCCTGCTGCGCCCTGTTGACGATCTGGAATTGACTGTCCGCTCTGCTAACTGCCTTAAGGCAGAAGCTATCCACTACATCGGTGATCTGGTACAGCGTACCGAGGTTGAGCTGCTTAAAACGCCTAACCTGGGTAAAAAATCTCTTACTGAGATTAAAGATGTGCTCGCTTCACGTGGTCTGTCTCTGGGCATGCGCCTTGAGAACTGGCCACCGGCAAGCATTGCTGATGAATAAACCGATCACAGGTTAAGGTTTCACTGAGAAGGATAAGGTCATGCGCCATCGTAAGAGTGGTCGTCAACTGAACCGCAACAGCAGCCATCGTCAGGCTATGTTCCGCAACATGGCCGGTTCTCTGGTTCGTCATGAGATCATCAAAACGACTCTGCCGAAAGCCAAAGAACTGCGTCGCGTAGTTGAGCCGCTGATTACTCTTGCCAAGACCGACAACGTAGCTAATCGTCGTCTGGCATTCGCCCGTACTCGTGATAACGAGATCGTGGCAAAACTGTTTAATGAGCTGGGCCCGCGTTTTGCGAGCCGTGCTGGTGGTTACACTCGTATTCTGAAGTGTGGCTTCCGTGCTGGTGACAACGCTCCGATGGCTTACATCGAGCTGGTTGATCGTCCAGAAGCTCAAGCAGAAGCAGCCGCAGAGTAATCTGCAGCAACGTAAAAAACCCGCTTCGGCGGGTTTTTTATTGCCTGAAATTCGCTACCTTAGAATGACGCTTCTATTTTTGAGGGCATCTGTTATGTGGCTGGTAGACGAACTTGCTGAACAGCACATCAAAGCGGCACTGGAAAAAGGCGAACTCAGTAACCTTCCTGGCTCTGGCAAACCGCTACAGCTGGATGATGACAGTCATGTCCCTCCGGAGTTAAGGGCAGGGTATCGACTGCTGAAAAATTCTGGCTTTCTGCCCCCCGAGCTGGAGTTAAGGCGTGAGGCGATGGAAGTCAACGATCTGATTCGCCAGCTGGATCCTGCGGATCGTGGCTATCAGGATCACTGTCACCGGCTTCAGGTGCTGGAGCTGCGCTTGCGACAGGCGGGCATGAGTACCGATTTTCTTCATGGAAACTACGCTACCGCGATACGCCACCATTTCCGCGAGGAGGAGTAGATGTTCCGCATAGGTCAGTTAGCAAAGCTTGCTGAGGTAACGCCTGACACCATCCGTTTTTATGAAAAGCAGCAGATGATGGATCATGGTGAGCGTACCGAAGGTGGTTTTCGCCTCTACAGCGAAGGCGATCTGCAGCGTCTGAAATTTATTCGCCACGGTCGTAAGCTCGGCTTCAGTCTGGAAGCGATCCGGGAACTTCTGTCAATCCGGGTCGATCCGGCACATCACACCTGCCAGGAGTCAAAAGCGATCGTTGAGAAACGGCTGGATGAAGTGGCGCAGATGATAGCGGAACTTGAGTCGATGCAGCGTTCTCTGCGTATTCTTTCGGACGCCTGTTGTGGTCGCAGCCACAGTAGCATTTCGTGCTCAATTCTGGAGGCACTGGAGCGGGGAGAGGCTTCAGATAAACAAGGGTCTTGTGATTTTACCGTAAAGGAATAGAGTATCAGACCATCTCAACAGGAGGCGTTATGAGTAAATATCAGCATACCAGGGGGCAAATCCGCGATAACGCGATTGAGGCTCTGTTACACGACCCGCTTTTCCGTCAGCGCATTGAGCAGAAACAAAAGGGTAAGGGCAGCTTCAGACGAAAGGAAAAACACAACAAGGGGCAGGGATGGGAGGGCAGTGATAAGAAAGCGTCTTATCACTGCCCTTCTTCTTTACCATTAAAAAACCGCCTCAGAGGCGGTTTGTTCACTATACGCGAGTATTCTGCTGTTTAAGCAGGTCGCGAATTTCAGTCAGCAGCACTTCTTCGTTTGAAGGTTTAGGTGCAGGCTTCTCAACTTCTTTTTTCTTGTAGAGACGGTTCATCAGTTTGATCGCCATAAAGATGGCAAAGGCAATGATGACAAAGTCGAAGATACTCTGCAGGAAGATACCATACTGCATAACGACGGCAGGCGTGTCGCCAACAGCAGGCTTGAGCACCCAGGCAAACGATTTGAAATCGACACCACCGATCAATAAGCCCAACGGTGGCATAATGATGTTAGCCACTAATGATGAGACGATCTTACCAAACGCAGCGCCGATGATGACACCGACGGCCAGATCCATCACATTCCCGCGCATTGCAAAATCACGAAACTCTTTGATTAAACTCATACTTAACTCCTCTCCTTGCCAGTGTCATAAAGTCTAACAAACCTTGCTGTTTTTTCCATAAGCGCAGCCAAACAGGTGGCTGTTTTGCCTGACTCCCCCCGACTGAAAATCAATACAGGATTTACAGGAAGAAAGGACTTGGCTGGAAGAGCCGCTCAACATCCGACACGAATTTCTTATCGGTCAGGAACATGATCACATGGTCACCCTGCTCGATACGCAGGTTGTCATTGGCAATCATCACATCATCGCCGCGCACTACCGCACCAATGATGGTACCCGGGGGCAGTTTGATATCATCTATTGCGCGGCCCACCACCCGTGATGTCGATTCGTCACCGTGCGCTATCGCTTCGATCGCCTCAGCGATGCCGCGACGCAGCGAGGAGACACCCACGATGTCCGCTTTACGGACATGGCCCAGCAGGGCAGAGATGGTGGCCTGCTGAGGGGAAATCGCGATATCGATAACACTGCCCTGCACCAGATCCACATAAGCGCGACGCTGAATCAGCACCATGACTTTTTTGGCGCCCATCTTTTTCGCCAGCATGGCTGACATGATGTTGGCTTCATCATCATTGGTGACCGCAATGAACAGGTCAACCTGCTCGACATGCTCCTCCGCAAGCAACTCCTGGTCTGACGCATCGCCATAAAAGACGACGGTATCATGAAGATGTTCAGCCAGTTCTGCGGCCCGCTGAGGATTACGCTCGATCAGCTTCACGCTGTAGTGCTTCTCCAGCTGCTGTGCCAGACCAAAACCGATATTGCCGCCTCCCACTAACATGATGCGCTTGTAAGGCTTTTCCAGCCGCTGCATTTCGCTCATTACTGCACGAATATTCTGGCTGGCCGCGATGAAAAACACTTCATCACCTGCCTCGACGATGGTCGAACCCTGGGGACGAATCGGACGGTCCTGACGGAAGATAGCGGCGACACGGGTATCGATGTGCGGCATATGCTCACGCAGGATCGAAAGCGGATTCCCGACCAGAGGCCCGCCATAATACGCTTTGACTACGGCCAGGCTGACTTTGCCTTCGGCAAAATTCACCACCTGCAGTGCGCCCGGATACTGGATCAAACGGTAGATATTATCGATGACCAGCTGCTCTGGTGAGATCAGATGGTCGATAGGAACGGCTTCCGGCATAAAAAGCTTATCTGCATCGCGCAGATAGTCCGCCGCACGAATACGGGCGATACGGTTCGGCGTATTGAAAAGCGAGTAAGCAATCTGACAGGCAATCATGTTGGTTTCATCCGAACTGGTAACGGCAACCAGCATGTCGGCGTCTTCAGCGCCCGCCTCACGCAGGATGCGCGGATGTGAACCGTGTCCCTGCACTACACGCAGATCGAACTTATCCTGCAGATGACGCAGGCGTGCCGAATCGGTATCAACGACTGTGATATCGTTGTTTTCACCCACCAGATTCTCTGCCAGCGTTCCGCCTACCTGACCTGCGCCCAGAATGATTATTTTCATCGCTTATCAATACTCATATCAGTGTGAACCCGAATTTTTTATCAGCTTAGCGTAGAAGAAACCATCTCCGCCTTCAGCATCCGGAAAGACCTGTAACCCGCTCGCCGGTGCATCCCTGAGCGGCTCCGCCTGCGCATCGTGCTGTCGCTGCAGGAAAGCCTCAATCTGCTGGTGGTTCTCTTCAGGCAGGATGGAACAGGTGGCATAAATCAGCGTGCCGCCGGGTTTAAGGTGCAGCCAGATAGCGTCCAGGATCTCACGCTGCAGCTTTGCCAGCTCAGCGATATCGCGATCGCGGCGCAGCCACTTAATATCGGGATGTCGGCGGATAACGCCGGTTGCAGAGCAGGGCGCATCCAGCAGGATACGGTCAAACTGCCGATCGCCACACCACTGCTGCGGTGTCCGTCCGTCCCCCTGTTTGACCTCCGCTTTCATGCCCAGTCGCTGCAGATTCTCATCAACGCGTTTAAGACGCTGCGCATCCACATCGACAGCCAGCACGTCGGCGTCCGGCGCGATCTCAAGGATATGGGTCGTTTTACCACCGGGGGCCGCACATAAATCCAGAATCTGCTCGCCATTCTGAGGTTCGAGCAGCAGAGCGCAGCGCTGGGCTGATAAATCCTGTACGGTCACCCAGCCCTGATCAAAGCCGGGCAACTGGCTGACCGGGGCGGGGGCATCAAGCCGCAACGCATCCGGAACATCGGCAGCCGGCTGTGCATTTCTGCCGCTTTCAGTCAGCATGGTCAGCCAGGCGTCACGTGAATGATGCTGACGGTTAACCCGCAGCCACATCGGCGGACGCAGATTATTTGCTTCGACGATATGCTCCCACTGTTCCGGCCAGGCGTGCTGCAATCGCTTAAGCAGCCAGCCCGGATGGAGATAACGTTGTGGGCCATCCTGAATGCTGGCGAGTAACGTTTCACGCTGGCGCTGAAACTGGCGCAATACCCCGTTTAATAACCCTTTCAGGCTGGTGCGCTTCAGCACCTCTGCGCCCGCGACGGTTTCAGCCAGTGCAGCGTGGGCTGGCACCCGGGTATATTCCAGCTGATAAAGTCCGACCATGATCAGATAGTGAAGAACCCGCTGTTTACCGGTCAGTGGACGTTCCATCAGTTTGCCAATCAGCGCTTCCAGCTGCGGCAGTGTGCGCAGAACACCAAAACAGATCTCCTGTACTAATGCGCTATCCTTGTCGGTGAGTTTTTTCTGGGCGGCAGGCAGAACCGTATTCAGGGATTCGCCTTTGTCCACAACGCGCTCAATCAGTTGGGCGGAGAGGCTACGCAGGTTGGTTGATTTAGTCATAGGGTTTTGTCATCAAACAAAAAGCCCGGTAAGTCACCGGGCCAGAGAGTCAGTCCAGAAGGGTTCCAGGTTCGAACCACTCCCGACGCGAGTTGAGAAGATCCTGAGCCGACATCGGTTTTTTACCGGCGGGCTGCAACTGCACCAGATTCAATACGCCCTCGGCGGTCGCGACCTGGATGCCCTGCTTATCTGCAGCGATAATTTCACCCGGTGCATGGTCGCGGTGAGGCAGTACGGTAGCCTGCCAGACTTTCACCGGCTGGTCGTCAATCGTGAAAAAGCTCATCGGCCAGGGATTAAAGGCGCGGATACAGCGCTCAAGCTGTTCTGCGGGCAGTCTCCAGTCAAGACGCGCCTCCTCTTTGCTCAGCTTCTCAGCGTAGCTGGCGAGTGCTTCATCCTGTTTTTCGGGCGAGGCCTGCTGCGTGTTGAGTAACGTCAGCGTATCCAGCAGCCCCTGCGGGCCGAGCTGGGCCAGTCTGTCATACAGAGTGGCACTGGTGTCCTGGGGGGTAATCGGGCACGCCAGTTTATGCAGCATATCGCCGGTATCTAAACCCACATCCATCTGCATGATGGTGACGCCAGTTTCACTGTCGCCAGCCCAGAGCGCACGCTGAATCGGCGCGGCACCACGCCAGCGGGGGAGCAGCGAACCGTGGACATTGATGCAGCCCAGACGCGGCATATCCAGCACTGCCCTGGGCAGAATTAATCCATACGCCACGACAACCATCACATCGGCCTGCAGGTCAGCAACCAGCTGCTGATTCTCTTCAGGTCGCAGTGACTTTGGCTGAAACACCGGAATGTCATGAGCCAGCGCCAGCGTTTTGACCGAGCCAGGCGTGAGTTTGTTGCCGCGACCCGCAGGGCGGTCGGGCTGAGTAAAGACACCGATAACCTGATGCTCAGAAGCAAGCAGCGCGTCAAGATGACGCGCTGCAAAGTCAGGAGTGCCGGCAAAAATGATTTTTAGCGGGGCAGACACGTTTATCCCTTTTTAAGATCTCAGGAAGCCTGGGCGTTCTGACGCGCCAGTTTCTCTAATCTGGTTTTGATCCGCTGACGCTTCAGAGGCGACAGATAATCAATAAACAGTTTGCCTTCCAGATGATCGATTTCATGCTGGATACAGATGGCGAGTAAGTCGCTGGCTTCCAGTTCGAAACTGTTACCGTCGCGATCCAGCGCGCGAACTTTTACGCGCTCAGCACGCGGGACAAACGCACGCTGTTCCGGAATCGACAGGCAGCCCTCTTCAATACCGGTTTCACCGCTTTTTTCCAGCAGCTCAGGGTTAATCAGGACTAAACGCTCTTCACGACTTTCAGAGACATCAATCACGATGATGCGCTGATGAATATCGACCTGCGTCGCCGCAAGACCGATGCCCTCTTCGGCATACATCGTCTCGAACATATCATCGACGATACGCTGAATGTCTGCGTTAACTTCTTTAACGGGCGCGGCGACTTTGCGAAGGCGCTCGTCAGGAAAATGTAATACCTGCAAAACTGACATAAATATCCAGATCTGTATTCGGTTAGGAAAAGATTACTGCCTCATATTGTAGACTTTCTGAGACCTGATTGACAGCATTGTGCGGCAGGAAGCCGGGGCAATCAGGGAGCAGCAAATGGACAAAATAGCGCAGTATCTGCGGCTGGCCGCGGTGTGTGGAATGACAGGAAAGCGCTGGCTGACCGTGGCGCAGCAGCTGGGCGATGCACCGGCAGACAGCGGGAAACTTATGCGGCTGGGGTTAGACGCTGTGCAGTGTCAGCAATACGCTGATCTGCCTGAAAAAACGATCACTGATGTGCAGCACTGGTTAGCGCGCAGTCCTGCCCATCATCTGATCACTGCGCTGGACGCCGCCTATCCTGCCCGCCTCAGGGAAACCAGTCGCTTTCCGCCGCTGCTTTACATCCACGGCGATCCGGCCGTCATCACTACCCCACAGCTGGCAGTCGTGGGCAGCCGGAACGGCTCACCCAATGGCCGTTACTGGGGCGAATGGTTTACCCGGCACCTGAGCCTCAGCGGGCTGACCATCACCAGCGGACTGGCGCGGGGGATTGATGGCGTTGCGCATCAGGCGGCACTGAGTACCGGCGGCAAAACGGTAGCCATATTAGGCAGCGGGCTGCAGCGGCTCTATCCCCGACAGCATGTCCGCCTTGCCGCAGAGATTGTTGAGCAGGGCGGTGCCGTGGTGTCTGAGTTTCCGCTGAACACCATTCCTCATCCGCTCAACTTTCCGCGTCGCAATCGGATCATCAGCGGCCTGAGTCTGGGCGTGCTGGTGGTGGAAGCCTCGCTGAAGAGTGGTTCACTGGTGACCGCTCGCTATGCGCTGGAGCAAAACCGCAATATTTATGCACTACCTGGCGCGCTCGGCAACCCGTTAAGCGAAGGGGTCAACTGGCTGATTCAGCAGGGGGCCCTGCTGGTGGCACATCCCAACAACATTCTGGAGGATCTGGCTGGGGCACTGAACTGGCTGCCTGTGACACAGGATGACGAAATTTATTCTGAACCAGGTGACGATGCTCCATTGCCATTTGCTGATGTGTTGGCTAACGTAGGTGATGAGGTTACACCTGTTGACGTTGTCGCTGAACGTGCCGGCCAATCTGTGCCAGTTATCTCAGCTCAATTGCTGGAACTGGAGTTAGCAGGATGGATCGCAGCTGTACCCGGCGGCTATGTCCGATTGAGGAGGGCATGCCATGTTCGACGTACTCATGTACTTGTTTGAGACCTATATCCACAACGAAGCAGAAATGGGTGTTGATCAGGACAGATTGACAGATGACCTGACGGATGCCGGGTTCCATCGTGAAGATATTTACAGTGCGCTTAACTGGCTGGAAAGACTGGCGGATTATCAGGAAGGACTGGTTGCGCCAATTTTACTGACCAACGATCCGCTCTCTATGCGTATTTATACCGACGAAGAGAGTAAACGTTTAGATGCCGAAAGCCGCGGTTTCCTGCTCTTCCTGGAGCAGATTCAGGTGCTGAATCTGGAAACCCGTGAGATGGTCATCGAACGTGTCATGGCGCTGGATACCTCTGAGTTTGATCTGGAGGACCTCAAATGGGTGGTGCTGATGGTGTTGTTCAACATCCCGGGATGTGAAAATGCCTATCAGCAGATGGAAGAACTGCTATTCGACGTCAATGAAGGTATGCTGCATTAAATTTCCTTTCATGCATTTATCGCTATGAGTAAAGCTGCACTCTTCACCGTGCGTAAACAGGATCCCTGCCCCGCTTGCGGGGCAGAACTGGTTATCCGCTCGGGTAAACATGGCCCTTTTCTGGGATGCGCCAACTATCCGGCATGTGACTACATCCGGCCCTTAAAAGGGCAGGCCGATGGCCATGTGGTTAAAGTGCTGGAGGGCCACGCCTGTCCTGAATGCGGGGCCGATAAAGTGTTGCGGCAGGGCCGTTATGGCATGTTTATTGGCTGTAGCCACTATCCTGAATGCGGCTACAGTGAAACCATCGACAAACCGGACGAAACGACGCTGGCGTGTCCACAGTGCCACGAAGGCCGGCTGGTTCAGCGGCGTTCCCGTTATGGCAAAACGTTCCACTCCTGTGATCGTTATCCCGCCTGCCAGTTTGTCGTCAACCTGACGCCCGTGGCCGGGGTCTGTGCCTGGTGTCAGTTTCCATTGCTGGTTGAAAAAAAGACAGCGCAGGGGGTTAAACGCTTCTGCGCCAGTAAAAGTTGTGGCAAAGCCATTGCTGAAGAGAATGAATAGATCATGGAAAATCAACACCTCGCCGATTCACTTGAGCGCTGCGTAGCAGAGCTGAATCGTCAGGCGGTCATCGCCTATCCCACTGAAGCCGTATTTGGTCTGGGCTGCGACCCTGACAGTGAATCTGCCGTCATGGCGCTGCTGGCGCTGAAACAGCGTCCGGTAGAAAAGGGACTCATTCTGATCGCAGCTGATTATTCCCAGCTTGAACCCTATATCTCCGATCGCGAACTCTCTGTGATCCAGCGTGAGCGCATGTTCGCCTGCTGGCCCGGCCCGGTGACCTTTGTCGTCCCGGTTCCTCCCCAGACGCCCCGCTGGCTGACCGGACAGTTCGACTCGCTGGCGATACGGGTCAGTGACCATCCGGATGTGCAGGCGCTTTGCCGTGCATTTGGTAAACCGCTGGTTTCAACGAGCGCCAATCTGTCAGGACAGCCTCCCTGCCGTACGGCAGAAGAAGTGTATAAGCAATTTGGTGAGGAGTTCCCGGTTCTGTCCGGGAAAACGGGGGGACGACTCAATCCTTCAGAAATCCGCGATGTAATCAGCGGCGAACTTATACGTCAGGGTTAACTCATGGATCAATTCGCCGTTTTCGGTAATCCGATCAGCCACAGTAAATCTCCGCTGATCCATCAGGCTTTTGCTGAACAGACTGGCATCGTTCATCGATATGGCCGGATCTGTGCGCCGGTTGACGGATTTCGCGATGCGCTGACAACCTTTTTTGCACAGGGCGGTCGTGGCGCCAACGTGACCCTGCCTTTTAAACAGCAGGCCTGGGAGTTTGCCGATCAACTCAGTGAACGCGCGGCCCTGTCCGGCGCCGTTAATACGGTAAAAAAGCTCAGCGACGGGCAGATCCTGGGTGACAACACCGATGGTATCGGCCTGTTAAGCGATCTTGAACGGCTGAAGATGATCAATGCGGGCGACAATGTTCTGCTGGTGGGCGCAGGTGGAGCGGCGCGCGGTGTGATTCATCCTTTGCTTTCGTCAGGGGTGACACTCACCGTGGT
This sequence comes from Pantoea sp. EKM101V, assembly GCF_011800325.1. Lineage (NCBI taxonomy): Bacteria > Pseudomonadati > Pseudomonadota > Gammaproteobacteria > Enterobacterales > Erwiniaceae > Pantoea > Pantoea sp. EKM101V. The sequence continues at coordinate 265,060 of NZ_JAALFP010000007.1, forward strand.
AAACCGTACCGCCGAACGGGCAGAGGAGCTGGCTGGCCTGTTCGCGAAGAGCGGCACTATCCGTGTAGCTGCGTTTAATCAACTGGCGGAACAGCGTTTCGACCTTATCATCAATGCGACTTCAAGCGGTGTAGAGGGGAAAACACCCCCTTTACCTGCAGAGCTGATCCATCCCGGCGTACACTGCTATGACATGTTCTATCAAAGCGGGCTGACGCCTTTCCTGCTCTGGTGTCAGACGCAGGGAGCGCACGCTCTGGCGGATGGTGTGGGAATGCTGGTGGGGCAGGCGGCGCATGCCTTCTATATATGGCATGGCGTGATGCCGGACGTTGCGCCGGTCATTGCTCAGCTGAAACAGGCTATGCAGCCATGAATCAGGCGATTCAGTTTCCTGACGATGAAACCTATGACGCTGAACGGGATGCCGTCTGCTTCCCGGTACTGGTTAACGGTATGCGGTTGATCTGTGCGATCAGCCGTATGTCGCTGACGTCACGCTTTGGCGAAGGGGAGGCGATGGCGCTGTTTCAGCACCATCGCTGGGATCTCGAAGATGAAGCCGAAGCGGCCATTCGTCAGGAGCGTGTTGATGCTCAGGGCTGGGTCTGGTTATCTCCCGCCAGGTAATCATTTTTCCAGCCGACATAGTTATTCGCCGAATAGCGTAATCCTTCCTTCTCCTGGTCGTTCAGCGGCCTGATCTGTCTGACCGGACTGCCCAGATAGAGATAGCCGCTCTCCAGCCGTTTACCTGGAGGGACCAGACTGCCTGCCCCAATCATGACCTCTTCTTCTACTATTACGCCATCAAGCAGAATCGAGCCCATCCCGATAAGCACACGATCGCCGATAGTGCAGCCATGCAGCATCGCTTTGTGCCCGACCGTGACATCCTCGCCAATAATCAGCGGGAAGCCTTCCGGGTTAGCGGCAGATTTATGTGTGACGTGCAGAACACTGCCATCCTGCACATTAGTACGGGCACCGATGCGAACCTGATTCACGTCTCCCCGGATGACGACCAGCGGCCAGATGCTCACGTCATCGGCCATGATGACATCACCCACCACAACACTAGCTGGATCGACCATGACGCGCTGGCCAGTTTGTGGAAAGCGATCTTTATAAGGACGTAAGGCGGAAGTCATTGTGTTCTCCTTTATTCTGTTTGCTCAGCAGCCTGATGTGATTTTAGCCAGCTGACTAGCCTATTCTGGCCTGGATCGCTGGTGATCTCATCAATCTGGATCATTTATAACCGTTCAGAAAAAAGATCCAAAAAAAGGGTTGTGCTCTGAAACGGGATCCCTATAATGCGCCTCCATCGACACGGCACACCGGCAACGGGAAACGGGTTGAAGGTTCAGGAGACTGAGCCGCCGGAGAAAAACTTCTGAAAAAGAGGTTGACTCTGAAGGAGGAAAGCGTAATATACGCCACCTCGCGACAGGACGCTAACGCACTGTTCGCACTGCTCTTTAACAATTTATCAGACAATCTGTGTGGGCACTCGCAGGATTGATATCAGCGTCTTCGGACGCACAA
>NZ_JAALFP010000008.1:0-226722 GCF_011800325.1 Pantoea sp. EKM101V
CGGCGGCTCAGTCTCCTGAACCTTCAACCCGTTTCCCGTTGCCGGTGTGCCGTGTCGATGGAGGCGCATTATAGGGAGCGGTTCAGATAGCGCAAGTGCAAATTAAGACTTTTTTTCCGTTCGTCTGAAATTTGCACAAAAGCGCCCTTTTATGCCTGTTTAATGCGCGCTGGCAGTGCGGCCAGGCTATCGATGACCCAGTCAGCGGCGGCTTCCCCTTCCGCGGTCACCGGTTTACCGCTACGTACCAGGACTTTGGTACCGACACCGGCAGCCTGCCCTGCCAGCATATCCTCCAGCTTGTCGCCCACCATATAAGAAGCTGCCATATCAATATTCAGCTCTTGCTGAGCCATCACAAGCATACCCGGCTGAGGTTTACGGCAGTCGCAGGCCTGACGATACTCTGCAACGGCGGCGTCGGGGTGGTGCGGGCAGAAATAGATGCCGTCCAGATCAACGTCGCGATCGGCCAGCGACCAGTCCATCCATTCGGTGAGCTGCATAAAGGTGTCTTCAGTAAACATACCGCGCGCGATGCCAGACTGATTGGTCACGACCACCAGCGCATACCCCATCGCCTTCAGTTGCTGCAGCGCTTCAATGGTGCCGTCAATAAACTGAAAGTTATCGATCTCATGGACATAGCCATTATCGACATTAAGGGTGCCATCACGATCAAGAAAAATAGCGGGGACTTTATTCGCCACGTAGAAACTCCTGCTGTAAAAATTGCCGATCAGTATCGCATGATTGCTGTGAAAGGGAGAATGTCAGATTGAATCACTTCCATTGATTCAGACGTCTGGATGCCTTACCATCCATCCAGCTTTTACCCTTAATAAAAGCAACGAGGCTTCCCACACCACGGACAACGCAACACGATAATAAATAACCTAATGATTAAACTCGAAAATATCACCAAAGTGTTCCAGCAGGGTACGCGCACCATTTCGGCGTTGAAGGACGTCAGCCTGCACGTGCCTGCCGGACAGATTTATGGCGTTATCGGTGCTTCCGGTGCCGGTAAAAGTACGCTGATTCGGTGCGTTAACCTGCTGGAACGTCCGACATCAGGCCGTGTGCTGGTCGACGGTGCTGACCTGACCGCACTCAGCGAGCGTCAGCTGACTCAGGCCCGTCGTCAGATTGGCATGATCTTCCAGCACTTCAACCTGATGACCTCCCGGACCGTCGCGGGCAATGTCTCCCTGCCGCTGGAGCTGGGAAATCTCTCCCGTGAACAGATCAACGCTCGCGTGACGGAACTGCTGGAACTGGTGGGATTAGCCGATAAGCACGATGCCTGGCCTGCGAACCTGTCGGGTGGACAGAAGCAGCGCGTTGCGATTGCCCGTGCGCTGGCCAGCAATCCAAAAGTGCTGCTGTGTGATGAAGCCACCAGCGCTCTGGACCCGGCGACAACCCGTTCTATTCTGGAGCTGCTGAAGGACATTAACCGCCGGCTTGGCCTGACGATTCTGCTCATCACCCATGAAATGGATGTGGTGAAGCGCATCTGCGACCAGGTGGCTGTCATCAGTCAGGGTGAGCTGATTGAGAAAGATAGCGTCAGTGAGGTCTTCTCGCATCCTAAGACGCCGCTGGCTCAGCAGTTCATTCAGTCTACCCTGCATCTGGATATCCCGGATGATTATCAGCAGCGCCTGTCAGCCACTGCCGCTGAGAACAGCGTGCCCTTGCTGCGACTGGAATTTACCGGCAAATCGGTTGACGCGCCGCTGCTTTCCGAAGCCGCACGGCGTTATAACGTGAATAACAACATTATCAGTGCGCAGATGGATTACGCCGGCGGCGTGAAGTTCGGCATTATGCTGGCCGAAATGCACGGCACTGAAAGCGATACCCGCGAGGCGATAGCCTGGCTGCAGGAGAATCATGTGAAAGTAGAGGTGCTGGGTTATGTCTGAAGCGATGATGTGGTTGCTGGGACGGGGCGTGTGGGAAACGCTGATGATGACCTTTGTCTCCGGCTTTTTTGGTTTTGTACTGGGTCTGCCAGTCGGCGTTCTGCTTTATGTCACCCGTCCGGGACAGATTCTGCAGAATCAGGGGCTCTATCGCGTGCTCTCCGCGCTGGTGAATATCTTCCGCTCCATTCCGTTCATTATCTTACTGGTCTGGATGATTCCTTTTACCCGCGTGATCGTCGGCACCTCCATCGGACTGCAGGCGGCAATCGTCCCGCTGACCGTTGGCGCCGCCCCCTTTATCGCCCGTATGGTGGAAAATGCCCTGCTGGAACTGCCTACCGGCCTGATTGAAGCGTCACGTGCCATGGGTGCCACGCCGATGCAGATCGTTCGCAAGGTGCTGCTGCCGGAAGCGATGCCGGGTCTGGTGAACGCCGCGACGATCACCCTGATTACCCTGGTAGGTTACTCTGCCATGGGCGGCGCGGTCGGTGCCGGTGGTCTGGGTCAGATCGGTTATCAGTATGGTTATATCGGATATAACGCCACCGTGATGAATACGGTATTGGTGTTGTTAGTGGTTTTGGTGTATCTCATTCAGTTCTGTGGCGACCGCATCGTACGTGCTGTGTCCCATAAGTAAGCCAGCAATATCACATTATTAAGGAAAGGATATGTCTTTCAAATTCAAAAAAATTGCCGCTGTGGGTGCACTGATTGGCGCGATTGCGCTGGCAGGATGCGATCAAAAAGAGAAAGATGCGAACCACATCAAAGTGGGCGTGATTGTCGGCGCTGAACAGCAGGTTGCTGAAGCCGCGCAGAAAGTCGCGAAAGAGAAGTATGGTCTGGACGTTGAGCTGGTCACCTTCAACGATTACGTTCTGCCGAATGAGGCACTGAGCAAAGGCGATATCGACGTTAACGCCTTCCAGCACAAACCTTATCTGGATCAGCAGATCAAAGATCGTGGCTACAAACTGGTTTCCGTCGGCAACTCTTTCGTTTACCCGATTGCGGGCTACTCGAAAAAGATCAAATCGCTGGATGAGTTGCAGGATGGCGCTCAGATCGCGATTCCAAACGATCCGACTAACCTGGGACGTTCGCTGCTGCTGCTGCAGAAAGCCGGCCTGATTAAACTGAAAGAGGGCACAGGCCTGCTGCCAACCTCGCTGGATATCACTGAGAATCCAAAGCATCTGAAAATTGTTGAGCTGGAAGCGCCACAGCTGCCCCGCTCACTGGACGATCAGCAGATCGCCCTGGCGGTCATCAATACCACCTATGCCAGCCAGATCGGCCTGACCCCGACTAAAGATGGGATTTTCGTCGAAGATAAAGATTCACCTTATGTGAACCTGATTGTCGCGCGCGAAGATAACAAAGATGCGGAAAACGTGAAGAAGTTCGTTCAGGCTTACCAGTCTGACGAAGTTAACGAAGCCGCCAACAAAGTCTTTAACGGCGGTGCAGTTAAAGGCTGGTAAGTCAGCCGACATTCTCCCCAGGGGCGGCGCTATGCCGCCCTTTCTGTTACAGCCTGCCCTGCCCGACTTGTTATTTATTCCTGTCCTTGTTTCAATAACGCCACTTTTGGAAACCTGAGGATGTTGCCATGCGTTTTTTACCGCTCGGCTTGTTAGCATTGATGCTGACAGGGTGTGTTCATGAGTATCACCCGATAACCAGCGCACCGTCCAGGCCGCAGCACTCCACTGAACCGACCCGCAAACCCGCTGCCCGCCCCGCACCAGTTAAGCTCTACACGGATGCCGCCGATCTGGTCAGCAAACCGTTCCGCGATCTGGGTGAAGTCTCTGCTGAGGATTGCCAGATCAGCAATCAGAACTCGCCCGCTAACATCGCCACGGCCCGTAAACGTCTGCAGATCCGGGCGTCACAGATGAAAGCCAATGCGGTGCTGCTGCACAAGTGTGAAATTGTGACGGGTACGCCAGGGTGCTACCGTCAGGCAGTGTGTCAGGGCTCGGCATTGAAAGTCAGCAATCAATGAGTGAATTCACCTTTGCGCAGATTGGGGTCATCCGCTCGCCGTGGAAAGAGAAGTTTGCCGTGCCGCGTCAGCCAGGGCTGGTGCAGGATGGCGGCGGAGAACTGCACCTGCTGCCCCCGTACAATCAGCCGGAAGCGGTTCGCGGACTGGAAGCGTTCAGTCACCTCTGGCTGCTGTTTGTCTTTCATCAGACGATGGCAGGCGGCTGGCGTCCCACGGTTCGCCCTCCCCGACTGGGCGGCAATGCGCGCATGGGTGTCTTTGCAACCCGTTCAACGTTTCGTCCCAACCCGATTGGCATGTCGCTGGTCGAGCTGAAAGAGATCAGGCTTGAGAAGCAGCAGGTGATCCTGCAGCTTGGCAGTCTGGATCTGGTCGATGGCACCCCCATCGTGGATATCAAACCCTATCTGCCTTTTGCCGAAGCGCTGCCCGAAGCCCGGGCGGGATTTGCCCAGGCAGCACCGGCGGCCACGATGCCGGTGCGCTTCTCCGCGCTGGCGCAGGAGCAGCTGCAACAGCATGCCCGCTATCCCCATCTGGCGCGTTTTATCCGTGACGTGCTGGCGCAGGATCCCCGTCCCGCTTACCGTCAGGGCCAGGCAGAGGAGCGGGAATATGCGGCCTGGCTGATGGATTTTAATGTACGCTGGCGCATTGACGATGCCGGGACAGAAGTGATCGCTATCGACCCGCGTTAAAACCCGCTTTTGAGCCAGTGATCTCACTGGTACACTAGCCGCCAGCAAATTTCTGTCTGTGACTTTCCGATCAACTGGAACCGTAATCAATGCGTACTACTCAATATCTGCTCTCTACTCAGAAAGAGACGCCTTCCGACGCCGAAGTGATCAGCCACCAGCTGATGCTGCGCGCCGGTATGATCCGCAAACTGGCTTCTGGCTTGTACACCTGGTTGCCGACCGGGGTTCGCGTGCTGAAAAAAGTCGAAAATATCGTGCGCGAAGAGATGAACAACGCGGGTGCGGTTGAGATTTTAATGCCGGTCGTGCAGCCTGCCGACCTGTGGCAGGAGAGCGGTCGCTGGGAGGAGTATGGCCCGGAGCTGTTACGTATTGCCGACCGCCACGAACGTCCGTTTGTGCTGGGCCCGACGCATGAAGAGGTGGTCACCGACCTGATCCGTAATGAGCTGAGCTCTTATAAGCAGCTGCCACTGAACCTCTATCAGATCCAGACCAAATTCCGTGACGAAGTGCGTCCGCGCTTTGGCGTGATGCGTTCGCGCGAATTCACCATGAAAGATGCCTACTCTTTCCACGTGTCGCAGGAATCGCTGCAGGAAACCTATGATGCGATGTACCGCGCCTACAGCCAGATCTTCAGCCGTATGGGCCTGGATTTCCGTGCCGTACAGGCCGACACCGGCTCTATTGGTGGCAGTGCATCACACGAGTTCCAGGTGCTGGCCCAGAGCGGTGAAGACGATGTGATCTTCTCAACCGATTCTGATTACGCCGCCAACATCGAGCTGGCCGAAGCCGTCGCACCAGCCGGTGAACGCGCTGCGCCGTCGCAGGCGATGCAGCTGGTTGAGACGCCAGACGCAAAAACCATCGCGGAGCTGGTTGAGCAATTTGGTGTGCCGGTTGAGAAAACCGTGAAAACGCTGATTGTTAAAGGGGCGGAAGAGAGCGGTCATGCGCTGGTTGCCCTGCTGGTTCGTGGCGATCATCAGCTGAACGAAATCAAAGCAGAGAAGTCAGCTATCGTGGCGTCACCGCTGGTCTTCGCGACTGAAGAAGAGATTCGCGCGGCAGTGGGTGCAGGTCCGGGTTCAATCGGGCCGGTCGGCCTGCAGATGCCGATCATCGCAGACCGTACCGTCGCGAAGATGAGTGACTTCAGCGCCGGTGCTAACGTCGATGGTAAGCACTACTTCGGCATTAACTGGGAGCGCGATCTGCCGCTGGCCACCGTTGCGGATATCCGTAACGTGGTTGAAGGCGATCTGAGCCCGGATGGCAAAGGCACACTGCAGATTAAGCGCGGCATCGAAGTGGGTCACATTTTCCAGCTCGGCACGAAATATTCGGACGCGCTGAAAGCCTCTGTTCAGGGCGAAGATGGCCGCAACCAGATAATGAGCATGGGCTGCTACGGTATCGGCATCACCCGTGTTGTCGCTGCGGCGATCGAGCAGAACCATGACGAGCGCGGCATCATCTGGCCGGCGGCACTGGCTCCATTTGAGGTCGCGATTCTGCCCATGAATATGCAGAAATCCTTCCGGGTGAAAGAGCTGGCGGAAGAGCTGTATGCCACGCTGCGCGCGAAAGGCGTCGACGTGATTCTGGATGACCGTAAAGAGCGTCCGGGCGTGATGTTCGCTGATATGGAACTGATCGGTGTGCCACACACCATTGTCATTGGCGATCGCAATCTCGATAATCAGGAGATTGAGTACAAATCACGTCGTGCCGGTGAGAAGCAGATGATTAAGCAGGATGAGATCGTCGATTTCCTGCTGAAGGCGCTGAATAAGTAAGTTCTCAGCGCGGGCTGGAACTCTTCGCGGCCCGCCCCTGAAGCTATAAGCACTCAAACGCCCCGCCTGCGGGGCGTTTTTTATTGCACTCTGCCGCGCATCGCTTTGGTACTGCTGCGGCGCGCTTTTCCTTCCAGTCGTCGCTCTTTTGACGCGCGGGTCGGCCGCGTGGCGCGACGCACTTTTTCGACCGTGCTCAGTTCGCGGATCAGATTGAGCAGCCGTTGCAGCGCGGCTTCGCGATTCATCTCCTGACTGCGGTACTCCTGCGCCTTGATCACCACGACGCCTTCAGCAGTGATCAGATGATGGCTGGCGGTAAGCAGCCGCTCTTTATAGAAGGCAGGCAGTGAAGAGGCGGCAATGTCAAAACGCAGATGGATAGCCGTGCTGGCTTTATTGACATGTTGCCCACCCGCTCCCTGAGCGCGTATCGCCGTCAGCTCAATCTCACTGTCCGGGATCTCAACCGAACGGGACAGCATAATCATCGCTCTCCTCTCCCCTGCTTCATGACCTTTACCTCTGATAACCTGTTCATCAACTTAACCTTTTGTGCGATCCCGCGTTGCGCGGCAGCCAGCGGAATCTGTCACTTTAGCAGTGTTTTACGTGCTGTTCCTGCTTTACACAGGCTGATTTCCTGTAAATGGCTATGGTATAGTCGCCAGTTAATCAGAGTATCTACGCTCTGCCGAGGAGGATCATGTGCAAAATTATTGTGAGTTAGTTCGCCGCAAATATGCCGAAATCGGTAGCGGAGATTTAGGTTACATACCGGATGCGATTGGCTGCGCATTGAAGGCACTTGATGATATTGCCGCAAATAGTGAGCTAAACTCTTCTGTCAGGGAACAGGCGGCCTACGCCGCTGCTAACTTATTGGTGAGCGACTATGTTGATTAATGAAGCGTACCACCCCATCAATTGCGATGATTACGATAACCTGGAACTCGCCTGTCAGAAAAACTGGATGCTGTCACTGGACATGAAAGATGGCGAGCAGCTGAAGGCAAAGGCGAAAGAGATTTTTTCACGTAAGAACGTGGAATATCTGGCTATCGATCTCTCCGGTGAACATCGCGAGTTACGTCTCGACCACATCGCCAGCTTTACCCATCCCGAGCTGGGCACGGTGGTTGTCAGCGCAGAGTAATTCACTCCTTCCGGGCGGGACATCCCCGCCCCTGTCACACTCAGGGCTGCAGCGAACTGTAATACGCCGCCAGATCCGCCATATCGTCATCACTTAATCCCGCAACAAACGCCTTCATGACCTCAGCCTGACCCCCGCTGCGCTCGCCCTTTTTATAAGCCTGCAGCGCATGTTCAAGATACGGGGCGTGCTGCCCGGCCAGACTGGGATAAAGCGGCACGGTCGCCTTGCCTTCCGCGCCATGACAAGCCATACAGCTGCCCGCTTTCTCTGCGCCACGCTGCGCATCGCCGGCGGCCCAGGCCGGTAATACAGCGGCCATCAGGGCGCCGATCAGCCACGTTTTCATTGTTCAGCTCCTGTGCAGGCGGCCCTGTCCCAGACAATCTGCCAGCCCTGCTCATCGCATGCCGCACCCTCCCGGGTGATAAAAAGATCCGGAACACAGACCAGCGTCTGATTATAAAAAATTAGCGGCAGCCGCTCGCGCTGCCATGGAGGAATATGCAGTGCCTGCCAGAGCTTCTTCATCTCCCGTCCCCCTTCCCGCCCCATCAGATGCACCTGGCCCTGCGCGTGAAATCGCACGCTGACCTGCTCGTCGGGCTGCGGATGGCGCAACAGGCTCTGCATCTGGCTGGCACGCAGCGTGCCGAGGCTTTGCGGCAGCGTCAGCGGCTGGCAGCGATCGGGCCACGCCAGCACCGTGTCGCGTAGCGAACTGCGCACCGGCAGCCAGTAGAGCTGCTGCCGGTATCGCCGCAGTTCCGCCTGACCGAATCGCAGACGAGGCTGCGCATCCTCACGACTCGCCATCACCTCATTGCGGATGCGCTGCAGCGCGTCGCGGGAGGGCATCGCTCCGCCCTGTCCGGCGATCCAGCGACGCAGTAAGGCGTTAGCGCGCGGCTCACTCATCGTCATCAGCGGCGGAAAGTGCAGACTGCCATCCGGCTGGACGCGCTCAGCCAGCTCTCCGGCAAGAAGTTCATCCAGCAGCTGCTCCTGCTCACTGCACAGGGCTGCGCTTCGGGCGGTCGCCTCGGCAAAGTGGGGCCAGCGCTGAGAGAGTTCAGGCAGCAGCCGCTGACGCAGAAAGTTACGGTCGTAGCGCAGATCCTGATTACTCTCGTCTTCGATCCACACCAGCTGATGGGCATGAGCATAGGCTTCAAGCGACTGTCGTGACTGATTAAGCAGAGGACGTAACAGCCGATGGGAACCCAGCCTGCGCACTGCGGGCATGGCCGCCAGCCCGGCCGGACCGCTGCCGCGCTTCAGCGCCAGCATAAAGGTTTCACACTGATCGTCGAGATGCTGCGCCGTCAGTAGTTGTTCGCCCGGCTGCAGCGCCGCACCCAGCGCCTGATAACGGGCGGTGCGTGCCGCCGCCTCAATGCCCTTGTCACTGCCGTCAACGGTGACGTGCAGCACGCCACACGTCAGCTGCCACTGTTCGCATATCGCCTGGCAGTGGGCCGCCCAGCGGTCAGCATTCGGGCTGAGTCCGTGGTGAACATGCAGCGCCCGCAGGCGCGACTGAGGATGCTGCTGCTGCCAGTCGCGAAGCTGATGCAGCAGCACGGTGGAGTCAAGTCCGCCGCTGAACGCGACCACCAGGGCAGCGTCCGGTTGCAGCAGTAAGTCAAAAGCGGGCAAAGACATCGCAGAATCCAGAATATCGGGCCACTGAATGTCGCCCGCCGAGCGCGCTAGTTTACGCCTGATAGAGCTCCAGCGGCAAACCATCCGGGTCGGCAAAGAAAGTACAGGGTTTACCGGTGAGTTCATCAATGCGAATCGGCTCGCAGATCACACCTTTTTCAGCCAGCGTCGCCACCGCTGCGGCCACATCCGGCACGGTAAAGGCCAGATGGCGCAGGCCGCACGCCTCAGGGTGACTGACCCGAGCAGGGGGTTCAGGAAACGAGAAAAGCTCAATAGTATAGCGATCCCCTAACGCGAGATCGCCTTTCCAGGAGTCGCGCGCTTCGCGGTAAACTTCGCCCATCAGTCGAAAGCCCAGCACATCGCAATAGAAGGCTTTGCTGCGCGGATAGTCAGAGGCGATGATGGCGATGTGGTGAATAGCGTTTAACTGCAACATGTTGAATATCCTGATTCGGGCAGGATACCTGAGTCAGGCATCCTGCCGCTGATAAGATTTAAAAATTTATGCCGGGTCGTTTTTCAGCACGCGCACACGGTATTCGCCCTCTTCCGTCAGGCTGGCACCGTGAATGTCGGTTTCAAACCCCGGATAGTGCCGGCCAATGCTGCACAGCATCAGCAGGAAATCGAGCACCGCGCGACTCTTCTCTGTGATCATCTCTCCCGGCATCACCAGGGGAACGCCCGGCGGATAGGGCAGGATCATGTTGGCCGAAACCCGCCCGACCAGCTCACTGATATCCACCGTTTCGATGTTGCCCTTCACCTGCTGCTGAAACGCCTGATGCGGTGTCATCTTCATTTCAGGCAGCACGTCGAATGCCTGCAGCATCAGACGCGGCAGATCGTGATGGCGGATCAGCTGATGGATCCCCTGCGCCAGGGTCTGAATGCGCATGTTGCGATAGAAGTCGGGATCCTCTGCGTAGAGATCCGGCAGCATGTTTTTCACCCGCAGATTCAGATCGTAGGCGCGTTTAAATTCGGTCAGCCCGCGCAGCACGCTCATCGCCTTGGTTTTATCGATGCCGATACTGAACAGGAACAGCAGGTTATAGGGGCCGGTTTTCTCCACCACGATGCCGCGCTCATCCAGAAACTTCGCCACCAGCGCCGCCGGGATCCCCTCTTCCGCCATCTCCCCCAGTTCGCTCATGCCCGGCGTCAGGATTGTCACCTTGATCGGATCGAGATACATGTGATCGCGATCCGCCTGCGTGAATCCATGCCACGCTTCGTCGCCCGGCTGGATCGGCCAGCACTGCGCTTCGTCAACCTGTTCCGGCTGCCAGATGTCAAAGAACCAGCTGTCAGACTCTTCACGCAGCCGCTGGATCTCACGGCGGAAATGAAGCGCGCGTTCGACCGAGCGATTGATCAAACGCTTACCCGGATTGCCGCGCAGCATGGCGGCAGCGGTTTCAATAGAGGAGACGATAGCGTAGTTAGGCGAGGTGGTGGTGTGCATCATGTAGGCTTCGTTAAACGTCTGCTCGTCGTAGTCGCCTTTAATGTGGATCATGGATGCCTGAGAGAACGCCGCCAGCAGTTTATGGGTCGACTGCGTTTCATAGACCACCTTGCCCGGAATGCGGTCTCCGCTCATGCCGCTTTTGCCCGCGTAAATCGGGTGGAAATTGGTGTAAGGCACCCAGGCGGAGTCGAAATGAATCGACGGCACAGCCAGCGTCTCTTTGATGTACTGGGTATTGTAGAGCAGCCCATCATAGGTCGAGTTAGTAATGACCGCATGCACCGGCCAGGTGGCTCTGTCAGTCGATGCCACTTTATGCGCTATCGCGTCGCGGGTGAACTCCTGCTTCGGGATGCCGCCAAGGATCCCCAGCGCATTGCGGGTCGGCTTCAGCCAGATCGGGATCAGATCGCTCATCATCAGCAGATGGGTCAGCGATTTGTGGCAGTTGCGATCGATCAGCACGGTGCTGCCCGCCGGAGCGGCATACATCCCGACAATTTTATTCGAGGTCGAGGTGCCGTTGGTCACCATGTAACTCTGCTCAGCGCCGAAGGTGCGCGCGATATACTCTTCCGCTTCCAGGTGCGGCCCGGTGTGGTCAAGCAGCGAACCCAGCTCGGTTACCGAAATCGAGATGTCTGATTTCAGGGTGTTAGCCCCGAAGAAATCGTAGAACAGACAGCCGACCGGGCTCTTCTGAAACGCGGTGCCCGCCATATGGCCCGGCGTGCAGAAGGTGTACTTGCCCTCTTTCACATAGGTGAACAGCGCTTTGGTCAGCGGCGGCGTGATGTGGTCAAGATAGTCATCCGTGTATTGCCGGATGTGCAGCGCGATATCCTCGGCGGCATTCAGCGCATACTCAAAAAAGTGCAGCGGCATACGCATCTCATTGATGCTGATATCCATCTGCGAGTGGGTATTGATAAAGGCATACAGAGGCAGGTATTCGTTTAGCTGATTAATCTCTCCGCACAGTTCGGGGCTGTTGTGCGCATCCCAGTCGAAGATAACGCCGCTGATACGCGGGTTGTGTTCGATCAGTTTCAGCAGATCGTCACTGTTTTTCGGGTAAAGCAGCTGGAAGCCCTGCAGATTTAACGCCGCGTCGAGTTCGCGTAACGGTTCATCTTTGTAAAACACGCCGTGCGCGCCCATGATCGCCAGAATATTCAATGCCTGTCTCCCTGATTGTGGTGGAACCGGTCAAGCATAACCGCTAACCCCCATAAGGTGTAGCGAGGCGGTGCCAGGAGGAAACTGAAAGCGGCGAGTGAGCGTGTGGAGGGAAAGTGCAGGCATAAAAAAAGCGGACCGGAGTCCGCTTTTATGGAAGTGCACTTATCAGGCGTAGCCGTAGCTCATCAGGCGCTGATAACGACGGTCCAGCAGCTCTTCAGTGCTTAACCCATCGAGTTCGGCCAGATCGGCCAGCAACTGCTGCTTCAGAGACTGCGCCATGTCGACCGGACGGCGATGCGCGCCACCCAGCGGCTCCGGGATTACGGAGTCAATCAGCTTCAGCTCTTTCAGACGGTGAGCGGTAATGCCCATCGCTTCCGCAGCCAGCGGCGCTTTATCTGCACTTTTCCACAGAATAGAGGCACAGCCTTCCGGCGAGATAACGGAATAGGTGCTGTACTGCAGCATATTCACTTTATCGCCCACGCCGATGGCCAGTGCACCACCTGAACCGCCTTCACCGATGACCGTACAGATGACCGGTACTTTCAGGCCAGACATTTCACGCAGGTTGCGCGCAATCGCTTCAGACTGCCCGCGCTCTTCCGCGCCCACACCCGGATAAGCACCCGGGGTGTCGATGAAGGTGATGACAGGCATTTTGAAGCGCTCAGCCATCTCCATCAGGCGCAGCGCTTTGCGATAGCCTTCCGGTGCTGGCATGCCGAAGTTACGGCGAATTTTCTCTTTGGTTTCACGGCCTTTCTGGTGCCCGATGATCATCACCGGACGTCCATCCAGACGCGCAATACCGCCAACAATCGCTTTGTCATCCGCATAAGCACGGTCGCCCGCCAGCTCATCGAAATCGTCGAACGCGTTGCGGACGTAGTCAAAGGTATAAGGACGCAAAGGATGGCGCGCCAGTTGAGCGATCTGCCATGCGCCTAAATCGGCGAAGATTTTACGGGTCAGCTCAACGCTCTTCTCGCGCAGGCGCTGAACTTCTTCATCCAGATTAACGTGTTTATCATCCTGACGACCAATTGAAGTCAGCGAATCAATCTTCGCTTCGAGTTCTGCAATTGGCTGTTCAAAATCCAGGTAATTAAGACTCATAATGTTCCTGTTCTAGTCAAACTCCAGTTCCACCTGCTCCGATCCGATCAACGAGCGCAGATCGTTAAGTAAACGATCGCTGGGCGAAATTCGCCACGCTGCCCCAAAGCGCAGCTTCGCTCGCGCGTCGGCTCTCTGATAGTAGAGATGCACCGGAATCGTCCCTGATCGATGAGGTTCCAGGGACTGACGGAGTCGGTTTAATAGCTGGTCATCAATTTGCCTGTCCGTCAGCGAGATAGCAAGTCCGCGCGCGTATTTTTCGCGAGCTTCGTCGATGTCCATAACTTCACGAGCGGTCATTTTAAGGCCACCACTGAAGTCATCAAAGCTGACCTGTCCACTGACGATCAGGATTCGGTCTTTCTCCAGCAGCTGCTGGTATTTATCTAACGCATCGGTAAATAACATCACCTCAAGACGACCAGAACGATCGTCCAGAGTACAGATACCAATTCGGTTGCCGCGTTTGGTGACCATTACCCGTGCAGCGATCACCAGACCGGCCGCCACGGTAATTTTCCCCCGGTCGGTTGGATGCATATCTTTCAGCCGCACCCCGCCAACGTAACGCTCAATTTCTTTCAGATACTGATTAATCGGGTGCCCGGTCAGGTAGAGCCCCAGGGTTTCCCGTTCGCCATCCAGCTGCACCTGCTCCGGCCATCGCGTGACGCTGGCGTACGATTTCTCCACCTGCTCCGGCTCTTCCGCCAGCACGCCGAACATATCCGCCTGGCCAATCGCCTCCGCCTTCGCATGCTGATCGGCCGCTTTTAACGCGTCGCCGAGCGCACTCATCAGCGCGGCGCGATGCGGCCCCAGACGATCGAAGGCCCCGGACATGATCAGTTTTTCCATCACCCGACGGTTGATCTTTTTGGTGTCGGTTCGGGCGCAGAGGTCAAACAGCTCGCGGAAGTAACCGCCTTCGTTTCGCGCATCAATGATCGCTTCGATCGGGCCTTCACCGACCCCTTTTATCGCACCGATACCGTAAACAATTTCACCTGCGTCATTCACATGGAAGGGATAGAGGCCGGAGTTAATATCGGGCGGCAGCACCTTCAGTCCCATCCGCCAGCACTCATCGACCAGGCCTACCACCTTCTCGGTGTTATCCATATCGGCGGTCATTACCGCGGCCATAAACTCTGCCGGATAGTGCGCTTTCAGCCATAGCGTCTGGTAAGAGACCAGTGCATAAGCCGCAGAGTGTGACTTGTTAAAGCCATAGCCTGCAAATTTTTCTACCAGATCGAAGATCTTCATCGACAGTTCGCCGTCGATGCCCATGCTTTCTGCACCGTCACGGAAAACGGAACGCTGCTTGGCCATCTCTTCCGGTTTCTTTTTCCCCATGGCGCGACGCAGCATATCTGCGCCACCCAGGGTGTAACCGGAGAGGACCTGAGCGATCTGCATCACCTGTTCCTGATAGAGAATGATACCGTATGTCGGCTCCAGCACTGGTTTCAGGCTTTCATGCTGCCACTGGATATCGGGATAGGAGATCGCTTCACGACCATGCTTGCGGTCGATGAAGTTATCCACCATGCCGGACTGAAGCGGCCCCGGACGGAACAGCGCCACCAGTGCGATCATATCTTCAAAGCAGTCGGGCTTCAGACGTTTGATCAGATCCTTCATGCCGCGCGATTCAAGCTGGAATACCGCGGTCGTTTCCGAGCGCTGCAGCATATCGAAGCTTTTCTTGTCATCCAGCGGGATAGAGGCGATGTCGATCGGCTCCAGCCCCTGCTTTTCCCGGCGCGGGTTGATCATCTTCAGCGCCCAGTCGATGATGGTCAGCGTTCTCAGCCCCAGGAAGTCGAACTTCACCAGGCCGGCATATTCCACATCATTTTTATCGAACTGGGTCACCGGGAACTGGCCGTGCTCATCGCAGTAGAGCGGCGCAAAATCGGTGATCTTCGTTGGCGCGATGACCACGCCACCGGCATGTTTACCGGCGTTACGCGTGACCCCTTCCAGCTTACGCGCCATGTCGATCAGCGCTTTGACCTCTTCATCCGCCTCATACATGGCCGGCAGCTGCGGTTCAGCAACAAAGGCTTTTTCCAGCGTCATGCCGGGATCGGGCGGGATCAGTTTGGAAATGCGATCCACGAAACCATAAGGATGACCGAGCACGCGGCCAACGTCGCGGATAACCGCTTTCGCCGCCATGGTGCCGAAAGTGATGATCTGTGAAACCGCTTCGCGCCCGTACATGTCCGCGACGTGTTCAATCACCTGGTCACGCTTCTCCATGCAGAAATCGACGTCAAAGTCGGGCATTGAGACACGTTCCGGGTTCAGGAAACGTTCGAACAGCAGGTCAAACTCCAGCGGATCGATATCGGTAATTTTCAGCGCATAGGCCACCAGCGAGCCAGCACCGGAACCACGACCCGGCCCGACCGGCACGCCATTATCCTTGGACCACTGGATGAACTCCATCACGATCAGGAAGTAGCCCGGGAAGCCCATCTGGTTGATTACATTGAGTTCAACCTCCAGACGCTCATCATATTCCGGGCGTTTCTGCAGCCGCTCAGCTTCGTCCGGGAACAGGAACACCAGACGCTCTTCCAGCCCCTCGCGGGATTTCGCGACCAGATAATCTTCCGTGGTCATATCACCGGTCGGGAACTGCGGCAGGAAGTATTCGCCCAGCCGGACCGTGACGTTACAACGCTTAGCAATTTCTACGCTGTTTTCCAGCGCTTCCGGGATGTCCGAGAAAAGCTCGCACATCTCCGCTTCGCTGCGCATATATTGCTGAGGACTGTAGTTGCGCGGACGCTTGGGGTCATCCAGCGTATAGCCGTCATGGATGGCCACGCGGATTTCATGCGCGTCGAAATCCTCTTCATTGATGAAGCAGACTTCGTTGGTCGCGACCACCGGAATGCCTTCGGCAATCGCCAGCTCCACCGCCGCGTGCAGGTAGCTCTCTTCATCCGGCCGGCCGGTGCGAATCAGTTCCAGATAGTATCTGTCAGGGAAATGCTGCTGATAAAAAGAGAGGCACTGTGAAACCAGCGCGCTGTTTCCGCGCAGCAGGCTGCGGCCGACATCTCCGCGGCGTCCGCCTGACAGCAGGATTAACCCTTCCTGCAATTCCATCAGCCAGTCGCGATCGATAATCGGCCCGTCCACGCCATAGCCACGCTGATAGGCGCGGGAGATCAGCAGCGTCAGGTTCTGATAGCCGGTATTGTTCGCCGCCAGCACGGTCAGCTGCGTGAGTTCATCCCCCATCAGCTCGCTGGCAACCTTAAAATCGGCACCAATAACCGGTTTTATCCCTGCGCCGTGCGCCCCGCCGTAGAATTTCACCAGGCCACACAGGTTAGTGAAGTCGGTGATCGCGATCGCGGGCATGCCGAGCGCAGCCGCCTTTTTGATCAGCGGCCCGGTTTTCGCCAGGCCATCAACCATCGAATAGTCACTGTGGACGCGCAGATGTATAAAACGGGGTTCAGCCATATCAGTTTCCGGTTAAAACAGCGTCAGGCTATTAAAGCGTATGGGGCTGGCTGGCGGCCAGTACGTCCGCATCGATTAGCGCATTGCGGACAGGAGCAAAACTGCGACGGTGGTGCGGGGTCGCGCCATATTGCGTCAGTTTTTCCATGTGTAGCGCCGTCGGATAGCCTTTGTGCTGTGCAAAGCCATATTGCGGGAACAGCAGATCGAGTTCAGCCATTTCACGGTCGCGGGAGACCTTGGCAATGATAGAAGCGGCGCTGATCTCAGCGACCAGACTGTCCCCTTTGACTAGCGCCTGCGACGGCATCGGCAGCGCCGGGCAGCGATTACCGTCGATCAGCACATAGTCAGGCTGAATGCAGAGGCCAGCAACCGCACGCTGCATCGCCAGCATAGTCGCATGCAGGATATTCAGCTGGTCAATCTCTTCCGGTTCTGCCCGGCCCAGGCTCCACGCCAGCGCCTTCTCTTTAATTTCGTCAAACAGGGCCAGCCGGCGTTTTTCCGACAGCTTCTTCGAGTCCGCCAGCCCGCTAATCGGGTTGGCCGGATCGAGGATCACCGCCGCCGTAACGACCGCGCCAACCAGCGGGCCGCGCCCGACTTCGTCCACACCGGCAATCAGCGTGGCGGCAGGATAGATAAAATCAGGCATTCACCAGCTCCAGTACCGCATCCGCCGCCTGTTCATCAGCGTTCCAGCGGATCTGTTGATGTAATTCATTGAACGTCTGCAGCAGGGTTTCGCGCTCAGGCCCGGCATGCAGCAGCGGATCTAACGCCGCGGCCAGGGCTTCAGGCTGACACTCATCCTGCAGTAACTCTTTCACCAGTTCCCGCCCTGCCAGCAGGTTGGGCAGCGAAACATAGGGGGTCTTCACTAGCCGTTTCGCCAGCCAGAAGGTCGCCGGTTTCATACGATACCCCACCACCATCGGGCATTTTGCCAGCATGCACTCCAGCGCAGCAGTGCCCGACGCCAGAAGTGCGGCATCGCTCGCGATCATCGCCTCGCGTCCCTGACCATCCAGCAGATGCACAGGAAGGTCGGGAGCCGTTTCGGCTTTTATCTTCTCAAACTGTTCGCGTCGGCGGGCGTTAACCAGCGGAACGACGATTTCCAGCGCCGGATAGTGACGGCGCAGTAACCGGGCTGTTTTGAGAAAATCGGCGCTGAGCATGTCAACTTCTGCGCCACGACTGCCGGGCAGCAGGGCCAGACAGAGCGCATCATCGGCAATTCCCAGGTGACGACGCGCAGCCTGTTTGTCAGGGTGCAGCGGCATCGCATCCGCCATGGTGTGACCGATAAAACGGCAGGGAACATTAAAGCGATCGTAGAACGCTTTTTCAAACGGCAGGAAGGCCAGCACCAGATTGGTGTTACGACCAATCTTGAAGACGCGCTTCTGACGCCAGGCCCAGACAGAGGGACTGACGTAGTGAATGGTACGGATACCGGCGCGTTTCAGGTTACCTTCCAGCGTAATATTGAAGTCAGGCGCATCGATCCCGACAAACACATCGGGCTGGAGTTCGGTAAAGCGCCGGGTGAGATCGCGGCGGATCGTCAGCAGACGGCGCAGACGTCCCAGCACCTCCACAATGCCCATGACCGCCAGCTCTTCCATCTCATACCAGGCTTCACACCCTTCCGCCTGCATCAGCGGACCGGCTACGCCGACAAAACGCGCGTCGGGATGGCGCGCTTTCAGGGCTCGAATCAGACCTGCACCAAGAATATCGCCGGAGGTTTCTCCGGCGACCAGGGCAATCGTTAGAGGACGCGCTGACATGAATTAACGAATTAATCCACGGGTTGAACGGGCAAAGAAATCGTAGAAAGGCTGCACTTCGCTATGCTGCTGCGCAAGCGCTTCAATCTCCGGCTTCACTTCCTCCAGCGTTCTGCCGCTGCGATAGAGCAACTTGTAGGCGTTGCGGATCGCGTGCAACGACTCTTTGCTGAACCCACGGCGCTTGAGGCCTTCAATGTTGATCCCGAACGGCGTGGCATGGTTGCCCTGCGCAATAACGTAAGGCGGCACATCCTGCGCCACGCCGGAACAGCCACCCACCATCACGTGCGCACCAATAGTGCACCACTGATGCACTGCTGTCATGCCGCCAATAATGGCGAAATCATCGACCGTGACGTGACCACCCAGGGTCGCGTTGTTGGCGAAGATACAGCGGTTACCGATGACGCAGTCGTGCGCAATATGAACGTTGACCATCAGCAGATTATCGCTGCCCACCGTGGTGACATGGCCACCCTGAGTGGTGCCGCGATGAATCGTCACGCTTTCACGGATGCGGTTGCGATCGCCGATTTCAACCCGTGTTGGCTCACCGGCATATTTCAGATCCTGGTTCACTTCGCCGATAGAGGCGAACTGATAGATCTGGTTATCTTTACCGATACGCGTGTGGCCGTTCACCACAACGTGTGACTTCAGTACCGTTCCTTCACCGATCTCCACATTCGCGCCAATAAAGCAAAACGGGCCAATGTGAACGCGGGCGCCGATAACCGCGCCCTCTTCGATGACAGAACTGGGATGGATAGTGGCGGTTGGATCAATCACGAATTATGCCTCCCGGCTGCGGGCACACATCATGGTCGCTTCACAAACGATTTTACCGTCGACAGTCGCCACGCCTTTGAAGCGGGTCAGACCACGGCGGGTTTTCTCGAAAGTGACTTCCATGATCATCTGGTCGCCTGGTACCACAGGGCGCTTGAAGCGGGCGTTGTCGATACCGGCAAAATAATAGAGTTCACCTGGCTCCAGTTTACCTACGCTTTTAAACGCCAGAATACCGGTGGCCTGCGCCATCGCTTCCAGGATAAGAACGCCAGGAAAAATCGGTTTACCAGGGAAATGCCCCTGGAAAAACGGTTCGTTAACAGAAACGTTCTTCACTGCACGCAGGTATTTGTGCTCTTCAAATTCCAGCACGCGGTCTACCAGCAGAAACGGATAGCGGTGCGGCAGCAGCTCTAAAATCTCTTCAATTTTCAGAGTATGAGTTTCAGTAGTCAAAATACTCTTCCTGTCCTAAAAATCTGATGACATCAATAACACGGCCTGCACAGATCAAAATGATCTTCCGCAGGCCGCAAATAGGTTCTGTGGCGCCGGGCTTCCCTGCTTAACATTTTTATTATGAAAGCCGGTCAGTTTTGGGATGGCGGTCAGTCGTCTTTGCCGACCTTGCGCTCGATGGCTTTTAAGCGTTTGCTCATGTCATCGATGTTCATCACCAGCGCTGCAGTTTTGCGCCAGGTTTTGTTGGGTTGCAGCGGAATGCCTGAGGAATAGACGCCAGGCTCTGTGATAGGACGCATGACCATGCCCATACCGGTCACGGTGACTTTGTCACAGATTTCCATATGGCCGTTAATGACGCTGGCACCGCCAATCATACAGTAACGTCCAATTTTCAAACTACCCGCCATGATCACACCGCCTGCAACCGCAGTATTGTCGCCAATAACTACGTTGTGAGCGATCTGGCACTGGTTGTCTATGATAACACCATTGCCTATCAGAGTGTTATCCAGCGCACCGCGATCGATGGTAGTGCAGGCACCAATTTCCACCCGATCGCCGATAATTACCGCGCCTAACTGCGGGATTTTCACCCAGTTACCGCGATCGTTGGCATAGCCGAAGCCATCAGAACCGATGACGGTGCCTGACTGAATCAGACAATCCTGGCCGATCTGAATCTCATGATAAACGGAGACGTTGGCCCAGAGACGGGTGCCACGACCGATGCGGGTTTTTTTGCCCACAAAGCAGCCTGCGCCGATCACCACGTTGTCGCCCAGCTCCACATCCGCTTCGATGACGGCGTTAGCGCCAATCGCGACGTTGTTGCCGAGTCGGGCTGAAGGGTCGATCACCGCGCTGGGCGCGATATTCTGCGCGGGCTGGGGGGTGGTATCGAGTATCTGTGCCATACGCGCATAGGTCAGGTAGGGATTTTTCACCACCAGCGCTGCCGTATTGCACCACTCCAGATCCGCTTCCGTCAGCACCACGGCTGAAGCCTTTATCAGGGCGAGTTGCTCGCGGTAACGGCTGTTTGCAAGAAATGTGATTTGGCCAGTTGTGGCGGATTGCATAGAAGCAATGCCGGAGATGACGATATCGCCATCTCCGTGCAATTCTGCATCCAACTGCTGGGCTAAATCAGCCAGTCGAATAGATGCCATGAATTATTTAACCTGTTTCAGCACGTCAGCAGTAATGTCTTTTGCGTTTGATGCATAAGCCACCGCGTTCGCGTCGATCACGACATCGTAACCATCGCTGTCAGCGACTTTCTTCACGGCGTCCTGAATGCGGCTCAGCAGCTTGTTACGCTCTTCCATCTGACGACGGCGGTTATCCTGCTCAAAGGCCTGGGCTTTTGAAGAGAAAGCTTCACGCTGAGACATAACATCTTTTTCCATGCGGCTGCGTTCGCTGGCCTTCATGGTAGAGCCGTCACGCTGTAAACGCTGCATTTTAGTTTGCAGATCGCGTTCCTGGCTCTGCAGCTCAGTTGCACGGCCTTTGAACTCATTTTCCAGCTGTTTAGCAACAGTCGCACGTTGCGGTAACTGTTGGAAAATGCTGGACACGTTTACCACTGCAATTTTGTCAGCAGCCTGAACACCAGCGGAAACCGCTAAAGCAAGACCCAGACCTGCGGCACACAACAACTTTTTCACTATAAACTCCTTACCATCAACGTTTGTGTCAGCGACACAGTGTTTGCCCCGGAACAGCCTGCGCTGTCCGGCAGCAAGACTTCAGCTATGCATCCATGCTCAGAACATTACCAGGTTTTACCAATGTTAAACTGGAACTGCTCTGACTTGTCTCCATCCACTTTCTTTATCGGCTGGGCGTAAGAGAACACCAGCGGGCCGAGCGGTGACATCCACTGCAGCGCAACACCGCTTGAAACGCGGATATTGTTAGGATCGCTGTAGTCCGGAATGCCCGCCGCACGAGTTTCGGCCGTGTTTTCCCAGTGGGTATCCCATGCGGTACCGGTATCGACAAACACCGAGGTACGTACCGAGTTGGCATACTTCTCGCTCAGGAACGGCGTTGGCGTGATCAGCTCAAGGCTTGCAATCGCCATGGCGTTTCCGCCGACCGCATCGTCAGACTTACAGATGCCATCCGGATCGGCCAGGCGGCAATTCGACGAGTTGTTATTGTAGTAGGCAGCCTTCGGACCAATGGTATTGGACTGGAAGCCACGAACGGTACTGGAACCACCGGCGTAGAAGTTCTCATAGAACGGCATCTCTTTGCCGCCGAGACCATCGCCGTAACCCACACGCCCACGCCCCAGCAGCACCCAGGTGTGATCCTGGTTAATCGGCACATACTGCTGGGTGTCCAGCGTGGCCTTGTAGAAGCTGTTGTCTGAGCCAGGAATCGTCACCTTACCGTTCAGGTTGGTGCGGTTACCCGCCGTCGGGAAGAAGCCACGGTCCAGCGTGTTGTAGGTCCAGCCGTAGTTGAAGGTGAAGTCATCAGCAGAGAATTCGCCTTTATCATCCAGCTGCTGCGGCTTGCCGACTGAATCCAGATAACGCCACATCGCCACCTGCGGCTGCATGTTGGAGAGGTCGTTGTGGACATAGCCCAGACCGACACGCAGAGTGTTGTTTTCGTTAACCGGGAAGCCCAGTGTGCCATCCAGACCATAACTCTTGTTGGTATAGTCAGAGAGGTCTGCATTGTCCGCTTTAAAGTCGTTATAGAACAGACGACCACCCAGACTCACCCCATCCACGGTGAAGTAAGGGTCAGTCAGCGAGAACTCGGCATAGGTCTGGTAGTCATTTTTGGTGCCGCTGATGCCGACGGTATTACCGGTGCCCAGCCAGTTATCCTGCGTGACCCCGACCTGGAAGCTTACGCCACTCTCAGTGCCGTAACCGACGCCGAAGTTGAAGGTCCCGGTGTTGCGCTCTTTAACCTTGTAGACCACATCCACCTGATCCGGTGAACCTGGCACGCGCTGGGTATCCACATCGACGTTTTCAAAGTAACCGGTGCGGTTCAGACGCTCTTTGCCCTGCTCGACCAGGTCGCTGCCCAGCCAGGCCCCTTCCATCTGACGCATTTCACGACGCAGCACCGCATCTTTTGAGGTGTCGTTACCTTCAAAGCGAACATGACGCACGTAGTAGCGGTTACCGGCATCCACGTTGATGTGCAGTTTGACGGTCTTATCAGCATCGTTGATTTCAGGCTGTGTCACGACGCGCGGATAGGCGTAGCCGTAGCGGCCCAGCAGTTTCTTGATGTCATCTTCCATCTTCGTGACTTTGGCGCCGTTATAGAGCTCGCCTGCCGGAATTTTGGTCAGATGTTCAATCTCTGCTGAGTGGCCTGCCATGCTGCCATTCACGATCACGCCTGCGATTTTGTACTGATCGCCTTCAGTGATGTTGACCGTGATGTAGATGCCTTTTTTATCCGGCGTCAGGCTGACCTGGGTCGAATCGATATTAAAGCGGGCGTAGCCGCGATCCAGATAGAAGCTGCGCAGGGTTTCGAGGTCACCGGCCAGTTTCTGTTTCTGGTATTTACGGTCGCCGACCACGTTCCACCATGGCACTTCATCGCGCAGCTGGAAGCGGGAGATCAATTCATCAGAACTGAACGCCTTGTTACCGACGATGTTGATCTGCTGAATTTTGGCAGAGACACCCTCCGTAAAGACCAGCTTCAGATCGACACGGTTACGCGGCAGTGGCGTGACCACCGCTTTCACGTTGGCCGTATATTTACCGACGCTGTAGTAGAAATCCTCCAGGCCCTTTTCGATAGAAGAGAGCGTGGTGCGGTCAAGCGCTTCGCCGACACGCACACCGGAGGCTTCCAGATTCTGTTTCAGCTGATCCTCTTTCACCGCTTTGTTACCGGTGAAGGTAATGCTGGCAATGGTAGGACGTTCTTTGACCTGGACAATCAGCGTTGTACCGTCTCGCAGGACCTGAACATCCTCAAAGTTGCCAGTCGCGAACAGTGAGCGAATGGTGTTTCTGACATCATCGTCATTCACCGTATCGCCAACCCGAACTGGCATGCTCAGCAGAGCCGCGCCGACGGCGACTCGCTGCAGCCCTTCGAAATGAATATCCTTCACCACGAAATCGTCTGCACCGTAAACGGTGGCGCTGCTAAACAGCAGCGACGCTATGAGCAACTTTTTCATCGCCATCGTTATTATGCGTTTTCCTAACACATCCCCTGAATGTTCGCGTTCCAGCGGTTACAAACGGGAGAAATCATTGAAAAGTGCAAGCCCCATTAACAGCACCAGCAAAATCGAACCGATGCGATAACTAAAGTCCTGAACTCGCTCGGACACCGGTCCACCTTTGATCTTTTCGATCGCCAGGAAGAGCAGATGCCCACCATCTAAAACCGGCAATGGGAACAGGTTGATGATGCCCAGGTTGACGCTGATCAGCGCCAGGAACATCAGGTAGTAAATCAACCCATACTCTGCTGACAACCCTGCACCCTGCGCAATCGAGATTGGCCCGCTCAGGTTGTTCAGCTTCACATCACCCGTGATTAACTTGCCCAGCATAGAAACGGTAAGCTTCATCAGCTGCCAGGTTTTTACACTGGCCTCACCGATAGCCGCAAACGCGCCATACTGTCTTACCGTTCTGTACTCTTCCGGCAGCGGAACAATGCGCGGGATAACACCCGCAAATCCTTCGCCTTTGCTGCCCGTTCTGGCTTCTGGCGTCATGGTCAGCGTAATTGCATCACCGCCGCGATCCACCTCAAGCGCCATGCTTTTGCCCGGGTTATCCCGGACCTGCGTGACAAAAGTCTGCCACTGCGATAATGGCTGACCATCGACTTTAACGATCCTGTCGCCAGCTTGCAAACCGGCTTCACTGGCTGGCGAGTTCGCCTGCACTTCTGCCAGCGTGGTCTCAATCTGCGGACCACGTGGCCGGATGCCCAGCGCGACAACCGGATCCTGCTTGTCTGGCTCAAACTGCCAGTTACGCAAATCCAGCTGTTTCTCCTGGGTCGCGTCCTCGCCAAATCGTGCCACCGTCAGGGTTGTGCTGCTGTCACCGATTTTACCCACCAGCGCCATCCGCACAGCATCCCAGTCAGGCGTTTCGATACCGTCAACCGCCTTAAGTTCCATACCGGGTGCAATTTGCGCTTCCGCCGCGACCGAACCGTTTAAAATTTCACCGATTACCGGACGCACACCCGGCACGCCGTGAATAAACACAACCCAGTAGGCAAAGATGGCAAAGAGGAAGTTAGCGACAGGACCCGCCGCAATGATGGAAGCGCGCTGCCAGACGGCTTTGTTGTTGAAAGCCTGATGACGCAGTTCGGCGGGCACGCTCTCGACACGCTCGTCGAGCATTTTCACGTAGCCGCCAAGGGGAATCAGCGCGATGACAAACTCGGTGCCCTGGCGGTCACGACGCCGCCAGAGTGATTTACCGAAACCGATGGAAAAGCGTTCAACTTTGACGCCGCAGCGACGGGCGACCCAGAAATGGCCAAATTCATGGACGGTAATCAGCACGCCCAGCGCAACGATAAAGGCGACAAAACTCCAGATTATGCTCAACATCTTTGCCTGTCCTTAAAGGGTGCGAAACACCAGCAGCAATAAACAGGCAAACACCGGCACTGCCGCAGTCAGACTATCAATGCGATCCAGAATCCCGCCGTGACCGGGGATCAGATTACCGCTGTCTTTGATGCCCGCTTCGCGTTTGAACATACTTTCGGTGAGATCACCCAGCACCGACGCCAGCGTCGCAATCACCGCGCAGACCACCAGCGTGCCAGCTGACACCGTCAGAGGGGCCAGCGTTGCGAACAGCAGCGCAATCAGCGCGGAAGAGACCAGACCGCCCAGAAAACCTTCCCAGGTTTTACCCGGTGAGACCTTTGGCGCCAGCTTGTGTTTGCCGAACATCTTGCCAAACATGTAGGCCCCTGAATCCGCGCCCCACACCAGCAGCATGACAAACAGCAGCCACCAGGCCCCGGCAAAGTGATCGGTTTCATAGTGATACTGACGCAGCGCCATCATGCCCCAGAAAAAAGGCACCAGGGTTAAGAGACCAAACAGCAGGCGAAGCGGACGTGAATGACGCCAGAAGGCGGCCGAAGCGGGATAGGAGAGAACCAGCAGCAGCGCAACGACCCACCACACCAGCGACGCCCAGAGCGATGTCGCCACCTGCGGCAGATGCACATCATGCTGATAAGGAGGCAGGGTAAACTGCATCAGGGCCAGTAAGAGACCACAAAGAACCGCCAGCCAGACGCGCTGCTGACGGGATGCCATCCCTGCCAGCTGACCCCATTCCCAGGCGGCCAGCATACAGATAATGATGGTGGTAATTGCGAAACCCACAGGTGGTAACCAGAACAGTGCAGCTATTACCAGCGGAATTAAAATTAACGCGGTAATCAGACGAGACTTCAGCAAAGGTTACCCCCAGATTGCTCAGGCGCCGCCTGGTGCAGCGCCGCCAAAACGACGCTCCCGCAGAGAGAATGCATTCAGTGCACCTTCAAAAACGTGTTCATCGAAATCCGGCCAGAGCACATCGGTAAAATAGAATTCAGCATAGGCAATCTGCCACAGCAGGAAGTTGCTAATCCGATGCTCTCCCCCGGTCCTTATCACTAAATCCACTGGCGCCAGCTCCTGCATACAGAGCTGCGACGTCAGGCTCTCTTCGGTAATCTGGTCAGGACGCAGTAAGCCTTCCTGAACCTGTTCAGCCAGTTTTTTCACGCCTTCGATAATATCCCAACGGCCGCCATAGTTGGCAGCAATGTTGAGCGTCAGGCCACTATTATTTGCAGTCAGCGTCTCAGAACGGCGAATACGTTCCTGAATACGCGGGCTGAATCGGCTGGTATCGCCAATGACGCGTAACCGGACGTTGTGTTTGTGCAGGCTCTTCACTTCACTGTCGAGTGCCCAGACAAACAGTTCCATTAACGCGGTGACTTCCTGCGCCGGACGGCTCCAGTTTTCACTGCTGAAGGCGTAAAGCGTCAGGGCTTCGAGATTGTTGCTGACAGCAAAGCTGACGGCACGACGTACCGATTTGACGCCCGCTTTGTGGCCTGAAATGCGCAATTTTCCCTGATTTTTGGCCCAGCGACCGTTGCCATCCATGATGATAGCGACGTGGCGCGGACCGTTTCCCTGCTGGTCATCAGTGTTGTTGTGATTGTTAGACGACATAACGCTTAACCAATTCCTTTCATCAGAAATGCTGTGGTTTCTGAATACATTGCGCCCGATTCAAATCCCGACAGATTCTCAGTGTCGGGCCACACCGAATTCGGTGACAGACCGTGAAACGCGAGCCAGCGACTATACCATTTTCACCTGAAGCGAACAAATGGCCTCATATCGATCGGCGTCACGACGTGAAGCGCGACAACATTTCTGTTGCCCGCGCGCGCGCAGAGCGATCGATTTCAAGGACAGCGTCCACCGAATCCGGTTCCGCACACACCTGTGCCGCCAGCACCGCACTGTTCAGCGCAGCGATGTCGGTAAAGCGGATCTGGTGATTCAGGAAAGCCGCAACGGCAACCTCGTTGGCTGCATTGAGCGTGGTGGAGGCCGCCTGCCCTGCTTCGCAGGCATCAATGGCCAGCTTCAGACAGGGGTAGCGATTAAAGTCAGGTTCAGCAAACGTCAGCGCCGACATGCGGGTGAAATCCAGCGGCGTCACGCCTGCATTGATGCGCGAAGGCCAGGCCATGCTGTGAGCAATGGGCGTACGCATATCCGGTGAACCTAACTGAGCCAGCACGCTGCCATCGCAATATCGCACCATGGAGTGAATCACCGACTGCGGGTGGAGTATCACTTCCATCTGCGCTGCGCTGGCGTTGAACAACCAACGGGCTTCAATGTACTCAAGACCTTTATTCATCATGGTGGCCGAGTCGACAGAGATTTTTCTCCCCATCGACCAGTTCGGATGAGCACAGGCCTGATCGGGCGACATGGCGCTGAGATCGGCTAAATCTGTGTCACGAAAAGGACCACCTGATCCCGTAAGGATAATCGACTCAATGCCATTATCCCGCAGGTCAGCGTAACCTAACTGATGCTGGATGGTAGCCGGTAAACTCTGAAAAATGGCGTTATGCTCGCTGTCGACCGGTAGTAACTGTGCGTGATGATGACGCACGGCCTCCATAAACAAACGGCCGCAGGTGACAAGGGACTCTTTGTTCGCCAGCAGCACGGTTTTTCCGGCACGGATGGCTGCCAGCGTCGGCAGCAGGCCGGAGGCGCCAACAATCGCCGCCATCACCTGATCCACCTCATCCAGCGCGGCCAGCTCACAGGCTGCCTGAACGCCGGAGAGCACTTCAGTATTGACCCTGATTGCTCTCAGTCGCTCACGCAACGCAGCAGCGGAGGCTTCGTCTGCCATGCAGGCGTAGCGCGGGGTAAAGGCTGCACACTGTTCGGCCATCAGCGCCACGTTATGACCGGCCACCAGTGCTGTAATCTGATAGAGCGCCGGATTGGCGCGAACCACCGCCAGCGTGCTGGTGCCGATTGAGCCGGTTGATCCCAGCAGAGTTAATCGCTTCATGAAGCTATCCGTGTGAAGTCAGGGTGCACAGAGGCACAATGTAAAACGCCGCCAGATGTCGCATTCATACGAATACCTCTCTGTACGGCGTTTTTTCCGGCAGCGATGGGATTAGAAATCCATCAGCTCCGTCTCTTTTTCTGACAGTGCAGCATCCACTTTCTTGATGTAAGCATCCGTCATTTTCTGGATTTCATCCTGCGCACGACGTTCGTCGTCTTCGCTGATCTCTTTATCTTTCAGCAGCGCTTTGATTTTATCGTTGGCATCGCGACGGACGTTACGTACCGACACACGGCCCTGCTCGGCTTCGCCGCGCACGATTTTAATCAGATCTTTACGACGCTCTTCGGTCAGCGCAGGCAGCGGAACACGGATGTCGCTGCCGGCTGAACTTGGGTTCAGACCGAGATCGGACTTCATGATCGCTTTTTCAACTGCCGCACTCAGGGTGCGATCAAACACGTTGATTTTCAGCGTGCGTGAGTCTTCCACAGTGACGGAAGCCAGCTGACGCAGTGGCGTCGGCGTGCCGTAATATTCGACGACGATGCCGTCAAGCAGCGAAGGGGAAGCACGACCCGTGCGCACTTTGCTGATGGTGTTTTTGAATGCTTCAACGCATTTTTCCATGCGCGTGTCAGCATCTTTTTTGATGTCGTTAATCACGTTGAAACCCTTGGATTCGGTTTGACCTGGCCAGTTCCGGCCTGGCCGGAAGCGGGATCGATAATCATCGATAATCCTGACTGGTGCGCGATGCGTCATCATCGCGCTGACAGAATATACCTTATTTTATCTCGCCTCGGGTATTAATGCGTAATCAGGGTGCCTTCTTTTTCACCCATCACTACGCGACGCAGTGCGCCTGGCTTATTCATGTTGAAAACACGGATAGGCAGTTTGTGGTCACGCGCCAGGGTAAAGGCCGCAAGATCCATCACTTTCAGCTCCTGATCCAGCACTTCAGTATAGGTCAGTTGCTCATACAGGGTCGCATCCGGGTTTTTCACCGGATCGGCAGAATAGACGCCATCCACTTTGGTCGCTTTCAGGACCACATCCGCTTCGATCTCAATGCCGCGCAGGCAGGCCGCAGAATCGGTGGTGAAGAACGGATTGCCGGTACCGGCGGAGAAGATCACCACGCGGTTGTTACGCAGCAGGCTGATCGCCTCTGCCCAGCTGTAGTTATCGCAGACGCCATTCAGTGGAATCGCTGACATCAGGCGGGCATTCACATAGGCGCGGTGCAGCGCATCACGCATCGCCAGGCCGTTCATTACGGTAGCCAGCATACCCATGTGGTCACCCACAACGCGGTTCATCCCCGCCTGCGCCAGGCCCGCTCCGCGGAACAGGTTACCCCCGCCGATCACAACGCCAACCTGGATGCCCAGCTCAACCAGCTCTTTTACCTCTTGTGCCATACGGTCCAGCACACTCGCGTCGATACCAAAACCTTCAGCGCCTTGCAGGGCTTCGCCGCTGAGTTTAAGCAGGATACGTTGATAAACAGGTTTTGCGTTGGTCGCCATGGTCAGTTCTTCCTGGAAGATAGGGTGTAAAGGAGAAGTAAATTGTGATCGATCATCCGCTTACCGCAATGAAATTGCTATTGGGATGAAACTGAAAATGTGTCTGTTGCGGTTCACAGACAAAAAAGAACCGCCATCTGGCGGTTCTTTCAGAGCATTAAGACTGCTTGGACATGGCTGCAACTTCTGCAGCGAAGTCAGACTCAACTTTCTCGATGCCTTCGCCCACTTCGAAGCGGATGAAGTTGATGACGTCAGCGCCCTGCTCTTTCAGAGCCTGGCCAACGGTTTTGCTTGGGTCGATAACGAAAGCCTGACCAGTCAGAGAAACTTCGCCGGTGAATTTCTTCATGCGGCCTTCAACCATCTTCTCTGCGATCTCTTTTGGCTTGCCAGACTGCATCGCGATGTCCAGCTGAACCTGGTACTCTTTCTCAACCACGTCAGCAGAAACGTCTTCTGGCTTAACGAATTCAGGCTTGCTTGCCGCAACGTGCATAGCGATCTGTTTGATCAGATCTTCGTTAGCGCCTTTCGCTGAAACCAGTACGCCGATACGTGCGCCGTGCAGGTAGCTGCCCAGCTCTGCACCTTCCAGGATTGCGACGCGACGGATGTTGATGTTCTCACCGATTTTAGCAACCAGTGCAACGCGCTCTTCTTCGAACTGCGCTTTCAGAACTTCTACATCGGTTACGCGATCGGCTGCAGCCGCGTCCAGAACTTTGTCTGCGAATGCCTGGAAACCGCCATCTTTTGCGACGAAGTCAGTCTGGCAGTTTACTTCCAGAATCACGCCGTAGTCGCCAACGATCTTGGTTTTGATCACGCCATCAGCCGCAACGTTACCTGCTTTTTTCGCTGCTTTGATTGCGCCAGACTTACGCATGTTCTCAATCGCCAGCTCAATGTCGCCGTTCGCTTCGGTCAGCGCTTTTTTGCAGTCCATCATGCCAGCGCCAGTACGCTCGCGCAGTTCTTTTACCAATGCAGCGGTAATGTCAGCCATTCCAGAATCCTCGGTTCGTGCCTGAGTACATGTGCACCAGCAGACACTTATTTGCGGAAAATTTACTCTGTCCCGCCATCCGATAGGGGGCGTTACAGACTTAGATAAAATAAAGGGGCCAGTACAGGCCCCTTACAGATCACATCTGAATACTAAGGGCTCTTATGCAGAGCAAACCTTATTAAGCGTTTTCTAAAGACGCTTCTTCAGCTTGCTCAGCCAGATCCTGAGAACGGCCTTCGCGAACGGTGGTCGCAACGGCATTCAGGTACAGGCTTACAGCACGGATTGCGTCGTCGTTACCTGGGATAACGAAATCAACGCCATCTGGATCAGAGTTGGTATCAACGATAGCAAATACCGGGATACCCAGATTGTTTGCTTCTTTGATTGCGATGTGTTCGTGGTCAGCATCAACAACAAACAGCGCGTCTGGCAGACCGCCCATGTCTTTGATACCGCCCAGGCTGTTTTCCAGCTTGGCCAGCTCACGCGCACGCATCAGCGCTTCTTTTTTGGTCAGTTTGTCGAAAGTACCATCCTGAGACTGAGTCTCCAGATCTTTCAGACGCTTGATTGACTGACGCACGGTTTTCCAGTTAGTCAGCATGCCACCTAACCAGCGGTGGTTTACGAAGAACTGGTCGCAGCTCAGTGCAGACTCTTTTACCGCTTCAGCAGCAGCGCGCTTGGTACCTACGATCAGGATCTTACCTTTACGGGAAGCGATCTTGTTCAGTTCAGCCAGAGCTTCGTTGAACATAGGAACGGTTTTTTCCAGGTTGATGATGTGAACCTTGTTACGTGCACCAAAAATGAATGGCTTCATTTTTGGGTTCCAGTAACGGGTCTGGTGACCGAAGTGAACACCAGCCTGGAGCATGTCGCGCATGGAAACAGTTGCCATGATTACCTCTGAAATTTGATTTGGGGTTGGGCCTCCATGTATCCCATACGACCGACCTCTTTCAAGGCACCCCGGCGTATGTGTCGATACATGTGTGTTTTATTACACATAATGAGAGTTATGCGTTTCCTGCTGACCAAAACGGCCATACAGAGAATCGTCGGCGCGCTTTATACCACAAACCGCCGGGGGACGCCAATAAATGATCGCTGACGGAAGCCAGCGCGTTCTCTATTTGGCAGCCCATTTTCTGGCTGCTAACATGACAGCACAGAACTTATTATTGTCGAAAATTTCGACAAATGCGGATTAATTTAATGCCAATTTCAATCAAAACAGCTGAAGAAATCGAAAAAATGCGCGTCGCGGGCCGCCTGGCCGCCGAAGTGCTGGAGATGATCGAACCGCACGTTAAACCGGGTGTGACCACCGGTGAACTGGACCGCATCTGCCACGATCACATTACCCAAAAGCAGCAGGCTGTCTCTGCCTGCCTCGGCTATCACGGCTTTCCAAAGTCGGTCTGCATTTCGGTAAACGAAGTGGTGTGCCACGGTATCCCGAGCGACGATCGCCCGTTAAAGGATGGCGATATCGTCAACATTGACGTCACCGTGATCAAAGATGAGTACCACGGCGATACCTCGAAGATGTTTATTGTCGGCAAACCGACCATTCAGGGCGAGCGCCTCTGCCGCGTGACCCAGGAGAGCCTCTATCTTTCACTGCGTCTGATCAAGCCAGGTATCCGTCTGCGCGAGCTGGGCCGGGCTATCCAGAAGTATGTAGAAGCGAATGACTTCTCCGTGGTGCGTGAATATTGCGGTCACGGCATCGGTAAAGGGTTCCACGAAGAGCCGCAGGTGCTGCATTACGATGCGGATGACAGCGGCGTCGTGCTGCAGGCGGGCATGACCTTTACCGTTGAACCGATGGTCAATGCCGGCGATTACCGCATCCGCACCATGAAAGATGGCTGGACGGTAAAAACCAAAGATCGCAGCTTGTCCGCGCAGTATGAGCATACTATTGTGGTGACGGAAAACGGCTGCGAGATTTTAACCCTGCGCAAAGACGACACGCTGCCTGCTGTGCTCGTCGCCGAGGGGTAATTCCCCGGATAGAGATCAAGCCGGCCATGTGCCGGCTTTTTTTTGGCTAAAAAAGAGAAGAGCAGCATGAGCGTGAGCCTGTCGGAAGAGGTAAAAAACGGTCTGGTCGATTCACCGGCCGAATGGGGTGACGATCAGCTGACGCGCGAGCTGCTGAAGCCGCGGCTGGAGCAGTTCCAGCAGCATCTGGCTGCAGCGTTCGACGCCGGTGAAGCCGTGGAAGAGCTGATTGATGCCCGCACGCTGTTTATCGATCGGCTGCTGCGCCGCCTGTGGCGCTTCTTTGGCTTCGATGCGATGCCCGCCATCGCGCTGGTGGCCGTGGGCGGCTATGGGCGGGCCGAACTCCACCCGCTCTCTGACATCGATGTGCTGATCCTCAGCCGTCAGCCGCTGGATGAGCAGGCGGCGCAGCGCACCAGCGAACTGCTGACCCTGATGTGGGATCTCCGGCTGGAAGTGGGCCACAGCGTGCGCACGCTGGAGGAGTGTCTGCTGGAGGGGTTATCTGACCTCACCGTCGCCACCAATCTGATTGAGTCACGCATGCTGACCGGCGACGTGGCGCTGTTCCTGGAGTTGCAGAAGAACGTCTTTAGTGACGGCTTCTGGCCCTCATCCCGCTTTTTTGCCGCCAAAATTGAGGAGCAGCAGGAGCGCCACAAACGTTATCACGGCACCAGCTACAACCTTGAGCCGGATATCAAAAGCAGCCCCGGCGGCCTGCGTGACATTCATACGCTGCAATGGGTCGCCCGGCGCCATTTCGGTGCCACCACGCTGGATGAGATGGTCGGCTTTGGCTTTCTCACTGAGGCAGAACGCAGCGAACTCAACGAATGCCAGGCGTTTCTCTGGCGCATCCGCTTTGCGCTGCACCTCTCCCTGCCCCGCTACGATAACCGCCTGCTGTTTGATCGCCAGCTCAGCGTGGCGCAGCGCCTGAACTATCAGGGCGAAGGCAACGAGCCGGTCGAGCGGATGATGAAGGATTTCTACCGGGGTACGCGACGCATCGGTGAACTGAACCAGATGCTGTTACAGCTGTTTGATGAGGCGATTCTGGCGCTCTCCACCAATGAGAAGCCCAGACCTGTCGATGACGACTTTCAGTTGCGTGGCGACCTGATCGACCTGCGTGATGAAACGCTGTTCACCCGTGAGCCGCAGGCGATCCTGCGCATGTTCTACGTCATGGTGCGCAACGAGAACATCAAAGGCATCTACTCCACTACCCTGCGTCACCTGCGCCATGCCCGCCGCCATCTGAAACAGCCGCTGTGTCAGATCCCGGAGGCGCGCCGCACGTTTATGTCGATTCTGCGCCACCCTGGCGCGGTCAGCCGGGCGCTGGTGCCGATGCATCGCCACAGCGTGCTGTGGGCCTATACGCCGTTGTGGGGCCATATTGTCGGCCAGATGCAGTTTGATCTGTTCCACGCCTACACCGTGGATGAGCACACCATTCGCGTCCTGCAGAAGCTGGAGAGCTTCGCCAGCGAGTCTACCCGTCCGCAGCATCCGCTGTGCGTCGAGCTGTGGCCGCGCCTGCCTCAGCAGGAGCTGCTGCTGATGGCCGCGCTGCTGCATGACATCGCCAAGGGGCGCGGCGGTGACCACTCGATTCTCGGCGCACAGGACGCGCTCGACTTCGCGGAAATGCACGGCCTCAACTCGCGGGAAACTCAACTGGTGGCCTGGCTGGTGCGCCATCATCTGCTGATGTCGGTCACGGCTCAGCGGCGCGATATTCAGGATCCGACGGTCATCCAGCAGTTCGCGGAGGTGATGCAGAACGAAAACCGGCTGCGCTATCTGGTCTGCCTGACGGTGGCCGATATCTGCGCCACCAACGAGAGCCTCTGGAACAGCTGGAAGCAGAGCCTGCTGCGCGAACTCTTTTTCGCCACGGAGAAGCAGCTGCGTCGTGGCATGGAGAACAGTCCGGATCTGCGCGAGCGGGTGCGCCATCATCGTCTGCAGGCGCTGGCGCTGCTGCGGATGGACAATATAGATGAGGAGCGCCTGCATCAGATCTGGAACCGCTGCCGCGCTGACTACTTCCTGCGCCATACGCCAAATCAGATCGCCTGGCATGCCCGCCATCTGCTGGTGCATGACCTGAAGAAGCCGCTGGTGCTGGTCAGCCCGCAGGCCACGCGCGGCGGAACGGAGATTTTTATCTGGAGCCCCGATCGCCCCCACCTGTTTGCCGCTGTCGCCGGTGAACTGGACCGCCGCAATCTCAGCGTCCATGACGCCCAGATCTTCACCAGCCGCGACGGTATGGCCATGGATACCTTTATTGTGCTGGAACCCGATGGCAGTCCGCTCTCCCCGGATCGCCATCCGATGATTATTCAGGCGCTGGAGCAGGCGATAACCCAGTCGCAGTGGGTGCCGCCGCGCACCCGCCGACCGTCAGCCAAACTCCGGCACTTCAGTGTGGACACCGAGGTCAACTTCCTGCCGACCCACACCGACCGGCGCAGCTACCTGGAACTGGTGGCGCTGGACCAGCCGGGTCTGCTGGCCCGGGTTGGTGAAGTCTTTGCCGATCTCGGCGTTTCACTGCACGGCGCGCGCATCAGCACCATCGGCGAACGGGTCGAAGATCTCTTTATTCTGGCCAACAGTGAGCGGCAGGCGCTGGACGAAGAAATGCGCAAAGCATTGCAACAACGGTTGACAGAGGCCCTTAATCCAAACGATAAAGTGTGACCAGACACGATTTATCATCCTCTATTTTTATTTGTGCCGGGAGAGTGCCCGGCATTGCACATGACCGATCAGGAAAAAAATATGCAACAGTTACAGAGCGTTATCGAATCCGCCTTTGAACGTCGCGCGGACATCACCCCCGTCAGCGTTGACAGCGAAACCCGTGATGCCATCAACCAGGTGATCGCCCTGCTGGACAGCGGCGAACTGCGCGTTTCTGAAAAGATCGATGGCGAGTGGGTAACGCATCAGTGGCTGAAAAAAGCAGTGCTGCTCTCTTTCCGCATCAATGACAATCAGGTCATGGAAGGGGCAGAAACCCGTTTTTACGACAAAGTGCCGATGAAGTTTGCTGGCTGGGATGAGGCGCGTTTTAAAGCCGCCGGTTTCCGCGTGGTGCCGCCTGCAGCAGTGCGTAAGGGCGCGTTCATTGCCCGTAACACGGTGCTGATGCCCTCTTATGTCAACATCGGCGCTTTCGTGGATGAAGGCACCATGGTGGATACCTGGGCGACCGTCGGCTCCTGTGCGCAGATCGGCAAAAACGTTCACCTCTCAGGTGGCGTGGGAATCGGTGGCGTGCTGGAACCGCTGCAGGCAAACCCGACCATTATCGAAGACAACTGCTTCATTGGCGCACGCTCTGAAATCGTTGAAGGCGTGATTGTTGAAGAAGGCTCCGTGATCTCAATGGGCGTCTATATCGGTCAGAGCACCAAAATTTATGACCGCGAAACCGGCGAAGTCCATTACGGCCGCGTTCCTGCCGGTTCGGTCGTCGTTTCCGGTAACCTGCCGTCTAAAGATGGCAGCTACAGCCTCTACTGTGCGGTGATCGTGAAGAAAGTTGACGCGAAAACCCTGAGCAAAACCGGTATCAACGAACTGCTGCGCACCATCGACTGATGTCAGTGACGGGCTGGAAACCAGCCCGTCATCTTTTCTTTACAGCCATTCCAAATCAACCTGATTCGCGCCGCGAAGGAACGGGTGCGTTTAGATTTCATCCAGGTCATAATCCGCGCCAGTTAAATCCTGTCGCGCAATGTTCATCCCGCTGATTTATGTCTACAGTTGTCTGACGTCATGAACAAGACTGCGCGCTTCTCACTTTTATGGAAAAAACGCCATGTATGACAATCTGAAAAGCTTAGGAATCAGTAATCCGGACGACATCGATCGCTACAGCCTGCGTCAGGAAGCGAATAACGACATTCTTAAAATCTACTTCCGCAAAGATAAAGGTGAATTTTTCGCGAAAAGCGTCAAATTCAAATATCCGCGTCAGCGCAAAACCGTCGTGGCCGATCACGCGACCCAGGGCTATAAAGAAGTTCAGGAGATCAGTCCGAATCTGCGTTATGTCATCGACGAACTGGACCAGATTTGCCAGCGTGACCAGGTTGAAGTGGATCTGAAACGCAAAATTCTGGATGACCTGCGTCATCTGGAAAGCGTGGTTTCTCACAAAATCAGTGAGATTGAATCGGACCTGGAAAAATTAACCCGTAACGGTCGTTAATTCCCTGCCCGACCGGAAAGGCCAGCACTGCTGGCCTTTTTTATGCCCGCTGTTTGCGTGTTATCCCTGCTCATCCAGCTGCAGCGCCACATAGAGCAGCAGCCTGTCATCAAACTGCCCCAGGTTAAGCCCGGTCAGTTCAGAAATCCGGTTCAGCCGGTACTCCAGCGTGTTGCGATGGATAAACAGCGCGCGCGCAGTGGCGCCCGGCTGCACGTTGTGGGTGAACCAGGCCATCAGCGTACGACGCAGCAGGCCGTTGTTATCCATGCTTTTGAGCTTTGCCAGTGGCCGCGCCAGCTCATTCGCCTGCCAGCCGCCTCGCAGGCTGTCGAGCAGCACCGGCAGCACCAGATCCTGATAGAAGTAGCTGCGTAATCCCGGCATCCGCTGCTTGCCGACCATCATGGTGGTGCGGGCGGTGCGGTAGGAGCGCGCAATGCTGCCGGGCCCGGTAAAAACATTGCCGAGTGCAATACGCATCCGCAGATGCCCACGCTCTTTCATCCGCTGCAGCAACTGCTCGATGCGGCGGCGATGATCCTCCTGATCGTGGCGTCCATGTGCATTCAGGGCGGGTTTCAGCACCACCATTTCGGTCAGCGAAACAATGGCGATCAGATTATCGCGCTCCGGCGTGGTCAGCAGTGTCTGCAGTTGCTGCAACTCTGACATGGCGCTGTCCACACCGAGCTGGCCGCTGTCCACCTCGATGACAGCGGCAACGCGAGGCTGATTGAGGTCGATACCGAGCCGCTGCGCCCACTCGGTCAGCTGCGGCGACAGCGTGTCACTGCGGATCAGATTCAGCACCAGCTCTTCACGCAGACGGCTATCCTGGGCCAGCATGTGCAGCAGCCGCGCCTGCTCCAGCATCATCTCTGCCGCCATACAGACCAGCTCACCATAGTGCCGCAGCGCCAGCGGTTCGCCGGTCAGGCCAATCACGCCCGCTATATTGCCATCCAGGCGCAGCGGCAGGTTAATGCCTGGCCGCACGCCGTGCAGATGTTTAGCCACGGCGTCATCAATGTCCACCACGCGTCCCTGAGAGAGCACCAGCAGTGCGCCTTCGTGCAACTCGCCAACGCGTTCAGGGTCGCCGCTGCCAATGATGCGGCCCCGCGCGTCCATCACGTTGACATTGCTGTCGATAATTCTCATGGTGCGCGCCACGATATCCTGCGCCAGCCGGGCATCAAGGTGATAGGCAGCCATCCATTACTCCTGAAAAAATGGGGGAGCAACAGAATACGCAGGCGTCGCGTGCGGAGCATTGTGCAATTGCACAGAGGCGGGCGCTGATTTCCCGGATTTGCGGTCACTATCACACTCTGCCACGGCAGAGAGCGGGCATAAAAAAGGCGGACCGCAGTCCGCCTGAGAGGTTATTACGCGTCGCTTACTGCATCAGCAGATAGAGCGTATTGTCACCACGCTTCACGTTCAGCGCCAGAACCGACGGTTTGGTGTCGAGGACTTTACGCAGCTCGCCCAGGTTGGTCACCACCTGCTGGTTAACGCCCTGAATCACGTCGCCCTTCTTCAGGCCGATACGCGCCGCGGCACTGCCCGGTTTGACGTTATCCACCCGCACACCTTTGGTGCCCGTTTCGATATTGCTGAGGTCGGCACCTTCAATGCCGGTATAGATGGTTGCCGACTGAACTTTCGCCTGGCTGCTCTGCTGCAGCTGGACAGAGACGTCGAGCGGCTTGCCGTCACGCAGCAGGCCCAGCTTCAGGGTGGTGCCTACCGGCAGTGAGCCCACTTCCGCACGCAGCGAAGCAAAGCTGCTCAGCGGTTTACCGTTCATGGAGACGATTACGTCACCGGCTTTGATACCCGCTTTCGCAGCAGCCGAGCCCGGCAGCACCTGGCTGACAAAGGCACCGCGCTGCGCGTCCACCTTCATCGCTTTAGCCAGCTCGGAGTTCAGCTCTGTCCCCTGCACGCCCAGCTCACCCCGTTTCACCTGACCAAACTCCACCATCTGCGCCGTCAGGTTTTTCACCATGTTGCTGGGGATAGCAAAGCCGATACCGATGTTGCCGCCATCCGGTGCCAGAATCGCGGTGTTAATTCCGATCAGCTCACCGTTGAGGTTAACCAGCGCGCCGCCGGAGTTACCCCGGTTGATCGCCGCATCGGTCTGAATAAAGTTCTCATAATTTTCCACGTTCAGGCCGCTGCGTCCCAGCGCAGAGACGATACCTGACGTCACGGTTTCGCCCAGTCCGTAAGGGTTACCGATGGCCACGGTGTAGTCACCTACCCGCAGGCTGTCAGAGTCGGCGATCTTCACCGCGGTCAGGTTTTTAGCGTCCTGCAGCTGTACCAGCGCAATATCGGAGCTCGGATCTTTGCCAATGACTTTGGCGTCATAGCGACGGCCATCGCTCAGCTGCACCTGAATTTTGGTGGCGTTGTTCACTACATGGTTGTTGGTGACCACATAGCCTTTTTCGGCGTTAATGATGACGCCCGATCCCAGCGCGCGGAATTTCTCCTGCTGGGTATCCGGGCCTGGCGCTCCGCCGTTACCACCGTCCTGGCACATTGGTGAGCCCTGGAACGGAGAGCCGTCCTGGCAGAAAGGCGAATTGTCGCCAAAGAATTGCTGAAACTGTTGTGGCATGCGGGGAGTTTTAACCGTGGTGGTGCCCTCGACGCTGATACTGACCACAGACGGCATGACCTTCTCCAGCATTGGAGCCAGACTTGGCAGTTGCTGGCTATCTGAAGAGGCCGTTTGCGCAGCAGAAACAGTAACAGGGGCGAGCGCCATGCTCAGGCTTAACGCCAGCGCACTTAATACTAAGGTCTTTTTTTTCATTTTTCATTTCTCTGTAAGATTACTGTTCAGACCATTGCTGTGGTCGAAAGGTGAGATAAATGTTTTAGCGCGAAGTTCCTTAAAAAGTTTCAGGCAAAAGTAAAAATTTATTCGCGCTCTTTACAATTGGCGGCTTATTCTACGGCCATCAGCCGCCGGTACTCATCCCAGGCATAGAGATCGGTCATGCCGCTGATATAATCCTGAATAAGGCGGAAGCGATAATAACGCTCCCACAACAGCCGCTGATATTTATGCTCCACCACCAGGTTACGCATCTTATGTAAATACGCTTTGCGGTGTTTACCGGAGAGCTTATGAAAAAGCCGGGTTTCGATGGGATGCTGACGCAGGAAATCTTCATTTATCAGCGTGGTAAAGGCTTCGTAGTTGAGGCGCATCAGCGGCTGATAGATCTCCAGCAGGCCCCTGATGACCCGATAACCCTGCAGTTCCAGCTGTTCCACTTCAGAATGGTTAAAGACCTGCTGACGGGCGACGGTCTTAAACAGCTGCAGCAAACGCCCCTCTTCACCCTCATCTTCCAGCAGCGCATGGTTGAAACTGCCGTCGAATATGGCAGGCAGATTATCAACAAAACGCTTGACCGCATAGCTGACCAATACACTCTGAACATTTACGCGTAATGACATAAAAAATTGATCGCTGCGGCTGCGGCGTTTTTTATTACAGGCTTCACGCCAGGCTTCGCCAATCGTCCGGCTGAAAGCGTCATTATTTTTAACCGGCCCCCAAGCTTTATTGAGAAATTCATACAAACTCTCAACATTGAAGATATCTTTTTCTACAGCGTCGTCCAAATCGGCAATACAATAGGAGATATCATCCGCGGCTTCCATTATATAGGTGAGCGGAAAGCGGTGGTGCTCTTTCATATTAGTGGCAGCACGCAGCTCGGTAATATAATCCTGTTCAGAGAGATAAAAACCCGGTTTCTTCATCAATACGCTAAATTCGGCGGGTTTTTCACCCTGCCACCAGGCGGGGGCTGTATATTTCAGGATGCAGGCAACCTGAGAATAGCTGAGATTGAGTTGCAGCAGCGTATGCACCATGCGAATGGCCTGGGCGTTGCCTTCAAAATGGCAGAGATCCTGGCGGATGGTGGCGTTGAGCTGATCAAAAGCCTGACGCTGCGCCTCCCCTTCCACACCGGCCACCAGCGGATCAACCAGTTCGGCAGGCAGATTTTCTTCAAACCAGTCGTTGATCGCCGCCTCGCCAAAGTGGCCAAACGGCGGATTGCCGACGTCGTGCAGCAGACACGCCATCTCTATCAGGCTTTCAAACGCTCCCTCTAACTCATCCAGACCATACTGCGCCAGCCCGCCCTGCATCTTCAGCGTCTGCAGGATCTCTTTGGTGATGTAGCGGCCGGTCTGCTGAACCTCCAGCGAGTGCGTCAAGCGGGAGCGGACGGCGGCGTTGCGCTCCAGCGGGAACACCTGGGTTTTCTGCTGCAGGCGACGGATAGCGGCGGAGTTGATAATCCGCCCGCGGTCGCTCTCAAAATGGCGGGTAATGTAATATTCGCCTTCCGGATCTTTTCGACTGGTATAAGGGCGCGAGAAGCTGAT
The DNA here is from genome assembly GCF_011800325.1 of Pantoea sp. EKM101V. NCBI lineage: Bacteria > Pseudomonadati > Pseudomonadota > Gammaproteobacteria > Enterobacterales > Erwiniaceae > Pantoea > Pantoea sp. EKM101V. Next base: position 41,472 of record NZ_JAALFP010000008.1, read on the forward strand.
CTTCTTCCTGAAATTGATCGCCGACATGGATTACCCCTTATTTTTTCGTGAATTAATCCCCTGAATGCCATGCTAAACTATGCCCTAATTTTTCATTTTTTACATTAGCGGGACTCACTATGAAAGCAGGCATTATTGGCGCGATGGAGCAGGAAGTCACACTGCTGCGCGACAAAATTGAAAACCGTCAAACGCTGTCGCTGGCGGGTTGTGAAATTTATACCGGCACCCTGCAGGGCGTTGAGGTGGCACTGCTGAAATCGGGCATTGGTAAAACCTCTGCCGCGCTGGGTACCACGCTGCTGCTGCAACTCTGCAAGCCTGACGTCGTGATCAACACCGGCTCTGCGGGTGGATTAGCGCCGTCGCTCAGCGTGGGCGATATCGTGGTCTCTGAAGAAGTGCGTTATCACGATGCGGACGTCACGGCCTTTGGCTACGAGCCGGGTCAGATGGCGGGGTGTCCGGCCGCGTTCGTGGCAGACAGCACCCTCATCGCCGCAGCGGAAGCCTGCATTAAACAGCTTGATCTGAATGCTGTGCGCGGCCTGGTGGTCAGCGGAGATGCCTTTATCAACGGCGCCGAACCGCTGGCGCGCATTCGCAGTCAGTTCCCGCAGGCGATTGCGGTTGAGATGGAAGCGACCGCCATCGGTCACGTCTGCCATCAGTTCCAGGTGCCATTTGTGGTGGTGCGTGCCATCTCTGACGTGGCCGACAAAGCGTCGCACCTCAGTTTTGATGAGTTCCTCAGCGTGGCAGCAAAGCAATCTTCACTGATGGTGGAGAACCTGCTGGCGCATCTGGCGCGTGGCTAAAACCCTGCTCTTCTGCTGGCTGCTGCTGTTGAGCGGCAGCCTGCTGGCTTCCCCACCTCGCGTTATTACCCTTGCTCCCCATCTCACCGAACTCGCCTTTGCCGCCGGGATCACCCCGATTGCGGTCAGCGCCTGGTCCGACTATCCGCCACAGGCAAAACAGATTGAACAGGTTGCCGACTGGCAGGGCATCAGAACAGAACGGATCCTGCAGCTTAAACCCGATCTGGTTCTGGCCTGGCGGGGCGGCAATCCGCAGCGGCAGATCGCCCAGTTACAGCAGCTCGGTGTACCGGTTAAGTGGATCGATCCGCGGACGCTGGATGAGATGATCGCGGCGCTGGCCGATCTGGGTCACTGGAGCCCCAGGCCGGAGCAGGCGGCCCGCGCGGCCCGGCAGTTACATCAGCAGGCGGCGGCGCTGCGCCAGCGCTATACTCACCTGGCTGCGGTTCCGCTTTTTTTGCAGTTTGGCCAGCAGCCGCTGTTCACCGCCGCCAGAGAAACGATGCAGAATGAGATGGTTACCCTCTGCGGGGGCAGGAATATCTTTGCTGACAGCCGCGTCAGCTGGCCGCAGGTGAGCCGCGAGCAGGTTCTGATGCGCCATCCTGAGGCGATAGTAACGGGCGGCGATGCGCAGCAGGCGGAGAATATCCGGACATTCTGGCAGCCGCAGCTCAGGGTGCCGGTGATCGCCATCAACGAGGACTGGCTTAGCCGCCCTGGCCCGCGACTGCTGCTGGCGGCGCAGCAACTCTGTGCGGCCCTGCATCCCGATCGATAAATCAGCGAATTGATTAAAGCCGCCGCACTTTTTGCCGTTAATCAATAACAGAGACGGGCGAGCCACGTATGCTCGCCCTCCTTTTAGCGCCCCGGCGCCTTTTAAACACCAGGAACTTCATATGACCAGAGCACTGCTGCTGGCCATAGGGCTGACGATCGCCGGATCTGCCTGTGCGGGATCGATCACTGGCTCTATAGGCGCCAGGCTTGTCATCTATTCACGCTGTGAAATTAACACGGCACGTGGTCAGCCCGCACCGCAGGTTGACTGTGGCAGACAGGCCAGTGCGCAGCCGCGCATTACAGAGAGCCAGAGCCGGACAGAGGGAAGTCAGAAGCAGGGAATCAGTCTGGTAACGGTAGAGTGGTAAACGAGGCCGTCAGATTGACGGCCTGCATCATCAGATACTGAAAGAGGAGCCACAGCCACAGGTGGTTTTCGCATTCGGGTTGGTCACGATGAAGCGCGATCCTTCCAGCCCTTCGGTGTAATCCACCGATCCACCCACCAGATACTGCAGGCTCATCGGGTCAACCACCAGCGAGACGCCCTGTTTTTCAATCGTCATGTCGCCATCGTTCAGCTGGTCATCAAAGGTGAAGCCATACTGGAAACCGCTGCAACCGCCACCGGTAATATAGACACGCAGTTTCAGCGCCGGGTTCTCTTCATCGGCAATGAGGTTCTTGACCTTGTTGGCTGCGGCATCGGTAAACTGCAACGGCAGTGCTACTACTTCATCACTCATGTTTTACTCCGCTAAACGTCCAGGTCAGAAAACGACCTTAATTACGCTATTATCAGTCAGCACCTCAGCGCAATCAAGCTCTGCCCTTCGCACTCTGTGCCGCTTTCCCCTCTGTAAGGGGCGCTGCGGGTGAAACCACCTTTCGCCGGCTGCCCCTCTTCCGTAGAATGGCACCCTATTTTTCTGAACCGCTGGAGCCGAAAATGAGTAAGTCCGAACAACTGTTTGCCGAGGCACAACGCCTGATCCCGGGTGGCGTAAACTCGCCAGTACGCGCATTTACCGGTGTGGGCGGCGTTCCGCTGTTTATTGATCACGCTGACGGGGCCTGTCTCTATGACGCCGATGGCAAAGCCTACATCGATTATGTCGGCTCATGGGGCCCGATGGTACTGGGTCACAATAACGCGGCGATCCGCGATGCGGTGATCGAAGCGGCCGGGCGTGGCCTGAGCTTTGGCGCACCGACCGGCATGGAAGTGACCATGGCGCAGCTGGTGTGCGATCTGGTGCCGAGCATGGAGATGGTGCGGATGGTGAACTCCGGCACCGAAGCGACCATGAGCGCGATTCGTCTGGCGCGTGGCTTTACCGGCCGCGACAAAATCATCAAGTTTGAAGGCTGCTATCACGGCCACGCCGATCATCTGCTGGTGAAAGCGGGTTCCGGTGCCCTGACCCTCGGTCAGCCAAACTCGCCGGGTGTCCCGGCCGATTTCGCCAAACATACCCTGACCTGCACCTTTAACGACCTCGACTCGGTGCGCAGCGCGTTTGAGCAATACCCTGAGGCGATTGCCGCCATTATCGTTGAGCCGGTCGCGGGCAACATGAACTGCATTCCGCCACAGCCTGAGTTTCTGCCGGGCCTGCGCGCCCTGTGCGACGAGTTTGGTGCGCTGCTGATTATTGACGAAGTGATGACCGGTTTCCGCGTTGCGCTGGGCGGCGCGCAGGCTCACTACAATGTCCGTCCCGATCTTACCTGCCTGGGTAAAATCATCGGTGGCGGTATGCCGGTGGGCGCATTCGGTGGCCGTCGCGAAGTGATGGCGGCGCTGGCCCCGACCGGTCCGGTTTATCAGGCGGGTACGCTCTCCGGTAACCCGATCGCGATGGCGGCGGGCTACGCCTGTCTGACTCAGCTTGCACAGCCGGGCACCCATGAGAAACTGGATGCGCTGACCCGTCAGCTGGCTGAAGGTCTGCGTGACGCGGCGAAAGAGCAGAATATCCCGCTGGTGGTGAACCACGTTGGCGGCATGTTCGGCCTCTTCTTCACCGACGCTGACAGCGTGACCTGTTACGCGGACGTGACCCGTTGCGATGTGGAGCGCTTTAAAACCTTCTTCCACCTGATGCTGGAGGAAGGCGTTTACTTTGCTCCATCGGCTTATGAAGCGGGCTTTATGTCGCTGGCACACAGCGAAGTGGATATTCAGCACACCATCGATGCCGCGCGTCGTTGTTTCGCGAAGCTGTGATTTCGGCAGCGTTAATGACAAAGACCGGCCTCTGCCGGTCTTTTGTTAATAACGTCTGTCCGGGTTAGCGATAAGATCGAGCCTGCCCAGAAAACAGGGTCAGATCGGAAAGTCGCTTAAGCCAATCCCTGGCCGCTCGGCCCGCGCCTTCCCTGGCGCGGGACGCTTTCCTCCTCTGACCCTGCTCTCTGCGCGTCAGGCTAATCGATGACTGCCAGAATCACCTTATTCTGGATGTGTGCGCCGGTCTTATTAAACTGAGCGCCGCAACAGCCAGATAAAGTAAGGTGCGCCTAAAAACGTCGCCATCAGCCCGGCTGGGATCTGATCCGGAAAGGCCAGCATCCGCCCGCACCAGTCCGCCAGCACCATTAACCCCGCTCCCAGCAATCCTGACAGCACCATCTGCGGCAGAGCCCGCCGGAAGCCCAGCATCCGCGCCATATGCGGAGCCATCAGCCCGACAAAGCTCAGCGGACCGATAGTCAGCGTCGCGCTGGCGGTCAGCGCGGCCGCCAGCAGCAGCAGACTCAGCCGCACCGGTGTTAATGCGATGCCGGCCGAGCGCGCGGTGACACTGCCGAGCGGCAGCAGGGTCAGCCAGCGGCTGGCGAGCGGCGCCAGCGCGACCAGCACCAGCGCGCAGAGCGCGCTCTGCATCGCCTGACGGCCGCTGATGTTATAGGTCGAGCCGGAGATCCAGCTCAGCAGGTCGCCCATGCGCGGATCGCCACTGGCCAGCAGCAGCATCAGCAGCGTGACAAAGGCGCTGTTCAGCGCCATACCTGCCAGCAGCATCCGCTCCGGCGAGAATCCCCCCCGGCTGGCGACCAGCATAATCACCAGCAGCGTCAGCGCCGCCCCCAGCGCACCGGCAGGCAGCAGCCACGCCAGTGCATCCCCCGGCACGAGAAACATCATAACGACCACACCACAGGCGGCACCGGAACTGATGCCCAGCACTTCCGGGCTGGCCATCGGGTTGCCGGTCAGCCGCTGGATCAGGCTGCCCGCCACGCCCAGCATCAGGCCGGTCACCAGCGCAGCCAGCACCCGCGGCGCACGCCACGGCAGCAGTGAATGCAGCATCTCACCCGCTGACCAGCTCCAGCCCTGCGCATCCCGTCCCCCGGCCAGGCCTACCCAGGCCAGCAGAGCCAGCACGGCGATGCCGATCAGCGCCCAGCGCAGCAGGTTCTGCCGCTCGGCGGGCACGTTGTCACCCTGATTCAGGGCGGGCGGCACGGAGCCGGTTCGCAGACGCGGCAGCAGCCACAGCAGGAGGGGCACGCCCAGCAGCGCGGTGGCTGTACCGGTCGGAATATCACGCCAGTGCGTGCTGAGCCACAGCACGCCGCTGTCCGCCAGCCAGAGCAGCAGCGCGCCCGTCAGGGGGGCCAGCACCATCCGGGTGATTAGCCGTCGTCCCCCCAGCAGCTTCGCCAGCAGAGGAGCGAACAGCCCGATAAAACCGATGACCCCGGCCACATTCACCAGCTGGGCGCTGAGCAGGATGGCCAGCGCAAGGCCGCCAATGCGCGCCACAGAGAGCGCCAGGCCCAGATTCTTCGCCACACTATCATCCAGCCCCATCAGCGTCAGCGGACGCAGCAGCGCCAGGGCCAGCACAAAGGCCAGCAGCAGGCGCGGCCAGAGTTGCTGCACATTGTCCCAGCTCATCTGATTCAGTGCGCCGGTGCTCCACAGAAACATGTTCTGCAGCTGATCGTGATTGAAGATAGCGAAGATTTGATTGACCGAGCCGCTGTAGAGACTCAGCACCAGGCCGGCCAGAATCAGCGTGACCGGCGACAGACGCTTGCCCCAGGCCACACCCAGCACCAGCGCCCCCACCAGCACCGCGCCGCTGAGCGCGGCAAACTGCTGGGTCAGCGCGCCGCCGGGCAGATGCCAGAGCGTCGCTACGGTGATCCCAAGCTGCGCCCCGGACGAGACGCCCAGCGTGGTCGGCTCCGCCAGCGGATTGCGCAGGATCTGCTGAAACAGCAGACCGGCCAGCCCCAGTCCGGCACCGAGCAGCAGCGCCAGTACGGTGCGCGGCAGCAGGCTGTAGTGAAACACCATCTGCGACAGGTTATCGACAGCCGGTGACCAGAGCGCCTGCATCCAGTCGGCGGGCGGCAGGGCCTGTTGCAGATTGACCAGCGTCAGGCTGAGCGCCAGCAGAAACAACAGGCTAAGCAGCAGGAGAGGAAACAGGGCATGGCGCATCATTGCGTCTCCAGCGCGCGTTCCAGCACGCGAACAAAGTGCAGCGCGGAGAGCGTCGCACCGTAATACCAGACCGCCGGAACGCGCTGAAAACGTCCGGCGCGTACAAACGGCAGCGACTGCCACAGCGGACTGCGCATCAGCTGTGCCATATCGGCATCGTTGTCGTGATCGAAGCAGATTGCCTGCACATCCCCGGCCTGCGCCAGCTGTTCGATGCCAACCACCGCACTGCCCCAGAAGTTGGTTTCGCCCTGCCAGCCATTTTTCAGGCCCAGCAGCGTCATCACTTCCAGAAACAGACTGTTTTTGCCGAAGGTAATGGCATGACGGCTGTCGAGCAGCGACATCAGCAGGAGGGTGCGTCCGGCATAGGGTGCCAGACGCTGCCGCGCTGCCGCCAGCTGAGCGTCGACCTCGCGCAGATGCTGCTCCGCCCGCTCGCTGACCCCAAGCCGTGCAGCCAGCTGGCGCAGCGATGCCCGGGCGGCGGTCAGGGGTTTGCCGTCGCCGCTTTGCAGGTCAAAGCCCATGATCGGCGCGATGCGCATCAGTTTTTCTTTCGAAGGGCCGTAGCCGTTGGAGCAGAGGATCAGCGACGGCTGCATCTGTACCATCAGCTCAAGATTGGGTTCCGTGCGCAGACCGACATCCGTTACGCCCGCCGGCAGCGGCGGCTCCCCGACCCAGATGTTGTAGTTATGCAGATCGGCCACGCCGTAAGGTGTGATACCCAGCGCCATCAGCAATTCGGTGGGTAACCACTCCAGCGCGATAATCCGGCTAAGGTTCGGCGTCGCGGCACGCAGGGGAAGCGCACAAAAGAGTGGCGAGGCCGCCAGTGCCAGCATCAGGCGGCGGCGAGAAAGATCGGGCATCATCCTTTCCTTAACAGACAAAACTGACCGGTGCGCCACCCTGCGGGTGCGGTAAAATCCCCATCGGGATGCCATAAATCGCACCCAGCACCTCAGCCTGCATAATGGCCTCTGCGTCACCTTCGGCAATCATTGTTCCCTGACGCAGCGCCACCAGATGATCGCAATAGCGTGCTGCCATATTGATATCATGCAGCACCGCAATCACGGTCAAGCCGCGCTGCTCACTGAGATTTTTGATCAGCGCCAGCACCTCAACCTGATGAGCAATATCCAGCGCCGAGGTGGGTTCATCGAGCAGCAGGCAGCGGCTGTTCTGCGCCACCATCATGGCCAGCCAGGCGCGCTGGCGTTCACCGCCCGACAGGCTGTCCACCAGCCGACCGGCAAAGGGTTTAAGCCCCACCTGCGTAATCGCATCCTCCACCCGGTCGCGATCTTCCTGACCAAAGCGGCCCAGCGCGCCGTGCCAGGGATAGCGGCCAATCGCCACCAGCTCACGAACCGTCATGCCTTCGGCTGCCGGTAGCTGCTGCGGCAGATAGGCGACCTGACGGGCGAAGGCTTTACTGTTCCAGCGCCCGACCGGCTGCTGATTCAGACGAACCTCGCCGTGGCTGGCACCATGATGACGACCCAGCATTTTCAACAGCGTCGACTTACCTGAACCGTTGTGACCAATCAGCGCAGTCATTTTGCCTGGTGGAAAAGTCAGTGAAAGTGGCTGGAGGAGGGTTCGGCCCGGGACCTCAAAGCTGGCGTTATCCAGCGTAAAGGTGGCCTCTTCTGCGTGCGGATACGGCATGATAATCCCTGTGAACGGGCGCCGCAGCGCCCGGTTAAATCAGAATCTGAAGGTGGCGGTACCGACAATCTGGCGCTCTGCACCCCAGTAGCAGGCGTATTCACGGTAGCAACTGGCGACATACTCGCGGTTGAACAGGTTGTTGACGTTAACGCCCACCGACGAGCCTGGCAATCCGAAACGGCCCAGATCATATTTCAGCGCCGCATCCACCGTGGTGTAACCGGCAACCTTAAAGTTCTGGTTCTGCTCAGCGCCGCTGCTGTAAAGCCCCTGACTTTCGCCCACATACCGTACCCCAGCGCCGAGCGTCACACCTGACAGCGCGGTTTCGTGGAAGGTGTAGTCGCTCCAGAGTGAGGCCATATGCTTCGGCACCTGCACCGGCGTTTTGCCTTTCAGCAGGGTGTCTTCGGTATATTCCGCATCGGTGTAGGTATAAGAGGCGGTCAGGTTGACGTTGGCATTCAGCGCCGCTTTGGCTTCCAGCTCAACGCCGCGCGAACGGATCTCACCGCTCTGTACGCTGGCATTGGGATGATTTTTCGTGTCCGGATCGGCGGTCAGGTTTTTAGTTTTGGTCAGCTGATACAGCGCGGCGGTGAGCACTACCGGACGATCTTTCGGCACATACTTCACGCCCGCTTCATACTGCTTCGCACGTGACGGATCAAAAGCCTGACCGTCATAGGTCCCACCCGCATTCGGAATAAAGGCTTCGCTGTAGCTGAAGTAAGGCGCGATACCGTTATCAAACACATAGTTCAGACCGCCCCGCCAGGTGAAGGCCTGGTCGTTCTGGCGATCAACGCTATTCTTCACCCGATCGTAAACCGAGGTCATGGCGTAGTCGTAGCGGCCACCCAGCGTCAGCACCCAGCGGTTCCACTCCATTTGATCCTGCGTATAAAGGCCAGTCTGACGCTGCTTATTAAGGTGCTGATAAGGGCCGTAGGATATCACACTGTCATTGCCATACTGCGGATTGACGGCATCCAGGCTGGATGCAGCACCATACTGTGCGTCGATATCGTTGCGGGTACGCTGGAAGTCCACGCCCAGCAACAGCGTATGATCCACCCGCCCGGTAGCAAATTTTGCCTGCGCCTGGTTATCCACCGCGAACTGGTTCAGCTTCTCATGGGAAAGCGCAGAGCCACGGGAAATTATCTGCGTCCCCGGGATAAGGCCATTGCCATAAATACTGCGGTAGTCGGTACGCAGATCGGCGTAGCGCAGGTTCTGACGCAGCGTCCAGGTGTCGTCGACGCTGTGCTCGGCGCTGTAGCCCACCATTTTGGTGGTGCGGGAGATCTTGTTGCTTTGCTCGCCTTCATCGAAGTTGGTCGGCAGCTTATATTCACGGCCATCCGCGCGGGTGATCGGCACGATCGTGCCCTGCCGCGGCAGCCAGCCGTAATAGCCGGTTTCCGGCTCGTTCTGGAAATAGGTCAGCAGGTCAATGCGGGTCCGCTCATCGGGACGCCAGCTGAATGCGGGCGCGATGGTGTAGCGCTTCTCTTTGTTCATCGCCTGCTGCGCATCCTGACTGCGCGCCTGCCCGGTCAGTCGATAGCTGTATACACCGTCATCATCCAGCGCGCCGCCGAAATCAAAGCCGGTTGAGAAGAGGTTATCGTTACCCATCTGGAACTGGACTTCACGCAGGGTCTCCTGCGTCGGGCGCTTACTCACCAGCGCGACTACGCCGCCGGGATTGCTTTTGCCGTAGAGCACCGAAACCGGACCGCGCAGCAGTTCGGCGCGCTCCAGGAAGTAAGGGTCGAGGGCAAACTCGGAGAAGCTATCCCCCTGCAGTTTCAGGCCATCCAGATACTGGTTGGTGTTGGTTTCGCTGAAGCCGCGGATCGACAACGCATCGATCACGTCTGAGCTGCCCCGGTTGCCGGTCAGCACGCCAGGCGTGTAGTTAAACGCCCCTTTGACGCTGGTCACGTTGCGCATCTCCATCTCTTCGCGGGTCACCACGGAGACGGACTGCGGATTTTTTTCGATTGGGGTATCGGTTTTGGTGCCGGTAGCGCTGCGCTTCGCGGCGATCGTCGGCGCCGGGCCCCAGGGGCTTTCGGCTTCGACCCCACTGCCGCCTTCTGCCGAGACGACCATCGTCTCCGTCTGCGCGGCATACAGCGAGGTGCTCAGGCTGAGCGAGATCATGACGCCCAGAAGCGGTCGGGAAAATGTTTTTTTGGTGTTGTCGGCAAAACGCGTTCGCGCATTCATAAAAGTGTCTCTTAAAATAGGCTCAGGCGAGCGAATCGAAACGATAATGATTATTATAACGGATTAGATAATATGCGAACTGCAGCGGGCACTGCAAGAACAAATCCCAGCGTTGACGCCGTTTGCGGGGCGATTGAAGAGTAATAAAAGACCACAAAAAAAGGGCGCCGAAGCGCCCTTTTTAACCCATCTGGCCGATTTATTTGCCAAACATATCTTTTATCCACCCTGCTACGCCGTCGCTCTCTTTCTGCTCCTGCGGTTGCTGGGTCGGCTGCTGCTGTTGCTGCTGTTGCTGCTGCTGATCGAACAGCTGTTGCTGCTGCTGAACCTGTTGCTGCTGTTGCTGACACAGCGCATTCGGATCCAGCGCCCAGACCGGCAGCGCGCGCCAGGTACTGCTGCCCGTGCCGCAGACAAAGTTACCGGCAGAGTCGATGTTCATCAGCGAGACATCTTCCGGCGGCGTCAGTTGCAGCGGCATCGGCGCCTGATTATCGAGGTAGCGACGGTAGATCTGCATCGCACCGCTGGCACCGTAGAGTTTGGTCGGCTGGTTGTTGTCGCGTCCCACCCAGGTGATCGCCACTTCTTTGCCATCAATACCGGCAAACCAGCTGTCGATCAGATCGTTGGTGGTCCCGGTTTTCCCGGCCAGATGCGCATTCGGGAAACGCGCGCCCAGCGCACGGGCGGTGCCATGATCGGCGACCTGCTGCAGGGTATAGAGCGTCAGATAGGCGGCCTGAGCCGGTTCCACGCGCTGCGCCTGCGGATAGCTCTGATAGAGCACGCTGCCATCTTCGGCGATCACCGACCGCACCGCCGAGAGCTCAGCGCGGTTACCGCCGCTGGCAATCGACTGGAACGCCTGCGCCACTTCAACCGGCGTCAGGTTCAGTGCACCCAGCAGCATGGCAGGCACCGGATTGAGCTGATCCTTCGCCACGCCCAGCTTCGTCCAGGTGTCCACCACCGCATCCAGCCCCAGCGTCATACCGAGGTTCACCGTCGGCACGTTCATGGAGTTGGTGAGCGCATCCACCAGCATCACTTTGCCGCTGAAGCGACGATCGTCGTTCATCGGTTTCCAGAGGCTGCCGTTGGGCTGCTTCAGCGCAATCGGCTCATCGGCGATCCAGCTGTTGAGACGGTAGCTATTAGGCTGACTCAGCGCGGTCAGATAGGTCGCCGGCTTCGCCAGTGAGCCAATCGAACGGCGCGCCTGCAGCGCACGGTTGTACCCGGCGTACTGCGGATCGGCACCGCCGACCATGGCGCGCACTTCGCCACTGAAGCGGTCAACCACCACCATCGCCGTTTCCAGATCCTTCAGGCCGCGCTGTTTTTTCAGCGTCGGAATCCCGTCAACCACCGCTTTTTCCGCCGCATCCTGCGACACCGGGTCCAGCGTGGTGAAGATTTTCACCCCGGAGAGATCTTTGATCTTATCACCCAGTTTCGCCTGCAGTTCGTTACGCACCATCTGCATAAAGGCAGGCTGCGGCGTGATCACGCCGCCTTTTGGCTGCACGCCCAGCGGACGCGCCGACAACATGTCATACAGCTCCTGATCGATCACCTTCTGCTGCTGCAGCAGGCGCAGCACCAGGTTGCGTCGCTCCAGCGCCAGTTTCGGGTTGCGCCATGGGTTGTAGAGCGAGGCACCTTTTACCATGCCGACCAGCATCGCCTGCTGATCCAGACTCAGCTCATCGACCGGACGGCCAAAGTAGTAGAGGCTCGCCAGCGGGAAACCGCGGATCTGATCGCTGCCCGCCTGGCCGAGATAGACCTCGTTCAGGTAGAGCTCCAGGATGCGATCTTTGCTGTAGCGCGCATCCATGATCACCGCCATGTAGGCTTCACGCGCTTTTCGCCACAGCGAACGCTCGTTGGTGAGGAACAGGTTCTTCACCAGCTGCTGCGTCAGCGTACTGCCGCCCTGCACCGCTTTGCCGGCGGTGATGTTCGCCAGGAAGGCACGGCCAATCGAGTAAGGGCTGATGCCGTCATGCTCATAGAAATGGCGATCTTCGGTGGCAATCAGCGTATCGACCAGCAGATCCGGGAAACCGGCGCGGGGCACGAAGAGTCGCTGTTCGCCATTAGGCGACTGCAGCATGGTGATCAGCCGGGGATCGAGGCGGAAGAAGCCAAAATCGCGACCGGTTTCGAGGTTTTTAATCTCGCTCAGCTCATCCTTGCTGAAGCTCATGCGTGCATGGATCTGCCCCTCTTTACTGTCGGGGAAATCAAACGGACGACGCAGCAGCTCAATCGTGTTGCCCTTCACCGAGAACTCGCCGGGACGGGTAATGCGCGACACTTCGCGATACTGGGTGCCTTCCAGCAGGGCGACCATTTCACTTTTGTTGTAGGCCATGCCCGGTTCGAGGCTGACCATGCGGCCATAGACGGTGGCGGGCAGTTGCCACACTTTACCGTCGATACGGCTGCGAATTTCCGAGTCGAGGTAGATGCCCCACGCGGCCATAACCACCACAAACACCAGGAACAGTTTAATTACCCATCCCAGCCAACGGCGTTTGCCGCGCGGCGGTTTTCCACCTTTACCTTTACGTGGCACCGGCGCTTCCTCCTCGTCATCATTAAAATCGTCCTGGTCGATATCCTGTTCGATATCCCTGCGTCGTCCCCGCCCCGCACTGCTGCGCGGCGGCAACGCTTTACCTTTGCGCCCTATTGGTTCGCGATCGTTCCCAGACATTACTTTTCTTCTCCAGGCAGTGCTTACGGCAGCGCCGCTACTCTAACTGCTTTCTCGCATAACGCATGGCAGAACCCTCTGAATTCGATCCAGTGGACTCAACCCTGCGGGGACATTTTTTTGGTTCGCCTTGTTGGCAAGGCGGTAGCCGGATCGTCGGGCCAGAGGTGTTTCGGATACCGTCCCTTCATCTCTTTCCTGACCTCCGGCCAGGCACCGCGCCAGAACGCCGCCAGATCGCGGGTAATCTGCAACGGCCGCTGGGCGGGCGATAACAGCTCCAGCACCAGCGGGATGCGGCCTTCCGCTACGGTGGGGTTCTGCGCTTCGCCAAACATCTCCTGAATCCGTACCGCCAGCGCGGGCGGCTTCTCCGCATCGTAGCGAATCGGCAGCCGGCTTCCGGTCGGCACAGTGTAATGAGTTGGCAGCGCACTATCCAGCCGCTGACGTTGTGACCATGTGAGTAAATGTAAGAGTGCGGAGGTCAGGTTTACCGCCTGCAGGCTGCGGAGATCGCGCACCGTGGTCATCTGCGGCAGCAGCCACTCCGGCAGACGTTCAAGCAGTGCCGCATCATCGACACCAGGCCAGCCCTCTTCCGGCAGCCACTGCGCCGCACACTGGATACGCACCCGCAGCTGCTCTGCCTCTGACGTCCAGCCGAGCACGGATAGCCCCTTTTCCGCAATCCAGCGCAGCATCGCCGCGTGCAGCACCGCCGGTTCCGGCTTTGCCATCGGCTGCGTCCGGAGTATCAGTGCGCCAATCTGCTCACGCTTCAGGGCGCGCAGCGTGCCCTTCTCTTCATCCCACTCAACCTCGGTGCGGCGCTCAACCAGGGCGGGCCGCTGCTGGCACAGCGCCTCAATGTCGACCGGCAGAGCCAGCAGCATCCGGGCATCCGGCGCGGCGCTGCTCTGTAACAGGGCAGGCGCGATCAGCCATTCATGACGCGTCAGGCCATCCTGCTCATCCAGCCTGGCTCCCAGCCCGTTGGCGAGCTGATAGCGGCCGCTCTGGTCGCGTCGCCGCGCCAGCCGATCGCCAAACCCCACCGCCAGCAAGCCAGCGAAACGATCCTCATCGACCCGTCCGCCTCGCACCTTCAGTCGCTGCTGCCACTGCTGCGCCCGCCGCTGCCAGTGTGCCTGAGGCCGGTGCAGCGCATCGCGCAGATCGGCGCTGCCGCTGCGGGGTGGCTCTTCCAGAATCGCCACCAGCAGTGCGGCGCTGGCGACCGCATCCGCCTCGTCGCCCGCCGCACAGAGCATCGCCGCCAGGCGCGGATCGCTGCCCAGCTGTGCCATGCGTCGCCCCAGGGTATTCAGCAGGCCATGGTCATCCAGTGCCCCCAGACGGGTTAACTGCTGCCGGGCCGCCGCCAGGTTTTTCACCGGTGGCTGATCCAGCCACTGCAGCTGTTGCGGCTGGGTGCAGCCCCACTGCAGCAGATCCAGCCACAGCGAGGAGAGATCGCTGTTCATGATCTCCGGCTCGATCTGCGCGGCCGCGCGGGCGGCCTGCTCCTGCGGCAGTAAATGCAGGCAGATCCCCGGCATCAGGCGCCCGGCGCGGCCCGCACGCTGGATCATCGACGCCTGGCTGATGCGCTGGGTCTGCAGACGCGTCACGCCACTGCGGGCATCGAACAGGGCGCTGCGTTCCAGTGCGCTGTCGACCACCAGCCGGATCCCCTCAATGGTCAGACTGGTTTCGGCAATATTGGTGGCGAGCACCACTTTGCGGCGTCCGGCCGGGGCGGGCTGAATTGCCCGGCGCTGTGCCGCCAGCGGCAGCGCACCGTAGAGCGGCGTCAGATCCACGTCGTCGCTGATGCGCGCTTCCAGTTCGCGCTTCACCCGTTCGATCTCCGCCACGCCCGGCAGAAACAGCAGCAGCGAACCGCTCTCCTCCCGCAGCAGCTGGGCAACTTCACGCGCTACCGCCTCTTCGAAACGCACCGTCTGGTTCAGCGACGCATAGCGCCGCTCCACCGGAAAGCTGCGTCCTTCTGAGACGATCAGCGGGGCGTCGGGCAGCAGCGCCGCCAGCCGGGAATTGTCCAGCGTGGCGGACATCAGCAGGATTCTGAGGTCGTCGCGCAGCCCCTGCTGCACATCAAGCAGCAGCGCCAGCGCCAGATCGGCCTGCAGGCTGCGCTCGTGAAACTCATCCAGGATCACCAGCGACACACCCTCCAGCATCGGGTCGTGCTGAAGCATGCGCGTCAGCATGCCTTCGGTCACCACTTCCAGTCGCGTCTCTGGTCCGACGCAGCTTTCGCCGCGCATCCTGAATCCTACCGTCGCCCCCGGCTGCTCGCCGAGCTGCTCCGCCAGCCGTTGCGCTACGTTGCGCGCCGCCAGCCGCCGTGGTTCCAGCATAATGATTCGCCCCGGCAGCGCCGCCTGCTGTAATAGCTGCAGCGGCAGCCAGGTCGATTTGCCCGCCCCCGTCGGTGCGGCCAGCAGGATTTGAGGGGCGTGGCTCAGCGCCGCCAGAATGTCAGGCAGCACCGCGCTGACCGGTAAATCGCTCACAGCAAACTCCGCTTCTGCCTGTGCTAAGATGGCGCGCATTGTAGCATCCATCCGTGATATTTGCCGGAGAGCGCCATGGCGACACAACGCTTATTTTTTGCCATCAGCCTGCCTGACGCGATGCAGCAACAGCTGGTGCGCTGGCGGGCCGACACCTTCCCTGCGGAGGCGGGCCAGCCGGTGGCCGCCGCCAGCCTGCATCTGACGCTGGCGTTTCTCGGCGAGGTCGCGCCGGAGACCTCCCGGCGCCTGCAGACGCTGGCATCGCGCATTGATCAGCCCGGCTTCGATCTCGAGCTGGATGATGCCGGACACTGGCCGCGCCCCGGTGTGGTCTGGCTCGGCTGCCAGCGCGCCCCACGCGGTCTGTTACAGCTCGCCAGCCTGCTGCGGGCCCAGGCTGCCCGGCACGGCTGCCACCAGAGCCCGCAGCCGTTTCATCCGCACATCACGCTGTTACGCCAGGCGACACAGCCCGTGGCGCTGCCGCCGCGCGGCTTTCACTGGCGTTTTCATGTCCCGGCGTTTTCGCTGTTTGCCTCGGAGTACAGCCGGGGCCGTACCCGTTATCGCACCCTGGCCAGCTGGCCGTTACGCTCTCAGGATCCCCATGCACTTCTCTCCTCCTCTTAAACCCGCCCGCCTGATCGCCCGCTACAAGCGCTTCCTGGCCGATGTCGTGACGCCCGAGGGCGAGCAGCTGACGATTCACTGCGCCAACACTGGCGCCATGACCGGCTGCGCCACCCCAGGCGATCGGGTCTGGTACTCCACCTCCGGCAGCCTGACGCGGAAATACCCGCACAGCTGGGAGCTGACCGAGACGCAGGCGGGAGAGTGGATCTGCGTCAATACGCTGCGTGCGAATCAACTGGTAGCCGAAGCGCTGGACCAGAACCGGATAGCGGAACTGACCGGTTATGCCCAGCGTCAGGCGGAAGTCAGATATGGCAGTGAAAAAAGCAGAATTGATTTCCTGCTCAGAGCAGAGGGCCGACGCAACTGCTATATTGAGGTGAAATCCGTAACCCTTTTACATGAAGGTAAAGGTTATTTTCCGGATGCGGTGACGATTCGAGGACAGAAACACCTGCGCGAACTGGCGACGGTTGCGGCAGAGGGTCATCGGGCCGTTTTGTTGTTTGCCGTTCTGCACTCGGGGATTGAGGACGTTTCCCCGGCACGCCACATTGATGCGGCGTATGCAGAACAACTGGCTCAGGCGCAGCGAGAGGGTGTAGAGGTTTTCGCGTATCAGGCAGACTTATCCGCGGCGGGAATAGTTCTTAAAACGCCGGTTAACGTAACCTTGTAATATCTTTTGCAATTTTATGTGGTAAGAATGCTCAGAATCGGGGGCCAACTACGCTGTTCCTCACAGGCTTGTCAAGGTGTGTTCACGAAGAATTGCCAACCCTGACTGCTTCTGTTATTTATAGCGGCCTGTTTTTTTCCCCAATGGGGGATCGATGTACCCCGCAGATGTCAAATGCAGGCTGGCAGCAACGCCCCTGCGAGACGCAAGTCGAAGGGTATAGTGCGTGTTATCCAGGAGAAGCAACATGCAAGAAGGTCAAAACCGTAAAACATCGTCCCTGAGTATTCTCGCTATCGCCGGCGTCGAACCTTACCAGGTGAAACCGGGCGAAGAGTATATGAACGACGCGCAGCTGACCCATTTTCGCAAGATTCTGGAAGCCTGGCGTAATCAATTGCGGGACGAAGTCGATCGTACCGTATCGCACATGCAGGATGAAGCTGCTAACTTCCCGGACCCGGTAGACCGTGCCGCGCAGGAAGAGGAGTTCAGCCTGGAGCTGCGTAACCGCGATCGCGAACGTAAACTGATTAAAAAGATCGAGAAGACGCTGAAGAAAGTGGAAGATGACGACTTCGGCTATTGCGATTCCTGTGGCGTAGAGATCGGTATCCGCCGTCTCGAAGCGCGTCCTACCGCCGATCTCTGCATCGACTGTAAGACCTTAGCAGAAATTCGTGAGAAACAAATGGCCGGCTGATGCCGCGTCCAGCCTGTTGCCACGCAGCGGTACACCTGTTGTCCTGTCCGCTGCGTGGTCACTTCTGAAACCTATGTCATCCTCCTGTATCGGTCGCTTCGCCCCCTCTCCTTCTGGTGAACTCCATTTCGGCTCGCTGATTGCTGCGCTGGGCAGTTACCTGAGCGCGCGTGCGCAGAACGGGCTCTGGCGGGTGCGGATTGAAGATATCGACCCGCCACGCGAAGTGCCGGGGGCTGCAGATCGTATCCTGCATCAGCTGGCGCACTATGGACTGGCGTGGGATGGTGAGGTGCTGTGGCAGTCGCAGCGTCATGAAGCCTACCGGGAAGCGCTGGCCTGGCTGCAGCAGCATCGTCAGAGCTATTTCTGCACCTGCCCGCGGCGCCGCATTCAGGAGATTGGCGGTTTCTATGATGGCTACTGCCGCGATCGGCATCGCGGGCCGGAGAATGCTGCGCTGCGTTTACGTCAGCATGCCCCGATTTTTGCCTTTGAGGATCGGCTGCGCGGTCACGTTGAGGCGGACAGGGGGCTGGCAGAGGAAGATTTTATTATTCACCGGCGCGACGGGCTGTTTGCCTATAACCTGGCGGTGGTGGTTGACGATCACTTTCAGGGGATTACTGAAGTGGTGCGCGGCGCCGATCTCATTGAGCCGACCGTGCGGCAGATTGCGCTTTATCAGCAGTTCGGCTGGACGGTGCCCGCCTGGCTGCACCTGCCGCTGGCGCTTAATCACGACGGTAATAAGCTGTCGAAGCAGAATCATGCGCCGTCGCTGCCGGATGGCGACGCCCGGCCGCTGTTAGTGGCGGCGTTGCGCTTTCTCGGACAGCCTGTTTCACCCGGCTGGCAGGACTTAACGCAGGACAAACTGCTGTCTGATGCGGTGTCGCAGTGGAATATCGCTTTGATGCCGCAGGAGAACGCCCTGAAACCGGATGCATAGACAACAGCATTCTCAAACGGTTCTCAACAGGCTATGATTAGCCGCTGATTTTACCTACACCCTTTTTATGCCACTGTCGAGGTGTCCCATTTTTACCCGAGTAGCTAATTTTTGCCGGAAAGTCCTGAAGCGTGATGAAGAGGAAGCCCCAGCAGAGGTTGAACCAGAGCGTCTTATGACCATCATCCCTCGTGAAAGCCATACCATCTCACGTAAAGACATCAGCGAAAATGCCCTCAAAGTGCTCTATCGCCTCAATAAAGCCGGTTATGAAGCCTATCTGGTAGGCGGTGGCGTGCGCGATTTGCTACTGGGGCAAAAACCGAAAGATTTCGATGTGACGACCAACGCCACGCCTGAGCAGATGCGCAAGCTGTTCCGCAACTGCCGTCTGGTCGGTCGCCGTTTCCGTCTGGCACACGTGATGTTTGGCCCGGAAGTGATCGAAGTTGCCACCTTCCGTGGACATCATCAGGCGGAAGAGATGGCCGAGGATCGCAACAGCTCGCAGCGCGCCCAGAGCGGCATGCTGCTGCGCGACAACATTTTCGGTTCGATTGAAGATGATGCTCAGCGCCGCGATCTCACCATCAACAGCCTCTACTACAGCGTGGCGGATTTCACAGTGCGTGACTACGTGGGCGGCATCAGCGATCTGGAACAGGGCATCATCCGCCTGATTGGCGATCCGGAAACCCGTTACCGCGAAGACCCGGTCCGTATGCTGCGCGTGGCGCGCTTTGCTGCGAAGCTTAATATGCGCATTGCGCCGGAAACGGCAGAGCCGATCCCGCGTCTGGCCTCGCTGCTGCGTGATATTCCACCGGCTCGCCTGTTTGAAGAGTCGCTGAAGCTGCTTCAGGCGGGCTACGGCTACAGCACCTATCTGAAGCTCTGTGAATATCAGCTGTTCCAGCCGCTGTTCCCGACGCTGGCGCGCAACTTCACGGAAAACAGCGACAGCCACATGGAGCGCATGCTGGCGCAGGTGCTGAAAAACACTGATAACCGCATTCAGAATGACATGCGCGTGAATCCGGCGTTTCTGTTTGCCGCGATGTTCTGGTATCCGCAGCTGGAAGCGGCAGAGCGCATTGCGCAGGAAAGTGGCCTGACCTACTTTGAAGCCTTTGCGATGGCGATGAATGATACGCTGGATGAAGCCTGCCGTGCGCTGGCGATTCCGAAGCGCATCACCTCGCTGATCCGCGATATCTGGCTGCTGCAGCTACGCATGTCGCGCCGTCACGGTAAACGCGCCTGGAAACTGATGGAGCATCCGAAATTCCGCGCCGCTTACGATCTGCTGGCGCTGCGGGCGGAAGTAGAAAATAACCCGGAACTGCTGCGTCTGAGCCAGTGGTGGGGCGAATTCCAGGTCGCCGCGCCGCCGCAGCAGAAAAACATGCTGAACAACCTCGGCGACGATCCGGTGCCGCGCCATAAATCGCGTCGTCCGCGCCGCCGTTCTTCCGCGCCGCGTCGTGACAACCAGAACGCCTCATGACCCGGGTTTACCTGGCATTAGGCAGTAACCTGGCCGATCCGCTGCATCAGGTTGATGCAGCGCTTCGCGCCCTGGATGCGTTGCCGCAGACGCAGCGCATTGCCACCTCGCCCTTCTACCGCACGCCGCCCTATGGCCCGCCTGATCAGCCCGACTTCCTGAATGCCGCCGTGGCGCTGGAGACCGATCTCAGCGCAGAAGCGCTGCTGGACCACACCCAGCGCATTGAGCAGGAGCATGGCCGGGTGCGAAAGGCGGAGCGCTGGGGACCGCGCACGCTGGATATCGATCTGATGCTGTTTGGCGAGGCGGTGATCAACAGCGAACGGCTGACGGTGCCGCACTATGACCTGCTGAATCGGGCGTTTATGCTGGTGCCGCTGCTGGCGATTGCGCCGGATGTTCGCCTGCCGGATGGCCGCGCGCTCAGCACGATTCTGGCCACGCTCGACAGCCGCAGCATCACCCTGTGGCCGCGCTGAGCAGACAAACACAACTCTCTGATTCCGCTCTCTGACGCTATCCAGTAAACTGCGCCCATCAGAATTCCTGAGTTGAGAGCGCCATGAAACCCACCACGATTTCACATCTGCGTCAGGCGAAAGCCAGCGGTAAAAAATTCGCGACGCTGACCGCCTACGATTTCAGTTTTGCCCGCCTGTTTGCCGATGAAGGCATTCAGGTGCTACTGGTTGGCGATTCGTTAGGTATGACGATTCAGGGGCATGACTCAACGCTGCCGGTGACGGTCAGCGACATCGCCTATCACACCGCCGCCGTGCGCCGTGGCGCGCCGCAGGCGCTGCTGCTCGCTGACCTGCCCTTTATGAGCTATGCCACGCCGGCACAGACCTTTGACAACGCTGCGCAGCTGATGCGCGCCGGAGCCAACATGGTCAAACTGGAAGGCGGCAGCTGGCTGGCTGAAACCGTCCGGATGCTGACCGAGCGGGCGGTGCCGGTGTGTGGTCACCTGGGGCTGACGCCGCAGTCGGTCAATATCTTTGGCGGTTATAAAGTCCAGGGGCGTGATGAAGCGGGAGCCGAGCAGCTGCTGGCCGACGCGCTGGCGCTGGAAGCCGCGGGCGCACAGCTGATGGTGCTGGAGTGCGTGCCGGTCTCGCTGGCCCGGCGGATCACCGCCGCCCTCACTATTCCGGTGATCGGCATTGGTGCCGGTAACGTCACCGATGGACAGATTCTGGTGATGCATGACGCCCTGGGCGTGACCGGCGGCCACATCCCTAAATTTGCCAAAAATTTCCTGGCGGAGAGCGGCGATGTTCGCGCGGCGATTCGCCACTATATCGCTGAAGTTGAAGCCGGCACCTACCCGGCGGCCGAGCACAGTTTTCAGTAATTCGGGAGAGTCACCGTGTTGATCATTGAAACGCTGCTGATGCTGCGCCAGGAAGTCCGTCGCTGGCGTCAGCAGGGTAAACGTATTGCGCTGGTGCCGACCATGGGCAACCTGCATGAAGGGCATCTGACGCTGGTGGATGAGGCGCGGGCGCGCGGCGACATCGTGATTGTGTCGATCTTCGTGAATCCGATGCAGTTTGACCGGGCAGACGACCTGGCCCGTTATCCGCGCACGCTGCAGGAAGATTGCGAAAAGCTGAACCGCCATCAGGTGGATGTCGTCTTTGCCCCCTCGCCGGCTGAAGTCTATCCGCAGGGCGCGCAGAATCAGACCTTTGTTGAGGTGCCGGTGCTCTCCTCTCTGCTTGAGGGCGCGACCCGTCCGGGCCATTTTCGCGGCGTGGCCACCATCGTCAGCAAACTCTTTAATCTGGTGCAGCCCGACATTGCCTGTTTCGGTGAAAAGGATTTTCAGCAGCTGGCTATCATTCGTAAGATGGTGGCCGATATGGGCTTTGACATTGAAATTGTCGGCGTGCCTACCGTACGGGCTGCGGATGGTCTGGCGCTGAGTTCGCGCAACGGCTACCTGACGGCCGATGAGCGTCAGCTGGCCCCGGTGCTGAGCCAGGTGATGCGTCAGATGGCGACGCGGCTGGAAAACGGCGAGCGCCATGTTGAAGAGATTATCGAGGCGGCCAGTGAGGCGCTGGTCGCGCAGGGATTGCGTCCTGATGGCCTGGCGATCTGCGATGCGGAAACGCTGCAGCCGCTGACGGTGGACAGCCAGCGCGCTGTCGTGCTGATGGCCGCCTGGCTGGGCAATGCCCGCCTGATTGACAACCAAACCGTTGACCTGACGCTGTAAGCTCACCCGCTACAGATTACTTTATTTCTCTGACAAGGTTTCTGGCTATGATTCGCACTGTTCTGCAAGGCAAATTACACCGCGTGAAAGTGACGCAGGCGGACCTCAATTACGAAGGTTCCTGCGCAATCGATCAGGATTTCCTGGATGCTTCCGGCATTCTGCAATATGAAGCGATCGATATTTATAACGTCACCAACGGTCAGCGTTTTTCCACCTATGCTATCGCGGCTGAGCGTGGCTCAAAGATCATTTCGGTGAATGGTGCGGCCGCCCGCTGCGCCTGCCAGGACGATATTTTAATTATCTGCTCCTATGTGCAGGTTGAAGATGCGGAAGCGCGTCAGTGGCAGCCTAAGGTCGCCTATTTTGAGGGTGACAACCAGATGAAGCGTCTGGCAAAAGCGCTGCCGGTACAGATCGCCTGATAAAAAAAGGGCCGCCCGTGATACGGCCGGCCCTTTTTCTTTGCGGTTATTTCCGTTAAACCGGTTTGGCCGCCAGCGGCTTCGACGGTTTTTTCATCGTAAAGAGGAAATTAAACCAGCCACGTTTTCTCATCAGACAGAGCGTCCAGGGTAACGCCAGCGCCACCAGGAAAGCCGAAATAAACTTCAGATCGTTAACCCAGGCGGACGGGCTTTCAAATTTCACAATCTTGCTGAAGAACTGAATCGCCAGATAATGCGACAGGTAGAAGACGATAGAATTGACGCCGATATAATAAACCAGTTCAGACTTCAGCTTCAGCGCAATCCAGACAAAGAACGGAACCGACAGCAGTGCCAGCGGTGAGAGTAATGCCTGCGAATGACGATCCAGCACAAAAATATTCAGGCAGGAGAGCAGCGCAAAACTGGCCACCGAAATGAGCAGGGTCGGACCGTGCTGCACTTTCTCCGCGATATCCACCTGCTTTCTCACCACGTAATCGCCCAGATAGAAGAAAACAAACAGATAAAGGGATTTATTAATGTGGCTGTTATCGAAACTGGCAAACACGCCGTCCGGGTCAATGGCTGGCAATGCCCAGCTCAGCGCCATACAGATGCCGAACACCAGCAGGAACGGCAGATGGCGGGCAAAGATAATCACAATAAAGAAGATAAACAGCGAATGCAGGAACCAGGTCATATCGCCGCCGCCGGTCAGGTGAGAGAGAATAATATTCATCGGCGATTGCGGCGTATTGGCCATTGAGCTGAACAGAATTTTCAGCCCGCCATAAACTGCCACCCAGACCACGAACGGATAGAGAATACTGCGCACCTTGTTATTAAAAAAAGGACCCAGGCCTTTTCTTAATCCGGCATCGACAAATAAGCCCGACACAAAAAACATCAGCCCCAGCCTTACCGGTGCCAGCATCTCATTTAGCAGGCTGCTGAAGGCGGTAAAATGACCGGCATTGTTATGGACAGCGATAGTACTGTGCAAAAAAATGATTGCGAGAATACTCAATCCCCGCAGATTGTCGATCCACGTTATACGATTCATCTTTTCCTGCCTTTGATTAAAAACTGGCCCTGAATGTGCGACCATTCTTCTTATTACAGACACTCCATTCCCGCCCTTTCGTCCCTGAGCAGAGGAATAACCTTATTCGGCGGTATTCTGATCACTCGCGCTGAAATAAACAACAGTCGGGGCTTAAGGCTAATCTTAAAAAAAATTTAACAGTGGAGAATCATTAAGATAGAAACCGGTTCCACTTTAATATCAGATAATGCTTAGGGTTATTTTTTATCAGGAGGGCGAAAAAGGCGGCTATTTTCCGCAATCGCGTGAAAAAAGAGAGGCGGAGCAGAAGAAAGGATCGTTTTTTAAGGCCAGTGACAACCGGAAAAGGCGGCGATTTTTTATCCAGCAATAAAAAAGCCACGCGCGTTTCGCTGCGTGGCTTCGGTAAAGGTTTCGTCAGGTGCGTAATCCGCGTCCGCGCTGAATCAGCGCATAGACCAGCCCGTAAAAGACCAGAATAAACGCGATCAATACCGAAAGCGTAAAGGCCAGCGGCACGTCATTAATGCCCAGGAAGCCATAGCGGAAACCGCTGATCATATAGACGATAGGGTTCAGCTTCGAAACGGCCTGCCAGAATGGCGGCAGCAGACTCAGCGAATAGAACACGCCACCCAGATAGGTCAGCGGCGTCAGCACAAAGGTCGGGATCAGGCTGATATCGTCAAAGGTCCGGGCAAACACGGCGTTCAGCAGACCGGCCAGTGAAAACAGAATCGCGGTCAGCAGCAGCGTCACCGCCACCATCGTCCAGGAGTGAACGTGAAACGGCACGAAGAAGAGCGAAATGGCCGTGACCAGAACCCCGACGCAGACACCACGCGCCACGCCGCCGCCGACATACCCCGCAATAATGATGTGGGTCGGCACCGGCGCGACCAGCAGCTCTTCAATGTTGCGCTGGAATTTGGCACTGAAGAATGAGGATGCGACGTTAGCATAGGCGTTGGTAATTACCGCCATCATGATCAATCCCGGCACGATAAACTGCATATAGCTGAAGCCGTGCATCTCACCAATGCGTGACCCGATCAGGTTACCGAAGATGATGAAATAGAGCGTCATGGTGATCACCGGCGGCACCAGCGTCTGGATCCAGATGCGGGCAAAACGGTTAATCTCTTTGGCCCAGATACTTTTCAGCGCCACCCAGTACAAATGTGTCATGCTTTTGCTCCTGTTTTTCCCTGCGTCGTCAGGCCAACGAACAGCTCTTCCAGACGGTTCGCTTTATTTCGCATACTCAGTACCTGCACCCCCTGCGCACTCAGCTGGCTGAAGACGCTGTTCAGCCCCTGCTCACGCAGCACTTCCACCTCCAGCGTGGAGGTATCCGTCAGGCGATACTGGAATCCTTCCAGCGCGGGCAGCGGACTGCGCGGCGCCAGATCGAGGATAAAGGTTTCTGATTTCAGCTTGGACAGCAGCCCTTTCATCGAGGTGTTTTCCACCAGCTCACCGCTCTGGATGATGCCGATGTTGCGGCACAACATCTCCGCCTCTTCCAGATAGTGGGTGGTGAGAATGATGGTGGTGCCTTTGGCATTCAGATCTTTCAGGAACCCCCACATTGAGCGCCGCAGTTCGATATCGACCCCCGCCGTCGGCTCATCCAGAATCAGCAGTTTGGGCTCATGCATCAGCGCGCGGGCGATCATCAGACGGCGTTTCATCCCGCCGGAGAGCATGCGCGCCCGTTCACTGCGTTTTCCCCACAGATCGAGCTGTTTCAGGTACTTCTCCGCCCGCTGATTGGCCTCACGCCGTCCGACGCCGTAGTAACCCGCCTGGTTAACGACGATCTGCATCACCGTCTCAAACGGGTTAAAGTTAAACTCCTGTGGCACCAGGCCGAGCTGGCGCTTGGCATTCACCACATCTTTTTGCAGGTCGTAGCCAAACACCCGCACGCTGCCGCCGGATTTATTGACCAGCGAACTGATAATCCCGATGGTGGTGGATTTACCGGCACCGTTTGGCCCCAGCAGCGCATAAAAGTCACCCGCTTCAACGTTAAGATCGATGCCCTTCAGCGCCTGTACGCCGCCGGGATAGGTCTTGGTCAGCTGAGAAAGTTCCAGTGCATATGTCATTCTGCATCCATACCCTGTTTTGGTGGCATCGTAATGCCGTTTAAATTTAGTCAGCCCTGGCATATAGTACGCGCGCGCACCTTGCGCAGTAACCGGTCGCTCAACGCCATGACAGACATTAACACCCTGATCAGTAACAACCGCGAATGGTCAAAATTACTGATTGAAGAAGATCCCGGCTTTTTTGAGCGGCTCGCCCAGGCACAAAAACCGCGCTTCCTGTGGATCGGCTGCTCAGACAGTCGTGTTCCTGCCGAACGCCTGACCGGACTTGAACCGGGCGAACTCTTTGTTCACCGCAACGTCGCCAATCTGGTGATCCACACCGATCTGAACTGTCTGTCCGTGGTGCAGTACGCTATTGAAGTGCTGGAAGTTGAACACGTCATCGTGTGCGGCCACTACGGCTGCGGCGGCGTGCAGGCCGCGATGGATAACCCGGAGCTGGGGTTGATCGACAACTGGCTGCTGCACATCCGCGACCTCTGGTACAAGCATAGCGTGTTGCTGGGGGAACTCCCGCCGGATAAGCGCCTGGACAAACTGTGTGAAATCAACGTGATTGAACAGGTCTATAACCTGGGACACTCGACCGTAGTGCAATCTGCCTGGAAACGCGGGCAGAAAGTCTCACTGCACGGCTGGGTTTACGGCATTCAGGACGGCTGCCTGCGTAACCTTGATGTCACGGCAGACAGTCGGGAGATCCTGGAACAGCGCTACCGCAACGGCATCGCCAGTCTGCAGATGAAGGTCGAAGCCTGAACCGATCGCGGCGCAAAACGCGACATAGCCTACACCAGTCGGAGGGTGCAGGCCTTGGAAGAATGTGCGGTTATGCGCTGTCAGGATTCCAGCGGCACCACTTTGCCGATGTAAGGCAGATGGCGATAGTGCTGGGCGTAGTCGATACCAAAGCCCACCACAAATTCATCGGGAATGGCGAAGCCGACATACTCAACGTTAACCTCGACTTCGCGGCGTTCAGGCTTATCCAGCAGGGTGCAGATCGCCAGTGATTTTGGCTGACGCAGCTGCAGGATCTCCCGCACTTTGCTCAGGGTGTTGCCGGAATCAATGATATCTTCGACGATCAGCACATCCTTGCCGCGAATGTCCTCGTCCAGATCTTTCAGGATTTTCACATCACGTGAGCTGGACATGCCGCTGCCGTAACTGGAGGCGGTCATAAAATCGACTTCATGCGGCACCTCAATGGCGCGACACAGGTCAGCCATGAACATGAATGAGCCGCGCAGCAGCCCCACCAGCACCATATCGCTGCCGCTGTCGCGGTAGTGATCGGTAATCTCTTTGCCCAGTTCAGCGATGCGCGTGGCGATTGCCTGTTCAGGGATCATCACTTCAACAGTGTGTTTCATTGCGTTCAGCCCGGTTACGTCAGAAAAGCCCCGAAGTCTATCACAGACGCCGCCGCGTCGGCTGCGCCGCAGCGCAGGCAAACGATTACGTCGCGAAAATTGTTCACGGCCGTCTGCGGCTGGCTCAAATGCGCATTACCTTAGAACATTACGGCATTTACCAGCATGATTCGCTGCATGGTAGCCTTTATCCAACATATCGTTACCCTACTCGCGCCGCAGGCCGGAGATCACAATGACTTCACCTTCAAGCAAGAAAACGCATATCGGCGACAGGCCGCTGCACCCTGAAACGCAGATGCTGAACTATGGCTACGATCCCCGCCTGTCAGAAGGCGCGGTGAAGCCGCCGGTCTTTCTGACCTCCACCTTTGTCTTCGACAGCGCCGAAGAGGGACGCGATTTCTTCGATTACGTCTCCGGCCGGCGCGAGCCGCCAGAGGGCAAATCGGGCGGGCTGGTCTACTCCCGCTTTAACCACCCTAACAGCGAAATCGTGGAGGATCGGCTGGCCGTCTATGAGCAGGCGGAGAGCTGTTCGCTTTTCTCCTCCGGCATGGCCGCTATCGCCACCACCCTGCTGACCTTTGCCCGTCCCGGCGAGGTGATCCTGCACTCCCAGCCGCTGTATGGCGGCACCGAAACCCTGCTCAGCAAGACGCTGCACAATCTGGAGATTGGCGCGGTCGGCTTCAGCGACGGCAATGATGAGGCCAGAGTGCGTGAGGCGGCACAGCAGGCGATGGCGCAGGGCCGCGTGGCGATTATCCTGATTGAAACCCCGGCGAATCCCACCAACAGCCTGGTCAACATTCGTCTGATGGCGCGTATCGCTGATGAGATTGACCAGCAGCAGGGCTCCCGACCCATTATCGCCTGTGACAACACGCTGCTCGGCCCGCTGTTCCAGCAGCCGCTGACCCTGGGCGCGGATCTCTCGCTCTACTCGCTGACTAAATATGTGGGGGGACATTCGGACCTGATTGCGGGGGCGGCGATGGGCAGCAAAGCACTGATGGCAAAAGTGCGCGCCCTGCGCAGCGCCATCGGCACCCAGCTGGATCCGCACTCAAGCTGGATGCTCAGCCGATCGCTGGAAACGCTGTCGCTGCGCATGGAAAAGGCCTGGCAGAATGCGGAAGCCGTGGCGGCGTTTCTGCGCGATCACCCGAAAGTGGCGAAGCTGCACTGGCTGCCCTATCTCGACGCGGAGAGCGCCGAGGGCAAAACGTATCGCGAGCAGTGCAGCGGCGCCGGTTCGACCTTCTCGTTCGATATCGTCGGCGGCCAGCCTGCGGCGTTCCGTTTCCTCAACGCGCTGTCGCTGTTCAAGCAGGCGGTGAGCCTGGGCGGCACCGAGTCGCTGGCCAGCCATCCGGGCAGCACCACCCACTCCGGCGTGCCGCAGGCGGTGCGTCAGCGAATCGGTATCACTGACGCCACGGTGCGGCTGTCGATTGGCATTGAGAACGCGGGCGACCTGATTGAAGATGTGAAGCTGGCGCTGGAGCAGGCGTAATCAGCTCACGGTAAAGCCCAGCATCATGCCGGTATCTTCATGCTCCAGCAGATGACAGTGGGCCATATAAGCGTGTTCGGCGGCGGCGACATAGTTGAAGCGCACCAGCACTTCACTGCGCCAGCCGTCGACATTGACCATATCTTTCCAGCCCTGGCGATGGGGCGCTGGCGGTTTGCCATTCTCGGAGAGAATGCGGAACTGCGTGCCGTGAATATGAAACGGATGCAGCATCGCATCGCCTTCGCCGGAGATCGTCCACTTCTCATAGTCGCCCAGTTTCACCGCAAACGACGGTTTCATCATATCAAATGCCTGACCGTTGATTTTATTGCCGTTTCGGAAATCATAACCCGCTGGCTGCGCCATACCCGCCATACCGTGCATGCTGTGATCCATTGGCGCGGCGGATGAGCCGTGCGCCTGCGCCATCGCCGGATGGTCGCCCGTCTCCCCGGCTTTTCCCTGCGTCTGCGGCATCGCGTGATGCCCGCCTTTCCCCATCGCTTTCTCGCCATAGCGCTGCATCAGCGCCTGCATCCCCTGCTGGTCCAGCTGCGGGTCCATCATCAGCTGCAGCCAGCGGGTGTGCAGCCCCTCTGTCGCGGGCAGAGCGGGCAGCGTCGCCAGCCGATCCGGCAGCGTGGCACTGGCCATCACCCGCAGCGGCAGGATCTGCACCAGCGGCAGCGGCTGATCGAATGGCGGCAGCGTCATCCCCATCTGATCGGTGGGCAGCGTCACCAGATCAAAGGTTTTGCCGTCGGAGGTGTCGATCATCACCTCAAAGCGCTCGCCCGGCAGGATCGGCAACGCGTCGACGCTGACCGGCTCCGCCAGCAGACCGCCGTCGCTGGCGATCACATAGAGAGGGCGTTTATCGCTGGCGGCAACGTGCAGCGACCGGGCATTACAGCCGTTGAGCAGGCGCAGACGCAGCCAGCCGCGCGGCACCGCATGCTGCGGATAGTGCGCCCCGTTAGTCAGCATCATGTCACCAAACCAGCCTACCGCCGCGCGCATTACGTCGAGCTGATAGTCGATATGGCGGCCATCCTGAGTCAGCTGCTTATCCTGAAAAATCAGCGGCACATCATCCACGCCCCACTGCACAGGCAGCCGCAGTGTGCCGCTCTCTTTATCTTCCAGCAGGATCAGGCCCGCCAGCCCCTGCGCCACCTGATGCCCGGTTTTGCCGTGCAGATGGGGGTGATACCAGCAGGTTGCGGCGGGCTGATCGGGCGTGAAGGAGACCTGACGCGAGCCGCCGGGGGCTATCGCCGCCTGCGGTCCGCCATCCACCGCGCCAGGGATTTCCAGCCCGTGCCAGTGCAGCGTGGTCGCTTCGCTGAGCCGGTTATGAATGTTCACCGTCACCGGCTGGCCGCGCTGCAGCCGCAGTACCGGCCCCAGCAGGCTGCCGTTGTAGCCCCAGGTCGGCACCGCTTTGCCGTTCCACTGCGTGCTCCCCTGCATGGCGGTAAGGCTGTATGTGCCTCTGGCGTCGGGTTCCAGCAGAGAGGGAATCGGCAGCAGCGGACGGGGTGCCGCCATCAGCGAACGGCTCCAGAGCGGTAACGCTCCGGCTGCACTCAGTGCGGCGGTGAGTTTCAGGAAGTGGCGACGTTGCATGGTGATCATCCTTGTGGCATCAGAGCGCACAGCCTAAACCCTGACCTTATGGGAAGGTCAAGCGCTACCCGTGAGAATCTGACGAAAAAAGGCGGCGCAGCGGCTCACCACGGCAAATTAATCGAAAACCTGAGAGCAACTATGCTAACGTCATTAACAATATCCATTGAAGAGAACGACTATGAAGCAAAGCATCAAGATCCTGCTGCTGACGGGACTCCTTGGCTTCTCCTCCACCAGTTTTGCCCTGAGTGAATCCGAAGCGGAAGATCTGGCGGATCTCACGGCGGTTTTCGTCTATCTGAAAAATGATTGTGGCTATCAGGATCTTCCGGACGCGCAGATTCGCAAAGCGCTGGTCTTTTTTGCTCAGCAGAACCGCTGGGATTTAAGCAACTACAGCAACTACAACATGAAAGCGCTGGGCGAAGAGAGCTATCGCGACCTCAGCGGCATCGCCATCACCAACGACAAAAAGTGCAAGTCTCTGGCCCGCGATTCACTGAGCCTGCTGGCTTACGTCAGGTAACGCCCCCCGCCCTCTGCTGCCGGACATTTGACCGTGCAACCACGGTCAGTGTTAGCTATGATGTGCCGCCCATCTTCATGGCGACATCAGAGGAGAGCACCATGGCCCACAATGAAACGTGGCATGAAACCCTTCATGCCGGTTTTGGCCAGTATTTTACGGTAGACAAAGAGCTGTACCGTGAAAAGACTGCGCATCAGGATTTAATCATTTTCGAAAATGCCGCGATGGGTCGCGTCATGGCGCTGGACGGTGTGGTTCAGACGACCGAGCGTGACGAATTTATCTATCATGAAATGATGACTCACGTTCCCCTGCTGGCGCACGGCGCCGCGAAGAGCGTGCTGATCATTGGCGGTGGTGACGGTGCGATGCTGCGTGAAGTGTCGCGTCATTCTCAGATCGAAAAGATTACCATGGTGGAGATCGATGCGGGCGTCGTGACCTTTTGCCGCCAGTACCTGCCGAACCACAGCGCAGGCGCCTATGACGATCCGCGCTTTACGCTGGTGATCGATGACGGGGTAAACTTCGTCAATCAGACGCAGGAAAAATTCGATGTGATCATCTCCGACTGTACCGATCCGATTGGTCCGGGCGAGAGTCTGTTCACCTCTGAATTTTATGCCGGCTGCAAAGCGGCCCTTAATGAAAATGGCATCTTTGTGGCACAGAATGGCGTCTGTTTCCTGCAGCAGGATGAGGCGGTAAACAGCCATCGCAAGCTGGGTCACTACTTTGCGGATGTCAGCTTCTATCAGGCCGCGATCCCGACCTACTACGGCGGCATCATGACGTTTGCCTGGGCGAGCGACAATCCGGCGCTGCGCCACCTGGATACCGCCACGCTACAGGCGCGTTTCGAGGCCGCTGGCCTGGCCTGCCGTTACTACACGCCAGCCATCCATACCGGCAGCTTTGCCCTGCCACAATATCTGTTGAATGCGCTGTCTGCCGCGTGCTGACAGCACATTTCTAAGGGGGTGAATGAAATTGCAAAAGCTAAAACTACATGGCTTCAACAACCTGACAAAAAGCCTGAGTTTTTGTATTTACGATATCTGCTATGCGAATACTGAAGCTGAACGCGATGGGTACATCGCCTATATCGATGAACAATATAACGCGAATCGCCTGACGGAGATCCTGACCGAGACCTGCTCCATCATCGGTGCCAACGTGCTGAACATCGCGCGTCAGGATTATGAGCCGCAGGGAGCCAGCGTCACGATTCTGGTCAGCGAAGAGCCGATCGATCCAAAAGATATCGATAACTCAGAACATCCGGGTCCCCTGCCCAACTCGGTGGTGGCCCATCTGGATAAGAGCCATATCTGCGTGCACACCTACCCGGAGAGCCACCCTGAAGGCGGACTCTGCACGTTCCGCGCGGATATTGAAGTCTCCACCTGTGGCGTGATCTCACCGCTGAAAGCGCTGAACTACCTGATCCACCAGCTGGAGTCAGACATCGTCACCGTCGATTACCGGGTGCGCGGCTTTACCCGTGACGTGAAAGGGATGAAGCACTTTATCGACCACGAGATTAATTCGATTCAGAACTTCATGTCTGAGGATATGAAGGCGATGTATGACATGGTGGATGTGAACGTCTATCAGGAAAACATCTTCCACACCAAGATGTTGCTGAAAGAGTTTGAGCTGAAGCACTACCTGTTTAACACCCGTCCGGAAGATCTCAGCCCGCAGGAGCACAAACGCATCACCGACCTGCTGTGGAAAGAGATGCGTGAGATCTACTACGGCAGAAACATCCCTTCTGTCGGTCTGAAGACGCTGTAATCACCAGGCGCGCAGCGTTACCGGCGGTAACCTGCGCGTACTGTCTCTCAGGCTGTCAGCGCGAGCGCAATGCCGCGCTCGCGCAGCGTGCGGCAGACCGCGTCCTCTAAACCGCTGTCTGTAACCACGTCGGTCAGCTCATCCAGCGGTGCCGCGCAGAACAGCGACCAGGAACCATATTTGCTGCTGTCCGCCAGCAGAACCCGGCGAGCCGCATTGGCCAGCAGGTCATGTTTCAGCCCCGCTTTCTCCTCGGTCGGCGTGGTGATGCCGCGCTCCAGGCTCCAGGAGTTACAGCTGACGAAGGCGATATCGGGATTGATGCTGCGCAGCAACCGGCGTCCATGTTCGCCCACGCAGGACTGACTGGAGTCATCAATCCGCCCGCCGATAATCGTCACCTCAATCTGCTTAAATTCCGACAGAAACAGCGCAATGTGCAGATCGGCCGTGATCACCCGCAGCGGCAGATGCGTCAGCTGACGCGCCAGTTCCAGCATGGTGGTGCCGGCATCCAGCACGATGGCATCGCCTGCCCGGACAAAGCTGGCGGCGCACTCCGCAATGGCCTGCTTCTCCGCCAGGTGACGCTGCATCTTCTCCAGGGTGGTCGGCTGGGCGGGAATAAACCGATTCAGGGTGACACCACCGTGACTGCGGCTGATCACGCCCTCTTTATCCAGCTTGATCAAATCACGGCGAATCGTGGCGGGTGAGGCGGAGATCGCACTGACCAGTTGCTCAACAGTCACCAGATTATGGCTTTTCAGATAATCCATAATCTGGTCAAGACGGCTCTGTCCCTTCATATTTCCCTATGCGAGCTGCATCGCGAGTTTGATGGAGATCGCCATGCTCTCAGACTTCGCTTTACCTGTCCAGGCGATATCAAAGGCGGTGCCGTGGTCCGCGGAGGTGCGGATAAACGGCAGGCCGGCAGTAATGTTGACGCCGTCATAGAAGCCCAGCAGCTTCAGCGGGATATGCCCCTGATCGTGGTACATCGCGACCACCATGTCATAGTGCCCCTCCTGGCATTGCAGGAACACCGTGTCCGGCGGGCACGGTCCGGCGACATCAATCCCCTGCGCTTTCATCGCCTGAATGGCAGGTGCAACGGTGGTGATCTCCTCATCGCCAAACAGCCCGTTCTCTCCGGCATGGGGATTGACGCCCGCCACGGCGATGCGCGGAGCCTGATAACCGACGCGCCGCAGGAAAGTGTCCGCCATACCAATGACCGTTTTAATGCGCGGCTGGTTCAGCGTGTCGAGGAACTTACGCAGGGCAATGTGAGTGGTGACGTGAATCACCTTCAGCTTATCGGTGTAGAGCACCATGGCGTAATCCCGGGTGTCAGTGAGGTGGGCCAGCAGCTCCGTATGCCCCGGGTAGAGATGGCCGGCCGCATGCATCGCCTCTTTGTTCAGCGGCGCGGTGGCAATCGCCTGCACGTCGCCCGCCAGCGCCAGCGCCGTGGCACGTTTCACACAGCGCCACGCCAGATCGCCCGCCTCTTTCTGCACCACGCCGGGTTTCAGCGCGTCGGGGTCAGCCAGCGGCTCGTCAATCACGTTGATGATGCCAGGAGCAAAGCGTGCATCCTGCACCCGGTCAAGCACCCGCAGCTCGGCCTGGGGCGTAATGTTCATCGCCAGAATGCGGCGCAGCGTACTGGCGCAGCCAATCACCACGGCAGGAATGCCATTCAGCTCACCTTCAGAGAGCGATTTAATGATGATTTCCGGGCTGATGCCCGCCGGGTCGCCCATGGTGATCGCAATAATTTTACTCACTCGATTTCTCCTCAATAAAATCAATGGCTGCTACCAGGGTATTTTCATCACCAAAGCCACCCGCTTTGGTCATCACCGGCAGAGTAAATTCACTGTTAAGCAGAACCCCGTGCGGCACACAGCCCGCCACCAGACCCTGAATGGTAAAGCCGCTGGCACCCAGTGCCCGGGCGACGGCCATCGCCACATCCCCTCCCGACAGATAGAGCGCATGCGGCTGCGCGCTGCGGCAGAGCCGGTAAGTAATCTCGCCGAGAAACTGACAGATCGCCTCCCCCAGCTGCTGGCGCGTCATGCTGAAGTGCTGACAGAGCTGCGCAATCTCGTGCCGCTGCGCCTCGTGCTGGCAGGTGGTGATCACCGTATGGCGACCGGCCCGCAGTGCCGCAGCCGCCTCATCGATCCAGCGATCCCGATCGGGCCAGGCGGGCTGCCGGAACAGCTGCCGGATATCGACATCCACTCTCGCTGCGTCACGCCGGCTGATCAGCGTGGCAACCTGCTGCTGCCCGCTCTCGCTCATCGATCCCACCACCGCCAGCACCGGCCGGGGCGTTCGCACCCGGAGCGCGGCGCCCAGCGCATCGCTTAATCCGGCGGCCCCGACCAGCAGCGGCGTCTCGCGCAGCCGCGCAGCCGCGGCGATCAGTCGCGCCAGGTCCGCCCCGGTTTCGGCATCCACGACGACGATGCCGTGCGCCGCCGCCAGCACCGCATCAAGCCGGTCGCTGCGCAGCGTGGCAAGATCGAGCACGCTGCCGGCGATCTGCATCTGTTCAAGAACGCTGGCGCTGGCGATCGGGGTTTTCGGATCGCTGGCAAATTCGGTGTCCGTGAGCAGACGCTGATGGACCCGGACGTGACCTCCGCACGTGGTGCGGCCCAGTCGTGGCACCGCCGGTGCAACCAGCGCCAGCGTTTTCGCACTGGCCTTCAGTGCCGCCGCCGTTTCAGCGCCGATATTGCCGCGCAGCGTGGAGTCGATCTTTTTGAACAGCCAGCCGTGCTGAAACTGCGCCGCGAAGTGGCGCACCGCCTGCGTGACGCGCTCTGCCGCCTGGGTGGCGCTGATCGCCCGACTCTCCGTGCTGACGACCAGCACATCTGCCGTCTCTGGCAACGCGCCCCGGGTGTCGAACAGCACCTGAACGCCTGCGCCGGCCTGCGCCAGTCCGCTTCCCGCATCGTTGGCACCGGTAAAGTCATCGGCGATGACCAGTACCGGCGTTTTCCATAAAGATGAGCCCATCCTCACTCCTGTCACGCAATTGCCGCTGACATTGATTATATTCAATCATAATTGATTATATGTGAGCAACTTCAAATTAATCGAAATCGATATGCCCTATAAAATGAGCCATACAGAGTGACTGACCTCGCATTGATATGAGCAAAGTTAATCATCTGCTCAGACGCGATCGACATAAGGGTATGAAATGAACATTAACAGCACGGTGATCAGCGGCTATCAGGCGTTAAACGACATGCGCTATCTGCTGGAGGGGGTTTCATCCGCGGTAGTGGTAACTGACCGGAACATTGAAGCGATTCCGGCTGTGCAGGCGCTGCTGGGGCAACTCCGGGAGCAGATCCCCCAGATCAGCGTGGTGAACAGTGTTCCCCCCGAGCCGAGCCAGCATGATGTGGCCGCCCTTCTTGCCGCACTCACGTCGCGCAGGGCTGACATGGTGATCGGTATCGGCGGTGGCAGCGTGCTGGATGTGGCAAAGCTGCTGTCGGTGCTGTGCGTGGATGCGGCCCCGTCGCTGGAAGCCCTGCTGGCGGGGGAGAAACCGCAGCACCGCACCCGCTCCATGCTGATTCCGACCACCGCGGGTACCGGCTCAGAAGCCACGCCCAATGCGATTCTGGCGATCCCGGAGAAAGAGACCAAAGTCGGCATTATTTCCCCGATCATGCTGCCCGATGTCGTCGCGCTGGTGCCGGAACTCACCACCAGCATGCCCGCACACATCGCCTCCTCAACCGGTATTGATGCCCTCTGCCACCTGATCGAGTGCTTTACCGCCTGCGTCGCCAATCCGGTCAGCGATAACTATGCGCTGATCGGGATGAAGAAGCTGTTCGCCAATCTCGAAACCACCCTGCGGGAGCCGGAGAATCTGCAGGCACGACTGGAGATGTTGTGGGCCTCTTATTATGGCGGCGCGTCGATTGCCCATGCCGGCACGCATCTGGTGCACGCCCTCTCCTACCCGCTCGGCGGCAAATATCATCTGCCGCACGGCGTGGCGAATGCCATTCTGCTGGCCCCCTGCATGCGCTTTGTCCGTCCGGCGGCGGTGAGTAAATTCGCTCAGGCCTATGACCTGCTGCCTGATGCTGACCACCGTTTAAGTGATGAAGCGAAGTCCCATGCGCTGGTCGACTACTTCACCGCACTGGTGGCGCGTCTGCAGCTGCCTGCCAGTCTGGAAGCGCTGGGCATCGGCCCGGATCACCTGCCCTATCTGGTGGAAGCCGCGCTCGACGTGCAGCGCCTGATGAAAAATGTCCCGATGGCGGTCACCGCTGACGATGTACGCGCGGTCTATCTGACCCTGTTTCCTTCCTGCCAGGCGTAATGAGGATTGTCATGAATAAGAAAATAAGCGGCGTACTGACCGCCATCGTCACCACCTTCGATCGTGACGGCGCTTTTGATCCGGTGAGACAGCGTGAGCAGGTCAGACGACAGCTCCGGGCCGGTAACGGCATCTTCTGCGGCGGCACCAACGGCGAATTCTTTGTGCTGAACGAGCAGGAAAAGCTCGCCGTCACCGCCACCTGCGTGGATGAAGTCAGCGGCCGCGCGGCAGTAGTGGCGCATATCGGCGAAATCTCGACGCGTGAAACGATCCGGCTCGGCACACAGATCGCCCGCCTGGGCGTGGATGCCATCTCCGCGATCACCCCCTGGTTTGTGCCGCTGAAACAGCAGGAGCTGATCGATCACTACCGGCGCGTGGCTGACGCGCTGACGGTGCCGCTGTTCCTCTACAACATCCCGGCGCGCACCGGCAATACGCTGCAGCCGGAGACGGTGCGCACGCTGGCCGCCCATCCCAACATCATCGGCATCAAAGATTCGGCGGGCAGTTATGACAGCCTGCGCGGCTTCCTGCAGGCCACCGCCGACTGTGACGGTTTTGATGTGCTGAATGGCCCCGACTCGCTGATCCATCAGGGGTTTGTTGAGGGCTGCTCCGCCGCCATTTCCGGGCTGGCCAACGTGGCCCCGGAGGCGATTAACGCTATCTGGGCGCGCTTCGCTGCCGGCGATATTGCCGGTTCGCAGCAGGCTCAGGAGAACGTCACCGCTCTGCGCACGGCGCTCTACAGCATCGGTTTCTCACCGGCCGCCGTGAAAAAAGCGGTCAGCCTGCTGGGCTTCGAGGTGGGTGAAAGCCGCTATGCGGTGCAGTTCAGCGCCGAAGAGCAGCAGCAGATCCGTCAGATCGTCACCCACTACCTGCAATAAACGCCATCGCCTTTGTCTCCTACCGGTCAGATGAGAACGAACCTGATGGTCGCCATCTGCCAGCACAATCGAGGTTATGATGAACGCATTTTCAACTGAGAGCACCTTACTGATCGTAGGCATGGTGGTCGCCTATATCCTGTTCACCACCTGGCTGACCTGGCGGCTGCGCAGTAAAAGCAGCGGTGACTTTATGGAAGGCTCCCGCGCCATGCCCGCCTTTATTGTCGGCATCATGCTGATGTCGGAATATATCGGGGCAAAATCCACGATCGGCACTGCGCAGGCCGCCTTTGAAAATGGCTTCGCCGCTTCCTGGTCAGTGATCGGCGCGGCGATTGGCTTCCCGCTGTTTGGTCTGATCCTGGTGAAGCGCATCTACAACACCGGTAAGATCACCATCTCCGGGGCGATTGCCGAAAAATATGGCAGTTCGACCAAAAACATCATTTCGCTGATCATGATCTATGCGCTGCTGCTGGTGAACGTCGGCAACTACATCAGCGGCGCAGCGGCGATCTCTACCGTGCTGAAGATCGACCTGACCCAGGCGGCCTTTATTACCGCGGTGGTGAGTACCTTCTACTTCGCATTTGGCGGCATGAAAGGGGTGGCCTGGGTGACGCTGCTGCACAGCGCCATTAAGTACATCGGGATCCTGATTATCCTCTACGTGGCGCTGAAGATGACCGGCGGCGTGGCCCCGATGATCGAGAAAATGCCCGCCTTCTACTGGACGTGGGACGGACACGTCGGGGCCAGTACCATTGTGGCCTGGCTGATCGGAACCGTGGGCTCGATCTTCTGCACCCAGTTTGTGATCCAGGCGATCTCCTCGACCAAAGATGTCAAATCCGCTAAGCGTGCCACGTGGGTCGCCTTCTTCTTCTGCCTGCCTATCGGCCTGGCGATGGCACTGATCGGCGTGGCGGCGAAGTTTGCTCATCCCGACATCAAGAGCCTCTATGCCCTGCCGGTGTTTTTGCAGGATATGTCACCCTGGCTGGCGGGCATCGTGACGACCTCGCTGGTGGCATCGATTTTCGTCAGCGTCGGCACCGTGGCGCTGGCGATCGCCTCGCTGGTGGTGAAAGATTTTTATGTTCCTTACCGTCACCCTACGCCAGAGCGCGAGTTCAAAGTGACGCGCTGGTTCTCGATTGCCATCGGCTTCTTTCCGCTGCTGTTTGTGCTGTTCTTCCCGGAAGTGCTGAAGCTCTCCTTCTTTACCCGCGCGATTCGCCTGTCGATCACCGTCGTGGCGATCATGGCGTTCTATCTGCCCTGGTTTAAGAGCACTCGCGGTGCCAACGCCGGTCTGATTGGTTCCTGTCTGGTCACCTCCGTCTGGTTCCTGATGGGGAATCCGTTTGGCATCGATAATATGTATGTGGCGCTGGCCACGCCGGCGATCATTATGGTGATTGACCGCTGCATCCCGTCACGCCAGTCTCAGCCTC
Organism: Pantoea sp. EKM101V; assembly: GCF_011800325.1. NCBI lineage: Bacteria > Pseudomonadati > Pseudomonadota > Gammaproteobacteria > Enterobacterales > Erwiniaceae > Pantoea > Pantoea sp. EKM101V. Next base: position 80,668 of record NZ_JAALFP010000008.1, read on the forward strand.
AACCGCAACGCAATGCACAAAAGAGTGGAGCCTAATATGACTCAGGAAACCGTCACCGCCGAACGCACCGGCCAGCTTGCGCCGCATCCGCAGGATAGCGCGCAGCAGGTTGCGATGCTGCCCTCCTCCTGCCCGCAAAACCATGCGGCTAACCTGCTGCCGCTGCCGGATGGCGATCTGCTCTGCGTCTGGTTTGGCGGCACCCAGGAGGGGATCGCCGATATCTCTGTCTGGTGTTCACGGCTGCAGAAAGGCAGCGATCGCTGGAGTGAGGCGCAGAAACTCTCTGAGGATCCGACGCGGTCCGAGCAGAATCCGGTGCTGTTCCTCGATCCCGATCAGGTCCTGTGGCTGCTCTGGACGGCGCAGAAGTCCGGTAATCAGGACACCGCCATCGTGCGCTATCGTCAGTCTCACGATCTGGGCCGGAGCTGGGGCGCGATCGACACCCTGCTGGATAAGCCTGGCACCTTTATTCGTCAGCCGATCGTGGTGCTGCCGAATGGCAACTGGCTGCTGCCGGTCTTTTACTGCCTGACGCCGCCCGGTGAAAAATGGGTGGGTAACTATGATGTCAGCGCCGTGAAGATCTCGGAGGATAAAGGCCGGAGCTGGCGCGATGTCAGCGTGCCTGACAGTACCGGCTGCGTCCATATGAACGTCACCCTGCTGGAGGATGGCTCGCTGCTGGCGCTCTACCGCAGTCGCTGGGCCGATCACATCTACCAGAGCCGCTCGTTTGATCAGGGAGAGAGCTGGAGCGCACCCGAAGCGCTGTCGCTGCCAAATAACAACTCCTCTATTCAGGTCACGACGCTGCGCAACGGTCATCTGGCGCTGGTGTTTAACGCCATGAGCGCTGAAGGTGCCAGCGAACGTCGCCTGTCGCTCTATGACGAAATTGAAGATGATGAAGAGGACGGTGAGGTGGCGGTGGCCGCCGAAGCGGTGGTACACAGCGGCCGTACCGCCTTCTGGGGTGCGCCCCGAGCGCCCATGACGCTGGCGATCTCAACAGATGGCGGCAAAAGCTGGCCGCTGCAGCGCAATCTGGACGAAGGCGATGGCTACTGTATGACCAATAACTCGCAGCAGAAGTTAAACCGTGAGTTCTCCTATCCCAGCATCAAAGAGGGTCTGCATGGCGAACTGCATATCGCCTATACCTGGTATCGTCAGGCGATCAAATATGTGCGGATTGAGGAGTCATGGGTGCAGGGAGGTGACGCGTGAATGAACGGATGGCGCTGGTGACCGGTGCCAGCTCCGGCATCGGTCAGGCGATTTGTGACCGCTTACTGAGTGACGGCTGGCAGGTGATCGGCCTGAGCCGTTCGGCGGTCTGCCGCACAGAACCGGGCTGGCAGAGTCATCAGATCGATATCAGTGACAGCGCTGCCCTGCAGGTGCTGCTGGAACAACTGCCTGTGCCGCAGGCGGTGATCCATGCCGCGGGTATGATGCAGGCCGCGCCGCTGGGGGAACTGGATTTGGCGACCAGCGCCCGTCTGTGGCAGCTGCACGTGGCCGCTGCGGAACAGCTGGCGAACCATTTTGCGCCGCGGATGGCGGCAGGCGGGAGAGTGCTGCTGCTGGGGAGCCGTACGTCAGGCGGTGCCGCAGGCCGCAGTCAGTACGTGGCGACCAAATCAGCGATGATCGGCATGGTGCGCAGCTGGGCGGCAGAACTGGCTCCGCGTGGCATTACCGCCAATATCGTGGCCCCCGGTGCGACCGAAACACCGATGCTGCACCAGCCGGGCCGCGCCAGTTCACCGCCGCGCCTGCCGCCGATAGGCCGCTATATTCAGCCGCAGGAAGTGGCCGATCTGGTGGCGTTCCTGCTCTCTCCCTCAGCAGCGGCAATCACCGGGCAGCAACTGGTGATCTGCGGTGGCGCCTCGCTGAGCTAACCTGCCCCGGCCGCCGGGCGGTTTCACATCCCGGCCAGACATGAAGCGCCACCTGTCCGGCATTTAGCGCCGGACGGGATTGCCATACTGGTTCACAAACTGGCGGTACGCGGCGATGACCAGCAGAAAATCTTCAATGCCGCAGAATGAGAGGCTCTCTTCGTCGTAGTAGTTCATCCCCTCCTCCATGCCGTCATCTTCCAGCGCCAGCAGGTTGGCGCGAATCATCACCTCCTCCTCATCCACCAGGATGGTGTATTCGCTGCCGATGCGCTGCCACTGTCGCACGCTGCCCTTGACGTCTTCGATAGCAGCTTCGACTTCATCCAGCAGACCCGGATCGTTTTTCACCTCTTCGTTGAACCAGTGGCCGACCGCTTCATGATCCATCGACATGCGGACCTTAATCTGTCCGGTCACATCGCGTAAAAATTCATATTCCATCGCCCGTTCCTCTCAACGTCGTCGCGTCACTCAATGAGTGTCACGGCTGGCTTTGCAGCATAATGTGACACGTCGCGCATTATTACAGGCTGTCAGGCGAAATCCAGCTTTTGATCGTGCCGGTGACCGGCGCGAAGACGAAAAAAAGGGGCGAATCATCGCCCCTTATGCATGCTGACAAGGTGAAGGATCAGACTGCGGTCTGGAAAATCACGCCTTCCGCTTTGTCGGTGTACTGCGCCAGCTGGTCGAAGTTGAGATAGCGATAGGTGTCGCTGGCCGTTTTATCGACCTGCGCCATAAATTGCTGATACTCATCAGGCGTGGGCAGCCGGCCCAGCAGTGACGCAACGGCAGCCAGCTCGGCAGACGCCAGATAGACGTTAGCGCCGGTACCGAGACGGTTCGGGAAGTTACGGGTCGAGGTGGAAACCACTGTCGAACCGTCTGCCACACGTGCCTGGTTACCCATGCAGAGTGAACAGCCCGGGATCTCGATACGCGCACCGCTTTTACCGAAGACGCTGTAGTAGCCCTCTTCAGTCAGCTGTGCGGCATCCATCTTGGTTGGCGGTGCCACCCACAGGCGGGTTGGCAGCTGACCTTTGTGGCTGTCCAGCAGCTTACCGGCAGCACGGAAGTGACCGATGTTGGTCATGCACGAGCCGATAAACACTTCGTCGATCTTCTCGCCCTGAACGTCCGAGAGCAGACGGGCATCGTCAGGATCGTTAGGGGCACAGAGGATCGGCTCTTTGATATCAGCCAGATCGATCTCGATCACGGCGGCGTATTCCGCATCCGCATCGGCTTCCAGCAGCTGAGGATCGGCCAGCCATTTCTCCATGCTCTCCACGCGACGCTCCAGCGTACGACGATCGCCGTAACCTTCTGCGATCATCCACTTCAGCAGCACGATGTTGGAGTTGAGATATTCGATGATTGGCGCTTTATCCAGCTTAATGGTACAGCCCGCCGCAGAACGCTCTGCTGACGCATCGGACAGTTCAAACGCCTGCTCAACTTTCAGATCCGGCAGACCTTCAATCTCCAGGATGCGGCCAGAGAAGATGTTTTTCTTACCTTTCTTCTCAACGGTCAGCAGGCCCTGTTTGATGGCATAAAGCGGAATGGCGTGAACCAGATCGCGCAGGGTAATACCGGGTTCCATCTTGCCTTTGAAGCGCACCAGGACCGATTCCGGCATATCGAGCGGCATGACGCCCGTTGCCGCGGCAAACGCCACCAGGCCCGAACCGGCCGGGAAAGAGATGCCGATAGGGAAACGGGTATGGGAGTCGCCGCCGGTTCCTACGGTATCCGGCAGCAGCATACGGTTCAGCCAGCTGTGAATAATGCCGTCACCCGGACGCAGTGAGACACCGCCACGGTTCATGATGAAGTCTGGCAGCGTGTGGTGCGTGTTCACATCGACCGGCTTAGGATAGGCGGCGGTGTGGCAGAAGGACTGCATCACCAGATCGGTAGAGAAGCCCAGGCAAGCCAGATCTTTCAGCTCGTCACGGGTCATCGGACCGGTGGTATCCTGCGAGCCCACGGAGGTCATCTTCGGTTCGCAATACGCGCCCGGACGCACACCGGTTACGCCACAGGCGCGGCCGACCATTTTCTGCGCCAGTGAGAAGCCACGGGTGCTCTCCGCAACATCTTTCGCCTGACGGAATACGGTGCTGTGCGGCAGACCCAGCGACTCGCGCGCTTTGGTGGTCAGGCCACGGCCGATGATCAGCGGAATACGGCCACCGGCGCGCACTTCGTCAATCAGCACTTCGGTTTTCAGTTCGAAGCTGGCCAGCAGGTCGTTGGTTTCGTGGTTACGCACTTCCCCTTTGTAAGGGTAGATGTCGATCACATCGCCCATGTTCAGGTCGTTGACGTCCACTTCGATAGGCAGTGCGCCCGCATCTTCCATGGTGTTGAAGAAGATAGGCGCAATTTTGCTGCCCAGCACCACGCCGCCGCCTTTTTTGTTTGGCACGTTCGGGATGTCGTCGCCCATGAACCACAGCACCGAGTTGGTGGCGGATTTACGGGATGAGCCGGTTCCGACTACGTCACCGACGTAAGCCAGCGGATAGCCTTTGGCCTGCAGCGCTGCGATCTGTTTGATCGGGCCGATATTGCCCGGCTCATCCGGCTCAATGCCTTCGCGGGCATTTTTCAGCATCGCCAGGGCGTGCAGCGGGATGTCAGGACGTGACCAGGCATCCGGGGCCGGAGAGAGGTCGTCGGTGTTGGTTTCGCCCGTTACCTTGAATACCGTGACCGTGATCTTTTCGGCCAGCTCAGGACGTGACAGATACCATTCCGCATCGGCCCAGGATTGCATGACCTGCTTCGCGTATTCATTGCCCGCTTTGGCTTTCTCTTCGACATCATAGAAGTTGTCGAACATCAGCAGGGTGTGTGAAAGGGCTTTGGCCGCGATGGGGGCCAGTCGGCTGTCGTCCAGCGCCTCGATCAACGGATGAATGTTATAACCGCCCTGCATGGTACCGAGCAGTTCGACCGCTTTTTCAGGAGAGATCAGAGGAGAGGTTGCTTCGCCTTTGGCAACAGCCGCCAGGAAACCAGCTTTGACATACGCCGCTTCATCGACGCCAGGTGGGACTCGGTTGACCAGTAAATCGGTCAGAAATTCTTCTTCACCCGCAGGTGGATTTTTCAGCAGTTCAACCAGCGCGGCCATCTGGGAAGCCTCTAAAGGCTTAGGAACAATTCCCTGGGCAGCACGCTCGGCAACGTGCTTACGGTATTCTTCTAGCACGACGTTATCCTCGCTCTCATTATGTAGGGCTTTCCGACCACCTTGCTCACTTATGGAGAACAACCTTCCCTTTTCTTGTCCAGGTTGAGGTGCCCGGTTTCGCGGAGGGCAGAATAGCAGGATTTCGTCTGTTTGTTAATCTGTTTACAAAAATACAACATAATCGACTACGCCCATTCTGCCCGTCCGGTTCGCCGTCTGCGCGGGCTGACTGTGCGTAAACGGACGGTCCCGAGCGTACCGCATGCCGGGGAAATTAGCCCCGAAAAATGTCAGGTTTATCGCGGTTTAAGAGAAGTATCAGGGCAGAATCGATAACGGGCAGGAATAGAAAGGTGCGGTTTGTGGGGCTGGCCATCGATGCCACCGGCCAGACACAGCGGTGCAGAAGAGGCCTTAATGGCCTCTTCTGCCTGCTATCAGTTTTTCAGATTTTCCGGGAAGTCAGCGGGCAGCTGATCGGGCGGGCAGTCGATCACGCTTTCGTTATTTTCGCCCACATCGCGGATCACGGTCAGCGTCGCGAACTCGTCAATGACTTCGGTTGGGTAAGCCGGACCCGCTTCGCGGAAGGCGGCCATCTCTTCCAGATGGTCATTCTGGAAACAGACGGTTTTTTCCGGATTGTTCATTACCCAGCGCGGGAAGAAGATGGTGCCGTGGAAGATTTTATCCGCCAGGTTGACGGCCAGGCTGACATCGGTGCCGGTAGGTTCAGTCCAGGAAACTTTATAGACATCCTGCGCCAGACGGACGACATAGACATGCTGATTTTTAACCCAGCGATTACCCACCATGCCGCTGTGGATGCGATAGTCGATCGTGCTGGCATTTTTGATGTAGAGCTCGTAATTCCAGCCGTTGTCGTAGGTGTAAACCAGGTGTTTGCCAACGATGCCTGACAGATCATGTTTATCAAAAGTGCTCATGGTCAATTCCTCATTTATTTGCCTTGAGGAGATTATTACGCGTTACAGATGAGATGAATAACGCTATTTTTAGCACTGAATAATCCAATTTTTCGATGAGTTACCATGTATAAAACGACACTGGAACAGTGGGCGCTGCTCGACGCGGTGGTGAATGAAGGGAGCTTTGCGCTGGCTGCAGAAAAGCATCATCGCAGCCAGTCTTCACTGAGCTATCAGCTTAGCCTGCTTCAGCAGCGGCTGGGTCTGACTCTGCTGCAACAGGAGGGGCGTCGCGCCGTCCTCACTGCCGAGGGACATCAGCTACTGGCTCAGGTTCGTCCATTGCTGGAGGGATTCAGCGCGCTGGAAGCTAAGGCACATGCGCTGCAGCGGGGCGAACGTTCGCGCATCGATCTGATGGTGGACGCGACACTGCCTAAACCTCTGCTGTTTGATGTGCTGCAGACCTTTCAGCAGCACTACCCCCATGTCCGCATCTGGTTCAGCGAAATTGTTCGCAGCGAAACGCCGGAAAGGCTGGCTGAGCAGCAGGCCGACCTCTGGCTGGTTGCGCAATATGGCGATGCCCCTGTTGCCGGGGAAAGCCTGATGAGCGTCGATTTCGTGGCCGTTGCCCATCGGGATCACCCCCTGCACAGTGAACCTGCCCCACTGAGTGCCGCCACGCTGGCTCGCTGGCCCTGCATCACCATCCTGGATCGGCAGCAACAGCAGCAATCCGAGGTCAGTGGCGATCAGGCGGAGAACTGGTCCTTCACGACGCTCTCCGCTGCGATTGAAGCAGTCCAGCATCAGCTGGGCTATGGCTGGTTACCGGAACAGAATATCGCCGGGCTGCTGAAGAGCGGTGAACTGCGCCCTCTGCCGCTGTTGCAGGGCCGCCGACGCAGCAGTTCGCTGGTGATGTATATCAATGAAGAGAGACTGCCCGGCAACAGCGCCATTGCGGTCCTGGCGCAGATGTTTGTGGAGCGGGTGGCGCAGGAGAAGCGCATAGCTGAGCGCTAAGGAGGCTGAGTTTGTTTCCATTGACGCGGGGAACACGTAAAAAACACGCATTCCAATGATTAAGCTGCGGTTTATCCCCCTAAAGCGTGGAACACCAGCGTTCTCATACGATCAGATTGCTGGCCCAAAACGGCAATCTTTGGACTATCCGGGACTATACGAAGCAGGTGTCATCAGCAAAGCAACTGCTCGTGAAACCTTTAAGCAAGAAGGCCTCATAGACTTTAGGCAGAGCCTTCACCAGCTTGAGTTTAACCACTGCTATGACCGAGTGGTGGTTTACTCTCTTAGAATCCCTGCTGACAGCAACTTTACTGTATCAAGGGTTGATAAAATCGCAATACAGGACAGCGAGAATCGTTGGCACTTACTCAATATTGAAAGCATTGAGATAGACCGTCTTCCTTACGATGCGGTCAACAGTGGCACAGTCGGCATCAAGGTTGATAGGATAGTGCCGGGAGCAAGGGACTACTATGTAGTCAAAGTAAGCAAGGATAAGGGGCTTAAGGATGCGTAGCTACAGTGAGATCGCGAAGCGTATAGCCAAAATCATTATATCGCCTGAGTCAGCAATAGGATTAATGCATGGAGTCCTGTCTGTGCCTACAGACATTGGCTATCTTGCCTACGGATTTCTTGATACGGACAGCCGCTATCAACGTGAAACAGAAAAAATCAGGATGGTTAGTGCCATCAGGCATGGCATTCTTGAAAATCACAACTTCATGAAGACTATTGAGACTGTGCTCAATATCTTCAACAAGAATGTGCCTGAAGTCAGGCAGAACGCTATCTATAGCAAAACGATGGCTTCAGTTGCTGGCCGGACGCTTACGAACTCATTAATAGCAGGAAGGTTAGCAACTACCATTGCGCAGCGTAGCTCGTTCCTTGTTGCGGTCAGAGGTGGTCTGATTGGTAATGCCCTGCTTATTGGTGGCATGACAGAGAGATGTATCTATACCTCTGAAAAGCTGCAAAAGAGCAATCCTGAAGTCTATAACGCATTACGCGTGAGGAACTATGATTTACTCTACTTCCTACTTGAGCCAGCTCTGAACCCGTTCTTAGAAGCTCTCAATGTGAAGCGAACGCAAGGGCAACCGGCTTTTGAACGGATCATTGAAATGGTAGAGAAGGAGGTAAACGCTAATGCAAGATAATGGGCCTGCTAAGCTGAGCTTAGGTAAACGCATCATGTATAGCCTTATAGAGGTGTCAGGTGCCATCATAGGCGGGTTGCTGCTCCTTCTGTGCTGCTACTGGTTCTTTCACTATGAAACCTGGCATGAGCGGCTGATGGCGATTGGTCTGTCTATCGGAGTTGTCTATCTGATAGGTAAGGTCTTACCTGAACGGCCAAATCAGTAAGCCCCTCATGGGGCCATACTCAGTTTTATCAGCTCAGACTTCATCTGAAAGTTACCCGTTATTTATACAGGTATTTATCAGAGTACATTTGGATTGAATTCTTCTCAGCCCAGAGGCTTTTTCCATCAGGTAATATTTCCATAAGCGTCCGGCCAGGGCACATTTTCCCCTGATGAGTTCGCTGATTATTAAGTGAGCCAGCCAGTCATCAAGATCAGATTGTAATGTGTCGGGTTCACCATACCGCTTTTGCGGAACGTCGCCTGATATAATTCCTGCAATATCGTCATGTGGAAGCGCATCGCAGATGCCGTTAGTCTGTGGTGACATCGCTTTGGTCTTCGTATAATCCAGACCAAAAAAAAGCCTCCATATTGGAGGCTTTTTCGTCAGCAGCGGAAACTTACTTCTTCTTCGCTTTCGCGTTAGGCAGATCGGTGATGCTGCCTTCGAAGATTTCTGCTGCCAGACCGACTGACTCATGCAGGGTCGGGTGAGCATGGATGGTCAGCGCGATATCTTCCGCATCACAACCCATCTCAATCGCCAGACCGATTTCGCCTAACAGCTCGCCGCCGTTAGTGCCGACAATCGCGCCACCGATAACACGGTGCGTCTCTTTGTCGAAAATCAGTTTGGTCATACCGTCTGCACAATCTGAAGCGATAGCACGGCCAGAGGCAGCCCACGGGAAGGTGGAGGTCTCGTAGCTGATGCCCTTCTCTTTCGCTTCTTTCTCGGTCAGACCGACCCAGGCAACTTCTGGCTCAGTATAGGCAATGGATGGGATCACTTTCGGGTCGAAGTAGTGCTTCAGACCGGAGATCACTTCCGCCGCAACGTGGCCTTCATGCACGCCTTTGTGCGCCAGCATTGGCTGACCGACGATGTCGCCGATAGCATAGATGTGTGGCACGTTGGTACGCATCTGCTTGTCGACACGGATAAAGCCGCGATCGTCCACTTCCACGCCCGCTTTACCGGCATCCAGACCTTTACCGTTCGGCACACGACCGATAGCCACCAGCACGGCGTCATAACGCTGCGCTTCACCCGGTGCCTTTTTACCTTCCATTGAAACGTAAATGCCATCGTCTTTTGCTTCAACGGCGGTCACTTTGGTTTCCAGCATCAGGTTGAACTTCTTGCTGATTTTCTTGGTAAAGACTTTCACGACATCTTTATCCGCAGCCGGGATAACCTGGTCAAACATCTCAACCACATCGATCTCTGAACCCAGCGCATGATACACCGTCGCCATTTCCAGACCGATGATACCGCCGCCCATAACCAGCAGACGCTTCGGCACTTCTTTCAGTTCCAGCGCATCGGTTGAATCCCAGACGCGGGGATCCTCATGAGGAATGAAAGGCAGTTCGATTGGGCGTGAACCCGCAGCGATGATGGCATTATCGAAGTTGATGGTGGTCGCGCCGCCTTCACCTTCCACCACCAGGGTGTTAGCACCGGTGAATTTGCCAAGGCCATTAACCACTTTGACTTTACGACCTTTTGCCATTCCTGACAGGCCGCCAGTCAGCTGGTTAATCACCTTCTCTTTCCAGCTGCGAATCTTGTTGATATCAGTAGAGGGCTGACCGAACACAATGCCGTGCTCTTCAAGGGCTTTCGCCTCTTCGATCACTTTGGCAACGTGCAGCAGCGCTTTAGAGGGGATACAACCGACGTTCAGACACACACCGCCAAGGGTGCTGTAACGCTCTACCAGTACGGTTTCCAGACCTAAATCCGCACAACGGAAGGCTGCAGAGTAACCTGCAGGACCTGCCCCAAGTACCACGACCTGGGTTTTAATCTCTGTACTCATCATGACCTCTTATTTGATATCCGGCGGGTCAGACGTTCTTATAATGCCCTTGTTCCACCGGGACTTTCACCGCAAGAGTTTACAGAATTGTTAACAAACTGCCAACCGTGACGCGACGAAACGTTAAAGGAAGGCCGGCATCCGCCGGCCTTCTTCACATTTACATAACTAAACGACGTATGTCAGAGAGCATATTGCCAATAATGGTGATGAATCTTGCACCATCAGCTCCGTCGATCACGCGGTGGTCGAAGGAGAGAGAGATTGGCATCATCAGACGCGGCGCAAACTCTTTACCGTTCCACACCGGCTCCATCGCCGACTTAGAGACACCCAGGATAGCCACTTCCGGCGCGTTAACAATCGGCGCGAAGTGCGTGGTTCCCAGGCCGCCCAGGCTGGAGATGGTGAAGCATCCGCCCTGCATATCGCCCGCAGTCAGCTTACCGTCACGCGCTTTCTTCGACACCGCCATCAGCTCACGCGACAGCTCGGTAATGCCCTTTTTGTTCACGTCTTTGAAGACCGGAACCACCAGGCCATTTGGCGTATCGACCGCCACACCGATGTTGATGTATTTCTTCAGCGTCAGCTTCTGCGCATCTTCGGAAAGCGAGCTGTTGAAGCGTGGCATCTGCTCAAGCGCGGCAGCGACAGCTTTCATGATGAACACCACCGGGGTGTACTTCACATCGAGCTTACGCTTCTCTGCTTCGGCATTCTGCTGCTTACGGAACGCTTCCAGATCGGTGATATCGGTTTTGTCGAAATGCGTAACGTGCGGGATCATCACCCAGTTACGGCTCAGGTTCGCACCCGAAATTTTCTGGATACGACCCAGTTCGACTTCTTCGACTTCGCCAAACTTGCTGAAGTCCACTTTCGGCCATGGCAGCATGCCTGGCAGGCCGCCACCGCTTGCCGCAGCCGGTGCCGCTTCAGCGCGTTTCACCGCCTCTTTCACGTAAGTCTGCACGTCTTCTTTCAGAATGCGACCTTTACGGCCGGTGCCTTTGACTTTCGCCAGGTTCACACCGAACTCACGCGCCAGGCGACGGATCACCGGGGTGGCGTGAACGTATGCATCGTTCTCGGCAAACTCACCTTTGCTGTCCGCTTTGGCTGCCGGAGCAGGCGCCGCAGATTTAGCTTCTGGTTTCGCAGCCGGGGCCGGTGCGGCTTCCTGCTTCGCTGCCGCCGGGGCAGCCGGCGCGGCACCTTCGACTTCAAACACCATGATCAGTGATCCGGTGCTGACTTTGTCGCCGGTCGCCACTTTCAGCTCTTTGACGGTACCCGCGAATGGCGCAGGCACTTCCATTGACGCTTTATCGCCTTCCACCACGATCAGTGACTGCTCAGCGTCAACTTTGTCGCCCACTTTCACGAGGATCTCGGTGACTTCGACTTCATCACCGCCGATGTCCGGGACGTTAACCTCTTTTGCGCCCGCCGCTGCGGCGGGTGCCGATGCCGCTTCTTCTTTCAGTTCTGGCTTCGCGTCAGCGGCCGGTGCAGCCCCTTCCGCTTCAAAGACCATGATGGCAGAACCGGTGCTGACTTTGTCGCCGGTCGCAATGGTGATCTCTTTAACCACACCCGCGAACGGAGCCGGCACTTCCATTGACGCTTTATCACCTTCCACCACAATCAGTGACTGTTCGGCTTCAACTTTATCGCCAACCTTCACCAGAATTTCAGTCACTTCGACTTCGTCACCGCCGATATCCGGCACAGCCACTTCTTTGCTGGCGGTGGCGGCTGCCGCGGCAGGTGCAGGTGCCGCATCCGCTTTCTTCTCTTCGGCGGCGGCAGGTGCCGCTTCTGCGGCCCCTTCTGCGTCAAACACCATGATCAGCGAGCCGGTTTCTACTTTGTCACCGGTGGCGATTTTGATCTCTTTCACTACGCCAGCCTGCGGGGAAGGCACTTCCATTGAGGCTTTGTCGCCTTCCACGGTGATCAGCGACTGCTCGGCTTCCACCTTGTCGCCAACTTTCACCAGAATCTCGGTGACTTCAACTTCGTCAGACCCGATATCCGGTACCTTAATTTCGATAGCCATTACTCTCTTACCTCTTAAGCCAGACGCGGGTTAACTTTATCGGCATCGATGTTGAATTTGGTAATGGCATCCGCCACCACTTTCTTCTCGATCTCGCCGCGTTTAGCCAGCTCACCCAGCGCAGCAACCACCACATAAGATGCATCAACTTCAAAGTGATGACGCAGATTCTCACGGCTGTCAGAGCGACCAAAGCCATCGGTACCCAGCACGCGGTAATCGCTGGCTGGAACATAGCTGCGAACCTGTTCAGCGAACAGTTTCATGTAGTCGGTTGAGGCAACCGCTGGCGCGTCATTCATCACCTGAGCGATGTAAGGCACGCGTGCTTCTTCTGTCGGATGCAGCATGTTCCAGCGCTCACAATCCTGGCCATCACGCGCCAGTTCGGTGAACGAGGTGACGCTGTAGACATCAGAGCCGATACCGTAATCTTTCGCCAGGATCTGTGCCGCTTCACGTACGTGACGCAGGATAGAACCTGAGCCCAGCAGCTGCACTTTGCCTTTGCTGCCTTCTACCGTTTCCAGCTTGTAGATACCCTTACGGATACCCTCTTCCGCACCCTGCGGCATGGCTGGCATATGGTAGTTTTCGTTCAGCGTGGTGATGTAGTAGTAGATATTCTCCTGCGCTTCGCCATACATACGCACCAGACCATCATGCATGATGACAGCCACTTCATAGGCGTAAGACGGGTCGTAAGAGATACAGTTCGGGATGGTCAGCGACTGAATATGGCTGTGGCCATCTTCATGCTGCAGGCCTTCGCCGTTCAGCGTGGTACGACCGGAGGTTCCGCCTACCAGGAAGCCGCGCGCCTGCTGGTCACCCGCCAGCCACATCAGATCGCCGATACGCTGGAAGCCGAACATCGAATAATAGATATAGAACGGGATCATCGGCAGGTTGTTGGTGCTGTAAGAGGTCGCCGCTGCCAGCCAGGATGAACCTGCGCCCAGCTCGTTGATCCCTTCCTGCAGAATCTGGCCTTTCTCATCTTCTTTGTAGTAAGCAACCTGCTCACGGTCCTGCGGAGTGTACTGCTGGCCGTTCGGGCTGTAGATACCAATCTGACGGAACAGACCTTCCATACCGAAGGTACGCGCTTCATCCGCGAGGATCGGAACCAGACGATCTTTAATCGACTTGTTCTTCAGCATCACGTTCAGGGCACGAACGAAGGCGATGGTGGTGGAGATCTCTTTGTTCTGCTCTTCCAGCAGCGCACCGAACTCTTCCAGCGCTGGCATTTCCAGCTTCTCGGTGAACTTCGGCTGACGCGTTGGCAGGTAGCCACCCAGCTTCTCACGCTGACCGTGCAGGTAAGTGTGCTCTTCTGAGCCTTTTTCGAAGGTCACGTACGGCAGTTCTTCGATTTTATCGTCAGCAACCGGCACGTTGAAGCGATCACGGATATAGCGCACGCCATCCATGTTCATCTTCTTCACCTGGTGAGCAATGTTTTTGCCTTCCGCGGTGTCGCCCATACCATAACCTTTGATGGTATGCGCCAGGATCAGCACCGGCTTGCCTTTGGTGTCCTGCGCTTTTTTCAGTGCCGCGTAGATTTTCTTCGGATCGTGGCCGCCACGGTTCAGTGCCCAGATTTCATCATCGGACATGTCTTTAACCAGCGCGGCGGTTTCCGGATATTTACCAAAGAAGTGCTCACGCACATAGGCGCCATCACGGGATTTAAAGGTCTGGTAGTCGCCGTCGACGGTTTCGTTCATCAGCTGAATCAGCTTGCCGCTGGTATCTTTGCGCAGCAGCTCATCCCAGCGACCGCCCCAGATGACTTTGATCACTTCCCAGCCAGCACCGGCAAAGATGCCTTCCAGCTCGTTGATGATCTTGCCATTACCGGTGACCGGGCCATCCAGACGCTGCAGGTTGCAGTTGATGATGAAGACCAGGTTATCCAGTTTTTCACGGGTCGCGATGGTGATCGCACCTTTGGATTCTGGCTCATCCATCTCACCATCACCCAGGAAGGCGTAGACGGTCTGAGCAGAGGTATCTTTCAGGCCACGGTGTTCCAGATATTTCAGGAACTTCGCCTGATAGATCGCTGACAATGGACCCAGACCCATAGAAACGGTCGGGAACTGCCAGAACTCCGGCATTAATTTCGGGTGCGGATAAGAAGAGAGACCTTTACCGTCAACTTCCTGACGGAAGTTGTTCATCTGCTCTTCGGTCAGGCGACCTTCAAGGAACGCACGGGCATAGATGCCCGGAGAGATGTGGCCCTGGAAATAGACCAGATCGCCGCCATCTTTGTCATTGCGCGCGCGGAAGAAGTGGTTGAAGCACACTTCATAAATGGTCGCAGAAGACTGGAAGGAGGACATATGGCCGCCGAGTTCCAGATCTTTCTTCGATGCGCGCAGCACCGACATGATGGCGTTCCAGCGGATAGCGGAACGGATACGACGTTCAAGAGAGGTGTTGCCCGGATAGTCGGGTTCATCTTCAACGGCAATAGAGTTGATATAGTTGCTGATAGCAGACGAACCTGCAGCAACGTTCACGCCGCCTTTGCGGGCTGCACCCAGTACCTGATCGATCAGATACTGTGCACGTTCAACACCTTCTTCACGGATGACCGATTCGATCGCCTGTAGCCAGTCACGAGTTTCAATCGGATCCACGTCATTGTGTAAACGTTCTGACATGGGTGTGTTCCTTATCTGTGTCTAATACGTTGAATAATCGGGAGCCTGTCAAAGCACAAGCAGGCAGGCTCGTCGCACATGTCCGTACGATCTTTGTCGCACGTTATTCCTTACGTTGCTGTAAACGACGCAGGGAGCGTTCTCGACGGCTCTGCTCCCGACTTCTGTCCAGCAAGATTTCCTCTATGAACGCCAGGTGACGGTGTGAAGCCTCGCGCGCTTTTTCTGGCTCACGGGCCACAATCGCCTCAAAGATTCTGGCGCGGTGACCGCTCACTTTTGCCAGCATTTCCCGGCGAGAGTAGAGCAATTCGAAATTCTGACGGACGTTTTGTTCCAGCATAGGGCCCATTGAGCGTAGCAAATGCAAAAGCACCACATTATGGGCCGCTTCTGTGACAGCGATCTGATACTGCATCACGGCGTCCGCTTCGGCGTCTAAATCGCCGCTGTCCTGCGCCTGCTGGATGTGCACATGGCAGTCGCGAATGCGCAGCAGATCTTCTTCTGTGCCGCGCAGCGCTGCGTAATAGGCGGCGATGCCCTCTAAGGCATGACGCGTTTCCAGCAGGTCAAACTGTGATTCCGGATGGTCTGCGAGAAGCTCAACGAGTGGATCACTCAGGCTTTGCCAGAGATGCTCCTGTACGAATGTTCCGCCGCCCTGACGGCGCAGCAACAATCCTTTCGCTTCTAAGCGCTGGATCGCTTCGCGGAGAGACGGACGTGAGACATCGAATTGTTTGGCGAGTTCGCGCTCAGGGAGCAGCTTCTCTCCCGGACGCAGTGTCCCTTCCATAATCAGGGATTCGAGCTGTTGCTCGATAGCATCTGAGAGCTTGGGTTGGCGAATCTTACTGTAAGCCATCATCCCTTCTTATTAAGCCAGTCGTCCGGAGTAAATTGGTAATACCAATTGTACAGAGGTCGCGGTAAAGTAACAAAGTATTCACCTTGTGTCTATATGGTGTCTGTGACATTCCCCTGCCTCTGAAGCCCGCCCTGACGCTAACTTGCGGTTAAAAAAATGAAAAATTCGCGTTGGGCTGAATGTTAAATAAATTCACTTTTACCAAACCTTACACCTGCTTAGCCCCGAAGCGCAGCGGCATCCATAAGTGAAAGCTATTCGTCATGAACCGCATTTCATGGCAGAAATTTCTCTGGCCTGACGTGACCGGGACGGCGTTTTTTCAGTCAACTCTCAGCACGAAAGGCGAAAGCAGGTGCAAAGCGATTCGCTTATCACTATTCTTGTCGCCAGGGTAGCGCATGGCAGCACTCAGCACGCCAGATACCGTAAAATAATCAATACGTTAATGTAACTACTTCCTTACAGCGAACCGCGCTGGGAACGAAGAATAAAAACATCACGAGGTTTGTATGGAACAACAGCAAGGCGAGGCGCTGAAACGTGGTCTTAAGAACCGCCATATTCAGCTCATCGCGCTGGGTGGAGCAGTAGGAACCGGCCTGTTTCTGGGCAGCGCATCGGTCATTGAATCCGCCGGTCCGGCCGTTATTCTGGGCTATGCCATTGCCGGTTTTATTGCCTTTTTAATCATGCGCCAGCTGGGCGAGATGGTCGTTGAGGAGCCGGTTGCCGGCAGCTTCAGCCACTTCGCCTACAAATACTGGGGCAACTTTGCCGGCTTCGCCTCGGGCTGGAACTACTGGGTACTTTACGTGCTGGTCGCCATGGCAGAGCTCACTGCCGTCGGCAAATATATTCAGTTCTGGTGGCCCGACTTTCCGACCTGGGCCTCGGCAGCCATCTTCTTCGTCATGATTAACGCCATCAACCTGACCAACGTGAAAGTCTTTGGTGAGATGGAGTTCTGGTTCGCCATTATTAAAGTAGTGGCGGTCATTGGCATGATCCTGTTCGGCGGCTGGCTGCTCTTCAGTGGCAACGGCGGCCCACAGGCGACGGTGCGTAACCTCTGGGAACAGGGCGGCTTTTTCCCGCACGGCATTGGCGGTCTGGTGACGGTCATGGCGATCATCATGTTCTCATTCGGTGGGCTGGAGCTGGTGGGGATCACCGCCGCTGAAGCCGATAATCCGGAAGTCAGCATCCCGAAAGCGACCAACCAGGTGCTGTGGCGCATCCTGATTTTCTACATTGGTTCACTGGCGGTGCTGCTGTCACTGATGCCGTGGAGCCGTGTCACCTCTGAAGTCAGCCCGTTTGTCTTTATCTTCCACGAGCTGGGCGATGCCATGGTGGCGAATGCGCTGAACGTGGTGATCCTGACGGCCGCCCTGTCGGTCTACAACAGCTGCGTTTACTGCAACAGCCGTATGCTGTTTGGTCTGGCTCAGCAGGGCAACGCGCCCAAATCGCTGCTGAAAGTTGACCGTCGCGGCGTTCCGGTCTTAACCATTCTGGTTTCTGCGGTCGCCACGGCGCTCTGCGTGCTGATCAACTACCTGATGCCCGGTGAAGCGTTCGGCCTGCTGATGTCACTGGTGGTCTCTGCACTGGTCATCAACTGGGCGATGATCAGCCTGGCGCACCTTAAGTTCCGTCGTAAGAAAGATCAGCAGGGCGTGACCACCCGCTTCAAAGCGCTGCTCTATCCGACCGGTAACTGGATTTGCCTGATCTTCCTGGCGGCAATTCTGGTGCTGATGGCAACCACGCCGGGCATGGCCATCTCTGTCTGGCTGATCCCGGTCTGGCTGGTGATTCTGGCGCTGGGTTACTTTATTAAGAACCAGACGCAGAAAGTCTGATCCCTTCTCTTATCCGGTGCGCCTGCTCAGGCGCACCGGCCACTTTCGTTCTGTTACTATTTTTATTGCTGACGGGTAGTGATAATTTTTTCCTGCTTCTCACCCATTAAAGGAAAAAATAACTATGCGTGAACTCGCACCTTCAGAAATTATGGCCGTCAGCGGATGTGGCCTGATTCAGGATATCACCACCGCCGTCGGCCAGCAGGCCGGTTCGCTTTTGGGCAGCGTGATGGGTTCCCTGATACCGATTCCCTTTCTTAACGGCGTGATCTCCTCGGTGGCCAGTACGCTTTTCAGCACCATTGGTGGCTGGATTGGCAGTCTGCTCGGTGGCCTGGTTGAAGGGCAGAATAACAGCGCAGCTTAACGATTCTCTGCCACCCTGCCCCGCTTAATGTGATGTGAACGGGCCCGCGCCTGCGTGCCAGTTCACATTTTTTTGCGCCCGCCCGTTTTGTCCATCTCTGTGACTCAATACTGCCACGCCGTGAATGACTTAAGCGCTGATAATCATTAGCTTCATGGTTTGCAGGAGAAGCACAATGAAGCCCGCGGCACTCACATTCAAAGAAAAACTGGGTTATGGCATGGGCGATGCCGGATGCAACATGATTGGCGGTGCCATCATGCTGTTCCTCAACTACTTCTATACCGACGTGTTCGGCCTGGCTCCGGCGCTGGTGGGCACGCTGCTGCTCTCGGTCAGGGTGCTGGATGCGGTCACCGACCCGATTATGGGCGCGATTGCCGATCGCACCCAGAGTCGCTGGGGCCGTTTTCGTCCCTGGCTGCTGTGGGTCTCCGTTCCCTACGTGTTGTTCAGCGTACTGATGTTTACCACGCCAGACTGGACCTATCACAACAAGGTGATCTGGGCATTTGTCACCTACTTCCTGATGTCACTGACCTACACCGCCATTAATATTCCTTACTGTTCACTGGGCGGCGTGATTACCAGCGATCCCGGCGAGCGCGTCTCCTGCCAGTCCTACCGCTTTGTTATGGTCGGCATCGCCACGCTGACCCTCTCCCTGTCACTGCTGCCGATGGCGGAGTGGTTTGGCGGCGCGGATAAGGCGCGCGGCTATAAGATGGCGATGGCGGTGCTGGCCACCCTGGGCCTGGCGATGTTTCTCTTCTGCTTTGCTACGGTGCGTGAACGCATCCGCCCTGCCGTTCCCAGCAATGATGACCTGAAAAAAGATCTGCGTGACGTCTGGAAGAATGACCAGTGGGTCCGGATCCTGCTGCTCACCTTCTGCAACGTCTGTCCCGGCTTCATTCGCATGGCAGCGACCATGTACTACGTAACCTGGGTCATGGGTCAGTCAACGCACTTCGCCACCTTGTTTATCAGCCTGGGGGTAATCGGCATGATGGTGGGCAGCACGCTGGCGAAAGTGCTCACCGACCGCTGGTGCAAACTCAAAGTCTTTTTCTGGACCAATATCGCGCTGGCCCTTTTTTCCAGCGGCTTTTACTGGATCGATCCGCACGCCACCCTGATGGTCGTGGTGGCTTATTTTGTGCTGAATATTCTGCATCAGATCCCCTCCCCCCTGCACTGGTCGCTGATGGCCGATGTGGATGACTACGGCGAATGGAAAACCGGTAAACGCATTACCGGCATCAGCTTCTCCGGCAACCTCTTTTTCCTCAAGGTGGGTCTGGCTGTCGCAGGGGCGATGGTCGGTTTTCTGCTCTCAATGTATGGCTACAACGCGGGCGCAAAACAGCAGTCAGCCGAGGCAATTAACGGCATCATGCTGCTGTTTACCGTTATTCCGGGCGTCGGCTACCTGATCACCGCCGGCGTGGTACGGCTGATGAAGGTTGACCGCAAAATGATGCTCACCATCCAGCAGGATCTGGCGCTGCGTCGCGAAAACTTCCACGACTTACACACTGTTCGTCTGCACAACCGTGCTGCCACGCCAACCGGAGATGTAAAATGAGCTCAACCTGGCCGAATCCTTTTATTGAGCAGCGCGCTGACCCGTTTATTCTGCGCCATGAACAGCACTACTATTTTGTCGCCTCAGTACCGGAATATGACCGGCTGGAGATTCGCCGCGCCACCACGCTGGCTGACCTGCGCAGCGCAGAACCGGTGGTAGTCTGGCACAAGCCGGAGAGCGGCCCCTGCAGCGAACTCATCTGGGCACCCGAGCTGCACTATATCGACGGGCTGTGGGTGATCTATTTCGCGGCGGCACCGACGCGCGACATTAAAGAGGGATTATTCCAGCATCGGATGTACGCACTGGTGTGCGAGGCCGACGACCCGCTGCAGGGTGAATGGCAGCCCTGCCGGCGCGTCTTCAGCCAGCTTGACAGCTTTTCACTGGATGCCACCCACTTCGTGCATCAGGGTAAAAACTGGTATCTCTGGGCACAGAAAGATCCCGCCATTCCCGGTAACTCCAACCTCTATCTGGCGGAGCTGCTTAATCCCTGGACACTGAAAGGCACGCCGGTAATGCTGAGCCGGCCTGAATATGAGTGGGAGTGTGCAGGATTTAGCGTGAATGAAGGACCGGCGGTCATTCGTCATGGTGACAGGCTGTTTGTTACCTACTCCGCCAGCGCCACCGATGAGAATTACTGCCTGGGCATGCTGTCGATTGCCGCAGAGGCGGACCCGCTCGATGTGACCGCATGGCAGAAATCGGCGCGGCCGGTGTTTGTGTCCAGCTGGGACAATCATCAGTATGGGCCGGGGCACAACAGTTTTACGCAGGATGAGTCGGGGCGGGACGTGCTGGTCTACCATGCGCGAAACTACACGGAGATTGAGGGCGATCCGTTATGGGACCCGAACCGCCATACCCGACTGAAATATTTCAGCTGGCGCAGCGATGGCACGCCCGATTTTGGCGTGCCCCCTGCTGATCACACCAGCGTGCCATAAATCGTCAGCAGCGCTACGGCCACCACCAGCACCAGTGAGGTCCGTTTCGCCAACGCCACGGCCACCCGTGGCGTTTCAACTTTATCCGTGTGCGGATCGCGGGACAGCGAGAACTGCGCCAGGGTGGTCAGCACCTGATACTGAGAACGGTGACGATCGGTCAGTGAGACAAACCAGGCGGGCAGCGCCTTTTCACCGTGGCCCAGCAGAGCGTAAGCCACCCCCGCCAGCCGGACCGGTATCCAGTCGAGCAGATGCAGAATACCGTCGACCCCCGATTGCGCCCGCGCCATCGGTGTGCCGTGCTTTGCCAGCCAGCCCTGCCAGGCTCGCAGGAAGGCGTAACCCACCAGCAGCACCGGTCCCCAGGGGCCACCCACCACCAGCCAGAACATCGGTGCCAGATAGAAACGGAAGTTTATCCAGATCAGCGCATTCTGCAGCTCGCGCAGAAATTCGCGTTCGCTGCACTCCACCGGCACACCATGAATCAGCGTCAGCTCCGCCGCCATCGCCTGATGCGCCGCATCGTCGTCATGACTGGCCGCCTTCAGATAGTGATGGTAGTGCTGCCGCACTGAACCGGCCCCGATACAGAGCAGCCCGACCACAATCCAGAACAGCAATAGCACCACGCCAAACAGCACGCCTTTCAGCGTCACCAGCACCAGTGCCGTCAGCGCCATCGCCAGCACGGTCATCAGCAGCGTCCGCATCATGGAGAAGTGGCGGCGATGGCGAAAAATCGGCTCCAGCCGGTGTTCAAGCTGCCAGTGCTCGCCCAGTTTAAACAGGCGTTCCCAGCCCAGAACCAACAACAAGGTAAACAACGTCATACTGACCCCGCAAAAATCAGGATTTTTGCTGCGTTAACAGCTCTCTGTAGTACTCCCAGTCAAAAGCAGGACCAGGATCGGTTTTGCGCGCCGGAGCGATGTCACTATGCCCGGTAATACGTGCAGGCGTGACCGGATAGTGCTGCAGCAGCAACTGCGTAACCTGCTGCAAAGCCCGATATTGCGCCCCGGTATAAGGCTCGCTGTCAGTTCCTTCCAGCTCGATGCCAATAGAGAAGTCATTGCAGTTTTCCCGGCCCTCAAACTGCGAAACCCCCGCATGCCAGGCGCGCTTATCAAAGGGGACATACTGCACAATCTCGCCGTCACGGCGAATCAGGCAGTGTGCCGCCACTTTCAGTGCCGCGATATCGGCAAAATAGGGATGCGCATCCGGCGGAAGCGTGCCGGTGAACAGCTTATCGATCCACGGTCCGCCAAACTCTCCCGGCGGCAGGCTGATATTGTGAATCACCAGCAGCGACGGCGCCTCATTGTCAGGTCGTTCATTGCAATGTAATGAGGGCACCTGACGTACGCCGGTCAGCCAGCCCTGTTTGATTTTCATACCGGATTTCCTTGTTCTGCCTGGCTGAGAATAGCATGAATAATAAAGGATTCTTGCCCCTTAGTGTGTCGGCAGCGTGACATTATCTGATTTCCTGTTAAGGATACTAAACAAAATACGGTTTATGGCTGGCACCGCGTGGCAGTTCAGGCTATTGTGACCGCCTCAGACATCCCCTTTTCTGGAGTGTAAGCCTATGTCTTCTCGTGGTTATGATCCCGACAGCCGCCGTCAGGCGCTGATTAAACGCATTGAAAGTGACATCCCGGATGCCGTTGCGCTGGCGTTAAAGGAGGATCTCGGTGGAGAGATCGACGCCGACCGCGATATCACCGCACAGCTGTTACCGGCCGATACCCAGGCCCATGCGCAGGTCATCACCCGCGAAGCCGGTGTTTTCTGTGGTAAACGCTGGGTCGAAGAGGTGTTTATTCAGCTGGGCGCGCACGCCACCCTGAACTGGCACGTCAGTGATGGCGATCCGATCAAGGCTGACCAGCTGCTGTTTGAAATTGAAGGCCCGGCCCGCCTGCTGCTGACCGCCGAGCGGACGGCGCTCAATTTTGTGCAGACGCTCTCCGGCGTGGCGACCGAAGTCAGCCGCTATGTTGCACTGCTGGCAGGCAGCCAGACCCAGCTGCTGGACACGCGCAAAACCCTGCCCGGCCTGCGGACGGCGCTGAAATATGCCGTGCTCTGCGGTGGCGGCAGCAATCACCGGCTCGGCCTCTCTGACGCCTATCTGATCAAAGAGAATCATATTATCGCCAGCGGGTCGATTGCTCAGGCGGTGGAAAGAGCGCAGTGGTTACAGCCAGACGTGCCGGTTGAAGTTGAGGTGGAATCGCTGGAGGAGTTACGCCAGGCGCTGAAGGCCGCCGCTGACATTGTCATGCTGGATAACTTCAGCCTGGAGGAGATGCGGGCCGCCGTCGAACTGAATCAGGGGCGGACGCTGCTGGAAGTTTCTGGCAACGTTACCGAAGCCACCCTGCCGCAGATCGCCCTGACCGGCGTGGACTACGTTTCGGTTGGCGCACTGACCAAACATGTCCGGGCGCTGGATCTCTCGATGCGTTTTCAGCAAAAGTAAACCGCAGCGGCACGGTCAGTGCCGCAGCCTCTGTCCGCGCATTCTGCTGACCCGCCCGCGCGGCCACACGTTTTGCGACCTCGCTTACAGCGCCATTGCTACTGCGCTGTAACGACGCACAATCTTTCGGTGATCCTTTCCAGCCTGAAAACTCGCCACTGTTTTTCACCGCCCCCGCTTTCTACCCTGTCGACTTCTTAATCAGGAGACGATGGAATGAACTATCAACGTGGATTTACGCTGGTTGAACTGATGATTGTGGTCGGCATTGTGGCGATTCTGAGTGCCATCGGCCTGCCCGCCTATCAAAACTATCTGCAGCGCGCCGCGCTCACCGACATGCTGCAAACGATGGTGCCCTATAAAACCGCCGTCGAACTCTGTGCCATGGAGCGCGGCGGCCCGACGCAGTGTCAGGCCGGACAGGCTGGTATCCCTGCTGCGAAAGGATCGCGCTACGTTTCGGCACTGAGCGTCACTAACGGGGTGATTACGCTGACCGGCCAGGAGAGTCTGAATGGCCTGAGCGTTGAAATGGTGCCGATTCATGATGCCACGGATGGCAGCATCAGCTGGCAGCGCAGTTGCACCAGCAGCAGCAACAATCTGCGCGACAATTGCCTGGAACAGTTCCGCTTTGCGGATAAAGGGGCCAGCGATGAATCCGCCTGACGACGCAATAACAGCACTCTGCCAGCGCTATCGCGCGCTGATTTTGCAGCATGATGCCGATCGGTTACGCGTTGCCGTGGCGGAGAGCGTTCCGCCCGGACTCTCTGAAGCGCTTCACTTTGCCAGTCAGTGTCAGATTGACATTGAATGCTGGCCTCAGGCCCGCCTGGATCAACGTCAGCATGCCGACACGGGGCGGGTCGCGCGCGAAGAGACACCCGCTGAATCGGCGATTGAAGCCGCCGAGCTGATTCTGCGCCAGGCGCTGGAACGTCGCGCCTCGGATGTGCATATCGAACCCGGCGCTGAGGGGATGCGGGTGCGGCTGCGTATTGACGGTGTCCTTCACCCGCTCTCTTCCCTGCCTGTGACCCAGCCTGCGGCGCTGCTGGCGCGCCTGAAAATCCTCGGCGGACTGGATATTGCCGAACGCCGGTTGCCCCAGGATGGTCAGTTCAGTCTGGCGATCGCCGGTCAGTCAGCCTCCTTTCGTCTGGCAACGTTACCCGTGTATGGCGGTGAAAAAGCGGTCATCCGGCTGTTGCAGAGTGAAAGTGCGGCGCTGTCACTGGATAAGCTCGGCCTCCCCCCTGCGCAGCTGCGCCTCTTCACGGCGGCGCTGGCCCAGCCGCAGGGGCTGATCCTGGTCACCGGGCCGACCGGCAGCGGCAAGACATTTACCCTCTACAGTGGACTCAGCGCCCTGAACCGGCCAGAAAAAAACCTGTGCAGCGTGGAAGATCCGATTGAGATCCCGCTGTCCGGCATTAATCAGACGCAGATCCATAACCGCAAGGGGCTGGATTTTAACCGTGTGCTGCGGGCGTTACTGAGACAGGATCCGGACGTCATTATGGTCGGAGAGATCCGCGATGCCGAAACGGCAGAGATTGCAGTGAAGGCAGCGCAGACCGGCCATCTGGTGCTTTCAACTCTGCACACCAACTCCACCGCCGAGACGCTGACGCGGCTGCGGCAGATGGGCATCCCCGGTTATCTGCTGGGCCCGGCGCTGAAGCTGATCGTGGCTCAACGCCTGGTCCGGCGCCTCTGCCCCCATTGCCGTCAGCCGGCCCAGGCGGTGGCGCACTACCCCCCAGAAATCTGGCCCGGCACGCTGCAAACCTGGCGGGCGCCCGGTTGCGATCACTGTTTCTCCGGCTACTTTGGCCGGCTGGCGCTGTTTGAACTGCTGCCGATCAATGCCAGGCTACAGAATGCCATTGCTGCTGAGATGCCGCTGGAGAATCTGCTCACTCTGGCAAAACAGCAGGGATTGCGCACCCTGCTGGTTTCCGGTCTGGAAGCCGTAAGCCGGGGCGACACCTCGCTGGAAGAGATGCAGCGGGTCATCGGGCTGGACGATGGCTGATGCAGCGCTGTTCCGCTGGCAGGCGGTAGATAGCCAGGGGCAGTTGCGCAGTGGTCAGCTGCTGGCGGTTGACAGTGAAACCCTGCTGCGGGTGCTGGCGCAGCGCGACCTGCTGCCCGTGAGCTGGAAGCGGGAAAAGGGCTGGCGTCAGTCGGAATGGAAGTGGCAGCAGAAGAGCGATCTGATACGCCAGCTGGCCACCCTGCTCAAAGCCGGTCTGCCGCTGGCAGAGAGTCTGGCGTTGCTGGCAGAGGGGCATCCGCATGCAGGCTGGCGGGCATTGCTGCTCGCCCTGCATTATCGTGTGCTCAGCGGTGCCCCTTTTTCTCAGGCATTACGTGAATGGCCACAGATTTTTCCGGCGCTCTATCCGGCACTGATGGAGGTGGGTGAACTGACCGGTCAGCTCGATGTCTGCTGCGAGGAGCTGGCCCGCCAGCAGATCCGGCAACAGCAGTTAGGTCAGCAGGTGGTGAAAGCATTGCGTTATCCGCTGTTCATCCTGCTGGTGGCCCTCGCTGTCACCTGCGGCATGCTGCTGTTTGTGCTGCCTGAGTTCGTTGCCGTTTATGACGCCTTTGACGCGCCCCTGCCCACCTTTACGGCAGCGGTGATGCAGCTATCAGCCCTGCTTCAGGCATGGGGAGGCGTCCTCGCTTTCGGCGTAACGCTGATACTGGCGATTGTGTTTCAGTTGCGACGACGCTCTGCGGAGTGGCAGCGCCGCGAACAGGCTCTTTTGCTGCGCCTCCCGCTGCTTGCCGGATTATGGCGGGGGATGCAGCTGACGCAGATCTACACCATCCTGACGCTGACGCAGCGTGCCGGGTTGACCCTGTTGCAGGGACTGGCCGCCGCAGAAGTGACGCTCTCTGCCCTGCTCTGGCGGGAGGCCATCGCCGCCCTCCAGCAGCACATTGCTCAGGGTCATCCCCTGCATCAGGCATTGATGCATCATTCGCTGTTCACGCCGTTATGTGGTCAGCTGATTCGGGTCGGCGAAGAGGCGGGAGCACTGGATGTGATGCTGGCGCGTCTGGCGGAGTGGCACGAGGCAGAGACCCGCAAACGTGCTGATACCCTGGCGGCGTCGCTGGAGCCGGTGATGATGGTGGTCATTGGCGCTATCGTCGGCTCGCTGGTAGTCGCGATGTATCTGCCCGTATTCGGTCTGGGTGATGCGATGCATTAAGGGGCGCCGGATGCGCCCCGGACGATTACCGGTTGAATACGCGGTTTTCCTGCTCATTGACCCGGATGAAGGTCGTGCGCTTGGTCAGCTCTTTCAGACGCTCAGCCCCGACGTAGGTGCAGGCGGACCGCAAACCTCCCAGAATATCCCGTGCAGTATCAGCCACCGGGCCACGTAGTGGCAGCTTCACCGTTTTACCTTCGGCAGCCCGATACTGGGCGACACCGCCGACATGACGTTTCATCGCCGATTCAGAACTCATGCCGTAAAACAGCATGAAGCTTTCGCCATTTTCTTCGACGACCTGCCCTTCACACTCATCGTGTGCCGCCAGCATGCCTCCCAGCATCACAAAGTCCGCTCCGCCGCCAAAGGCTTTCGCAATATCGCCTGGCACCGAACAGCCGCCATCACTGACAATCTGTCCACTTAAGCCATGGGCCGCATCGGCACATTCAATGACGGCAGAAAGCTGCGGATAGCCCACGCCGGTTTTCACCCGGGTCGTGCAGACCGACCCCGGACCGATGCCAACCTTAACGATATCCGCGCCCGACAGAATCAGCTCTTCCACCATCTCTCCTGTCACCACATTACCGGCACAGATGGTTTTCGCCGGGAACATCTCACGAGCGCGCTGCAGAAAATCAACAAAATGCTGCGAGTAACCGTTGGCCACGTCGATGCAGATAAACTGCAGATCGTCGGACAGCGCCATAATGGCGACCAGCTTGTTCAGATCGTTTTCAGAGGTGCCGGTTGACACCATCACATGCTTCAGAACCGTGGCGGGGACGCGCTGAATAAACGCCCGCCACTCCTCCACGCTGTAGTGCTTGTGAACGGCGGTGAGAATATCAAAACTGGCCAGCGCCTCAGCCATTAAAAAGGTGCCGACGGTATCCATGTTGGCCGCGATAATCGGGATGCCGCTCCAGCTCAGGCGGGAGTGCCGGAAGGTGAAGCTGCGTTCCAGCTCGACCTGCGAGCGGCTTTGCAGCGTGGAGCGTTTGGGCCGGATTAAGACATCTTTAAAGCCCAGTTTCAGATCTTCTTCAATACGCATAAACAGTGTCCTGGTAGGTGGCAACAACTCGCCGTTCGCGAAATAAGCACGGTTCCAGTGACGTTATATTACGCGCCTCTGGCGACGCGACAAGACTGCGAATTTCACTTTATTTACGCTACAATCCGTAAAATTTATTGCTGCTTTATTGGTGTGATCTGTCGCTCATTTTTGCGTTTTTTGTTCAGATCATTACCCTGAACCTATGTCCATATGAGAAGCCAGGTGAGAAACATGCCCTATACCGTCGCGCTCACAGGAGGAATCGGCAGTGGTAAAAGCACGATAGCCGGAGCCTTTGCTGCGCTTGGTGTGGAAATTATTGATGCTGACCTGATCGCACGCGAAGTGGTCGAGCCGGGCACTCCCGCTCTGCAGGCCATTGAGGCGCGCTTCGGCGCATCGATCGTGACCGGACAGGGAACGCTTGACCGTGCCCGCCTGCGCGAAATTATTTTTCAGCAGCCCGAAGAGAAAAGCTGGTTAAACGCGCTGTTGCACCCGCTGATTAACGCCCGGACGCGACAGCTGATCGCCCAGGCGGCCTCACCTTATGTGCTCTGGGTGGTGCCACTACTGGTAGAAAATCAGTTACAGCACCAGGCTGATCGGGTGCTGGTCGTGGATGTTGATGAGGAGACGCAGTTAGCCCGTACCCGACAGCGCGATGGGCTCTCCCTGGAGCAGGCGCAACGTATTCTTTCCGCACAGGCGACGCGCCAGCAGCGCCTCGCCTGTGCCGACGATATTATTTATAACAGTGGCGAGCCCGATGACGCCTTGCCACAGGTTGCCGGACTTCACCAGCGCTACCTCCGGCTGGCGGCAACGAAACAGGATTAATAACATGAGCACACCCGTTCTGTTTGAACACCCACTGAATGAAAAAATGCGGACCTGGCTACGGGTTGAGTTTTTAATTAATCAGTTAGACGAAACGACCCCGCTGGATAAAACCGTCAATGCACTGACCTTTTTCCGCCTCACCGGCGAGTTGCTCGACATTTTCGAGCGGGGCGATATTCGCACAGAGCTGCTGAAAGAGCTGGAGCGTCAGCAGCAGAAATTACGCGCCTGGGCGGATGTGCCGGGTGTCGATATGACGCGGGTTGATGCCCTGAGCGATAAACTCAAAAGTCAGTCAACCCGGTTGATGAATGCGCCACGGATGGGGCAGCAACTCCGCGAGGATCGTCTCATTGCCCTAGTGCGCCAGCGTCTGAGCATTCCTGGCGGCTGCTGCAGTTTTGATTTGCCGGGTCTGCACATCTGGCTGCATCTGCCACAGGAAGTCCGCGATGCGCAGGTTGAAGCCTGGATGCAGACCCTGGAGCCACTCCATCATGCCCTGGCGATGGTGCTGGATTTGATCCGCCAGTCGGGTTCGTTCCATACGCAAACCAGCCTCAATGGCTTTTATCAGGATAATGCCGAGGATGCCGATCTGCTGCGACTGCAGCTGTCGCTGGACGATGCGCTCTATCCACAGGTGTCCGGCCACAAAAGCCGCTACGCCATTCGTTTTATGCCGCTGGACAGCGAGCGCGGCGAAGTGCCCGCCCGCCTTAACTTCCAGCTGGCCTGTTGTTAGAGGTAACTATGCAGCAAGAAGTCATGACCGTCTCCTGTCCGCAGTGCGGCAAAGAGGTGATCTGGGATGAACTCAGCCCGTTTCGGCCGTTTTGCAGTAAACGCTGTCAGCTTATCGATTTAGGGGAATGGGCTGCCGAAGAGAAACGCATTCCCAGCAGCGATGATATGAACGACAGTGAAAACTGGAGCGAAGAAGATCGCTGACAGAAGGATGGGGCGCACTGCCCCATCTGCTCAGAGCTCGCCGGCGACCAGACGCGCAATCAGTTGATGATTCGCGGCCGGAAATTCGTCGGCGACCAGCGCCTGCTGATCAACCCAACGCTGCGGCTGCCCCTCTTTACCCCACGGCTCTCCCTTCCAGCCTTCGACCAGAAAGAAATGCAGCGTCACGCGCAGATCGTCATAGGTGTGGTCGGCATGACCAATCGGGCGCGCATCGGTCACTTCAATACCGGTTTCTTCGTGGAGTTCTCTGACGAGCCCCTCTTCCGCGCTTTCGCCCGCTTCAATCTTACCGCCGGGAAACTCCCATTTGTTCGCCATGTAAGACGTTGACGCGCGCTGGGCAAGGAAAATTTGTTTACTGGCATTGCGAATGATGCCAACCGCAACCTGCAGGTGCTTCATGGAAACTGTCCGGTCGTAATGAGTGAGGGCTGATTTTAGAACATGCTATAGCGGAAGTTAACCGCTTTACGTCTGCTCTGGCGAGATGGGCCGCGGGCATAAAAAAAGGAGCCAGCGGCTCCTTTTTCATCAGCATTGCGTATCAGGCGATACGGCCATGACACTGCTTGTATTTCTTACCGGAACCACACGGGCAGGGATCGTTGCGGCCGACTTTACGTTCACCGCTCTGCTCTGCCGCCGGTTCTGCCAGCGCATCCTCTTCTACGTGGCTCAGCTGCTGCTGCTGCGCCAGACGCTCGGCTTCTTCACGACGCTGCTGCTCCATCGCTTCAACCTCTTCAGGCATACGCACCTGAACCTTGCTCAGGGTACTGATCACTTCATACTTCAGTGATTCCAGCATCGCAGCGAACATGGCGAAGGATTCACGCTTGTACTCCTGCTTAGGATCTTTCTGCGCATAGCCACGCAGATGGATGCCCTGACGCAGATAGTCCATCGCAGCCAGATGCTCTTTCCACAGCGAATCCAGCGTCTGGAGCATCACGCCTTTTTCGAAGTTACGCATCATCTCGGCACCGACGATCTCTTCTTTGGCAGCATAGCTCTCGGTCGCGTGGGTCATGATGCGCTCACGCAGCACTTCCTCGTGCAGATCCGGCTCTTTATCCAGCCATTCCGCTATCGGCAGGTTAAGGTCGAAGTCGGCGCGCAGACGCTCTTCCAGCCCTGGCACGTCCCACATCTCCTCCAGTGACTGCGGCGGAATGTAGGTATCGATGGTCGCTTTGTAGACATCGTGGCGAATGCTGTTAATGGTTTCGCTCACATCAGAGACATCCAGCAGCTCATTACGCTGGCTGTAGATAGCGCGACGCTGATCGTTTGCCACATCATCATATTCCAGCAGCTGCTTACGAATATCGAAGTTACGGCTTTCAACTTTGCGCTGAGCATTGGCGATAGCTTTGGTGACCCATGGATGCTCAATCGCCTCGCCGGGCTTCATGCCCAGTTTACGCATCATATTCGACACGCGATCGGAGGCAAAAATACGCATCAGCGCATCTTCCATTGAGAGGTAGAAGCGTGAGGAACCGGCATCACCCTGACGACCTGCACGACCACGCAGCTGGTTGTCGATACGGCGGGACTCGTGACGCTCGGTACCGACGATGTGCAAACCCCCTGATGCCAGAACCGCATCGTGACGAACCTTCCAGGCCGCTTTGATCTCTTCGATCTGCGCTTCGGTCGGATTCTCCAGCGCCGCCACATCGGCATGCCAGCTGCCGCCCAGCATAATGTCTGTACCACGGCCCGCCATGTTGGTGGCGATCGTTACCGCACCCGGCTGACCCGCCTGCGCCACGATATCCGCTTCGCGGGCGTGGAACTTGGCGTTCAGAACGTTGTGTTTAATACCCGCACGGGTCAGTTCGTTAGAGACCACTTCCGATTTTTCAATCGAGATCGTCCCCACCAACACCGGCTGACCGTTAGCAGTACGCTCACGGATATCTTCGATAATCGCGTCGATCTTCTCTTTCTCGGTCATGTAGACCAGGTCAGCCAGATCTTTACGTACCATCGGACGGTTGGTCGGCACCACGATAGTGTCGAGTTTATAGATGGAGCTGAATTCAAACGCTTCAGTGTCTGCAGTACCGGTCATACCGGCCAGCTTCTCGTAAATACGGAAGTAGTTCTGGAAAGTGATAGAGGCCAGCGTCTGGTTCTCGTTCTGAATCTCTACCCCTTCTTTCGCTTCAATCGCCTGATGCAGACCATCGGACCAGCGACGACCCTGCATGGTACGGCCGGTGTGTTCATCAACAATCACGACCTCGCCATCTTTGACGATATAGTCCACGTCGCGGGTAAAGAGCGCATGAGCACGCAGCGCCGCCGTAACGTGATGCATCAGCATGATGTTGGTCGGTGAATAGAGTGACTCACCCGCTTCCATGATGCCCTGGCTGACCAGCAGCTCTTCCACCTTAACCAGACCGCGCTCGGACATGTGAGCCTGACGCGCTTTCTCATCGACCCAGAAGTCACCTTCACCCTGATGAGTTTCGTTATCTTCCTTATCCTGACGAACCAGATGAGGGATGATTTTGTTCACTTTGGTGTAGAGGTCAGAACTGTCTTCTGCCGGACCGGAGATAATCAGCGGCGTACGCGCTTCATCGATCAGGATGGAGTCGACCTCATCCACCAGCGCGTAGTGCAGTTTACGCTGTACGCGCTCTTCCGGGCTGAAAGCCATATTGTCACGCAGGTAGTCGAAACCATACTCGTTGTTGGTGCCGTAGGTGATGTCTGCAGCGTAGGCTTCGCGCTTCGCTACCGCAGGCAGGCCCGACATGTTGATACCAATGCTCAGGCCAAGGAACTCGAACAGTGGACGGTTGTTTTCCGCATCGCGCTGAGCCAGATAGTCGTTGACGGTCACCACGTGAACGCCTTTGCCGGAGAGGGCGTTCAGGTAGGCTGGCAGGGTCGCGGTCAGGGTTTTACCTTCACCGGTGCGCATCTCAGCGATGCAGCGGTCGTTCAGCACCATGCCGCCGATCAGCTGAACGTCGAAGTGACGCATGCCAAACACACGTTTACTGGCTTCACGCACCGTCGCAAAGGCTTCAGGAATCAGGCTCTCCAGCGATTCGCCTTTTTTCAGGCGCTCGCGGAACTCGTCCGTTTTGGCTTTCAGTTCATCATCAGAGAGCTTCTCGAAATCAGGCTCCATCTTGTTGATGACATCTACCACTTTGCGCATGCGGCGCAGCGTACGATCGTTGCTGCTGCCAAAAACCTTGGTCAATATTTTGCTTAACATAATCAATAGTTTCTCAATTCAGCCGGCGCTTGCCGGACTGCGAAATCTTAACAGAGTGAATAAAACCAAAAATATTAGCAGAACAATCGGGCAGGTCCGGCGCGAATGCCATGCACGCTGGCATGCCACTCAACCCATGAACGGGTTACGGCGGTGAAAAGCGGGGGTGCCGTCATCAGCTGCGGGGCGGTATGCCGCGCAGAATGAGACGTCAGTAAGTTATGCAGTGAATCAATCAGCGCCAGCTTTTGTGCCGCCAGCGGTAAAATCTGTGGCTCCGCCTGGGCCTGTGGCGCCAGCGTGAACGAAAGATGACGGATAACCGTACGGATGGCGTGCTGATGCCAGTAATCCACGCTGAAGCTGGGACGGCGGGACGCTTCCTGAAGCCGTATCAGGTGGTCAAAACGTGCGGCACTGCCCAGAAAAAGGCTGCTGGCCGGAGATTCTGAAGAGGTGCTGAGTTCGGAGTTTTGCGCACAGGCTGGCAGGCCAAAGCTGGCCGCGACCATCCCTAACAGGAGATGGGGCCAGAAATAGCGTCTACCCAATTGTCGCCAGCGCTGAAGAATCCCGATCACACCCTTTCCATTGCGCATGCTCCTGCGCCTTTGTTTTCGTTCAACCGCTGCATGCTGCAACGGATTTCGGCCTGTAAAAGCGCCACAGATAGTATCATTAATGTGGGGCATCCACACCTGAGATTAAAGTGGCGGTGTGAGAAAAGGCGAGCGATTGTTCAGCAATTCAGCAGAACAGACAAGGCGTTACGAGAGCGGTCACACTATTGCGACGGATAAGATGGGGGCAATAAAAAACGGCTGGCGCCGCTGACCGGAGAGGGTGTCAGCATAACCAGCCGTTTCGCGTTCCGGGGTAATTAAGCCAGAACCAGATTCGGTGCTTTGAATGCCAGCGGCAGTTCAGCTTCGTCTTCGAAGGTTGCCCATTCCCAGGCTTCCTGCTTAGCCAGAACCGCTTGCAGCAGCTTGTTGTTCAGTGCGTGACCTGATTTGAATGCAGTAAATGCACCAATGATGTTGTGACCACACATAAACAGGTCGCCGATAGCGTCCAGCATTTTGTGACGGACAAACTCGTCTTCAAAACGCAGGCCTTCTTCATTCAGTACGCGGAAATCATCCAGACCTATCGCACAATCTAAGCTACCGCCCAGGCACAGGCCTTTAGACTGCAGGTATTCGATTTCACGCATAAAGCCAAATGTACGCGCCCGGCTGATCTGACGAACAAAGGCATCAGCAGAGAAGTTCATCGCATAACGCTGTGAGCTGGAATCGATAGCCGGGTGTTTGAAGTCGATGGTGAAATCAAGCGAGAAACCGTTGTACGGTTTGATCTCGGCCCATTTATCACCCTCTTCCACACGCACGGTCTGCTTAACGCGCACGAATTTCTTCGCGCTGTTGAGCTGCTCGATACCCGCATCCATCAGCAGATAGATAAACGGTGCTGCGCTGCCATCCATGATCGGAATTTCCGGAGCATCGACTTCAACAATAATGTTATCGATACCCAGACCGGCCAGGGCGGCATTGAGGTGTTCGACCGTTGAAATACGCACGCCGTCATCATTCACCAGGCAGGTACTCAGCATGGTGTCGCGCACGTATTTTGCATCAGCCGGAAAATCTACCGGTGGATTCAAGTCGGTGCGACGATAGATGACCCCGGTGTTAGCCGACGCAGGGCGTAATGTCAGGGTGACTTTTTTGCCGGTATGCAAACCGACACCCGTCGCCTGAACAATACGTTTTAATGTCCTTTGTTTGATCATCGCATTATCTCGCAATATTACCTTTCCGACCGCCAGTATACTTTACCAGCGGGCAGACACTTTAGCACAAAGAGCGGAGAACCCCAATTATAGGGTTAATCCTAATCGGCCTGCTTGCGTAAAAAGGCCGGAATATCAAGATAGTCGGGCTCTTTGTTCGACTGCGCAGCCTGGTCGTTAACCACTTTAGCAGCGGGTTTCTGCTCCTGCGGCAGCGGTGACATACCGTGCTGCTGATAGCGATGATCCATCACAGGCTGGCTGGCTGGCTTGTTAGTGACCAGCGTGATTTCCGGACGCTTGTCCATGCCGATACCGGTTGCCACCACGGTGACGCGCAGTTCGTCGTTCATTTCCGGATCCAGCGAGGTGCCGATAACCACGGTTGCGTTGTCAGAGGCGAAGGCGCGGATGGTGTTACCCACGGTTTCGAACTCATCCAGACGCAGATCGAAGCCTGCCGTAATGTTGACCAGCACGCCACGTGCACCAGACAGGTCGATATCTTCCAGCAGTGGGCTGGAGATCGCCATTTCAGCCGCTTCTTCCGCGCGATCTTCACCGCACGCAACGCCTGAACCCATCATCGCATAACCCATTTCAGACATGACGGTACGCACGTCAGCAAAGTCGACGTTCATCAGGCCCGGACGGGTGATCAGCTCGGCAATACCCTGGACTGCACCTTTCAGCACGTCGTTGGCTGCGCCAAACGCATCCAGCAGGGAGATTCCGCGACCCAGCACTTTCAGCAGCTTGTCGTTAGGAATGGTGATCAGTGAATCGACATGCTTAGAGAGTTCAGCGATCCCCTGCTCGGCAAACGCCATGCGTTTTTTGCCTTCGAAGTTGAACGGCTTGGTGACCACGGCCACCGTCAGGATGCCTAAATCCTTTGCCACTTCAGCCACGACAGGCGCTGCACCGGTACCGGTACCGCCGCCCATGCCGGCTGCGATGAACACCATGTCTGCCCCTTCCAGCGCAGAACGCAGTGCTTCGCGATCTTCTTCTGCAGAGTTACGGCCCACTTCCGGATTCGCACCCGCACCCAGACCTTTGGTAATGTTGTTACCGATCTGGATCGTCTGGCCGACCGCTGTTTTACGCAGCGCCTGAGCGTCGGTATTCACAGCAAAGAATTCCACACCTTCGATACGCTCGCGTACCATGTGCTCTACGGCGTTACCGCCGCCGCCACCGACGCCGATGACTTTAATCACCGCGTCGTTGGTTAATTCCATAGGTTCAAACATGATTTCTCTCCGTTATGTGCCTGTCGCCTGGAGATCACTAAAGAAAACAGCATGATCTCCTTTCACAAAAATTAAAACTCTTTTTTTAACCAACTGTTAAAACGCTTGAACCAGTTACCTACTGAGACACGCTTTTCGGTCTCTGCATCACCGTTCATGTGCGACTCTTTGCCGTAGTGCAGCAGTCCCACCGCGGTGGAGTAGTACGATTCCTGCGCATAATCAGTCAGGCCAGTAATATTCAGCGGCTGTCCGATACGCACCTGCGTATGGAATACGCGTTGCGCACAGGCCGCCAGTCCTTCAATTTGCGCGGCGCCACCGGTCAGGACAATGCCTGCGGCTAAGTGGTGCTTCACGCCCTGCTGACGCAGTTGTTCCTGTAACTGCAGAATCTCGTCGTTGACCAGATTCAAAAGTTCGGTATAACGCGGCTCAATCACCTCTGCCAGCGTCTGACGCTGCAGGCTGCGCGGTGGACGTCCGCCCACGCTTGGCACTTCAACGTTCTCATCTTTGCCGACAATCGATCCCAGCGCACAGCCATGACGCACTTTAATCGCCTCCGCATCGGTTGGCGGTGTGCCAAACGCATAGGCGATATCGCTGGTGACGACGTTGCCCGCATACGGAATAACCTTAGTGTGCCGTAAAGCGCCGCCGGTATATACGGCAATGTCCATTGTACCGCCACCAATGTCGACAACACACACGCCCAGCTCACGTTCGTCTTCCGTTAAAACGGCAAAACTGGAGGCGAGACCGGCAAAAATCAGCTGATCGACTTTCAGCCCGCACCGCTCAACGGCTTTCACGATGTTCTTCGCCATGTCGTTGTGACAGGTGATCAGGTGCACTTTCGCCTGCATACGCACGCCGGAAAGGCCGACCGGGTTCTTAATCCCTTCCTGATAGTCGATGGCATATTCCTGAGGAATCACGTGCAGGATGCGATGCTCATCACGCACACGCACCGATTTGGCGGTATGCACGACGTTCTCCACATCATCCTGAGTCACTTCCTCTTCCGAAATCGGAACCATCCCGATTTCGTTCTGACAACTGATATGTTTGCCCGATAAAGCAAGGTAGACAGAGGAGATCTGGCAATCTGCCATCAGCTCAGCCTGGTCGATGGCACGCTGAACGCATTTCACCACCGACTCAAGGTCGTTTACGCCACCTTTATCCATACCGCGGGAGGGACAGCTGCCCACCCCAATAATGTTGACCATACCATCGGGCAGAATTTCCCCAACCAGGGCGGCGACCTTCGCAGTGCCGATTTCGAGTCCAACTACCAGTTTTCTGTCCGTTGCCTTGATCATTGTTGTTTAGCCTGTGCCTGGTTCTGTTGCTGATTACTGTCCTGTGGCTCCATCACAACCGGTGTCCAGCCAACAGAAGCGCCCGAGTCGTATCGCAAATCCACGTAGCTGATACGTTTGCTCTCGTTCTGACCTTGCTGTTCCAGCACCGGGTAGAGCTCAATAAAGCGATTCAGTCGTTTCATGGTGTCGCTGCGGCCCAGCTCGATACGAACATCATCGCTGGTGACCAGCTGCCATGAACGCCGGGCCGTCATCGACGCCACCTTCAGAGTAAACTTCCGGGCTTTCAGCACATCATCCATGCTGTGATAGCCCGCCAGGACCTCTTTCTCACTCCCTTCAGGTCCATACAGCATTGGCAACGTCTCTTTACCAATGTGGCTGGCAGGCACACTGAAGGAAACCCCATCAGCATCCACCATATGCACATCGTTCCAGCGCGCCACTGGCGTGTACTCCACCAGATGAATCTTTAGCTCGTCCGGCCACTGTTTACGCACGCTGACCTGCTTAATCCACGGCAGCCGCTCGATCTGCTGCTGCAGGATGTCGACATTCTGCGACATAAAGGTGCCCGGTGGGCCAAGCGACAGGATCGCCTGGCGGATATCATCGTGCGTGGTGTAGTGCGTCTGCCCCGTTACCACCAGTCTGGATAACGGCAACCGGGACGCATCATTCATCCACTTCAGCACCACCAGCCCGCCGGAAATCATAATCCCGATGACAATCATCAGGAAAACAATACCGAACAGTCGGGCTCCGTTACTGCGCCCGGTGCGAGTACGCTCCTGCGGTTCACGGTTTCGAACTCTCATCGCCGCCTGTGACATATCAGTCGGCCAGCTCCAGAATATGGGCAACCAGCTGCGGGAAACGCATACCCGCCTGTTTCGCCGCCATCGGAACCAGACTGTGGCTGGTCATGCCCGGTGAGGTGTTGGCTTCCAGCAGCTGAAAGTTCCCCTCTCCGTCGGTCATCACATCAACCCGTCCCCAGCCACGGCATCCCAGCGCACGCCAGGCTGCCAGCACCAGCTGCTGCAATTCTGCTTCCCGTTCGGCACTTAAATCGGCCGGACAGAGATACTGAGTATCGTCAGAAATGTATTTAGCTTCATAGTCATAGAACTCACTGGCGCTCTTAATTTCAATGGCGGGCAGAATACGATCGCCCACAATCGCGACGGTATACTCCGCGCCGCTGAGAAACGCCTCGACCAGCACGTCATTGTCGTGCTTAAACGCCAGTTCCAGTGCAGCAGGCAGCGCGCTCAGATCGTTGACCCGGCTGATGCCCACGCTGGAGCCTTCACAGGCTGGCTTAACAAACAGTGGCAGACCAAGCGCCGCAATCGCCGCGTCGCTCTCTGCATCCAGCCCGGCATCAAACTGCTGACGCGTCAGCCAGACAAAGCGTCCTGAAGGTAAGCCGCGCCCCTGCCACAGCAGTTTGGTGCGCAGCTTGTCCATGGTGACGGCTGAGGCCATCACGCCGCTGCCCGTGTAGGGCAGTTGAAGAAACTCCAGCACCGCCTGTAGCGAGCCATCTTCGCCACCCCGGCCATGCAGAGCGATAAAGGCTTTGGTAAAGCCCTGCTCTTTCAGCGTGAGAACCGAAACATCACGGGTATCGATGCCATGTGCATCAATGCCCATTTCCCGTAATCCGGCTAACACAGCCTGACCCGAGTTAAGCGACACCTCACGCTCTGCCGAGGTACCGCCCATTAATACGGCAACTTTATCCGCCATGACGATCCTCCGCTTTCTGCTCCGGCTGGAGCTTCGCGTCAGCCAGCTTGCGGGCAACCTTGCCGACGTTACCGGCTCCCTGCACCAGAATCAGATCGTTGCCTGACAGCAGCGGTGCCAGCATCTCCGGCAGCGCGTCATGTTCCGGCACCAGAATCGGATCCACTTTGCCCCGATTGCGAATCGCACGGCAGAGCGAACGGCTGTCTGCGCCCGGAATGGCCGTCTCACCGGCAGAGTAGACATCCAGCATCAGCAGGACATCGACATGTGACAGCACGTTGGCGAAATCATCGAAGAGATCGCGGGTTCGGCTGAAACGGTGCGGCTGAAATACCATGACCAGTTTTTTGTCCGGCCAGCCTGCACGCGCCGCTTTGATCGTCGCCTCAACTTCAGTCGGGTGATGACCATAGTCATCCACCAGCATTGCGCTGCCCGGCTGCCCGTTTACCGGTTCGGTCGGGAACTCACCCAGCAGATCAAAGCGACGGCCCGTGCCCTGGAAGCTCTCCAGCGCGGCCAGAATGGCGTTGTCTTCAATGCCCTCTTCACTGGCGACGGCAACCGCGGCGGCCGCATTCAGTGCGTTGTGGCGGCCCGGTGCGTTCAGCGTAATCTGCAGCGGCGCTTTATCCTGACGAATCAGGGTGAAATGTCCCTGCGCACCACTCTGCTCATAATTCTCAATGCGCAGGTCAGCGTCATCACTGAAACCGTAGGTGGTAATGTGCCGTCCTACACGTGGGATCAGATCGCGGATCACCGCATCATCCACGCACATCACTGCGCGACCGTAAAACGGCAGGTTGTGCAGGAAGTTAATAAAGGTCTGCTTCAGGTTCTCAAAATCGCCCTGATAGGTGTCCATGTGGTCCGCTTCAATGTTGGTCACAATCGCCACCATCGGCTGCAGATGCAGGAACGACGCGTCACTCTCATCCGCTTCGGCAATCAGATAGCGGCTGTTGCCCAGACGGGCATGGGTGCCTGCTGCTTTGACCAGTCCGCCGTTTACAAAGGTCGGATCCAGCCCGGCTTCCGCATAAATGCTTGAGACCATCGCCGTGGTGGTGGTTTTGCCATGAGTGCCCGCAACGGCGATGCCGTGACGGAATCGCATCAGCTCCGCCAGCATCTCCGCGCGACGGATGACCGGAATGCGCTGTTCACGCGCCGCCACCAGTTCAGGGTTGTCCTGCGAGACCGCGCTGGAAACCACCACCACGCTGGCATCGTTCACGTTTTCAGGGCGATGGTTAAAATAGATGGTTGCACCCAGCGCTATCAGGTTCTGCGTCACCGGATTAGGGGCCAGATCTGAACCGCTGATATGGTAGCCTTCATTTGCTAACACTTCGGCAATACCGCCCATGCCAGCACCACCGATGCCGACAAAGTGGATGTGCCGGACGCGACGCATCTCGGGCACGATAGAACGCAGTTTTGCCAATTGTTGTGTATTCATCGCTCTCAATTACCTGCTCTTTCAGTTTGTACCCGGCCCGGGTACAGGTCAGACACGCTGACCGGAATGATTACTTTGCGGCGCGAGCCACTTCCTGTGCGACCCGATCGGTCGCATCGGGGATCGCCACCTGACGGGCCTGCTCAGCCATCGTCAACAGGGTTGCGCGATCCCAGTGGCGTAGCAGATCCGCTACGGCTTCCGCAGTAAACTGCGGCTGCTCAAAAATTCTGGCGGCGCCCGCTTTTTCCAGCGGCAGCGCGTTCCAGTACTGCTGGCGATCCTTGTGCTGAAACGGCACGAAAATCGCCGGTAAACCAGCGGCAGCGACTTCACTCACGGTTAACGCTCCGGAGCGGCAGACCACCACATCGGCCCAGGCATAGGCCGCCGCCATATCATCGATAAACTCGGTGACCCTGTGCTGCGTCTGACCCGCCTGCTGATAGGCTTTCTCCGTTTCGGGCAGCGCCCCTTTACCGGTCTGATGCCACAGGGTGATCTCATCACCCACCAGCGCCGCAATCTGCGGCAGCGTCTGGTTCAGTATCCGCGCGCCCTGACTGCCGCCAATCACCAGCACCCGTATCGGGCCCGACCGGTCGGCCAGTCGTTGTGCCGGCAGAGGCAGCGCCAGCACATCCGTACGCACCGGATTGCCCACTACATCGGCAGCAGGAAAAGCCCCCGGAAACGCCTGCAGCACTTTGGTGGCGATTTTCGCCAGCCATTTGTTGGTCAGTCCGGCAATCCCGTTCTGCTCATGCAGTACCACCGGAATGCCGCAACTCCAGGCCGCCAGACCACCGGGACCGGAAACGTAGCCGCCCATGCCCAGCACAACATCGGGCTGCCAGGCTTTCATAATGCGGCGCGCCTGACGCCATGCATTGAAGATGCGCATGGGCGCCAGCAGCAGCGCTTTCAGGCCTTTACCACGCAGTCCGCTGATGCGGATAAAGTCGATCTCAATGCCGTGCTTCGGCACCAGATCGGCCTCCATGCGGTCGGCGGTGCCTAACCAGCGAACCTGCCAGCCCTGTTCCATCAGATGATGGGCGACAGCCAGACCGGGAAAAACATGTCCGCCGGTTCCGCCTGCCATCACCATCAATCGCTTACCGCTCATCGACCACCTCGGGTAAACGCCTGCGCTTTCGCCAGGCGCGTTTCATAATCTATGCGTAATAAAAAGACGATGGCGGTCGACATAATGATCAGACTCGAACCACCGTAACTGATCAGCGGTAAGGTCAGGCCTTTAGTCGGTAACATACCGGCTGCAGCCCCGACGTTAACCAGCGCCTGGAAGCTGAACCAGACGCCAATTGAACAGGCTAAAAAGCCGGAAAAACGCTGATCCAGCTCCAGCGCACGTCGGCCAATCGACATCGCACGAAAAGCGACGAAGAATACCATTAAAAGTGCCAATACCACACCGATGTAACCGAGTTCTTCCCCTATGATGGCGAAAATAAAGTCGGTGTGTGCTTCCGGCAGATATTCCAGCTTTTGCACGGAGTTACCGAGTCCCTGCCCCCAGAACTCACCGCGGCCAAAGGCCATCAGCGACTGGGTCAGCTGGTAGCCACTCCCAAACGGATCTTCCCAGGGATTCCAGAACGACGTCACGCGGCGCATACGGTAGGGTTCTGCAATGATAAGCAGGATCACCGCAAAGATACCGGAGCCGATAATCGCCATGAACTGCCACAGCTTGGCCCCCGCCAGGAAGAGCATCGCCAGCGTCGTAACAAACAGTACCACCACCGTTCCCAGGTCGGGCTGCGCCAGCAGTAACACCGCCAGCACGACCATGACGCCCATCGGTTTACAGAACCCCCAGAAGTTATTACGCACCTCTTCCACTTTGCGCACCAGGTAACTGGCGAGATAGCAGAACAGGGAGAGCTTCGACAGCTCCGCAGGCTGGATACGCAGCGGCCCCAGCGCAATCCAGCGCGATGCACCGTTAACCGAGCTGCCGACCACCAGAACAATCAGCAGCATGACGATCGTGACCATCAGCATCACGTTGCTGTAGCGCTGCCAGAAATCCATCGGCACCCGCAGCGTGACCAGCGCCATGCCCAGCGCCAGCGCAATGTAGAAGGCGTCACGCTTGGCAAAGTAAAAGAGATCGTCATTCAGACGCTGACCGACCGGCATAGAGGCCGAGGTCACCATCACAAAACCAATCACTGCCAGACCGAGCGTCAGCCATAACAGCGTGCGGTCATAGAGCACCAGTGAAGTGTCATCACTTTCACGCGCTCCCATGACCCAATCTTTCAGGCGTCCTGAGAAATAGTGAGCCAGTCCGGCGCCAGGAATACGCATCAGCTCAGCTCCTTCGCCAGCTGCGCAAACTGATCGCCGCGCTGCTCAAAGTTACGGAACTGGTCAAGGCTGGCACAG
Source organism: Pantoea sp. EKM101V (assembly GCF_011800325.1). Lineage (NCBI taxonomy): Bacteria > Pseudomonadati > Pseudomonadota > Gammaproteobacteria > Enterobacterales > Erwiniaceae > Pantoea > Pantoea sp. EKM101V. Next base: position 123,247 of record NZ_JAALFP010000008.1, read on the forward strand.
GCGGGCGACAGCAGAACCATATCGCCGGATTTAACCTGAGGCGCGATCTGCTCCATTGCCTGACGCATCGTCTCCGTGCGTACGGCGATCTCAGGACGCAGCGCCGCCAGCGCATCACCGTCGCGGCCAAAACAGTAGAGACGCACATTGTCACCCTGCAGCCAGGGGACCAGCGGCGTAAAGTCGGCTGATTTGCCATCCCCGCCCATCAGCAGCCATAACGTGCCGTTCACCTGCAGACCATTCAGTGCCGCTTCGGTGCTGCCAACATTGGTGGCTTTAGAGTCGTTAATCCAGCGTACGCCCTGATGCTCATGCACCAGCTGGAAGCGATGTGCCAGACCGTTAAAATGCGTTAAAGCGGCCAGGCTGGAGGCGCGTGGCAACCCTACGGCATCAGCCAGGGCCAGTGCCGCCAGTGCATTGGTGTAGTTGTGCTGGCCGGTCATTTTCATTTCAGCGGTGTTGAGCACCTTCTCACCCTTCACCCGCAGCCAGATACTGCCCTGCTGCTTGTTAAGGTGATAGTCACCGAAATCGATGCCAAAGCTGACACAACGGGTGTCCGCCCCGCGAACCGGCATCGTCAGGGCGTCATCGGCGTTAACGATGCAGGTCTGCGCATTCTCGTAAACCCGCAGTTTGGCGGCACGATACTGCTGCATCCCCAGCGGATAGCGATCCATATGATCTTCGCTGACGTTCAGCACGGTTGCCGCCGCGGCTTTCAGGCTGTGCGTAGTCTCAAGCTGAAAACTGGAGAGCTCCAGCACGTAGAGCTGCGCCGGAGACTGCAGCAGGCTCAGTGCGGGCAGACCGATGTTGCCGCCCACACCCACCTGCCAGCCTGCGGCTTTGGCCATCTCGCCCACCAGCGTCGTCACCGTGCTTTTGCCGTTGGAACCGGTAATCGCCACGACAGGTGCCTGCGCCTCGCGGCAAAACAGCTCGATGTCGCCGACGATTTCGATGCCGGCATCTGCTGCTTCGCTGAGAAGCGGATGCGCCAGCGCGATGCCCGGACTGGCAACAATCAGATCGGAGGTCAGCAGCCAGTCGCCGTTAAGACCGCCCAGATGGCGTTCAACCTGCCCGGGCAATTTATCCAGCCCCGGCGGCGAGACACGGGTATCCATCACGCGAGGCGTTACGCCCTGCGCCAGAAAGAAATCAACACAGGAGAGCCCGGTCAGGCCCAGCCCGATGATGACGACTTTTCTACCCCGATAGTCAGCCATGATTAACGCACCTTCAGCGTGGCCAGGCCAATCAGCACCAGCATTAGCGAAATAATCCAGAAGCGCACAATCACGCGCGGTTCCGGCCAGCCTTTCAGTTCATAGTGGTGATGGATCGGCGCCATGCGGAAAATACGCTGACCGCGCAGCTTGAACGATCCCACCTGCAGGATCACCGACAGCGTTTCAACCACAAACACGCCGCCCATGATCACCAGTAAAAATTCCTGACGCAGTAACACCGCGATGGTTCCCAGCGCGCCGCCCAGTGCCAGCGAGCCCACGTCCCCCATAAAGACCTGTGCCGGGTAGGTGTTGAACCACAGAAAGCCCAGCCCTGCCCCGACGATAGCGGTGCAGACAATCACCAGTTCACCGGCATGACGCAGGTAAGGAATGTGCAGATATTCTGCGAATTTCACGTTACCCGTTGCCCAGGCAACCAGCGCGAAGCCGGCCGCTACAAAGACGGTCGGCATAATCGCCAGACCATCCAGGCCATCGGTCAGGTTGACCGCATTACCCGTTCCGACAATCACAAAGTAGGCCAGCAGCACATAAAAGAGGCCGAGCTGCGGCATGATGTCTTTGAAAAATGGCACCACCAGCTGGGTCGCCGGCGTATCTTTGCCTGCCACATACAGCGCGAACGCCACGCCCAGCGAAATCACCGACATCCAGAAATATTTCCAGCGGGCGATGAGTCCCTTGGTGTCTTTACGTACGACTTTGCGGTAGTCGTCGACAAAGCCGATGATGCCAAAGCCGATTAACACCACCAGCACACACCAGACATACGGATTCGACGGATAGGCCCACATCAGCACCGAAATGGTGATGGAGGTCAGGATCATGATGCCGCCCATGGTCGGCGTGCCGCGCTTGCTGAAGTGAGACTCCGGGCCGTCATTGCGGACAACCTGACCGATCTGTAACTTCTGCAGCCAGGCGATCAGGCGCGGGCCCATCCAGAGCGAGATAAATAACGCGGTCAGCAGGCTGACAATGGCGCGAAACGTCAGATAGGAAAAGACGTTAAAACCGGAATATAAAGCGACCAGATGCTCGGCCAGCCAAACTAACATGTTCCTTTCTCCTGTAAGCTCTGTACTACCTGCTCCATGGCGGCACTACGCGAACCTTTTATCAAGACAGTAATTTCTGAGTGTTCGGACAACAGCTGGCGTAAACGTTCAGTCAGCGCCGTCTTATCGCTGAAATGTTCGCCAGCTTTGCTGCTTTCGCTGATGAAATGGCTGAATCTGCCGGTCGTCAGCACGCGATCAATGCCTGCGTCACGTGCCGCCTCGCCGACTTCGCGGTGACACTGTTCGGTCTCGTCGCCCAGCTCGGCCATATCCCCCGCCACCAGCACCCGATAGCCCGGCATCTCGGACAGAACCTGAACCGCTGCGGTCATTGAACCGACGTTAGCGTTGTAGCTGTCATCCAGCAGCAGCTGCTGCGCAGAAAGGCGCACCGGGAACAGACGGCCAGGCACCGACTGCAGGCTTTTCAGCCCCTGCTGAACGGCGCTCAGCGGCGCGTCCACTGACAGGGCCAGGGCCGCAGCGGCCAGGGCATTAGCGATGTTATGGCGACCCGGCAGCGGCAGAACGATCTCCACTTCGCCACGCGGAGTCACCATGACAAAATGGGTACCGTCCTGAGCAATGCGGATATCGCGGGCGGAGAAGTCGCACCCTGCCGCCTGCGGTGCAAAGCGCCACACGGTTTTATCCTGCAGATTCGCCTGCCACTTTGGCCAGTCATTGCTCTCGGCATTCAGAATCGCAATGCCGTGCGGCGGTAAGCCCTGAAAAATTTCGCCTTTGGCTTTGGCAACGCCCGCCAGTGAACCAAAGCCTTCCAGATGTGCTGCCGCCAGGTTGTTAACCAGCGCACTCTCCGGCCGAACCAGATCGGTGGTATAGGCGATTTCGCCCTGATGATTCGCGCCCAGCTCGATCACCGCATACTGATGTTCAGGTGCCAGGCGCAGCAGCGTCATCGGGACGCCATAGTCGTTATTGAGATTACCGGCGGTATAGAGCGTTTCACCACACTGACGCAGAATCGCCGCGGTCATCTCTTTCACCGAGGTTTTCCCGGAAGAGCCCGTCAGCGCCACGACGCGAGCGGTCGACTGCTGGCGAACCCAGGCCCCCAGTCTGCCAAAGGCGAGACGGGTATCCTCAACGACCACCTGCGGTACAGCGACAGATAAATGCTGACTGACCAGCAGCGCCTGTGCGCCATTCGCAATCGCATCGCCGACAAAGTCATGCGCATCAAAACGCTCACCCACCAGTGCGACAAACAGGCTGCCAGCCGTCACCTTGCGGGTATCTGTGGTGACCTCGTTCAGAGTGAGGTCGCTGCCGTAAAGCGTGCCGCCGGTGATCTGTGCCAGGGTCTGTAATGAAACCGGAATCATGCTGTGCCTCCCAGCAGAGCCGCGACCGTTGCACGGTCGGAGTAATCAAGCCGGTGTGTACCGATAATCTGATAATCTTCGTGGCCCTTGCCCGCGACCAGCACGATGTCGTCAGGCTGCGCCTGCATAATGGTGTTAGTCACCGCCTGCGCACGACCGGAGACCACACGGGCGCGGCCCGGGTCCAGCAAACCGGTCAGAATATCGTTGACGATGGCCTGCGGATCTTCGCTGCGCGGGTTGTCATCGGTAATCACCACCACATCGGCAAACTGCTCGGCAATCGCCCCCATTAACGGGCGTTTCCCTTTATCACGATCGCCACCGCAGCCAAACAGGCACCACAGTTTTCCTGTGCAGTGCAGGCGTGCCGCTTCCAGCGCTTTTTCCAGCGCGTCTGGCGTGTGAGCGTAATCGACCACGACCGTGGGTTTACCTGCGGCACTGAACACTTCCATACGCCCGTTGACCGGCTGTAACCGGGGGGCGGCGTCGATCAGCGTCGCCAGCGGATAGTCGAGCGCCAGCAGGGTCGCCAGCGCCAGCATCAGATTGCTGACATTGAATGCGCCCATCAGCGGGCTGGCAATGTCGCCATTGCCCCAGCTGGAGCTGAAACGGATATGGGCGCCGTTGTCGTGGTACTCCACCGCGTCGGCTTTCAGCCAGCGGCCATGGCAACCCGGCTGGAGGTTATTCTCCATGGTGACTGCGACCGCATCCGGTAAGCGCGCGAGCCAGCGACGCCCCACTTCATCATCCGCGTTAAGGATCGCCTGACCGACCTGATGCTCGGAGAAAAGCAGCCATTTGGCGGACTCGTAGCTCTCCATGTCACCGTGATAGTCGAGGTGGTCGCGGCTGAGATTAGTGAAGACCGCAGCGGCAAACGGCAGCGCCGCGACGCGATGCTGAACCAGCCCGTGTGAAGAAACTTCCATAGCGGTCAGGGTCGCCCCTTTTTCAGCCAGATCGTGCAGCAGATGCTGTACGTCTACCGCAGAGCCGGTGGTATTTTCGGCGGCGGCCAGCTGGCCTACCAGGCCGTTGCCGACCGTGCCCATAACCGCGCTGGTTTCACCCAGCAGCATTGCCCACTGCGCCAGTAATTGCGTGGTGGTGGTTTTGCCGTTAGTGCCGGTCACGCCGATCAGCTTCTGTTTTTCACCTGGCTGCTGGTAAAAGCGTCCGGCTAATGCCGAAAGACGCTGATGCAGCTGCGCCAGATAGATAACCGGCACGCCGTGCATCTCACGGATTTCACCGTCGGCGGCTTCGCCTTCGGCTTCAGCCACAACCGCAGCGACGCCCTGCGCAATCGCCTGCGGGATAAAGCGGCGTCCATCAACCTGATGGCCTGAAACAGCGACAAACAGATCGCCAGAAGCCGCAAGGCGGCTGTCCAGGGTCATGTCACGCAGTGGGCGCGCCGGCGCGCCTGGCACCCAGGGGCCGAGTAAGTCGCGCAGGTTACGATCTGTCACTTGATTCCTCACTTCTGTTAGTCACCAGCTCGTTTCTGTCATTGGTCGGTAACGCATCCGGTTCGATGTTCATGGTGCGCAGTACGCCGCCCATGATGGCACCAAACACCGGAGCAGAAACCGCACCACCATAATATTTGCCGGCCTGGGGATCGTTGATCACCACCACCAGCGCGAACCGAGGATGACTGGCAGGTGCAACACCTGCGGTATAGGCGATGTATTTGTTGACGTAGCGACCATCCGGCCCGACTTTTTTCGCCGTACCGGTTTTTATCGCAATGCGATAGCCCTTGATGGCCGCTTTGACACCGCCGCCACCGGGCAGCGCCACGCTTTCCATCATATGCATCACGGTTTTCACCAGCGACTCATCGAAAACGCGCTCCCCCGCGACGGGCGGGTCGACTTTGGTAATCGACAGCGGGCGATTAATGCCATAGCTGCCAATGGTTGCGTAGACTCGCGCTAACTGTAACGGCGTCACCATTAGCCCGTAGCCGAAAGAGAAGGTGGCCCTCTCTATGTCAGACCACCGTTGTTTTTTAGGGTATAAGCCACTGCTTTCCCCGACCAGCCCCAAATTGGTCGGTTTGCCCAGTCCAAAACGCGAGTAAGTTTCTACCAGCGCTGAGGAGGGCATCGCTAACGCCAGACGTGAAACCCCGACGTTACTCGACTTCTGCAGAACCCCTGTCAGGGTCAATTCGTTGTAGCGCGCCACATCTTTGATCTCATGACCATTGACGCGGTACGGCACGGTATTCAGAACGCTGTTCTCTCTGACCACGCCGCGTTGCAGCGCCGTCATCACCACCATCGGCTTCACGGTTGAGCCAGGCTCGAAAATGTCGGTGATGGCGCGGTTGCGCATCAGATCTTTGGAGGTATTACTGAGATTGTTCGGGTTGTAAGCCGGGCTGTTAGCCATCGCCAGCACTTCACCGGTGTTCACATCCACCAGCACCGCCGTGCCCGACTCCGCTTTGTTGAACGCCACGGCGTTATTCAGTTCGCGGTAAACCAGCGCCTGCAGACGTTCATCAATGCTCAGTGTCAGGTTGTGGGCCGCCCGGCTGTCGACGGAAGAGATATCTTCGATGACCCGACCGTAACGGTCTTTACGCACCGTTCGTTCGCCCGGCGCACCGGTCAGCCACTTATCAAAGCTCTTCTCGATACCTTCAATACCCTGTCCGTCGATATTGGTAAAACCAATCAGATGGGAGGTGACCTGCCCGGCAGGATAGTAGCGGCGCGACTCTTCGCGCAGATGAATACCGGGAAGTTTGAGTTTTTTAACGTACTCGCCGATAGCCGGATTGACCTGGCGCGCCAGATAGACGAAGCGGCCTTTCGGGTTGGCGTTAACACGCGCCGCCAGCTGATCCAGCGGAATCGAAAGCGCATCGGAGAGCGCCTTCCAGCGGCTGTCCAGTGTGACGCCGCCGCCGGCGTGGAGCTCTTTGGGATCGGCCCAGATGGCATTTACCGGGACACTGACGGCGAGCGGGCGTCCGGCTCGATCGCTGATCATCCCGCGCGACGTCGGCACCGCCTGCACGCGTAGCGAGCGAAGATCGCCCTCTTTGACCAGCTTGCCTGGATTGATCACCTGCAGCCAGGCAACGCGTGACAGCAGTCCCCCCAGCGCCAGCAAAATACAGCCGCACAGCAACGCAAAACGCCAGCTTACAAAGCTGGCCTTATCTTCCGGTTTCTTTAACTTCAGCGTTCTGCCTGTACCGCTCATTCGCTATCTGAGGTCCTTATTTCTGCACCACGATATTTTCTTGTGAAGGATCAACGTGCTGCAGCTGCAGCTTCTCGGTGGCGATGCGTTCGACACGACTGTGATCGCCCAGCGCATTCTCTTCCAGAATCAGGTTGCGCCATTCGATATCCAGCGCGTCGCGCTCCAGTACCAGCTGTTCACGCTGTGCGGTTAACAGTCGGGTTTTATGGGTGGTGGTGACCACCAGCACGGCAGAAACCACCACAGCGATCAGCAACAGTACCGGGATCTTGCCCTTTCGCAGCAGATCCCCGCCGATGACGGCGGGCAGACTGTGACGCTCATTACCGATCATGCGTCGGTTTTCTCCGCAATACGTAATACCGAACTGCGCGCGCGCGGGTTCTCAGAAACTTCGGCATCGCCCGGCGACATTTTGCCGAGTAATTTCAGTTCACGACCGCCCAGGGCACGCAGCTGATGTTCCGTCATTGGCAGCCCGGCTGGGACCTGCGGCCCGCGACTCTGATCGCGCATAAAGCGTTTCACCAGCCGATCTTCCAGCGAGTGGAAGCTGATAACCGAAAGGCGCCCTTGTGGTGCCAGCACCTCAACTGCCCCTTTCAGCGCAATATCGATCTCTTCCAGTTCACTGTTAATCCAGATACGGATCGCCTGGAAACTGCGCGTCGCCGGATGCTTGAACTTATCTTTAACCGGCGTGGCAACGGCGATCACCTCAGCCAGCTCCCGTGTCCGGGTCATCGGCGCTTCGCGATTGCGCTCAACAATGGCGCGGGCGATACGTTTGGCGAACCGCTCTTCACCGTAGGTTTTCAGCACGAAAGCGATGTCTGCCTCTTCCGCCTGCAGCAACCACTCGGCGGCGGAGTGACCGCGCGAAGGATCCATACGCATATCCAGCGGTCCGTCACGCATAAACGAGAAGCCGCGCTCTGCGTCATCCAGCTGCGGTGAGGAAACCCCCAGATCCAGCAGGATGCCGTCAATTTTTCCGACCAAATCCCGCTCAGAGACATACTCTGCCAGGGCGGAAAAAGGGCCATGAATAATAGAGAAGCGGGGATCGGTAATCTCAGCGGCAGCGGCGATAGCTTGAGGGTCGCGATCGATGGCGATCAGTTGTCCCTTCTCTCCCAGTTGCGAAAGAATCAGACGTGAATGACCACCACGACCAAACGTGCCATCGATGTAGATACCGTCTTCCCTGATATTGAGGCCGTTAACCGCCTCATCCAACAGCACGGTGGTATGTTTGAAATTTTCCTGCATAGCTATAGCGACAAGTCCTGCAACCGCTCAGATAAAGGCTCCTGAGCTGACTGTTCTGCGTCAATATCGTCCCTGACCTGTTGATACCAGGTCTGTTCATCCCACAGCTCAAACTTGTTGAACTGTCCGACCAGCATCACTTCTTTGGTTAATTTTGCGTGCTGCCGAAGCGTATTCGCCAGCAGCAGGCGTCCTGCATTATCCATCTGACATTCACTGGCATGTCCCAGCAACAGACGCTGCACACGGCGCTCAAGTGGATTCATACTGGATAAGCGGGCGAGCTTTTTTTCAATGATTTCCCATTCGGGCAGGGTATAAAGCAACAGGCATGGCTGGTGGAGGTCGATGGTACAGACCATCTGCCCCTGAGATTCCCCGATCAGCAAATCGCGATATCGCGTGGGTACGGCAAGCCGCCCTTTACTGTCGAGATTGACTAACGTTGCTCCGCGGAACATGCCAGTCTCTCCCCCTGGTCACCCGTTTGCACCACTTTATCCCACTTTTTACCACGAAACGAGTTTAAGGATTCGATGAAATCCTTGTCAAGCCGGAGCGGCAGTTGAATATCACTATTTACAGAGCGCCGAATTAATGGCTGCCGACGCCCTGATCGAATAAAAAGAGAAAGAAAAAATTAAACCAATGAATACCTGAATAAAAAAAGCGGGCGCGGAAAAAACGATTAAAAATGAAACAGCATCACACGCTGAATATTTCTCGTGGTTTCTGAGACAGCGGCGGCATTTTAGGGGATTTCCGAAAGAAAGCCCAGCGGCTCAGGCCGGACAGGAAAGCGGCATTTGTTGAAGTTGTAAGCAGATAATAAAAATAACCCTTTCTGCTTTGTTAGAATTGATGAGCAGAATTTACGCTTTTTTACGTCGACCTGTTTATTTAATCAGTAATTCGGAAAAAATAAACGTGGCGGGCAGCGTAATACTGCCCTTCCCTCATTTAACTCTTCGGCTTAATTGTCCGCGACGATATAAATTACGGCGGATACGGGTTAAACCGGGTTTAGGTTTTCTTGGCTCATCCAGCGAGGCTAAAACTAATTCCAGTACCCGTTCGGCGACGTCACGATGGCGCTGTCCTACGGCCAGCACCGGGCACTCAAGAAAGTCCAGTAATTCGTGGTCGCCAAAGGTGGCAATCGCCAGCTCGGTAGGCAGCCGGCCGTCTCGTTTCAGCGTGACATCCATGACGCCCTGCAGCAGCCCGAAAGAGGTGGTAAAAAGCGCCTCCGGCATCGGATGCTCTTCAAGATAACGCTCAAACAGCGCGGCGGCAGCGGTGCGTTCGAAGCTGTTGCAGTAGATGTAATCTATCGGCCGCGGATCATCTTTCCACGCATCACGGAATCCCATCTCACGCAGGAAGCTCACTGACAGCTCAGGCAGGGCGCCGAGGAACAGCACGTTTTTGACCTCAAGCTGACGCAGTTCAGCCGCCAGCGTATGGGCATCGTCCTGGTCGGCACCCACGACGCTGGTGAAATGTTCACGATCCAGCGCACGGTCTAACGCAATGATCGGCAGCGGATCGTTGACCCAGCGCTGATAAAAGGGATGCTCAGGCGGTAACGAGGTGGAGACGATGATCGCGTCGACCTGACGCTGGAGCAGGTGTTCAATGCAGCGCATCTCGTTATCAGGCTGATCTTCTGAGCAGGCGATCAGCAGCTGATAGCCTCGCTGACGCGCCTGTCGTTCAAGATAGTTTGCAATACGGGTGTAACTGGTATTCTCCAGATCGGGAATCACCAGTCCAATAGAGCGCGTTCGCCCGGCGCGCAGCCCGGCGGCCACCGCATTGGGGTGATAATTATGTTCACGCACGACCGCCATCACTTTCTCAACGGTTTTGTCGCTGACACGATACTGCCGCGCTTTACCATTGATCACATAACTGGCCGTGGTGCGCGACACACCTGCCAAACGCGCAATTTCATCCAGCTTCACGATAACCCCACCATCAAATCCGCTTTTACGGCAGAAATAGCCGCAGTTAAGCTATGGATAACTCATGGCTATCATCTAACAGCAGAAAAGTGCGCGGAGCAACCGCTTTTCTGAATGTAACCAGCCTGGCGCATAAAAAATAAAAAACCCGGCATTTCGCCGGGTTAGGTGAGGTTCGATGGTGACGCAGCGTGATTAACGCATGATGCGATCGCCGCGTGATACGCCCACAATACCGGAGCGGGCCACTTCAACGATTTCGGCAACCTCACGCACGGAATTGAGAAACGCGTCCAGTTTGTCACTGGTGCCTGCCAGCTGAACCGTGTACAGCGTAGGCGTTACATCAATAATCTGACCGCGGAAGATCTCAGCATTGCGCTTCACCTCTTCGCGGCCATAGCCACTCGCCTGGATCTTCACCAGCATGATCTCACGCTCAACGTAGGCACCCTGCCCCAGTTCGGTCACGCGCAGCACATCCACCAGCTTGTGCAGCTGCTTTTCGATCTGCTCCAGCACCTTCTGGTCGCCTACCGTCTGAATGGTCATCCGCGACAGGGTGGGATCGTCGGTAGGCGCAACGGTCAGGCTTTCGATATTGTAGCCGCGCTGCGAAAAGAGACCGACGACACGGGATAATGCGCCAGATTCGTTCTCCAGCAGAACTGATAAAATGCGACGCATAGTTATGTCCTCTCCGTTTTGCTTAACCACATCTCATCCATGCTGCCGCCGCGAATCTGCATCGGGTAAACATGCTCGCTACCGTCCACGGCGACATCTACAAACACCAGACGCCCCTGTGCCAGTTTCTCCAGCGCCAGCGTCAGCTTCTCTTCCAGTTCAGCCGGATGCTCAATGGCAATCCCGACGTGGCCGTAGGCTTCAGCCAGACGCACGAAGTCAGGCAGTGATTCCATATAGGACTGCGAGTGGCGGCCGGAGTAGATCATATCCTGCCACTGTTTCACCATGCCCAGAACCCGGTTATTCAGGCTCAGTACCAGCACCGGCAGATTGTACTGCAGTGCGGTAGAGAGCTCCTGAATGTTCATCTGAATACTGCCATCGCCCGTCACGCAGATAACGGTTTCGTCCGGCAGCGCCATCTTGACACCCAGCGCAGCGGGCAGGCCAAAGCCCATCGTGCCCAGCCCACCGGAGTTGATCCAGCGACGCGGTTTATCGAACGGATAATAGAGCGCAGCAAACATCTGATGCTGGCCCACATCGGACGTGACGTAGGCGTCGCCATGGGTCAGACGGCTGATGGTTTCAATGACGGCCTGCGGCTTGATCTTGTCGCTGGTCCGATCGAACTCCAGGCACTGACGACTGCGCCAGCCCTCAATCGCGCTCCACCACGCCTGCAGACTCTCAGAGCGCGGCTCACTGTCGTTTTGCGCCAGCAGCTCCAGCATCTGCTGCAGTACCTGCTTCGCATCACCCACGATCGGGATATCCGCCGCCACCGTCTTGGAGATAGAGGTCGGGTCGATATCAATGTGCATGATGGTGGCGTTGGGGCAATACTTCGCCAGATTATTGGTGGTGCGGTCGTCAAAGCGAACGCCGATACCAAAAATCAGATCGGTGTTATGCATCGTCATGTTGGCTTCATAGGTGCCGTGCATGCCGAGCATCCCGACGCACTGACGATGCGTGCCAGGAAACGCGCCAAGCCCCATCAGCGACGTAGTGACCGGAATGTTCAGGCTTTCGGCCAGCTGTAACAGTTCCGCTTCACAGCCCGCGGTGATGGCTCCGCCACCGGCATAAATCACCGGCTGTTTTGCGGCCAGCAGTGTCGTCAGCGCACGCTTAATCTGACCTTTATGGCCCTGGATGGTCGGATTGTAGGAGCGCATGCTGACAGCGTCCGGCCAGTGATAAGGGAGCTTATTGGCCGGGTTGAGAATATCTTTCGGCAGATCGATAACCACCGGTCCCGGACGTCCGCTGGCGGCGAGCCAGAACGCCTTTTTCAGCACGGTGGGGATCTCTTCGGTGCTTTTCACCAGAAAACTATGCTTCACCACCGGCCGTGAAATGCCGACCATGTCGCACTCCTGAAAGGCATCATAGCCAATCAGCGAGGTAGGCACCTGGCCCGACAGAATCACCAGCGGAATAGAGTCCATATAGGCGGTGGCGATCCCGGTGATCGCATTGGTCGCTCCGGGGCCTGAAGTGACCAGCACGACCCCGACTTCACCCGTGGCGCGTGCGAGGCCGTCAGCCATATGCACCGCAGCCTGCTCGTGGCGTACCAGAATGTGATCGATACCCCCGACGGTTTGCAGCGCATCATAGATATCTAATACCGCGCCACCCGGATAACCGAATACCTGCTTAACGCCCTGATCGATTAACGAACGGACGACCATTTCGGCTCCTGACAACATCTCCATCTTCTGCCTCCAGGCTTCAGGACCGGGCGCCATGAATAGGGCCTTTTGCACATATCGCGTCGCGCCGGTGCCTGCTCTGCCAATCAAAATCTTATGTTTATGCACGACAGCGGAAACCTGTGCCGCTGTCCGGTTACAGAGAAATCTGTCGAGTTCATTGTTCTGAGAGTAGGTCGATTACCATAACCGCACTTCAGCGGGCAGGCAAACCGCAAAGCCGTGTAAATTAAATGGCAGGGACGTAAAGGCTCTGCCCGATAAGAATTGGCTGCGCGGATTAAACTAATTACGCCGCAGAACCGCAGAGGAAAATGCTGACTAAGAAATTATTTTTAGCGTGATCTAAGAAATAACGAAAACTTATTGTGACCTGCCCCAGCCCACAATCGCCCCACCGTTTTATTTTCCGGGTTAATTAACCAGAAAATCGCTAAAGCGCATACGATTATGCTAAGCAGGCGGACATAAATTCTGCGTCACGCCTGAGAAGCATAAAAATAAAATTATTATTTTTCAAATAGATAAAACAGAAACCACCCTGCAGAAGCGTACTTATCCTGCCTGACCGGCGCGGCACTCACTTCTGCGCTATTCATTACGCTGTCAGGCCGTAAAATAACAGACGATCTTCCTTTTACTCGCTGGAGAATAACCCTGTACAGAAGGTTGACATCCCTGAGTGATTGCAGTACCAATATAGGCAGCACAACAATTTATAAGGTTTGAATCCATGTTTCGTTTTGCTCGCCTTCTCGGTCTACTACTAAACGCATACAGCTTGCGCGGTAGACTTGTGGGCGGAATCAAACACTGATTCAAACCTGCTGAAAGTTAAAAACCCGCGCCTGTCGCGGGTTTTTTTATGCTCGTTGCCAGGCCAGAAAATGCATAAGGATGAATACGATGAGTCAGCAAGTCATTATTTTCGATACCACTCTGCGCGACGGTGAGCAGGCATTACAGGCCAGCCTGAGTGTGAAAGAAAAATTGCAGATTGCATTAGCGCTGGAGCGTATGGGCGTGGATGTCATGGAAGTGGGTTTCCCGGTCTCCTCACCTGGCGATTTTGAATCCGTACAGACCATCGCGCGCACCATTAAAAACAGCCGGGTCTGCGGTCTGGCCCGCTGTGTTGAGAAGGATATTGATGCGGCGTACGAATCACTGCGCGTTGCCGAAGCCTTCCGTATTCATACCTTTATCGCCACCTCACCGATGCACATCGCCACCAAACTGCGCAGCACGCTGCCCGAGGTGATTGAGCGCGCGGTACACATGGTGAAACGTGCCCGCAACTACACCAATGACGTTGAATTCTCCTGCGAAGATGGCGGCCGTACCCCGATTGATGACCTGTGCCGGATGGTTGAAGCCGCAATTAATGCCGGTGCCAACACCATCAATATCCCGGACACCGTGGGTTACACCCTGCCAGGCGAATATGCTCACATCATCAGCCAGCTGATCAACCGCGTGCCTAACATCGACAAAGCGATTCTCTCCGTCCATACCCACGATGACCTGGGTATGGCAACCGGAAACGCCCTGGCGGCTGTCCAGGCGGGTGCACGTCAGGTTGAAGGCACGCTGAATGGTCTGGGTGAGCGTGCCGGTAACTGTGCGCTGGAAGAGGTGATCATGGCGATCAAAACCCGCCAGCAGATCATGAATGTGCACACCAACATCAATCATCAGGAGATCTACCGCACCAGCCAGATGGTGAGCCAGATCTGCAATATGCCTATCCCGGCAAACAAGGCGGTGGTCGGCTCCAATGCCTTCGCCCACTCCTCCGGTATTCATCAGGATGGCGTGCTGAAGAATCGCGAAAACTATGAAATCCTGACGCCGGAGTCGATCGGCTTACACAAGATTCAGCTGAACCTGACCTCACGTTCTGGCCGCGCGGCGGTAAAACATCGTATGGAAGAGATGGGCTATGCAGAGCAGGATTACAATCTGGATGCCCTGTATGACGCCTTCCTGAAGCTGGCTGACAAAAAAGGTCAGGTGTTCGACTACGACCTGGAAGCGCTGGCCTTCATCAATAAACGGAATGAAGAGCCGGAGCATTTTCAGCTGCATGAATTTAACGTTCAGACCGGTTCCGGCATCACCGCCACCGCCTCTGTCAAGCTGGGCTGCGGCGATGATGCCAAAGCGGATGCGGCCACCGGCAACGGCCCGGTTGACGCGGTCTATCAGGCCATTAACCGTATTACTCAGTTCGACGCGGAGCTGGTTAACTACAAACTGACCGCCAAAGGCCACGGCGAAAACGCGCTGGGTCAGGTCGACATTGTGGTGAGCTACAACGGCCGTAAGTTCCACGGCGTCGGTCTGGCGACCGATATCGTGGAATCGTCCGCCAAAGCGATGGTGAATGCGCTGAACAATATCTGGCGTGCCCGCCAGGTTGAACAGGAATTGCAACGCAAATTTAAAGATCAGAAGGAAACCGTATAACTATGTCCAGCTCTTCTCATATCGCAGTTTTACCCGGTGACGGCATTGGCCCGGAAGTGATGGCACAGGCAATGAAAGTGCTGGACGCCATTCGTCAGCGCTTTGATATGCAGATTACCACTCAGGAATATGCGGTCGGCGGCATCGCTATCGATCAGCACGGCGAACCCCTGCCTCCTGCGACCGTGGCGGGCTGCGAGCAGGCGGATGCGATCCTGTTTGGTTCGGTTGGCGGACCGAAGTGGGAACATTTGCCACCGGCCTCGCAGCCGGAACGCGGTGCCCTGCTGCCCCTGCGCAAACACTTCAGACTGTTCAGTAACCTGCGCCCGGCGGCACTCTACATCGGTCTGGAAGCTTTCTGCCCGCTGCGCGCCGACATCGCGGCGAAAGGCTTCGATATCCTGTGCGTGCGTGAACTGACCGGCGGCATCTATTTTGGTCAGCCTAAAGGACGCGAAGGCAGCGGCCCGGAAGAGCGGGCATTCGATACGGAGGTTTACCACCGCTTCGAGATCGAGCGCATCGCCCGTATCGCGTTTGAGTCTGCGCGTAAACGCCGCAATAAAGTGACCTCAGTAGATAAAGCCAACGTCCTGCAGACCTCAGTCATGTGGCGTGAAATCGTTAACGAGGTCGCTAAAGAGTATCCGGACGTACAGCTGAGCCACATCTATATCGACAATGCCACCATGCAGTTGATCAAAGATCCGTCACAGTTTGACGTGCTGCTCTGCTCCAACCTGTTCGGCGACATTCTCTCTGATGAGTGCGCCATGATCACCGGTTCGATGGGGATGCTGCCTTCCGCCAGCCTGAATGAAGCGGGCTTTGGCCTGTTTGAACCGGCAGGCGGCTCCGCACCGGATATCGCCGGACAGAATATTGCTAACCCGGTCGCGCAGATCCTGTCGCTGTCTCTGCTGTTACGCTACAGCCTGAATGCCGATGAGGCTGCCGACAGTATCGAACGCGCCATCAGTCGTGCGCTGGAACAGGGCTACCGCACTAAAGATTTAGCCGGTGATGGCCCAGCGGTCAGCACAGATGAGATGGGCAGCATCATTGCCCGCTTTATCGCCGAGGAAAAATAAAAAAATGAAAACCTTATACCAGAAGTTATTTGATGCACATGTCGTCCACGAAGCGCCGAACGAAACGCCGTTACTCTATATCGATCGCCACCTGATCCATGAAGTCACCTCGCCTCAGGCTTTTGATGGTCTGCGCGCGCACGGACGCAAGGTGCGTCAGCCGGGCAAAACCTTTGCCACCATGGACCACAACGTCTCTACTCAGACCAAAGACATCAATGCCTCGGGCGAGATGGCGCGGATTCAGATGCAGGAGCTGATGAAGAACTGCGCTGAATTTGGTGTACAGCTCTATGACCTGAACCACCCGTATCAGGGGATCGTGCACGTTATCGGCCCTGAGCAGGGCATGACGCTGCCAGGCATGACCATCGTGTGCGGTGACTCGCACACGGCGACGCACGGTGCCTTCGGCTCACTGGCCTTTGGTATCGGCACCTCCGAAGTAGAGCATGTGTTTGCCACCCAGACCCTGAAACAGGGCCGGGCGAAAACCATGAAAATTGAGGTACTGGGCCAGGCCTCAACCGGCATTACGGCAAAAGATATTGTCCTGGCGATCATCGGCAAAACCGGCAGCGCAGGCGGAACCGGCTATGTGGTTGAGTTCTGCGGTCCGGCCATTCAGGCGCTGAGCATGGAAGGTCGTATGACGCTGTGCAACATGGCGATTGAAATGGGCGCGAAAGCGGGCCTGGTGGCACCGGACGAGACCACCTTCAGCTACCTGAAAGGCCGCCAGTTCTCCCCACAGGGTGAGAAGTGGGAGCAGGCTGTAGAGTACTGGCGCACACTGAAGTCAGATGAAGGCGCGACCTATGATGCGGTGGTCACACTGCATGCAGAAGAGATTGCGCCACAGGTCACCTGGGGCACCAACCCGGGTCAGGTGATCGCCGTTGATCAGGTGATCCCGAACCCGGCCTCATTCGCCGATCCGGTAGAGCGCGCCTCAGCGGAAAAAGCGCTGGCGTATATGAATCTGCAGCCGGGCATCCGACTGACCGATGTCGCGATTGATAAAGTCTTTATCGGCTCCTGCACCAACTCGCGCATTGAGGATCTGCGTGCCGCCGCCGCTATCGCCAAAGGCCGCAAAGTTGCGCCGGGTGTGGTTGCGATGGTGGTGCCCGGTTCCGGTCCGGTAAAAGCACAGGCGGAAGCGGAAGGTCTGGATAAAATCTTCCTGGAAGCGGGCTTTGAGTGGCGTCTGCCAGGCTGCTCCATGTGTCTGGCGATGAACAATGACCGCCTCAACCCCGGCGAGCGTTGCGCGTCAACCAGCAACCGTAACTTTGAAGGTCGTCAGGGCCGCGGTGGACGAACCCATCTGGTCAGCCCGGCAATGGCCGCAGCGGCAGCCGTCACCGGCCACTTTGCCGACATCCGTGAACTGACGACAGGAGCATAAGTCATGGCGAATAAATTTACTCAGCACACCGGCATCGTCGCGCCGCTGGACGCCGCAAACGTCGATACCGACGCGATCATCCCTAAGCAGTTTTTGCAGAAGGTGACCCGCACCGGTTTTGGTCAGCACCTGTTCCATGACTGGCGCTTTGAAGATGACGCCGGCACGGTCCCTACCCCCAGCTTTGTGCTGAACAAGCCAGAGTTTAAAGGCACCAGCATTCTGCTGGCGCGCGAGAACTTTGGCTGTGGTTCCTCTCGTGAGCATGCGCCCTGGGCGCTGACCGATTTCGGTTTTCACGTGGTGATTGCGCCAAGCTTCGCCGATATCTTCTACGGCAACAGCTTCAACAATCAGCTGCTGCCGGTGAAGTTAAGCGAAGAGGAAGTGGATGAGCTGTTCCGGCTGGTTGCGGCTCAGCCAGGCATCAGCTTTACGGTCGATCTGGAAGCGCAGACGGTGACCGCAGGCGATAAAGTCTACCCGTTCGAACTCGACAGCTTCCGTCGCCACTGCATGATCAACGGCCTCGACAGCATCGGTCTGACCCTGCAGCATGAAGCGTCAATTTCGCAGTATGAGCAGAATCAGCCCGCCTTCCTGCGCTGATTGCGTTAAGACAGGGCAACATCCCATCGCCTGAGGTTGCTGGCAACCTCAGTTCTGGCCTGCTATGAGATCGAGCCTGCGAAGGCAACACGGTCAGATCGGAAAGTCGCTTAAACCTTCCCTGGCCGCTCGGCCCGCGCCGTCCATGGCGCGGGACGCTTTCCTCCTCTGCCCGTGTTGCCTTCGTGTAAAGCGTGTTGTTGCGGTCAGACTCACTCGAATCTGAGTTTGTCAGAAATCCAGGGGCGACATCCTGTCGCCCTTCTTCTTTATACGTCGCGCACCCGTGCCGACATCACCAGCGCCACAATCGCCAGCCCGAATGCCAGCCAGTAGACCGCCTCATGTCCCAGCCGCTCGCTCAGCGTACCCTGAATCACCCCGGCCAGAATCATGCCGGTAGAGATGGAGTTGGTGAACAGGGTGGTTGCGGCGCCAGGCCGTCCCGGCATCAGATCCTGGAACCATAACATCCCAATCCCGGCAATAATCCCGACAAACACCGCATTAAACAGCTGCAATACCATCAGTGACGTGCGGGAGTTAAACAGCACCAGCCCCAGATAAAACAGGACTCCGGCGGCCACCGCCACCAGCATTAACCGGCGCTTGCCCATGCGGCGGGCGTAATGCCCGGCCAGCAGCATCACCGGGATCTCCAGCCCGGCGGCCGTGCCCATCAGCAGACCCGCCAGCTTTTCCGGCAGGCCAAGCGTCGTACTGATATAGAGCGGCATATCAATGATATACATGGTATTGCAGGTCCACATCACCACCGAGGCAATAAACAGCAGGCGCACATCCCGGTCGCGCCAGCCGCTTAGCGGCAGACCGCCGCTTTGCAGCAGCGGCTGCGCACGGGGCACTGACGGCAGGGTAAACCAGACCAGCAGGATACAGATCAGAAACAGCGCGGCGGCCACCATAAACAGCGTGACAAAACCATAGTTCAGCGCCAGCGCAAATGAGAGCGGTGGCCCGATGACCCACGCCAGCGACAGCTGCGCACGCATCACCGAACTGAACATGACCGCTTCACGCGCCGACTGATCGGCATATTCCCGGGCCAGCGCAAAGAGCTGAGGCATCGAGACGCTGGCGAGCGCCGACAGCAGCACACCCAGCGTAATCAGCGTCAGGTAGTGGCGGCTGAAGGCAAACAGCAGCGCATTGACCAGCGCCATCAGGCAGCAGAACAGAATGATATTACGGCGGTCCCCCACGCTGTCCGAACGCTTCGCCACCAGCATGCTCACCAGGATACCGGCCACCGCATTGATGGTAAAAAACAGTCCGACCCAGAAAGGGCGGGCCTGCACTTCGCGCGTCAGAAACAGGCTCAGCGTCGGTGCCTGCAATGCGCCCGCCACGCCCAGCATGAACGAGGCGACCATAAAGGCGAGGTAAACCGGATTGATGCGGCGCTGCCGCGTTAACAGCGATTTCATAGCGAAATCCCTTAGAGGATAATCAGAGAGGAAAAAAAGAAGGGTAGACCATACCGCGCACGATGAAAAAAGCCAGCAGAGATCCTCTGCTGGCGGTGTAAATGCACCCTACTCAGAAAAGCACTCCGCTGAACAGCGAAGTCAGGGTTGAACGCCATTCCAGACTGAATGCCTCCCGCTCTTCCCATAGCGCAAAGTTTGCTCTTAAAATGAGGCAGAAAAAACAGAGCGCTTTTCAGCAGGAGTTCCTCTTTTATGTCCTCGTCACGTCTGAAGCAGCAATTCATTCGCCTGTGGCAGAGCTGCCAAGGCCAGTCGCAGGCCATTACCCTCAGCGAACTGGCTGACCTGCTGTACTGCTCGCGCCGCCACATGCGCAATCTGCTCAACCGGATGCAGGCGGCAGGCTGGCTGGTCTGGCAGGCAGAAGCGGGACGCGGCAGGCGGTCACATCTGACGTTCTGCTATACCGGGCTGGCTTTACAGCAGCAGCGTGCCGAAGATCTGCTGGAGCAGGATCGCATCGATCAGCTGGTCCAGCTGGTGGGCGATAAGGATCAGGTGCGGCAGATGATCAGTGCGCATCTCGGCCGCAGTTTCCGGCAGGGCAAGCATATCCTGCGGGTGCTCTACTATCGTCCCCTGCTCAATCTGCTGCCTGGCTCGCCGCTGCGGCGCTCTGAAACGCACATCGCCCGGCAGATTTTTAATGGCCTGACGCGGATAAATGAGGAAAACGGGGAAATCGAGCCCGATATCGCGCATCACTGGCAGCAGACCTCCCCGCTTCACTGGCGATTCTTTCTGCGTCCGGCTATTCGTTTTCATCACGGTCGGGAGCTGGAGATGGCGGATGTCATCGCCACCCTGGAGCGTCAGCGCCCTCATCCGCTCTTTTCCCACATTGCGGAGATCTCCTCGCCCGCCCCCTGGACGCTGGATGTGCATCTGAGCCAGCCCGACGACGGCCTGCCCTGGCTGCTGGGCAGCGTCAGCGCGATGATCCTGCCGCGCGAGTGGCCGACGATTCAGGATTTTGCCCGCCAGCCAGTCGGCACCGGCCCCTACCGGGTGATCCGCAATCATGAGAGCCAGCTGAAGATTGAAGCCTTTGATGATTACTTCGGTTTTCGTGCCCTGATCGACGATGTCTCTATCTGGGTGCTGCCCGACATCAGCGATGAGCTGGTCTATGCCGGTGTGCGCCTGCAGGGGGACGCTGCGGATGAGATTCAGGAGGAGAGCCGCCTTGAGGAGGGCTGCTACTATCTGCTGTTTGACCAGCGTTCAGAGCAGGGTCGCTGCGAGGCAGTCAGGCGCTGGGTCAGTTATCTCTTCAACCCTATCGCCCTGCTCAACCACGCGGGCGTCGGCTATCAGCGATACTGGTTTCCGGCTTATGGCCTGCTGCCGCGCTGGCACCACCGCCGGGACCTGACCCCGGTCGAAAAGCCGCCCGGCCTGACCCATCTGACGCTGACCTGGTACAGTCAGCACGTGGAGCATGAGGGCATCGCCAATGCGCTGCGTCCCCTGCTGGCCCAACAGGGCGTCACCCTGGAAACCCGTGAGATCAGTTATGAAAGCTGGTATCAGGGCGACGCGGAGAGTGATATCTGGCTCGGCAGCGTCAACTTTACCCTGCCGCTGAACTGGTCGCTGTTCGCCCAGCTGTATGAGATCCCGCTGCTGCATCACTGCCTGCCGATTGACTGGCACAGTGACGCGGCCCGCTGGCGCGAGAAAACGCTGCCGCTGGCCGAGTGGAGCAAACAGCTGGTTGAAGAGGCGGGTCTGCATCCGCTGTTTCATCACTGGCTGCTGCTGGAGGGCCAGCGCAGCATGCGTGGCGTCCGGATGAATACCCTGGGCTGGTTTGATTTTAAATCGGCCTGGTTTGCGCCGCCGGCACTGTGACGCTTTCGCCACGGCGCTGAAATGACTAGAATGTGACGTTCTCAACGGGGTGCCGCCTGCCACCAGCAAGCAGCTGAGAGAGACCCGTCGAACCTGATTCGGTTAATACCGACGTAGGGATTTGAGAGGCCGCTGTGCTCAGATCCTTTGCGACTCATCCCCTATTCTCCTGAAGGAGCGCAAAGTGTTAAACAAAGTTCTGCCGGTATTGCTGTTACTCTCCGCCCCCGTTCTGGCGGCTAAGCCGGTCCTCACGGTCTACACCTACGACTCCTTCTCTGCCGACTGGGGCCCTGGCCCGGCGGTAAAAAAAGCCTTTGAGGCGCAGTGTAACTGTGAGCTGAAATTCGTCACGCTGGAAGATGGCGTCTCGCTGCTGAACCGCGTGCGGATGGAAGGCAAAAACAGCAAAGCGGATCTGGTGCTGGGGCTGGATAACAATCTGGTGCAGGCGGCGCAGAAAACCGGTCTGTTTGCTGAAAGTCAGGTCGACACCGCAAAACTTACCCTGCCTGGCGGCTGGCACAACACCACCTTTGTGCCGTTTGACTATGGCTACTTCGCCTTTGTCTATGACAAAACCCGGCTGAAAAACCCGCCCAGGAGCCTGAAAGAGCTGGTCGACAGCCCGGAAAAGTGGCGGGTGATCTACGAAGATCCCCGCACCAGTACCCCCGGCTTAGGCCTGCTGCTGTGGATGCAGAAGGTCTACGGCGACCAGGCTCCGCAGGCGTGGCAGAAGCTGGCGCAGAAAACCGTAACGGTGACCAAAGGCTGGAGCGAAGCCTATGGCCTGTTCCTGAAGGGCGAAGGCGATCTGGTGCTGAGTTACACCACCTCTCCGGCTTACCACATCATCGAAGAGAAAAAAGAGAACTACGCCGCCGCCCCGTTTGCCAAAGGACACTATCTGCAGGTGGAAGTGGCCGCACAGTTAGCCAGCAGCAAACAGCCTGCGCTGGCACAGCAGTTCATGCAGTTTATGGTCTCGCCTGCGTTCCAGCGCACCATTCCCACCGGCAACTGGATGTACCCGGTGATCGATACGCCGCTGCCTGCCGGTTTTGCCAGCCTGACGGTGCCGTCCACCGCCCTGCAGTTCTCGCCTGAAGAGGTGGCCACACAGCGTTCAGGCTGGATCAGCCAGTGGCAACGCGCCGTCAGCCGCTGATGCCGCGCTGGCTGATCCCCGGCTCGCTCGCCACGCTGCTGCTAACCGGCGTGGCGCTGCTGGCCTTTGGCGCACTCTGGATGGCCGCGCCAGGCCTGGAGTGGCGCAGCGTGCTGCAGGATGCGTATCTGCGGCACGTAATCGGCTTCTCTTTCGGTCAGGCGCTGCTCTCCGCCCTGCTCTCCCTGCTGCCTGCGGTGCCGCTGGCGCGTGCGCTCTATCGGCGCCGTTTTCCCGGCCGCCAGCTGCTGCTGCGTCTCTGTGCCATGACCCTGGTCCTGCCGGTACTGGTGGCGGTGTTTGGTCTGTTAACCGTCTTTGGCCGCGTTGGCTGGCTGGCCCAGCTCTGTCAGCTGCTGGGCATCGGTTATCACTTCTCACCCTATGGTCTGCCGGGCATTTTGCTGGCGCACGTCTTCTTTAATCTGCCGCTGGCGACGCGTCTGATGCTGCAGGCGCTGGAGAGCATTCCGGCCGAGCAGCGTCAGCTCGCGGCGCAGCTCGACCTGCGCGGCTGGCACCATTTTCGCCTGCTGGAGTGGCCGTGGCTGCGGCGTCAGTTGCTGCCGACCGGTGCGCTGATCTTTATGCTCTGCTTTGCCAGCTTTGCCACCGTGCTGTCACTGGGGGGCGGGCCGCAGGCTACCACGCTCGAACTGGCGATTTTCCAGGCGCTGAGTTATGACTACGATCCGGGCCGTGCCGCGCTGCTGGCGCTGATTCAGCTCGGCTGCTGCCTGACGCTGGTGCTGCTCAGCCAGCGCTTCAGTAAGGCGATCCCCGCCGGCACCCGTCAGCTGAAGGGCTGGCGCGATCCGCAGGATTCATGGGGCGCACAGCTCAGCGATGCGCTGCTCATCCTGCTGGCGCTGCTCCTGCTGCTGCCTCCGCTGGCGGCGGTGATTGTGGAGGGCCTGCATGGCGGCGTGCGCGGTGCGCTGGCTCAGCCTGCTCTCTGGCGGGCAACCCTGACCTCATTACGCATCGCCACCGGGGCCGGATTGATCTGCGTGGTGCTGACCATGATGCTGCTCTGGAGCAGCCGCGAGCTGCGTCTGCGCCAGCATCCGGCGGCGGCCACGCTTATCGACACCAGCGGAATGCTGATTCTGGCGATGCCGGGCATTGTGCTCGCCACCGGCTTTTTCCTGCTGTTCAACGCCACCATTGGCCTCCCCGACTCCGCTGAAGGGCTGGTGATGTTTACCAATGCGCTGATCGCCATTCCCTATGCGCTGAAAGTGCTGGAAAACCCAATGCGCGACACCGCAGAGCGTTACGGCAGACTCTGCGATTCACTGGATATTCAGGGCTGGAACCGGCTGCGGCTGATCGAGTTGCGGGCGCTGAAACGTCCGCTGGCCCAGGCGCTGGCCTTTGCCTGCGTGCTGTCGATTGGTGATTTTGGCGTGGTGGCGCTGTTTGGCAGCGCCGACTTCCGCACGCTGCCGTTCTACCTCTATCAGCAGATAGGTGCCTATCGTGGCGCTGATGGTGCGGTTACCGCCCTGCTGCTGCTGCTGCTCTGCTTATTGCTGTTCACGCTAATGGAAAAATTACCAGGCCGCCATGCTGACTCTTGATAACCTTACCTATCTCTACCAGCATCTGCCGATGCGCTTCAGCTTCAGGGCCACACGCGGTGAACGCATCGCAATTCTCGGCCCCAGCGGCGCGGGTAAAAGCACCCTGCTGAGCCTGATTGCCGGTTTTCTGCCGGTGAATCAGGGCACCCTGCTGATTGACGGTCAGGAGCACACCCACACTGTCCCGGCCCGACGACCGGTTTCCATGCTGTTTCAGGAGAACAACCTGTTTCCGCACCTCAGCGTGCAGCAGAACATGGCGCTGGGGCTGCACCCGGGGCTACGACTCAGCGCGGAACAGCAGCGGCAGCTGACTGCGCTGGCTGAACAGGTGGGATTAGGCGATCTGCTGTCACGCCTGCCAGGCGAACTGTCGGGCGGCCAGCGCCAGCGCGTGGCGCTGGCCCGTTGCCTGTTGCGTGACCGTCCGGTACTGCTGCTGGATGAGCCTTTTTCCGCGCTGGACCCCGCCCTGCGCGGCGAGATGCTTCAGCTAGTGCGTTCGGTGTGTGAGGCGCGCAGCATCACGCTGCTGATGGTGTCACACAGTCTGGAAGATGCGCAGCAGATCGCGCCGCGCAGCGTGGTAATTGTGGATGGCCGGGTTTACTGGGATGGCGAAACCCGACAGCTGCTGTCGGGCGACACGCGGGAGGCCGATGTACTCGGCATCCCGCGTCGTTAAGCGGCTCAGGCGATGAAAACCTGCCACAGCAGATGGCGGAAAACCGGCATCATCGGATGGAACTGGATCGCGACAAACGCCGCCACGGCGATCGCCAGCCCCAGCGGGCCAGCCCAGCGCAGACGCGTCGGGGGCAGCCAGGCGGTGGCCCAGTCACGGCTCTTGCCACTGCGCCACCAGCGCCAGCCTAACCAGCCGCCAAGCCAGATCAGCAGCGCTGCCCCGAGTAACAGCCATTTAAAGCTGCCGCCCTGCGCCGCTTTTGGCACGTCAATCGCCACCCCGGCCAGAATGCCGGGTAGCAGATAGATCGGCGGCCAGAGAATACAGCCGATAAGATTAGGCGGCAGAAATTTACGTACCGGCAGCTCCAGCATACCCGCCGCCAGCGGGATTAGCGGCCGCGTGGGGCCGACAAAACGTCCGACCAGGATGGTAAACATACTGTGCTGATGCAGGGCATGCTCGGTTTTATCCAGCAGGCCTTTGTACTTTTGCAGATACTTCCAGCGGTGCAGCGGCCCCTGGAATTTCCAGCCGATACCGTAGGAAACCCAGTCACCGATCAGGCAGCCCGCAAAGCCCGCCGCCCAGGCAGGATAAAGACCAAGCTCGCCACTGCCGACCAGCGCGCCCAGGCTGGCCATCATCACCGTACCTGGCAGCAACAGCCCGACCAGCGCCAGCGACTCCAGAAACGTCACCAGCGCAACGGCAAACAGCGCCCACTCCAGGGACTGCGTAATCAGTTGTTGAATCCAGGCTTCCATAGTGGTCCTTAGTCAAAGCAGAAGGCTGGATTGTCCAGAGCCAGCCACACAGCGTCAAGGCAAGAATTGTAGGACAATGTTGACAAATCGTGGCGACAGGAACTGTATAAATATCCATGATATACTCAGGTTGTTTACTTATCCCTGAAACACGGCATCCGGAGAACATCTGACTATGCCCCGCGCAGGTTTTCTGCTCACCCGCCACTGGCGCGACAGCCCGAATGGCACCGAAATTATCCTCTGGCTCGCCACCGATGCGGGCGCGCAGCGCGTGGTGCTGCCTGTGCAGGAGTCTGTCGCTTTTGTGCCTGCAGAATATCAGGCGCAGATCAGCGAGCTGCAGAGAGAGGAACGCCAGCTGCGTATCCAGCCGCTGGCGCTGAAAGATTTTCGTCACCGTCCGGTGCTGGGCCTCTACTGCCAGCAGCATCGTCAGCTGCAGCGCATCGAAAAACGGCTGCGCGAACAGGGGATTCCGATCTACGAGGCGGATATCCGCCCGCCGGAACGCTATCTGATGGAGCGCTTTATTACCGCCCCCGTCTGGTTTGATGGCGAGCAGCAGGGCGACACGCTGGTCAACGCGCGGCTTAAGCCCCACCCCGACTATCGTCCGCCGCTGAAATGGGTCTCGCTGGATATTGAAACCACCCAGCATGGCGAGCTCTACTGCATCGGACTGGAGGGCTGCGGTCAGCGCCAGGTCTATATGCTCGGCCCCGCTAACGGCGATGCCAGCACGCTGGATTTCGACCTGATCTATCTCGACAGCCGGCCACAGCTGCTGGAAGCCCTGAACCAGTGGTTTGCAGAGCATGACCCGGATGTCCTGATTGGCTGGAACGTGGTGCAGTTTGACCTGCGGGTGCTGCAGAAACATGCCGACCGCTACGGCATTCCGCTGCGTCTTGGCCGCCAGCAGACGGCGCTGGAGTGGCGGGAACATGGCTTCAAGCCAGGCGTTTTTTTCGCGCAGGCCAGCGGCCGCCTGATCATTGATGGCATCGACGCACTGAAGTCGGCGTTCTGGGATTTTCCGTCGTTCAGCCTGGAGTCGGTGTCGCAGCAGCTGCTGGGAGAAGGCAAAGCGATCGACAATCCCTGGCACCGCATGGAGGAGATAAACTGGCGGTTTGCCAACGATAAACCGGCGCTGGCGCGCTACAACCTGAAAGATTGCGAACTGGTGACGCGCATCTTCCACAAAACGGCGATCATGCCGTTTCTGCTGGAGCGCGCGGCGGTCAATGGTCTGGCCGTGGACCGCCATGGCGGTTCGGTGGCGGCGTTCAGTCACCTCTATATTCCACGCATGCACCGTGTCGGGTTTGTCGCGCCCAATATGGGTGAAGTGGCCCCGGAAGCGAGCCCGGGCGGTTATGTCATGGATTCGCGTCCCGGTCTCTACGACTCGGTGCTGGTACTGGATTACAAAAGCCTCTATCCGTCGATTATCCGCACCTTCCTGATCGACCCGGTGGGCATGGTGGAGGGTCTGGCCCATCCTGATGATGCGGATTCGGTTGCCGGTTTCCGGGAAGCGCGCTTCTCTCGCCACACCCACTGCCTGCCGGCGATGGTTGAACAGATCTGGCTGGGGCGCGAAGCGGCGAAAAAACAGAACAATCAGCCGCTGTCACAGGCACTGAAGATCATCATGAACGCCTTTTACGGAGTGCTGGGCACCAGCGCCTGCCGCTTCTTTGATCCGCGACTCGCCTCCTCAATTACCCTGCGCGGTCACGCCATCATGCAGCAGACCCGCGCGCTGATCGAAGCGGAAGGCTACGACGTCATCTATGGTGACACCGACTCCACCTTTGTCTGGCTGAAGTCGGCCCACGATGAGAAGCAGGCCGCCTCCATTGGTCATCAGCTGGTGCAGAAAGTGAATGCCTGGTGGCGCGATCACCTGCAGCAGACGCTGGGACTGACCAGCGCACTGGAACTGGAGTATGAAAACCACTTCTGCCGTTTTCTGATGCCGACCATTCGCGGCGCGGAACAGGGCAGCAAGAAACGCTACGCCGGACTGATTCGTGACGCCGACGGTGCGCGCATGGTCTTTAAGGGGCTGGAGTCGGTGCGAACCGACTGGACGCCGCTGGCCAAAACATTTCAGCAGCAGCTCTACCACCGTATTTTCCACCGCGAGCCGTGGCAGGATTACATCCGGGAGACCGTGGCGCAGCTTCTGGCGGGCGAGCTGGACGATCAGCTGATTTACAAAAAGCGCCTGCGGCGTCCGCTGAAGGAGTATGAACGAAATGTGCCCCCGCACGTGCGCGCCGCCCGGCTGGCTGATGAGCAGAATCGCAAACTGAACCGGCCACTGCAGTATCAGAACGGCGGCCGGATTCGTTACGTCATGGCTACGGCTGGGCCCGAACCGCTGGAGGCGCGCAGTACGCCGCTCGACTATGACCACTATGTGACGAAGCAGCTGCAGCCGGTGGCAGAGGGGATCCTGCCCTTTGTCGGAGGAGATTTTGCTACACTGATTACGGGGCAGCTGGGGCTTTTTTGACAGGTGACGAATGCCCTGCCATCCAGTACCATAGCGCCCTTCCTGAAACTCACCGCTCTTATGCACGCTCCAGACCTTGTTGTCTGGCGGTAACGCTATTGCCTGAGATTCGGGAACACCTCTAAAAACGTTAAAATTCGAGCTAAAAATATATGGTTTTTACATTAGGTCAGCGCTGGATTAGTGATACGGAAAGTGAACTGGGACTGGGCACCGTGGTGGCGATCGATACCCGCATGATCACCCTGCTGTTTCCGGCCACGGGGGAAAACCGCCTCTACGCCCGCAACGATTCGCCGGTTACCCGCGTCATCTTTAACCCGGGTGATACCATCACCAGTCACGAAGGCTGGCAGATGCGCGTCGATGAAGTCCGCAACGAAAATGACCTGATGACCTATATCGGTACCCGACTGGATACTGAAGAAAGCGATGTGATCCTGCGTGAAGTGATGCTCGACAGCAAGCTGGTGTTCAGTAAGCCGCAGGATCGTCTGTTTGCCGGTCAGCTCGACCGCATGGACCGCTTTGCCCTGCGCTTCCGCGCACGCAAATACCAGAGTGAGCAATACCGTCTGCCGATCAGCGGGTTACGCGGCATGCGCACCAACCTGATCCCTCATCAGCTGCATATCGCACACGATGTGGGTCGCCGCCACGCGCCACGCGTACTGCTGGCCGATGAAGTGGGCCTGGGTAAAACCATTGAAGCCGGGATGATCATTCAGCAGCAGCTGCTGGCGGGTCGTGCCGAGCGGGTACTCATCGTGGTGCCTGAAACCTTACAGCATCAGTGGCTGGTCGAGATGCTGCGCCGCTTTAACCTGCGTTTCGCCCTGTTTGATGATGACCGCTACACCGAAGCGCAGCACGACAGCGATAACCCGTTTGAAACGGAACAGCTGATCATCTGTTCGCTCGACTTTGTTCGCCGTAACAAACAGCGCCTTGAACTGCTGGCCGATGCCGAATGGGATCTGCTGGTGGTGGATGAAGCGCACCACCTGGCATGGTCCGAAGGCGAACCCAGCCGTGAATATCTGGTCATCGAAAAACTGGCTGAGAAAACGGCCGGGGTGCTGCTGCTGACGGCGACGCCGGAACAGCTCGGCATGGAGAGTCACTTTGCCCGTCTGCGTCTGCTCGATCCGGACCGTTTCCACGATTTTG
The DNA here is from genome assembly GCF_011800325.1 of Pantoea sp. EKM101V. Taxonomy (NCBI): domain Bacteria; kingdom Pseudomonadati; phylum Pseudomonadota; class Gammaproteobacteria; order Enterobacterales; family Erwiniaceae; genus Pantoea; species Pantoea sp. EKM101V. The sequence continues at coordinate 152,672 of NZ_JAALFP010000008.1, forward strand.
CTGCCTTTGTTGAAGAGCAGCAGCATTTCCGTCCGATTGCCGATGCGGTAACAGCGCTCCTGGCTGACCAGGCGATCTCCCAGGAAGAGATGAACCGGATCAACGATCTGGTGGGCGAAGAGGATATCGAGCCGCTGCTGCAGGTCGCCAACAGCGATCGTGAGGGCAAGCTGGAGGCGCGTCAGGAGCTGATCGCCATGCTGATGGATCGCCACGGCACCAGCCGCGTCCTGTTCCGCAACACCCGTAACGGTGTAAAAGGTTTCCCGAAACGCGAACTGCATCAGATCCGTCTGCCGCTGCCTGCGCAGTATCAGACGGCCATCAAAGTCTCCGGCATTATGGGCACGCGCAAAAGCGCCGAGGAGCGGGCGCGTGACCTGCTCTACCCGGAGCAGATTTATCAGGAATTTGAAGGCGACAGCGGCACCTGGTGGAACTTCGATCCGCGCGTGGAATGGCTGATGGGCTATCTCACCAGCAACCGTAAAGAGAAAGTGCTGGTCATCTGCGCCAAAGCGGCCACGGCGCTGCAGCTGGAGCAGGTGCTGCGCGAGCGCGAAGGCATACGGGCGGCGGTGTTCCACGAAGGCCTGTCGATCATTGAGCGTGACCGTGCTGCCGCATGGTTTGCCTCGGAAGAGAATGGCGCGCAGGTGCTGCTCTGCTCTGAAATCGGTTCTGAAGGCCGTAACTTCCAGTTTGCCAGCCGCCTGGTGATGTTCGACCTGCCCTTTAACCCGGATCTGCTGGAGCAGCGTATCGGCCGTCTGGACCGTATTGGTCAGGCGCACGATATTCAGATTCTGGTGCCGTGGCTGGAGCAGACCGCTCAGGCGGTGCTGCTGCGCTGGTATCATGAAGGTCTGGACGCGTTCGAGCACACCTGCCCGACGGGTCGTACCATCTACGACAGCGTGCATCAGCAGCTGATCGGCTATTTAGCCGCGCCGGAAAACAGTGAAGGCTTTGACAGCTTTATCGCGGAGTGCCGTAAACAGCACGAGGCGCTGAAATCGCAGCTGGAACAGGGCCGCGATCGTCTGCTGGAGCTGAACTCTAACGGCGGCGAATCGGCTCAGCTGCTGGCGAACGCCATCAGCGAGCAGGATAACGACACCGGTCTGGTGAACTTCGCGCTGAACCTGTTTGATATTGTTGGTATCAATCAGGAAGACCGCAGCGATAACCTGATTGTGCTGACCCCTTCCGACCACATGCTGGTGCCCGATTTCCCTGGCCTGCCGGAAGATGGCTGCACCATCACGTTCAACCGCGATCAGGCGCTCTCCCGTGAGGATACCCAGTTCATCACCTGGGAACATCCGCTGATCCGTAACGGCCTGGATCTGATCCTGTCGGGTGACACCGGCAGCTCCGCGCTGTCACTGCTGAAGAACAAGGCGCTGCCGGTGGGCACGCTGCTGGTTGAGCTGATCTACGTGGTGGAAGCGCAGGCACCGAAGCATCTGCAGCTGACCCGCTTCCTGCCACCGACGCCTGTCCGTCTGCTGCTCGATCGCAACGGCACCAACCTGGCCGGGAAAGTGGAGTTCGAAAGCTTTAACCGCCAGCTGAATGCGGTTAACCGCCACACCGCCAGCAAACTGGTCAATGCGGTGCAGCAGGATGTGCATGCGATCCTCACCCAGGGTGAAGAGAGCGTGGTCAGCGAAGCACGTGCGGTGATTGAAGCGGCGCGGGCCGAGGCGAATGAAAAGCTGGGTGCAGAGCTTTCCCGTCTCAACGCGCTGAAAGCGGTGAACCCGAACATCCGTGAAGATGAGATCGAGGCGCTGGAAAGCAACCGTGAACAGGTGCTGGAAAGCCTGGATCAGGCCAACTGGCGTCTCGACGCGCTGCGCCTGATTGTGGTGACTCACCAGTAAGCTCAGGGGCCTTCCGGCCCCTTATTTTTGGAAAGCCCTATGGAACCTTACAATCCACCGCGTGAACCCTGGCTGCACATCCTTTATCAGGATGCGCATATCATGGTGGTGAATAAACCCAGCGGTCTGCTCTCGGTACCCGGTCGGCTGGATGAACACAAAGATAGCGTGATGACGCGGATACAACGTGATTTTCCGCAGGCGGAATCGGTTCACCGGCTGGATATGGCGACCAGTGGTGTGATGGTCGTCGCCCTGACCAAGGCGGCTGAGCGTGAGCTGAAACGGCAGTTTCGCGAGCGGGAACCCGCCAAGGCCTACGTGGCCTGCATCTGGGGTCATCCGGAGAAGGAGGAGGGAGTGGTTGATCTGCCGCTGATTTGCGACTGGCCCAATCGTCCGAAGCAGATGGTCTGCTTCGAAAACGGCAAAGCCGCGCAGACGGAGTATCAGGTGCTGGAATATCGTGCGGATAACAGTGCGCGCGTTTCGCTGAAGCCGATTACCGGCCGCTCGCACCAGCTGCGGGTGCATATGCTGGCCCTGGGCCATCCGATTCTGGGCGACAACTTCTATGCCCATCCGGACGCCAGGGCGATGGCACCGCGCCTGCTGCTGCACGCGGAGTCACTGACCATCACCCATCCGGCATTCGGTAATGCCATGACGTTTCGTCAGCCCGCCGATTTTTAAGGGGGGCGGTACGCCTGGCCGCCTCCTTCTGAGAGGCGGAGAGAGGCGCGATTACTTAAAGCCTTTTTCTTTGCGAATCAGATCGTACGCCGCCTGAATTTCCTGCGCCTTCTGCTTCGCCATCTCCATCATCTCTGGCGGCAGCCCCTTCGCCACCAGCTTGTCGGGATGATGCTCGCTCATCAGCTTGCGGTATGCGCGCTTGATGGTGGTGGCGTCATCGCTGCTCTTCACACCCAGCACGCTGCAGGCATCTTCCAGCGTTGGTCCACGTTGCGCCTGCTGAAAGCCACCACTGCCACTGCGCTGTCCGCCGCCGAACTGCTGGCCGCCTTCCATCATGCGCAGGAACTGATCGAACTGAACGCGTGAAATGCCCAGTTCCTCGGCGATGACATAGAGCACCTGCCGCTCATTGGGATGCAGGGAACCGTCGGCAAAGGCAGCCTGAATCTGAATTTCCAGGAACATGCGAATCAGATCGAACCGGCCAAAACAGGCGCTGCGCAGTTCCCGCAGTTTGCTGCGTAACGGGTAATCTGCCTGCTTGCCTTCGCGAAATGCGCGCTGGGCGGCGGTGCGCGAGTCACCGTGCAGCTGCATCCGCTCCATGAGCAGTGATGCAATCTGAATATCCGCTTCGGTAACGCGCCCTTTTGACTTGGTCAGATGGCCCATGACCTGAAAGGTGGTGCTGAAAAACAGCGTCTGTCGGGTCTGATTATTTGAGAAGTAAGCCTTGCCTTGCGCGCCGCGCACTTTGTCAAACATATGGCCAATGATCAAACCGATCACAATACCCCAGAAGCCTGCACCGGAAAGTAATCCCAGCGCCAGACCCACAACTTTTCCCCAGTAGCGCATAAACTCCTCAATTCGCCATGCTTGCGGCTGAAAATTGCATTATCATACCTGTCATTTATCTCAGCGCCTAACGGCAACGCTGACTGACCAGGATTAACACTGGCGCAACGCCGGGCAGTAAGTTAGTCTCTGACCCGATTGTCGGCATGATGCCAGTTTTCATGGAATTCTCGATACCGCGTATGAAAAAACATATACCTACCCTGCTGGCCACACTGATCGGCGCAGCCATTAGCCAGCAAGCCGTTGCCGACGATCTGATGTCGCAGTGTATGTTAGGCGTGCCGAGTTACAACCGCCCGCTGGTGAATGGCGATACCAATCAGTTGCCTGTCACCATTCACTCCGACGCTGCCAAAGGGAACTATCCCGATGATGCGGTCTTCACAGGCAATGTGAATATTGAGCAGGGCAACAGCCGTATGCAGGCCGATGAAGTTCAGCTTCATCAGCGTCAGCAGGAGGGCCAGACCACGCCGGTTCGTACCGTCGATGCCCTGGGTAATGTGCATTACGATGATAACCAGGTCATCCTGAAAGGTCCGAAAGCCTGGTCTAATCTGAACAGTAAAGATACCAACGTCTGGAACGGTCAGTACCAGATGGTGGATCGTCAGGGTCGCGGCACCGCCGATCAGATGAAACTGCGCGGTGATAACCGCTACACCATTCTGGAAAATGGCACCTTTACCTCCTGTCTGCCCGGCTCCAATAGCTGGAGCGTGGTCGGTTCTGAAGTGATTCAGGATCGCGAAGAGGAAGTGGCCGAGATCTGGAACGCACGCTTTAAACTCGGTTCCGTTCCGGTGTTCTACAGTCCCTATCTGCAGTTACCGATTGGCGACCGTCGTCGCTCCGGCTTCCTGATCCCGAATGCCAAATATGGCAGCAACAACGGCTTTGAGTTCATCCTGCCCTACTACTGGAACATCGCGCCGCAGGCCGATGCCACCATTACGCCGCACTACATCAGCAAGCGCGGCATGAAGTTTGAGAATGAATTCCGTTATCTGACAGAGCTGGGCGCAGGTCTGATGGAGTTCGACTACCTCGGCTCAGACAAGCAGTACGACAAAGACAAAGCGCTGCGCGGCATCGCCGAAGATGACAGCTCCGATCGCTGGCTGTTCTACTGGCGTCATGCAGGTGTCTACGATAAACACTGGCGTTTCAGCGCGGACTACACCAAGGTCAGCGATAGCTACTACTTCAACGACCTCGACTCGAAGTACTACAGCTCGACTGACAACTACGCCACGCAGAAATTCAGTATTGGCTACGCGGACACCAACTGGGATGCGACGCTCTCCAGCAAAGATTTCCAGGTATTTGGTAACACCAGTAATAGCAACGTTTACCGCGCCATGCCGCAGCTGGACGTCAATCTCTATCAGAACGATATCGGTCCGTTTGATGGCCGGATCTATGCGCAGGCGGTGAAATTCACTAACGTCAGCGATCGCTATCCTGAAGCGACCCGTTTGCACGTAGAGCCAACGCTGAACCTGCCGCTGTCAAACGGCTGGGCGAGCCTGGATACCGAAGCGAAATTCCTGGCTACCCACTACCAGCAGACCAATGTTGATTACTACAACAACAACTTTGCGAACCGCAACGGCAAAAGTGGCGATCTGGATGAGTCGGTAAACCGCACCCTGCCGCAGTTTAAAGTCGATGGCCGTCTGGTCTTTGACCGCGATATGGACTCCGCGGCGGGCTACACCCAGACGCTGGAGCCGCGGGTGCAGTACCTCTATATCCCGTACCGCAATCAGAGCAACATCTATCCATACGACTCAACGTTGCTGCAGACCGACTACACCGGCCTGTTCCGCGACCGCACGTATAGCGGCCTGGATCGTATCGCGTCGGCTAACGAAGTGGCCACCGGTGTCACCACACGCATTTATGATGCCGATCTGGTTGAACGTTTTAACGTTTCTGTAGGTCAAATCTACTCGTTTACCCCTTCTCGTACTGGTGTGAATCAAACCAGTAAAGAAGATGATACCGGCAGCCTGATCTGGGCTGGCGATACATACTGGAAAATCAGCGATCGCTGGGGCGTCCGGGGTGGGTTGCAGTATGACACCAAACTCGACAACGTTTCCCAGGGCAATACCGTACTGGAATATCGTCGTGATGCCGATCGCATGGTGCAGCTGAGCTACCGTTACAGCAGCCCGGAATATGTCGCAACCGCGCTGAACGACAGCAGCCTGGTGACCAATCCTATCTTCAAAAATGGGATTTCACAGGTGGGCACCACGGCCAGCTGGCCGATTGCGGATGCATGGTCTGTGGTAGGCGCGTACTACTACGATACCCGCAACAGCCGTCCGGCTTCGCAGCTGGTAGGCCTGCAATACAGCTCATGCTGTTATGCCATTCGGGTCGGTTACGAACGCAAAATTAACGGTTGGGAAAACGACGACAGTAAATATGACAACCAAATCTCATTCAACATTGAGCTGCGTGGTCTGAGCTCCAACTATGGCTTAGGCACCAACGATATGCTGCGTCAGGGGATTATCCCTTACCAGCCCGCTTTCTGATGTTGTGATGTTTGACAGGCAATCCCGCAGTGCGGAACCAACAATGGATAAAGTATGAAGAACTGGAGAATGCTGATTCTTGGTGTGGCAATCAGTGCCAACACCGCGTTCGCAGCACCACAAGTCGTTGATAAAGTTGCCGCCGTGGTCAATAACGGCGTGGTTCTTGAGAGTGACGTGGACGGCATGATGGGCACGGTGAAATCTCAGGCCCGGCAGGCAGGTCAGCAGTTGCCAGATGATAAAACGCTGCGCCACCAGATTCTGGAACGCCAGATCATGGACAACATTATTCTGCAGATGGGTGAAAAAGCGGGGATCCAGATCAGCGATGAGCAGCTGGACCAGGCGATTAAGAACATCGCCGCACAGAACCGCATGACGCTGGATCAGCTGCGCAGTCGTCTGGCTTATGACGGCATGAACTATGGCGTCTATCGCTCACAGATCCGCAAAGAGATGATGATTGCCGAAGTCCGCAACAATGAAGTGCGTCGTCGCGTGACCATCCTGCCGCAGGAAGTGGATACGCTTTCAACCCAGATTGCCGCCCAGAACAGCCAGGGAACCGAGCTGAACATCAGCCACATTCTGCTGCCGCTGCCGGAAAACCCGACGCAACAGCAGGTCGATGAGCAGGAAACGCTGGCGAAACAGCTGGTTGGCGAACTGAAAAATGGTGCGGATTTCGGCAAAATGGCCGTAACCTACTCCGCCGACTCGCAGGCGCTGAAAGGCGGCAACATGGGCTGGGGTAAAATCGAAGAGTTACCGACCCTGTTTGCCCAGGCGCTGGCAACGGCGAAAAAAGGGGACATCGTCGGGCCGGTGCGTTCAGGTGTGGGCTTCCATATCCTGAAGGTGAACGACCTGCGTGGCGAAAGTAAGAACGTCTCAGTCACTGAGGTGCACGCTCGTCATATTCTGCTGAAACCATCGCCGATTCTTACTGACGATCAGGCCAGGGCGCAGCTGGAACAGATCGCGGCCGATATCCGCAGCGGAAAAACCACCTTTGCCGCCGCGGCCAAACAGTACTCTGATGACCCGGGATCGGCGAATCAGGGTGGCGATCTCGGCTGGACCTCTCCGGAAGTCTTTGATCCCGCCTTCCGCGATGCGCTGCTGCGTCTGCAGAAAGGCCAGACCAGTCAGCCGGTGCACTCCTCTTTCGGCTGGCATCTGATTCAGCTGCTGGATACCCGCCAGGTGGACAAAACCGACGCGGCCCAGAAAGAGCGCGCTTATCGCATGCTGTTTAACCGTAAATTTGCTGAAGAAGCGCAGACCTGGATGCAGGAACAGCGCGCCAGTGCTTATGTGAAGATTCTGGATGGCAATGCACAGTAACCAGCGTGTGGTGATCACTCCCGGCGAGCCCGCCGGGATTGGTCCCGATCTCACCGTTCAGCTGGCTCAGCACGCCTGGCCGGTGGAACTCGTCGTCTGCGCCTCCCCTGCCCTGTTGCAGCAGCGGGCAGCGCAGCTCGGTCTGCCGCTGACCCTGCGTCACTACCAGCCTGAGGCGGACCCCGTGCCGCAGCAGGCGGGGACGCTGACCATTCTGCCGATTGAGACGGCACAGCCGGTCACACCAGGCGAACTCTGTGTCGCTAACGGTGATTATGTGCTGGCCACGCTGGCCCGCGCCTGTGACGGCTGTCTGCAGGGTGAATTTGCGGCGCTGATTACCGGTCCGGTGCACAAAGGCGTGATTAACGATGCCGGTATCGCCTTTACCGGCCATACCGAATTCTTCGCCGACCGCGCAGGCGGTCATCGCGTGGTGATGATGCTGGCAACCGAAGCGCTGCGTGTGGCACTGGCCACCACGCATCTGCCGCTGAAAGAGGTGCCTGCGGCGGTCACCCGCGAATGCCTGCATGAAGTGATCACCATTCTTCATCGTGATCTGCAGCAGAAGTTCGCCATTGCCGAGCCGCATATCTATGTCTGTGGTCTTAACCCCCACGCCGGTGAAGGCGGCCACATGGGACGGGAAGAGATCGAGACGATTACGCCGGCCCTCAATGAACTGCGTCAGCAGGGCATTAAACTGACCGGCCCGCTGCCTGCGGATACACTGTTCCAGCCCAAATATCTGCAAAACGCCGATGCGGTGCTGGCGATGTATCACGACCAGGGCCTGCCGGTACTGAAGTTTCAGGGGTTTGGCCGCGCGGTAAATATTACCCTGGGCCTGCCCTTTATCCGGACCTCCGTTGACCACGGCACCGCGCTTGAACTCGCCGGGCTGGGTCAGGCGGAACCGGGCAGCTTTATCACGGCGCTTAACCTCGCCATCACTATGATCAAGAGCAGTAATGAATAATCGCGTCCATCAGGGGCACTACGCCCGTAAACGTTTCGGGCAGAACTTCCTGAACGATCAGTACATTATCGACAGCATTGTTTCCGCCATTCATCCCCAGCGCGACGAAGCGCTGGTGGAGATCGGCCCTGGCCTCGGCGCCTTAACCGAGCCGGTGGGCGAACGCCTCGATAGCTTAACGGTGGTGGAGCTGGACCGCGATCTCGCGGCGCGTCTGCAAACGCATCCGTTCCTTGGCCCGAAACTGACCATCTTCCAGCAGGATGCCATGACCTTCGACTTTGCCGCGCTGGCACAGGAGAGAGGCCAGCCGCTGCGGGTATTTGGTAACCTGCCTTACAATATTTCGACCCCGCTGATGTTCCACCTTTTCAGCTATACTGGTTCGATCAAAGATATGCACTTCATGCTGCAGAAAGAGGTGGTTAACCGTCTGGTTGCGGGCCCAGGTAGCAAAGCGTATGGTCGCCTGACGGTGATGGCGCAATATTACTGCCAGGTTATTCCGGTGCTGGAAGTGCCGCCACACGCCTTCACGCCGCCACCGAAAGTGGACTCGGCTGTCGTGCGTCTGGTGCCGTTTGCCGAGCCACCGCATCCGGTCAGCGACGTGCGTATCCTGAGCCGTATCACAACAGAAGCCTTTGGTCAGCGCCGTAAAACATTGCGCAACAGCCTGAACCACATGGTGGCGGCGGGTGCGCTGGAAGAGTTATCCATTGATCCTGGTCTGCGTGCTGAAAACGTCTCGGTCGCGCAATATTGTCAGCTGGCTAACTGGCTGGGGACACATCAGGGAAAATCGCAGGAGTAAGTCATGAGTGAAACGGCCCGCGTCTCCGTTCATGTGCAAAGCCAGTACGTCGCCTCCCAGTCCTCGCCGGATGAGGATCGCTACGTCTTCGCCTATACCATTACGATACGCAATCTGGGCCGTTCCGCCGTGCAGCTGCTGGGGCGTTACTGGCTGATTACCAATGGTAACGGCCGCGAAACAGAAGTTCAGGGCGAAGGCGTGGTCGGTGAGCAGCCGCTTATCCCGCCGGGCAACGAATTCCAGTACACCAGTGGTGCTGTTATCGAAACGCCGATGGGCACCATGCAGGGACACTACGTGATGGTTGACGATCAGGGCGACACCTTTCACGTTGAAATCCCGGTGTTCCGCCTCGCCATCCAGACGCACATTCACTGATTTTCACGCCTTTTGCCCGATAAGTCGGGCACATTCCCGATGGATAAAACGTTATGAGCACATACCTGATTGGCGACGTCCATGGTTGCTACGATGAATTACGTGCCTTGCTGCAGCAGGTCGATTTCAATCCCGAGCATGACACGCTGTGGCTGACCGGTGACCTGGTGGCGCGCGGTCCTGGCTCACTGGAGGTCCTGCGCTATGTGAAGTCACTGGGCGACGCCGTGCGCCTGGTGCTGGGCAACCACGATTTACATCTGCTGGCGGTCTATGCCGGAATCAGCCGTAACAAGCCGAAAGATCGCCTCACCACCCTGCTGGAAGCGGACGATGCTGATGAGCTGATCAACTGGCTGCGCCGGCAGCCGCTGCTGCAGGTGGATGAAGAGAAAAAGCTGGTCATGGGACACGCCGGTATCACGCCTCAGTGGGATATCGACACCGCGAAAAAATGTGCGCGGGAAGTGGAAGCGGTGCTCGCCAGCGACAGTTATCCGCTGTTCCTGGATGCGATGTATGGCGATATGCCAAATAACTGGAGCGAAGATCTGACCGGTCTGGCCCGACTGCGCTTCAGCACCAATGCCTTTACCCGTATGCGCTACTGCTTCCCCAATGGTCAGCTGGACATGATCTGCAAAGATGCCCCTGAATCGGCGCTGCCACCGCTGAAGCCCTGGTTCAACATCGACGGACCGGTCGCCCGGGACTACACCATCGTTTTCGGTCACTGGGCTTCACTGGAAGGCAAAGGCACGCCAGAGGGAATTATCGGCCTGGATACCGGCTGCTGCTGGGGCGGCGCGCTGACCCTGCTGCACTGGGAAGAGCAGCGCTATGTGGTTCAGCCCTCTAACCGCGAGAAAGCGCTCGACTCTAGCGAAAGTCTGGCGCCTCCGGCGCTATAACCCTGAGGCTGGCCTGGCGGCCAGCCTGCTGTTTTATGCGCCGATAATGCCGCCATCCTCCCGGGTGATCATGATCACCGACGAGCGCGGGCGCGGACTGTTGTCAGGAAAATGTGAATCCCCCTCTTCGCCAGGGTGCTGCACGTTCACGAACAGCGTTCTGTAGTCAGGCGTGAAGGTAATGCCGGTCAGCTCGCAGGATTTAGGGCCGACCATAAACCGGCGAATCTCGCCGCTGTCCGGGTCTCCTGCCAGCATCTGATTATTCCCCTGCCCCTGATAATCCTCTTTGTTGCTATATTTGCCATCGGTAAGGATCCAGAGCCGTCCCTGCGCATCAAACCCCAGGCCATCCGGACTGTTAAAGGTGTTTTCAGCAGTGATGTTCGGTGTGCCACGATAGATGCCTTCGGGATGGGCAATCGGATTGCCGCATAACGCGTAGATGTCCCAGGCAAACGACGTGGCCGTGGCATCGCCCTTCTCATCCCAGCGGATAATCTGGCCATAGATATTTTTAGGGCGCGGGTTGGCGGCATTAACCGGCATCCCCTCATTGCCGCGCTTGTTGTTATTGGTCAGCGTACAGTAGGCGCGGCCATCATGCGGGTTAACGGCGATCCATTCCGGCCGATCCATCCGCGTGGCGTTAACCACATCGGCAGCAGCACGCGCATTGATCAGGACATCGGCCTGGCTATGAAATCCCTTCTCAGCAGTGAGTCCATTTTCCCCCCACTTCAGTGCCAGCCAGCGGCCGCTGCCTTTCAGGGGGGTGCCCTGTTCATCGCCGTTAAACTGCGCCACATAGAGCGTGCCCCGATCGAGCAGTCCGTGATTCGCTTTCGCATCGTCCGGGTTAACCTTGTCGTCCGAGACATATTTATAAATGTACTCGCCACGCTCATCGTCGCCCATGTAGACCACCAGCTGGCCGGTTTTAGCAACCGTCACCGCAGCATTCTCATGCTTGAAACGTCCCAGCGCGGTTCGTTTGACCGGCACCGATTGGGGATCGAAGGGATCGATTTCGACTATCCAGCCGTGGCGGTTAAATTCGTTAGGATTTTTTGCGATATCGAAGCGGGGATCAAAATCGGACCAGTTTCGCTCCGGCTCGGCGGCGTTCAGGGTGTAGCGCTTCTGCTGGGCGGTCGGCGTAAAATCCGCGTCATGCGTGCCAAAGTAGGTGTCGTAATTCTCTTCGCAGGTCAGATAAGTGCCCCAGGGCGTTTTACCGTTGGCGCAGTTACCAAAGGTGCCGAGAACCTGCAGGCCCTGAGGATCGGCGGCGGTCTGCAGCGCTTTGTCGCCTGCGGCCGGACCGGAAAAACGCATCGGGGTATTGGCGGTAATGCGGCGGTTGTAATCTGAAGGACGGACAACCTGCCAGCGATTGCCTTCGCCGCGTTTAATCTCAACGACAGAAACGCCGTGCGCCGCCTGTGATTTCTTCACATCCTCCAGGCTGGTCGCTTTGCTGCCGCCATGGGCGAACAGCGTCGGCTCATTTACATACTCATTGTTGATTGCCATTAGGCCACGATGCTCATCAATGGCGAAGAAGCTCATCCCATCATTGTTGTCACCGAACTGCTTTTCCTGATCCTCCGCGCTGTTGTTGCCATGGGGATCGAACTCAGCCGCGCCATTAACCAGCGGATCGCCCCAGGAGATCAGCACTTCAGCGCGATAGCCTGGCGCCACGACAATCTCATCCGCGGTCGAAGCGGCAATCGCCTGAAAGCCCAACAGCGGGCTGCCGGCGGGTTTTTCCTGCGCCAGTGCGCCGGATGAGAAAGTCAGGCCGCCGCTGAGAAAGCCGGTCAGCCCGAGTGCGCCGGAACCGGCAAGGAACTTACGTCGCTGCGAATCGGGCAGGCGGTCTGTGCTTAACGCGGAGAGTTCGATCTTCATCAGTGATTGCTTCCTTTGTGTCGGTCCCGGAAAAGAAGCAATGCTAATGAATAAAGATGACAGCCAGGTTACAGGCGGGTGGGCAAGGAATCAGCGACGGCGATCCAGGATCTCAAAGCAGTAGCTGTGGGAGTTATGCTCATCAGCGTCGTGGAACTCGCTGAACGTTGACTGCCACTCATCCGGCTCGTAATCCGGGAACTGCGTGTCGCCTTCTACTTCTGCATCGATGTGAGTCAGATAGAGACGATCGGCACGCTTCAGCATCTGCTCATAAACGCGTCCGCCACCGATCACCATGATCTCTTCGGCTTCACCGGCAGCCTGAAGCGCCTCATCCAGCGAAGTGACCCAGGTGACGCCTTCGGCGGTGCCGGGCTGGCTGCTGACCACGATATTCAGTCGGCCAGGCAGAGGGCGACCAATGGATTCAAAGGTCAGCCGGCCCATAATCACCGGTTTTTTCAGGGTGTTACGCTTGAACCACGCCAGATCTGCAGGCAGGTCCCACGGCATGGCGTTCTCCATTCCAATAATGCGATCTGCTGCTAATGCCGCGATAAGACTAATCATGTTAACTACTCACAGGAAAAAAATTGGCGCCATGATACGAGAAGGTGAAACTTTCGTCGATAGGGGGGAAGGTCTAATTGCGTAAAGCTTTTTATGATGTCGCATTTCACTGCCTGCGCAGCGTTTTTCACCGCGAAATCGCGTCTGTTAACCGCAGCTCGCCAGTAATCTGACGCCGGCTGGCACAAAACCGGGCGAATAAGAAAACGGCTCCCGCAGGAGCCGTCGGGGTTATCAGAAGTCGTAGCGCAGACGCACCAGATTCATATCACCCAGGTTATCGGTACTGGAGGTAAAGACATGTTCGTAATCGACACGGAAACCGTAATCGAGGAAGAGCGTCACACCCAGACCGTTGTCGATGCGCTGATAATCTCGGCCGGTCGCATATTCGATGCGATCGCCCATAACATACGGCTGCACCGCTTTCAGGCCATACTGCGCCACCGGGATTTTATAACCGGCAAAGTATTCCACGCCCCATGCATCGCCAGCAAAGTAGTCATGCACATCTTTGCGTTTGGTGGTCATGAAGTTCTGATACCAGCCGCCGCCCGCTGACAGCGTCCAGTTGCCCGGGGTCCAGCTCAGCGCGGTGCCATAAATGTTCTGATCGTAATCGCCGCTGTCGCCGTTGTTCGGGTTACGCATCGCCGCGCGGGTGTAGTTCCACGCCGTGCCCCAGCTCAGATCGTCGGTAATGTGATAATCCACACCCAGCGAACCGCCGCCTTTGCGCTTGTAGCGCAGGCCGTTGCCTGGCAGGAACTCATTATCGTCGAACAGATAAGAGGCGTAGAGATCCAGATCGCCGAAGGTGTTTTTATACTTCAGCTGCTTACGCGAACGGTAAGAGCCATCGTAGTCGCCATTGATCCCGTTGCCTGGTGCCTGACCGATCATGTCGTAGTCCCAGATATCGGTCTTGGCCCCTACAGTGTCGTAGTAAACGCTGTTCTGCTGACCAAAGGTCAGCTGGCCCCAGGTCTTGCTTTTCAGACCGGTGTAGAGCTGGCGGCGCGTGGTGTTATTCGCACCGTCTGCATAGTGACGATCCCAGCTGAATACCGCCGGAATATTCACGCCCAGCTCGTAGTAGCTGATCCAGCTGACATCATCAAACAGGTAATAATCCGCGCCGAAACGGAAACGGGTGCCGCCATCGAATCCGTCACGCTTGTACGATTTGTCATCCACGCCGGTCTGGTGATTGACCTGAGCACGGATGCTGCCGCCAAAAGTAAAGGTGAGGCGGCTAAGCGGATCGCCAGCCTGTGGATCCTGTTTTAACAGGGTGATTTCCGCCTGGCTGGCGAAAGGAAGAATAGCCATCAGTGCAGCCACTGCACTCAGAGAAAAAGTACGCATTTTCATTTTTATAGGTGTCCTTGCACGCTCCGGTGATGAGCGGCAGGCATATTACTGGCGAAAAATCCGGACAGGAAGTGTTTATCTTATAAATTTGTGCGAACGGGGCCGATTCGCACCTATAGCTAAAAAACTAAGTCAAATCAGTGACTTTAAGGCAAATCCCTTGCTTTACGCGAGCCTGATTTTCAGATTATTGCCAGGTGAGAGGCAAAAAAAACGACTCCCGCACGAGCCCTTCAGACAGCTGACAAATTCAAATTCTGGGGGTACCGCAACGTATCAGCACAACGCGCAGGGAGCACGGACAGAGGAGGAAAGCGTCCCGCGCCATGGACGGCGCGGGCCGGGCGGCCAGGGATTGGCTTGAGCGACTTTCCGATCTGCCCGTGTTCCCTTCGCAGGCGCGATCTCACCGCTGATGTGGCCAGAATTTAACCAAAAAAAACGGCTCCCGCAGGAGCCGCTTTTCACACTACCTCGACTTACATCGCCTTAATCTGCGCGTGCATCTCCTGAACGGAGATGACCTGCTCCGTCGGGTCAGCATTCAGCGCCATCGCAGTGGCGAAACCGCCATTCAGCGTGGTGTCATAGTGCACTTTATACTGCAGAGCACTGCGGCGAATCAGCTTCGAATCTTCAATCGCCTGACGTCCTGCCGTGGTATTGACGATATAGCTATATTCGCCATTCTTCAGACGGTCCTGAATGTGCGGACGACCTTCATGCACCTTGTTCACCAGACGTGGGTTAATTCCCGCCTCGCCCAGCACAACCGCCGTGCCGTGTGTCGCATCCAGCTCGAAACCAAACTTCTGCAGCTTGGCCGCCAGGTCGACGATACGTTTCTTGTCGCCTTCACGCACCGACAGCAGTGCACGGCCCGACTTCTTCATGTTGCTCTGTGCGCCCAGCATCGCTTTAGAGAAGGCCTCAGCAAAGGTGCGGCCCACGCCCATGACTTCACCGGTCGAACGCATTTCCGGTCCAAGAATCGGGTCAACGCCCTGGAACTTGTTGAATGGCAGTACGACCTCTTTCACGGAGTAGTAAGGTGGAATCACCTCTTCGGTAACGCCCTGCTCTGCCAGCGTTTTGCCTGCCATCACGCGTGCGGCCACTTTCGCCAGCGGCACACCGGTCGCTTTCGAGACGAACGGCACGGTACGCGCGGCACGCGGGTTAACTTCGATCAGGTAGACTTCGTTGTCTTTGACCGCGAACTGGACGTTCATCAGGCCGCGGACGTTCAGCTCGAACGCCAGCTTCTCAACCTGCTGACGCATCACATTCTGAATCTCCTGATTCAGGGTGTAGGCCGGCAGTGAACAGGCGGAGTCACCGGAGTGAACGCCAGCCTGCTCGATATGTTCCATGATGCCGCCAATCAGCACCCGCTCACCGTCGCAGATCGCATCCACATCGACTTCGACCGCATCATCCAGGAAGCGATCCAGCAGCACCGGCGCATCGTTAGAGACGGAGACCGCTGTCTGGAAGTAGCGCTTGAGGTCGGTTTCGTCGTAGACGATCTCCATGGCGCGACCGCCCAGTACATAAGAAGGACGTACCACCAGCGGATAGCCCAGGCCAGCGGCTTTCTCAACGGCCTGCTCCAGCGTGGCGACCGTGGCATTGGCTGGCTGTTTCAGGCTCAGACGATCGACAGCCTGCTGGAAACGTTCACGGTCTTCAGCACGGTCAATAGAGTCCGGGCTGGTGCCGATAACCGGCACACCTGCCGCTTCCAGCGCACGCGCCAGCTTCAGCGGGGTCTGACCGCCATACTGCACGATTACGCCTTTAGGCTGCTCGATACGGACGATTTCCAGCACATCTTCCAGCGTCACCGGCTCAAAGTAGAGACGGTCAGAGGTGTCATAATCGGTCGACACCGTTTCCGGGTTACAGTTGACCATAATGGTCTGGTAACCATCTTCACGCAGCGCCAGCGCGGCGTGAACGCAGCAGTAGTCGAACTCAATACCCTGACCGATACGGTTTGGCCCACCGCCCAGAATCATGATCTTATCGCGATCCATCGCCGGATTGGCTTCGCACTCCTCTTCATAGGTGGAGTACATGTAAGCGGTATCGGTGGCGAACTCGGCGGCGCAGGTATCCACACGCTTATAGACCGGGTGCAGGTTAAACTGCTGACGCAGCTTGCGAATTTCGCTCTCAGCCACGCCTGCCAGCGCCGCCAGCCTGGCGTCGGCAAAGCCTTTACGCTTCAGCGCACGCAGGAAGGTCGCATCCAGGCTGTTTACCCCTTCACGGGCCACCTGGTCTTCCAGCCGGATCAGCTCTTCAATCTGCACCAGGAACCAGCGGTCAATGTTGGTGAGATTGAAGACGCCATCGACCGACATCCCGGCGCGGAACGCGTCAGCGATATACCAGATACGGTCTGAACCGGCATCTTTCAGCTCGCGGCGGATGCGGGTCAGGGCTTCCGGGTCGTCCAGATGCACTTTCGGGTCGAAGCCGTGCGCGCCCACTTCCAGGCCGCGCAGCGCTTTCTGTACGGACTCCTGGAATGTGCGGCCAATCGCCATCACCTCACCGACCGATTTCATCTGGGTGGTCAGGCGGTCGTTGGCACCGGCAAATTTTTCGAAGTTGAAGCGTGGAATTTTGGTGACCACGTAGTCAATCGACGGCTCAAATGAGGCGGGCGTTAAACCACCAGTGATGTCATTCATCAGCTCATCGAGAGTAAAGCCGACCGCCAGCTTGGCCGCAACTTTCGCAATCGGGAAGCCGGTCGCTTTTGAAGCCAGCGCAGAGGAGCGAGAGACGCGCGGGTTCATCTCGATAACAATCAGGCGACCATCTTTCGGATTCACCGAGAACTGGACGTTAGAGCCACCGGTTTCCACACCGATTTCACGCAGGACCGCCAGCGAGGCGTTACGCATGATCTGATACTCTTTATCCGTCAGCGTCTGAGCGGGAGCGACCGTGATGGAGTCACCGGTGTGAATCCCCATTGCATCGAAGTTTTCAATCGAGCAGACGATGATGCAGTTGTCGTTTTTATCGCGAACCACTTCCATCTCATACTCTTTCCAGCCAATCAGCGACTCATCAATCAGCAGCTCATTGGTTGGTGAAAGGTCGAGGCCCCGTTCACAAATCTCTTCAAACTCTTCGCGGTTATAGGCGATGCCGCCACCGGTGCCGCCCATGGTAAAGGAGGGACGGATGATGCAGGGGAAACCGACATCTTCCGCCACGGCCAGCGCTTCTTCCATGGTGTGTGCGATACCGGAACGGGCGGTGTCCAGCCCGATGCTTTTCATCGCGACGTCAAAGCGACGACGATCTTCTGCTTTATCAATGGCATCTGCAGTCGCACCAATCATGGTCACGCCAAACTCTTCCAGCACGCCCTGACGCTCAAGCTCCAGTGCGCAGTTCAGCGCAGTCTGGCCGCCCATGGTCGGCAGTACGGCATCCGGACGCTCTTTTTCGATGATTTTGCGCACTACTTCCCAGTGAATGGGCTCGATATAGGTGGCATCGGCCATCTCAGGGTCGGTCATGATGGTCGCCGGGTTGGAGTTCACCAGGATGACCCGGTAACCCTCTTCACGCAGCGCTTTACACGCCTGCGCACCGGAATAGTCAAATTCACAGGCCTGACCGATCACAATCGGACCGGCACCAAGAATCAGGATTGATTTTATGTCTGTACGTTTTGGCATGAATTAGCTCCTGATTACTTCGCTTGCAGACGGAAGGCGTCAATCAATTCAATAAAGTGGTCAAACAGCGGCGCAGCATCACCCGGTCCCGGGCTGGCTTCCGGGTGTCCCTGGAAGCTGAAGGCTGGCTTGTCAGTGCGGTGAATGCCCTGCACCGTTTTATCGAACAGCGAAATGTGGGTGACACGCAGGTTCGCGGGCAGATCGTTCTCATCGACGGCAAAACCGTGGTTCTGGGCGGTGATCATCACGCGATTATTGTCGAGATCCTTCACCGGATGGTTGCCGCCATGATGGCCAAGCTTCATCTTCACGGTCCGGGCTCCGCTGGCCAGCGCCAGCAGCTGATGACCCAGGCAGATACCGAACACCGGAATCTCGGTTTTCAGGAAGGCCTGAATCGCGCTGATGGCGTAGTCACATGGCTCCGGGTCACCCGGGCCGTTGGAGAGGAAAATGCCATCCGGATTCATCTTCAGCACCTCTTCCGCCGGTGTCTGAGCCGGTACAACGGTCAGACGGCAGCCGCGGTCAACCAGCATACGCAGAATGTTGCGCTTGGCACCGTAATCGTAAGCCACGACATGATAAGGCAGGGATTCCGCTGAGGATTGTTCCGGCAGGCCACTGCCCAGCGTCCAGCTGCCCTGCTGCCAGCTGTAGGTTTCCGTTGTGCAGACCTCTTTCGCCAGATCCATCCCTTTCAGCCCGGGGAACGCCTGGGCTTTCTGCAGCGCCAGCGCGGCGTCCGGATTATCACCGGCGATAATGCAGCCATTCTGAGCGCCTTTCTCACGCAGCAGACGCGTCAGCTTGCGGGTATCGATATCGGCAATGGCCACAATGTTGTTGCGCTGCAGGTAAGCGGAGAGTCCCTCTTCGCTTCGGAAGTTGCTGGCAATCAACGGCAGATCGCGGATGACCAGGCCCTGAGCATGAATCTGGCTTGATTCTTCATCAGCGGCGTTGGCACCGACATTACCGATATGGGGATAAGTGAGAGTAACGATTTGGCGGGAATAGGAAGGATCAGTGAGGATTTCTTGATAACCGGTCATTGAGGTGTTGAAAACGACTTCCCCCACTGCCGACCCCGTTGCCCCGATGGCCCGACCGTGGAATTGGGTTCCGTCTTCCAGAACCAGGATTGCTGACTTAATCAAAACATCCTCCAGGGAATAAACAGTCATAATATCTGCATATTAATTCAAAATAGCCGCCTGAATCAATGCAAAAACCGCCTGAATTGTCGATTTTTGGCAAATTGCGCGCATTCTAATGATCACCCTGGGGCTTGTCTACCCTGAGGCCCGTTTTTTTCATCTTTATCTGACTTATGAGGCCAGAAACGGGCTTAAGCGGTAAAAACAGGAGAAAACCCGGCCGAATAATCGTTTGCCAGGCAGTAAAAATAAGAACCCGAGGCTGTCAGGCTGATTTTTTTGACCAAATGGTCAAAAATGGCATCTTAACGGAGATAAAACGCGCGAAAAGTGATAAAAACAGATGTCTTAATCTTTTTTGACATCAGGGCGAGTATTTCAGACAAAATTAAGGGCAATAAAAATATTGCCCTTTTCCAATCAATTGCTTAACGATTGAAATAACCACATCACGATGGTTCACAACACGCACAACATCACAGATCCAGCACATCCCGCATATCAAACAGGCCTGATTTCTTCTCTTTCAGCCACAACGCCGACTTAACCGCACCTTTTGCGAAGGTCATACGGCTTGAGGCCTTGTGGGTTATCTCAACCCGTTCGCCAATATCCGCAAACATTGCCGTATGCTCACCGACGATGTCCCCGGCGCGCACCGTGGCAAAACCGATTGTCTGAGGCTGACGTTCGCCGGTGTGCCCTTCACGCGTATAGACCGCGTGCTCATCCAGTTTCCACTGCATCGCATCGGCAATCGCTTCACCCATCGCCAGTGCGGTGCCCGATGGCGCATCCACTTTGTGGCGATGGTGCGCTTCAGTAATCTCAATATCCGCATACTCCCCCATCACACTGGCGGCTTTCTCCAGCAGCTTCAGCACCAGGTTAACGCCCACACTGAAGTTTGCGGCGAACACAATGGCGATATCTTCTGAGGCGGCGCGAATGGCTGCTTTGCCTGCGTCATCGAATCCTGTGGTGCCGATCACCATCGCTTTGCCGTGCTCACGGCAGATCGCCATATACTCCAGCGTGCCTTCCGGACGGGTAAAGTCGATCAGCACATCGAAGTCATCAATCACTGCACGTAAATCGTCAGCAATCAGGATGCCGTTTCTGCCGATGCCCGCTAACTCTCCGGCGTCGCTGCCGGTCAGCGATGAACCCGGACGGGCGAGCGCAGCACCCAGCTCCACGCCTTCAGCCTGCTGTGTTGCCTCAATCAGATTACGGCCCATACGGCCCGGCGCGCCCACAACGGCAATGCGGATATTCTTCATATTTATTCATTCCTAAAACAAAACTATGCATCCAAAGCGTCATCAGGTTAACGACGAGTTAACAGTCACGCCACTATTAATCAGGGATAATAAGAATTTTATGCCAGCCGCCTGCGATTATCAGTAAAAGCAATCGCCATGGCAAAAGGTGGGCTTTTCATCGGCCGATAAAAACAAAAAAGGCCGAACAGAGTCGGCCTTTTTATCAGAATTAACGTGCGGTTACTGCACGTTGCGCACCTCGACGCGCAGCTCTTTTGGCACTTCAAAGACGATGTTCTCTTCACGGCCAATCAGCTCGATCGCGGCTTCGCCGCCCAGCTCACGCAGTCGCTCAATCACCTGCTGCACCAGAATATCGGGCGCTGAGGCACCGGCGGTGACACCGATACAGGCCACGCCTTTGACCCACTCTTCCTGAATATCATCAGCAGAGTCGATCAGCTTCGCCAGCTTACCGGCGCGCTGCGCCAGTTCAGCCAGACGGTTCGAGTTGGAGGAGTTCTTCGACCCCACCACCAGCACCACCTCGGCATCTTTCGCCAGGGTGCGAACCGCTTCCTGGCGGTTGGTTGTGGCATAGCAGATATCATCTTTACGCGGCCCGATAATCGCCGGGAAGCGCTGACGCAGAGCATCGATGATGTCTGACGTATCATCCACTGACAGCGTGGTCTGCGTCATGAAGCTCAGGTTGTTTTCATCCTTTACCGTCAGCCGGAAAACATCTTCCGGTGACTCGACCAGATACATCCCGCCATTGGGGTTGTTGTACTGCCCCATGGTGCCTTCCACTTCCGGATGACCCGCATGACCGATCAGTATTGCCTCAACGCCTTTACGGCTGGCGCGTGCCACTTCCATATGCACTTTTGTCACCAGCGGACAGGTTGCATCAAACAGCATGGTCAGATTGCGCGCTTTGGCTTCTGCACGCACCGCCTGCGAAACACCGTGCGCGGAGAAGATCAGAATCGCGTTATCCGGCACTTCACTAATCTCTTCAATGAAGATCGCCCCGCGCTCACGCAGGCTGTTGACCACGTAACGGTTATGCACCACTTCGTGACGCACGTAGATGGGCGCGCCATACATCTCCAGCGCGCGCTCAACGATACTGATGGCGCGATCAACGCCGGCGCAGAAACCGCGCGGATTAGCTAACAGGATTTGCATCGTTCGCCTCCAGTGCCGGATCGATCTCCAGCACCTCTACATCAAACTGAATACGATGACCTGCCAGCGGATGGTTAAAATCCACGGTGATCGAGTCACCGGAGACTTCACGGATCACGCCTGGCATTTCACTGCCGCCCATGCCGCTGAACAGCATGATTGCCCCCACTTCCGGTTCACCGGCATCGATAAAGTCACGACGCGAGAAATACTGGATCAGGTCAGGGCTGACGCCACCAAATGCCTCTTCCGGCGCCAGAGTGAACTGTTTAGTTTCACCCGCTTTCAGCCCCAGCAGTGCCTCCTCCAGTGCCGCAGAGAGGCTGCCATCACCGAGACGGAACAGCGCAGGCTTACCGTTTGCACGGGTCGATTCCGCCGTCGAGCCATCTTCCAGCTTCAGCGTAAAATGCACCAACACCGCGCTGTCGCGCTGTACGGACTCAGTCATCACTTACCCTTTCTGTTTAGCCTGTTTGCCGTTCGGGCTGAAGAAGCCCTCCAGCACCACCAATGCGGCACCAATACAGATGCCGCAGTCAGCGATATTAAATGTAGCGAAGTGCCAGTTACCGACATAAAAATCGATAAAATCGACCACAAAGCCATGCCAGGAGCGATCAAATAAATTGCCTATCGCACCGCCGATAATCAGGGCATACGCGATGTTTGAAATCTTCTGGCTGGCCTGATTGCGATACATCATCAGCACCAGTGAAACCACAATCGCCAGCGCAATACCGGCAAAGAACCAGCGCTGCCAGCCGCCTTTGTCCGCCAGGAAACTGAACGCCGCGCCATAGTTATGCGCATAGAACAGGTTCAGATAAGGCATCAGCGGCTGCGTTTCATGCAGCATCATGTTGTTCATCACCCACTGCTTACTGGCGAAGTCGACAACGATGACCACCAGCACCAGCCACAGCCAGCGCAATCCGGTTGAGAGAATAGGTTTACGCATCAGGCAAATTCACGCTGTTCACCGTCACCGGCTACGTTAGTGTAACAACGACCACAGACCGCAGCGTGCTCCGGATTCTGGCCGACGTCGGTAGTGTAATGCCAGCAGCGCTGACATTTCTCGCCTTCCGCCTTGTGCAGGGCAATTTTCAGACCTTTCAGCAGTTCGCTCTGCTGCGCTTCATCGTTTGCCAGCGCATAATCGGCCACCTGGGCACCCGAGGTCAGCAGCACAAAGCGCAGCTCGTTGCCCAGCGCCTGCAGCTTAGCGGCCAGCTCCGCATCGGCATAGAGCGTCACGGTGGCTTCCAGTGCGCCACCGATACGTTTGTCGGCACGCGCCTGCTCGATGACCTTGTTAACTTCGCCACGCACTTTCAGCAGCTCAGCCCAGTAGGCATCGTTCAGGGCTTCATCTTCCGCCAGGCCAAACAGACCCTGATACCACTCTTCGGTGAAGACATACTGCGCGCGTTCGCCAGGCAGATAGCCCCAGATCTCATCCGCGGTAAAGGACATGATTGGCGCCATCCAGCGCACCAGTGCTTCAACGATGTGCCACAGCGCGGTCTGACAGCTACGACGCGCCAGGCTGTCGCCCTTCGCGGTGTACTGGCGATCTTTGATGATGTCGAGATAGAAGCTGCCCATCTCAACAGAACAGAACTGCATCAGGCGCTGGATCACTTCATGGAAATCGTAGTTCTCATAAGAGGCGACGATATCGGCCTGCGCCGCCTGCGCACGTCCCACGGCCCAGCGATCCACCACGACCATCTCTTCCGGTTTCACCAGGTCGGTGGCCGGATTGAAGCCGTTAAGGTTCGCCAGCAGGAAGCGGGCGGTGTTACGGATACGGCGATAGGCATCGGCGGAACGCTTCAGGATCTCATCGGAGACCGCCATTTCACCCGAATAGTCGGTTGATGCCACCCACAGGCGCAGAATGTCAGCACCCAGCTTGTTCATCACATCCTGCGGCGACACGGTGTTGCCGATCGATTTCGACATTTTGCGGCCCTGACCATCCACAGTGAAACCGTGTGTCAGTACCTGACGATAAGGCGCTTTGCCTTTCATCGCGGTGCCGATCATCAGCGAGGACATAAACCAGCCGCGATGCTGATCGGACCCTTCCAGATAGAGGTCCGGCGCCTGTCCTTCGAATTCCGGACGGGCATCCACGACGGAATAGCTGGTTGACCCGGAGTCGAACCAGACATCCAGGGTATCCGGAACCTTGACGTAATGATCGGCGTCATCGCCCATCAGCTCGCGCGGATCGAGATCCCACCAGGCCTGAATGCCATCCTGCTCAACACGCTCTGCCACTTTCTCCATCAGTGCCAGAGTGTCCGGGTGCAGCTCTTCGCTCTCTTTATGAACGAACAGCGCCATCGGCACGCCCCAGGTACGCTGACGAGAGATACACCAGTCCGGGCGGTTCGCCACCATCGATTCAATACGCGCCTGACCCCAGTCCGGGATCCACTGCACGCCTTTGATCTCTTTCAGCGACTGCGCACGCAGGCCTTTCTGATCCATGCTGATGAACCACTGTGGCGTGGCACGGAAGATGATAGGCGTTTTGTGACGCCAGCAGTGCGGATAGCTGTGCAGCAGTTTTTCAACGTGCAGCAGCGCCTGCTTCTCTTTCAGCAGCTCAACGATCATATCGTTGGCTTTAAAGACGTTAACCCCATCCAGCGTCGGGTAAGTGCCTGGCAGATACGCGCCATCTGGCCCGACCGGGTTAGCGGTTTCGATGCCATATTTCTGGCCGATCACATAGTCATCCGGGCCGTGGCCGGGTGCCGTATGGACCGCACCGGTACCGGCGTCCAGCGTGACGTGTTCGCCCAGCACCACTTTCGACTGAATCTGCTCAAGGAACGGATGCTGGAACAGCTGCAGCTCCAGCGCGGCACCTTTGCATTCGCCCAGCACCTGCCATTCGCTGACACCGGCACGCTTCATGACGCTTTCCACCAGCTCTTTTGCCAGGATCAGGGCACGGCCCTCGATCTGGATCAGCTGATAGTCAAATTCCGGGTGCAGGGAGATAGCGCGGTTAGCGGGCAGCGTCCACGGGGTGGTGGTCCAGATAACCAGTGAAATCGGGCCGTTAACCTTGGTGACGCCGAACGCCTGACGCACAGCGTCGGCATCGACGGCGTTGAACATCACATCAATCGACGGTGAGGTCTTGTCGTAATATTCCACTTCCGCTTCGGCCAGGGCAGAACGGCAATCCAGGCACCAGTGCACCGGCTTCGCGCCCTTGTGCAGGTGACCGTTGCCGATGATTTTACCCAGCGCACGGATGATGTTGGCTTCCGTGTTGAAGTCCATGGTCAGGTAAGGACGATCCCAGTCGCCCAGTACGCCCAGACGGATAAAGTCCGCTTTCTGGCCTTCAACCTGTTCTGCCGCATATTTGCGGCACGCTTCGCGGAATTCTGCCGCCGTGACTTTCTCGCCCGGCTTGCCGATCATCTGCTCAACTTTATGCTCGATAGGCAGACCGTGACAGTCCCAGCCCGGCACATAGGGCGCGTCATAGCCCGCCATGCCTTTCGACTTAACGATAATGTCTTTCAGAATCTTGTTAACTGAGTGACCGATATGAATGCTGCCGTTCGCATAAGGAGGGCCATCATGCAGGATAAAGGTTTTTTTCCCCTTTTTGGCTTCGCGGATAACGCCATACAGGTTGTCGGCATACCAGCGTTGCAACATTCCCGGTTCGCGTTTGGCCAGATCGCCACGCATCGGGAATCCCGTTTCCGGCAAATTCAGGGTAGATTTATAGTCACTCATCAGATTCTCGATTCCGTTTTTCGCTCAGGTTAAAGCAGCCCAAAGAACTGCCGGGCCGTTACCACATCATTCGCAATTTGTTCTTTCAACGCCTCCAGTGAGGCAAAGCGCTGCTCGTTTCGTATTTTCTGTTTCAGCACCACATCAATGTGACGACCATAAAGATTGATATTGATGTCGAGCAGGTGAACTTCAAGCTGCTGGCGTAAACCTTTTACCGTCGGACGGGTGCCGATGTTCGCCACGCCCGGCAGCGGCTCCGGCGTCAGCCCTTCCACTTCCACCGCATAGACCCCTTTCACCGGCGACACGCTGCGGCGTAAAGGCAGGTTGGCGGTGGGGAAGCCCAGCGTGCGTCCCAGTGCATCACCGTGCACGACGCGGCCGGAAATCGTGAAAGGATGGCCTAACAACGACTGCGCCAGCGCTAAATCATCGGCGGCCAGCGCCTGACGCACGGCGGTGCTGCTGATGCGCTTTCCGCCCTCACAGAAAGTTTCGGTGCTGATAACCTCGAAGCCATACTCCACACCGGCTTTCTGCAATAACCGGAAATCCCCCTGGCGACCGGCGCCAAAGCGGAAATCATCGCCAACCGCAAGGTATCTGACGTCGAGCTTTTCAACCAGCAGGTCGCTGATAAAACGCTGGGCGGATAACGCCGCAAAGCGACGGTCAAACCGCACGCAGAGCACTTTATCGACGCCGGCTTCAGCCAGGTAGCGCAGTTTTTCACGCAGGCGCGTCAGGCGAGCCGGGGCTTTATCGCCAGCAAACAGCTCCAGCGGCTGTGGTTCAAAGACCATGACCACCACCGGCAGATTACGTTTGCGTCCCTCTTCACACAGCCGGGCCATCAGTGCCTGATGCCCGCGGTGTACGCCATCGAAATTACCAATGGTCAGAACGCAGCCGCGATGCTGCTCGTTAAGATTATGAATACCGCGGATAAACTTCATGGCTGACCCAAACCGGTGGAAATCGGCGGATTATACCCTTGAAACCGGTTCAGGTTAACCCGTCAGCACGCCTTTCATGCTTAACGCGCTGCATTTCCTGTTACAGAAGCACGTGTTGAGAATTTTGTCGCGAAATACTGTATTCAGGAAGGCGAAGCTGGTAGAATCTTGCGCCATCAAATACGTAACCGAGTGCTGCTCATAGAGCGACGCTTATTTGCACAAATCCATTGACAAAATCAGGTTGGAAGGGCATAGTCCTCGGCCTTTGATTTGTCTCTATAGAACACATTTGGGAGTTGGACCTTGGCTAATATCAAATCAGCTAAGAAACGCGCCGTAACATCTGAGAAACGCCGTAAGCATAACGCTAGCCGCCGCTCTATGATGCGTACCTTCGTTAAGAAAGTATACGCGGCGATCGCTTCAGGCGACAAAGCTGCTGCGCAGAACGCATTCAATGAAATGCAACCAATCGTGGACCGTCAGGCTGCTAAAGGTCTGATCCACAAAAACAAAGCTGCACGTTATAAAGCAAACCTGACTGCACAGATCAACAAACTGGCTTAATCGCCTGTTGTTTATCGCTTTGTTGAAAGAACCGGCGCTTACGCCGGTTTTTTTTCGCCTGTCATTTGCCGCACCGCCACTCCTCGTGAGGGTAATGCAACGCGAAAAAAGGAGGCTTTCGCCTCCCCTCTCTTAACGCAGCCTGACCCGTAACAGGCTATATCCCAACACGGCGGAGAGCAGAGAACCGGTCAGAATCCCCAGCTTAGAGAACGTCACCAGCTGCTCATGGGCGGCATCAAAGGCCAGTGAACTGATAAATATCGACATCGTGAAGCCGATACCGCACAGCACGCCGATCGCCATGATATCGCGGATGGTGGTGCCGCCAGGCAATACCGCCAGCCGCAATCTGACGGCCAGCCAGCAGAAGAGCGTAATGCCCAGGGGTTTGCCGATTAACAGGCCAAAGATGATGCCTGCCGGTTCCGGTGACAGGATATCGCCCAGCGTAATACCGGCGAGTGAAATACCGGCATTGGCAAAGGCAAACAGCGGCAGAATCAGCCAGTTCACCCACGGCATCAGGCCGTGCGCCAGATGCTCTGCTGGCGAGTGCCCCTCTCTCTTCTCCAGCGGCACAAAGAAGCCCACGATAACGCCTGCCAGCGTTGCATGAACACCCGATTTAAGGACGGCGGTCCAGAGCACAATGCCCACCAGAATGTAGATCGAGATTTTGCGGACGTTGAAGTAATTCAGCAGGGCCAGCACCACAATCGCCGCTGCCGCCACGCCCAGAGAGAGCACCGACAGACCGCTGGTATAGAACAGGGCGATAATCACAATCGCCCCCAGGTCATCGATAATCGCCAGCGCCATCAGAAAAACTTTCAGCGCAGCAGGAACCCGGCTGCCGAGCAGGGCCAGCACCCCCAGTGCAAACGCGATATCCGTTGCCGTGGGAATCGCCCAGCCGTTGCGGGCAATCTCATCACCGTGGTTGAAAGCCAGAAAGATCAGGGCGGGCAGCGCCATGCCTCCCAGGGCTGCGATAACCGGAAAGATTGCCTTCTCCCGGCTTGCGAGTTCACCGACCCTCAGCTCGCGCTTCACCTCCAGCCCAATCAGCAGGAAAAACAGCGCCATCAGCGCATCGTTTATCCATAACAGCAGATTTTTGCTGATATCCAGCGCACCAAAGCGGATCTGGACAGGCTCATTCAGTAACGCCTGATAGCCTTCGGCCGTCGCAGCGGTATTGGCGAGGATCATGGCCGCCACGGCTGCCAGGATTAATATCATGCCGTTACTGGCATCACTTTCAATGAAGCTCCTGAGGAGGTTTCTGAGTTTCCGAGGCTTATTCAACGTTTATCTTCCTGATCGGCGAATGAAAGTGAATAAGTGTAACGACTCATATCGCCCGTTAACAGCAGCTTGTGCCCGGCGTTGTCGCTCGCATTGACCGGATCATCCGCAGGCCCGTCTACGCTGCGGGGCAGTCTGTGTACAGCATCCCTGATCGGAGGCCAAAAAAAACGGAGCCCAGGGCTCCGTTTTATCTTTCCCGGTTTATCGGGTCAGGTCGTCAAAGAATTTTTTCACACCGTCGAAAAAGCTCTTGGAGCGCGGGCTGTTGTGCTCGCCGCTCGGACCGCCAAAACTCTCTTCCAGTTCACGCAGCAGCGATTTCTGTTTCTCGTTCAGGCTGACCGGTGTTTCCACCACGACGCGACACAACAGGTCACCAACCGCACCACCACGGACAGATTTCACGCCGCGTCCGCGCATGCGGAACAGCTTGCCGGTCTGAGTCTCTGACGGCACTTTCAGCTTCACGCGTCCATCCAGCGTCGGCACTTCAATCTCGCCGCCCAGCGCCGCCATCGCAAAGTTAATCGGCACTTCGCAGTAGAGGTTATTCTCTTCACGTTCGAAAATCGGGTGTTTCTTCACCGAGACCTGAACATAGAGATCGCCCGCTGGTGCGCCCTGCTCGCCCGCTTCGCCTTCTCCGCTCAGACGGATACGATCGCCGGTGTCGACCCCGGCCGGAATTTTCACTGACAGCGTTTTCGACTTCTCAACGCGACCGTGACCGTGACAGGCGTTGCACGGATCTTTGATCACCGAGCCGCGACCGTGACAGGTCGGACAGGCCTGCTGAACGGTGAAGAAGCCCTGGCGCATCTGCACCTGGCCTGCACCGTGACAGGTCGAACAGGTTTGTGGCTGCGTGCCCGGTTTCGCGCCGCTGCCGTGGCAGACATCACACTCTTCCAGCGTTGGAATGCGGATCTCTTTGGTCACGCCGCGTACCGCTTCTTCCAGCGTCAGCTCCATGTTGTAGCGTAAATCGGCGCCGCGGGATGCGCGCTGACGGCGTCCACCACCAAAGATGTCACCGAATACGTCGCCAAAGATATCGCTGAAGTCTGCACCGCCGCCGCCAAAGCCGCCGCCGCCGAATCCACCGCCACCCATGCCGCCCTGTTCAAAGGCTGCATGACCATATTGATCGTAGGCCGCACGCTTCTGCGCATCGGTCAGGATTTCGTACGCTTCTTTAGCCTCTTTGAATTTGGCTTCGGCTTCTTTATCTCCGGGATTACGATCCGGGTGAAATTTCATTGCCAGGCGTTTGTACGCCTTTTTGATTTCACGCTCGTCCGCGGATTTGGCGACGCCTAAAATCTCGTAGTAATCACTCTTCGCCATGTTTATTTAGCCCTTAACATGATCGCACGGGCGTGGAGAGATCTCCGACGCCCGTGCTGGTTTCAACGGCTGTCAGGCCAGCCGTCGCGCCCGGTCAGGGGCAATTATTTCTTGTTGTCTTTTACTTCTTCGAATTCAGCATCGACAACGTCGTCATCTTTCTTCGCTGACGCATCACCGGCATCGGCTGCACTTGCCTGAGACTGCTGTGCGGCTTCCATCAGTTTGCCGGACACTTCCATCAGCGCCTGCATTTTGGCGTCGATTTCCGCTTTGTCTTCGCCTTTCAGCGCAGTTTCCAGCGCGGCCAGTGCGGCTTCGATTGGCGCTTTGTCATCTGCTGACAGTTTATCGCCGGCTTCTTCCAGCTGCTTACGCGTGCTGTGGGCAATCTGATCGCCCTGGTTGCGCGTCTGTACCAGCTCTTCGAACTTACGGTCAGCTTCTGCGTTCGCTTCCGCATCACGCACCATTTTTTCGATCTCTTCGTCGTTCAGACCGGAAGAGGCTTTGATGGTGATTTTCTGCTCTTTACCGCTGTTCTTATCTTTCGCCGACACGTGCAGGATACCATCCGCATCGATGTCGAAGGTGACTTCGATCTGCGGCATACCGCGAGGCGCAGCCTGGATACCGTCGAGGTTGAACTGGCCCAGTGACTTGTTGTCATTGGCGCGCTTACGCTCACCCTGCAGCACGTGAATGGTCACGGCTGACTGGTTATCTTCAGCAGTCGAGAAGACCTGGCTGTGCTTGGTCGGGATAGTGGTGTTTTTGCTGATCAGCGACGTCATCACGCCACCCATGGTTTCGATACCCAGTGACAGCGGGGTTACGTCCAGCAGCAGCACGTCTTTCACGTCGCCACCCAGTACACCACCCTGAACCGCAGCACCGACAGCAACGGCTTCGTCCGGGTTCACATCTTTACGTGGCTCTTTACCAAAGAACTCGGTGACTTTCGCCTGAACCAGTGGCATACGGGTCTGACCACCGACCAGGATAACGTCGTTGATGTCAGAAACCGACAGGCCCGCATCCTGCAGCGCAACTTTCAGTGGCGCGATTGAGCGTGCAACCAGATCTTCAACCAGTGACTCCAGCTTAGAGCGGGTCACTTTGATGTTCAGGTGCTTAGGACCGGTCGCATCTGCAGTGATGTACGGCAGGTTAACGTCGGTCTGCTGAGCAGAAGAGAGCTCGATTTTCGCTTTCTCTGCGGCTTCTTTCAGACGCTGCATCGCCAGAGGATCGTTGTGCAGATCGATGCCCTGATCTTTCTTAAATTCAGCTACCAGATAGTTAATCAGACGGCTGTCGAAGTCTTCACCACCCAGGTGGGTATCACCGTTGGTTGCCAGAACTTCAAAGGTTTTTTCGCCATCAACTTCGTCGATCTCGATGATGGAGATATCGAAGGTACCGCCACCCAGGTCATACACGGCGATGGTGCGGTTACCCTGACCTTTGTCCAGGCCATAGGCCAGTGCAGCAGCGGTTGGTTCGTTAATGATACGCTTAACTTCCAGACCCGCGATGCGGCCTGCATCTTTGGTCGCCTGGCGCTGTGCATCGTTAAAGTATGCCGGAACGGTGATCACCGCTTCGGTCACTGGCTCACCGAGGTAATCTTCGGCGGTCTTTTTCATTTTCTTCAGCACTTCAGCTGAAATCTGCGGCGGTGCCATTTTCTGGCCTTTCACTTCCAGCCAGGCGTCGCCGTTGTCAGCGCTGGCGATTTTGTACGGCATGATTTTAATATCACGCTGAACTTCTTCGTCCTGGAAGCGACGACCGATCAGCCGCTTAATTGCGAACAGGGTATTCTGCGGGTTGGTCACTGCCTGACGTTTAGCCGGTTGACCGACCAGAATTTCGCCATCCTGTGTGTACGCAATAATTGAAGGCGTGGTGCGATCGCCCTCGGCATTTTCCAGCACGCGTGCTTTGGTGCCATCCATGATCGCAACACAAGAGTTGGTTGTACCCAGGTCAATACCAATAATCTTACCCATCTAAACATCTCCCACTTAAATTCGTTGCCAATTTGGGTTGTGAACCTTTTATGTGGGCGGGTTGTTTGCATTCAACCTGCCAGCACAAGCTTTTTTTCCAACGTTCACAACGCTCGATGAGAAGTAAATGGGGCCGCTTCGATGCGCATCAAGGGTTAAACCAAAAAAAATTTTCACCTCTGGCCCGGTCGGGATCAAAGAACCCTGGCAGAACGCTGAATATGATGCGCCGCTCCGCTCGATGGAGTGAAGCGGAGCGCTTTTTATCATCAACGTTTACTGACCGCCGAGGAACTATGGCAAATTCAACACTGGCCAACCCTGCCCCGCTGGGATTAATGGGATTTGGCATGACAACGGTTTTACTTAACCTGCACAACGCGGGCCTGTTCACGATGGACGTCGCGATTCTGGCCATGGGGATTTTTTATGGTGGGATTGCGCAGGTGCTGGCAGGCCTGCTGGAGTTTAAAAAGAATAACACCTTTGGGCTGACGGCCTTTACCTCTTACGGGATGTTCTGGTTAAGCTTTGTGGCAATTCTGCTGCTGCCGGAAATGGGCCTCGCGAACGCCCCCGACGAACGTTTTCTGGGGGCCTGGCTGCTTCTGTGGGGCATCTTCACGCTGTTTATGTTTGTCGGCACGCTGAAAAGTGCGCGGATGCTGCAGTTTGTTTTCACCACGCTCACGCTGCTGTTTCTGCTGCTGGCCGTGGCGCATCTGATGCATCTGCCTGCGCTGGTCACTACGGCAGGCTGGGTTGGCCTTCTCTGCGGCGCCAGCGCCTGCTATCTGGCCATGGGGGAAGTGCTGAACGAAACCTTTGGCCGTACCGTTCTGCCGATTGGCGAGAAGCCCCATCACGCATAATAAGACGCGGAGTCAGGCTCCGCGTCCTCTCACTACAGCGAATTAACCCCCTGATGCAGTTCTGGCTCGTGGCTGATATCACGCCGCAGCCAGATCCCCGTCACCAGTCCCACCAGCGCCAGTGCCATCACATACCAGCATGGGGCCATCACCGACACATTCATCAGCAGCGACACAAAAATCGGTGTCAGGCCGCCGAAAATCGCATAGGCGAGATTGTAGGAGAAGGAGATACCGGTAAAACGGACTTCCGCCGGAAAGGCACGCACCATCACGAACGGGACGGCGCCCACGGCGCCAACACTGAGGCCGGCCAGTCCATACAGCAGGAAGAGCTGCTGCGGATAGAGTGCAGTCAGATGATAAAACTGCCAGCAGCAGATCGCCAGCAGCAGGCTGCCGACACACAGCGTGCGGCTGGCACCGAAGCGATCGGCCGCCAGGCCGGCAATAATACAGCCGAAGCAGAGCATGACGGTGGCCAGGCTGTTGGCCTGCAGCGTCAACGCAGGCGCAATGCCCAGCTGTTTTTGCAGCCAGACCGGGGACATCAGGATCACCACCACGATGCAGGCGGAGAGCAGCCAGGTCAGCAGCATGGAAATGACGACCGATTTTTTATGTTCAGCCAGCACTGTTTTGAGCGGCAGCTTACTGGAGAGCGCTTTACGCTGCTGCATCTCCACAAACACCGGCGTCTCATGCAGCCAGCGGCGCAGCACCATCGCGCCCAGCCCGAACAGGCCGCCGAGGAAGAACGGGATGCGCCAGCCGCCATCATGAATTGCCTGGGGTGAGAGTGAGGTATTGATCAGCGTTGCCACCAGCGACCCCAGTAAAATCCCGATGGTCAGCCCGGCCGTCAGTGTGCCGCAGGCGATACCGATGCGTTTATAGGGCACATGCTCAGCGACAAACACCCAGGCTCCCGGCACCTCGCCACCAATCGCCGCCCCCTGCAGCATCCGCATCAGCAGCATCAGTAACGGTGCGGCAACGCCGATGGTCTGCCAGGTGGGAAGCGCGCCCATCATCAATGTCGGCAGCGCCATCAGCATAATGCTCAGGCTGAACATCTTCTTACGCCCGACTTTATCGCCAAAGTGGGCCATCACGATGCCGCCCAGCGGACGTGCCAGATAGCCGGCGGCAAAAATGGCAATGGTCTGCAGCTGGCGCAGCCACTCGGGAATATCGGCGGGGAAAAAGAGTTCGCCAATGACGGTGGCGAAGAAGACAAAAATGATGAAGTCGTAAAATTCCAGCGCGCCGCCCAGTGCGGCCAGCGCCAGGGTTCTGTAATCCTTACCGGTCAGACGCTGCGTAGAGGTCAGGTTCATAATAGTCCAGAGGCAAAAGATCGGGTTGTAACGATCTAATTACTATACCGTCAATCTTTTGCCACACCAGCCGGGCTATAGCTTATGCCTGAAATGGACAATATTTAGTTGTTTATCTCACGTATCGCGCTTTTAGGCCGAAATGCTGCTACCACGTCGCGATGGGTTTCGACATACGGTCCTTCCAGCAGCTGTAAACAATAAGGTACAGAGGCAAAAATGCCGTGGACTTTGACGTTGCCCTGCTCATCTTTCAGCCCCTCTAGTGTCTCCCTGATCGACTTTGGCTGACCAGGCAGATTGAGGATCAGTGACTGCTTACGGATCACGCCAACCTGACGCGACAGAATCGCGGTCGGCACAAACTGCAGGCTGATCTGGCGCATCTGCTCACCGAATCCGGGCATCTCCCGATCGGCGACGGCTAAGGTGGCGTCGGGAGTGACGTCGCGCCGGGCCGGGCCGGTGCCGCCAGTGGTCAGCACCAGATGGCAAAAGCGTTCATCGACCAGCTCGCAAATCGCCTGCTCAATCATCGGCTGCTCGTCCGGCACCAGTCGGGACTCCATTTCGAACGGGCTGCTGATGGCCGTGCTGAGCCAGCTCTCCAGCGCGGGAATCCCCTGATCCTGATAGATGCCGTTCGCGGCGCGATCGGAAACCGAGATCAGGCCAATGCGTAATGTATTCATGGTTAGCTTCGCTGTGAATGACCGCGGTGCGGTGGAGTAAAAGGGGAATAGCCGAAAGGATAATACAAAGTGAAAGGGTCGGAAAAGGGAAAACCGTGACGGCCTGCGCCGTCACGATCGGAGGATTACAGCAGTTCTGCCAGCATCTTCTCAAGTTTGCCCTGATCAACGGCAAAGTTACGGATGCCTTCTGCCAGCTTCGCCACCGCCATCGGATCCTGGTTGTGCTGCCACAGGAACTCAGACTCGGTCATGCGGGCCGGACGTGCTTTCACTTCACCGCTGTAGCTCAGTTTACGCTCCAGGGTTCCTTCGCTCTCGGCCAGCTCTTTCAGCAGCGCAGGCGAAATGGTCAGACGGTCACAGCCAGCCAGCTCGATGATTTCACCGGTGTTACGGAAGCTGGCGCCCATCACGACGGTTTCATAGCCGTGCTGCTTGTAGTAGTTGTAGATTTCAGAAACAGAAACCACGCCGGGATCTTCGTGTGCTGCGTACTCTTTTTTGTCGGTGTTGGCTTTGTACCAGTCCAGAATACGACCCACAAACGGAGAGATCAGGAAAACGCCCGCTTCGGCACAGGCACGCGCCTGAGCGAAGGAGAACAGCAGCGTCAGGTTACAGTTGATGCCCTCTTTTTCCAGCTGCTCCGCGGCGCGGATACCCTGCCAGGTTGAGGCCAGTTTGATCAGGATGCGGTCATTGCTGATACCGGCATCGTTGTAGAGTTTGATCAGACTACGGGCTTTATTGATGCTGCCTTCGGTGTCGTAAGAGAGACGCGCATCCACTTCGGTCGAAATACGGCCCGGGATCAGTTTGAGAATTTCCAGACCAATGTTTACGGCCAGCTTGTCAGAAACCAGCTGCAGCTGCTCATCTTTATCGCTGCTCTGCTCACGCGCCCAGCCGATCGCTTCATCGATCAGTTTACGGTATTCAGGGATTTGTGCGGCGTTAAGAATCAGAGAAGGGTTAGTCGTGGCATCCTGCGGCTGATACAGCTTCATGGCTGCGATATCACCGGTGTCGGCAACGACGGTGGTGAGCTGACGCAGGGAGGTAAGTTTGTCCGTCATGTTCTTTTCTCTTAGTTAACTGTCAGTGTGAAAAAAGGCTGTTGCGATAATATCACGCGCCAACGGCGGCGCAAGGTCAGGGAATGCCGTTTACGATAGCGCGAACAAATAGGTGTGATTCGTCATTCTTTGCGGCTTTTTTGCTACACTGCGGAGCCTGATAAGCCGCCAATATCCTGTTAAAGCAGGCATTAAACGAGGAAGCAACTATGTTGATGGTGATCTCTCCCGCCAAGACGCTGGATTATGACAGCCCGCTGGCGACAACCCGCTATACCCAGCCTGCGCTGTTAGAAAAGTCACAACAGCTGATTGAGATTGCGCGTGACCTGTCACCGGCCAGCATCGCCTCGTTAATGGGCATCAGCGACAAACTGGCGCACCTGAATGCCGAGCGGTTTAACAGCTGGCAGCCCGACTTCTCGCCGCAGAATGCCCGTCAGGCAATTCTGGCGTTTAAAGGCGATGTTTATACCGGTTTGCAGGCGGAGACGTTCAGCGATCAGGATTTCGATTTTGCCCAGCAGCACCTGCGCATGCTGTCTGGCCTGTATGGCGTGCTGCGTCCACTCGATCTCATGCAGCCTTACCGGCTGGAGATGGGCATTCGGCTGGCGAATCCGGCAGGTAAAGACCTCTATACCTTCTGGGGTGATCTCATCACCGAAACGCTGAACGCCGCGCTGGCGGAACAGGGCGACAACGTCCTGATCAACCTCGCCTCGGATGAATATTTCCGGGCGGTCAGACCGAAAGCGTTACAGGCGCAGATGATTAAGCCGGTGTTCCTGGATGAGAAAAATGGCAGCTACAAAGTCATCAGCTTCTACGCCAAAAAGGCGCGCGGCCTGATGAGTCGCTATGTGATTC
Source organism: Pantoea sp. EKM101V (assembly GCF_011800325.1). Classification (NCBI taxonomy): domain Bacteria; kingdom Pseudomonadati; phylum Pseudomonadota; class Gammaproteobacteria; order Enterobacterales; family Erwiniaceae; genus Pantoea; species Pantoea sp. EKM101V. Next base: position 189,142 of record NZ_JAALFP010000008.1, read on the forward strand.
AGGAGCGCCTGACAAAGCCGGAGCAGCTTAAGGCGTTTGATCTGGAAGGCTACCGTTTTGATGCAGCCAGCAGCAGCGAAAGCGAGCTGGTGTTTAAGCGCGCGGAGCAGTAGCCCCGCGCGTCTTCTCTTTCCCGCAGCCGGGAAAGATTATTTCAGCAGAAATGCCCGCAGCGCGGCAAAGTCCGCCTGCATCTGGTGTGACAGCAGCGGGAGTTCCGCACGCTCCGCCAGCTCCGGCGGCAGCGTCAGGGTCTGCTCAAGGATCGCTTCCACGCTTTCACGGAATTTGGCCGGATGGGCGGTGCCGAGGAACAGGCCATACTCGCCCTCCTGCAGCTGATCGCGCAGCAGACGCCAGGCGATGGCGGCGTGGGGCTCAGAAATGTAGCCAATCTCAGCCAGTTCACGCATGGCGGCACGGGTGGTTTCGTCAGAGACCGCACCGCAGGCCAGGTCGGTCAGCCGCCAGGTTTTACGGCGGAACAGCTCTTCCACACGCGGCCAGTTGTTCGGCTGGCTGACATCCATCGCATTCGACAGGGTCGCGACCGTCTGGTTAGGCTGCCACTCGCCGTTTCCGAGGAAGCGCGGCACCGTGTCATTGGCGTTAGTGGCGGCGATAAAGCGCTTGATCGGCAGCCCCAGTGATTTCGCCAGCAGACCCGCCGTTAAATCCCCGAAGTTGCCGCTTGGTACGGAAACCACCAGCTGATTGCGTTTTTCCTGCGGCAGCTGCGCCACCGCTTCAAAGTAGTAGCAGATCTGTGCCAGCAGGCGGCTGATGTTGATGGAGTTAGCTGAGTTCAGGCCAATCGTCTTTTTCAGCACTTCATCATCGAACGCCTGCTTGACCAGCGCCTGACAGGCATCGAAATCGCCGTCGATGGCGATAGTTTCGATGTTGCCGCCCAGCGTACAGAAGAGTTTCTCCTGCAGCGGGCTGATCTTGCCCTGTGGATAGAGGATCACCACACGCACATTCTCCATGCCGTAGAAGGCGTGGGCCACGGCCGCACCGGTATCACCGGAGGTCGCGGTCAGAATCGTGATCTGCTCGTCTGAACCGGAAACATAGGAGAGCATCTGCGCCATAAAACGGCCGCCGAAATCTTTAAACGCCAGCGTCGGGCCGTGGAACAGCTCCAGACAGGCCACATCTTCACTGACCGCTTTGACCGGTGCCGGAAACGCAAACGCGGCTTTAACACGCTCATGCAGCTGTTCGGCCGGGATCTCATCACCAATATAAGCCGACAGAATTTTGCTGCTGCGGCTGACAAAATCCATCTCCAGCATCGCGTCGATGTCTGTCAGTTCAAACTCCGGCAGTTCCAGCGGAAAGAACAGACCCTGCTGCGATCCCAGACCCTGTTTCACCGCCTGGGCGAAGCTGACCTGCTCGTTGTGATCCTTAAGATTGTAGAGTTTCATGCGTTATCCCAATTGTCGTGCGCCAGCCGTGTCGAGACGGCAGATATGGACGAAGCCTTCATCGTTCTGCAGATAGTGCTGGCTCAGCCAGTCAGCCATCCGCTGTGCCGTTTCCATCTGATTGCAAACGGCGAAAAGTGTCGGACCAGAGCCTGAGATACCGCACGCCAGTGCGCCGATATCGTTGGCCGCCTGTCGCGCCTCGGCGAAGCCCGGCAGCAGTCTGGTGCGATAAGGTTCAGCAATGACATCCTGCATAAGTTTAGCGGCCAGCAGCGGCTGACGCGTATGGCAGGCGTGAATGAAGCCCGCCAGCAGGCGGCCATGCCTGATGCACTCCTCTTTGCGGTACTGCGCCGGTAAAATCGCACGCGCTTCGGCGGTCGAGACTTTAATGCCCGGATAGGCCATGACCCACAGCCAGTCATCAAAGCCGGGCACGGCCTGGCTGATAATCTCATTCTCCTGCAGCATCAGCTGAATGCCCCCAAGGAAGCAGGGCGCGACGTTATCATAATGAACGCTGCCGGAGATGCGCCCTTCCAGCTCGCCCATCAGCGTCAGCAGGGTGCTGTCATCGAGGGGCTTACCGCAGAATTCATTCATCGCGACCAGACCGGCCACCACCGAGCAGGCGCTGGAGCCCAGCCCGGAGCCGATGGGCATGTTCTTCTCCAGCGTCATCGCCACCGGGATCTCTTTGCCCACCGCCTCGCAGAAGCGCTGCCAGCACTGATAAACGATATTCTCTTTAGGATCGGCGGGCAGCTTACTGACAAAACGTCCGGCGTTGGTCAGTGAAAAGTGCTCTGCCGCCTCCACGGAGACGCAGTCACCCAGCAGGGAACCGTCCACCGGCGAAACCGCCGCGCCCAGCACATCGAAGCCGACGCTGACGTTACCAATCGAGGCCGGTGCGTAAATTTTTACCATTTTTAAACTCCCAACTTCCATGACAGCGTGCGCAGCAGGTCGGCAAAGACACCGGCCGCTGTCACATCATTTCCTGCACCGTACCCGCGCAGCACCATCGGGATCGGCTGATAGTAGCGGCTGTAAAATGCCAGCGCATTCTCGCCATTTTTCACCTTAAAGAGCGGATCGTTGCTGTCTACGGCGTCAATTCTGACTTTGCAGACGCCGCCCTCTTCGATCACGCCGACATAGCGCAACACTTTACCCGCATCACGCGCCTGCGCAACCCGCGCGGCAAAGGCGTTGTCCAGCTCAGGCAGGCGCTGCATAAACTGCTCAACGTCTGCAATGTCGGTCAGGCTGGCGGGCAGCAGCGGCTCAATCTCAATATCCGTCAGCTCCAGCTGATGACCCGCTTCGCGCGCCAGGATCAGCAGCTTACGCGCCACGTCTGTGCCGGCGAGATCGTCACGCGGATCGGGTTCGGTAAAGCCCATCTCCCGCGCCATCTGAGTCGCCTGAGACAGGGAGACGCCTTCATCCAGCTTGCCGAAGATAAAGGAGAGCGAGCCAGACAGGATGCCGGAGAAGCGCAGCAGCTCATCACCCGCGTTCATCAGGTTCTGCAGGTTTTCGATCACCGGCAGACCGGCACCGACGTTAGTATCATAAAGGAATTTGCGGCGCGATTTGGCCGCGGCGGCACGCATCTCCTGGTAGTAGTTCCAGGATGAGGTGTTAGCCTTTTTGTTCGGCGTCACCACGTGGAAACCTTCGCTGAGAAAATCGGCATACTGATCGGCGACCGCCTGGCTGGAGGTACAGTCCACAATCACCGGATTAAGCAGATGATACTCTTTGACCAGCCGGGTCAGGCGCGCCAGATTGAAAGGCTCTTTGGCTTCGCTTAATGCCGCTTCCCAGTGGCTCAGATCGATGCCGTGAACATTCGTTAACAGCGCATGCGAGTTGGCGATGCCGCAGACCCGCAGGTCGATATGCTTCTGCTTCAGCCACGCCTGCTGGCGATGTAACTGATCCAGCAGCGCACCGCCGACGCCGCCGACGCCCACCACAAAGACTTCGATAACCTGATCGGTGGCGAACAGCATCTGATGCACCACGCGCACCCCGGTGATCACTTCATCGTTGTTAACCACGACGGAGATGGAACGTTCAGAGGAGCCCTGCGCAATCGCCACGATATTGATGTTGGCGCGCGCCAGCGCCGAGAAGAATTTGGCTGAGATGCCGCGCAGGGTGCGCATGCCATCGCCCACCACCGAGATCACCGCCAGATTTTCAATGATATCCAGCGGGTCCAGCAGGCCATCTTTCAGCTCCAGATAGAACTCCTCTTCCAGCACCTGACGCGCCCGCGCCAGCTCGCTCTGCGGCACGCAGAAACTGATGCTGTATTCAGACGAGGATTGGGTGATCAGCACCACGGAAATGCCGGTGCGCGACATCGCCGCAAACACCCTGGCCGCCATTCCGACCATCCCTTTCATGCCGGGACCGGAGACGTTAACCATCGCCATGTTATTCAGGTTGGTGATGCCTTTCACCGGATTCTCATCCTGCTCGCCTTCTGCCCCAATCAGGGTGCCGGGCGCCTGCGGATTGGCGGTGTTTTTGATCAGGCACGGGATCTGGAACTGCGCGATGGGCGCAATGGTGCGGGGATGCAGCACCTTGGCGCCGAAATAGGAGAGCTCCATCGCTTCCTGATAGGACATCGATTTCAGCAGGCGGGCATCCGGCACCTGACGCGGATCGCAGGTATAGACGCCATCGACATCGGTCCAGATTTCACAGCAGTCGGCGCGCAGACAGGCGGCCAGCACGGCCGCCGAGTAGTCTGAGCCATTACGGCCCAGCACCACCAGCTCACCGCGCTCGTTGCCGGCGGTAAAGCCCGCCATCAGGATCATATTCTGCGGCGGGATCTGGCTGGCTTCGATGCGACGGGTCGATTCGGCGATGTCGACGGTGGACTCCAGGTAGTGACCGACAGCGAGCAGCTTCTCTACCGGATCGATCACGCTGACCTCATGACCGCGTGCCTGCAGCAGCGCTTCCATAATGGCAATCGAAAGTTTTTCACCGCGGCAGATGATCGCCGCATTGACGCTGTCCGGGCACTGCCCCAGCAGGCTGATGCCGTGCAGCACCTGCTTCAGCTGCGCAAACTCCAGGTCCACGCGGGTTTTCAGCCGCTCATATTCAAAGCCAGGCTGTGACTCAGCGAGCCCCTGCAGCAGCTCGCTGAAGATACGCTCAGCGTCGCTGATATTCGGCAAAGCGTCCTGACCACTGATGGTTTTTTCAATCATCGCCACCAGGTGGTTAGTGATCTTTGCTGGCGCAGAGAGCACGGTTGCAACCTGTCCTTGTTGCGCATTACTTTCCAGAATGTCAGCGACGCGAATAAACCGTTCCGCATTCGCTACCGAGGTCCCGCCGAATTTCAGCACTCGCATGATATAAACTCTCCTGAATTTAAGCCGAAAAAAAAGCCCGCACTGGTTAGGTGCGGGCTTTTTTTCTGTTTTTCCTGTATGCGTCAGCCCGCACCGTTACCTGTGGTAATGGTGATGGTAATAATTGTGGTGTTCAGGCTGATTTTACGCATTGAGATTTTTTTCTGTCTGTCTTTATCTGTCCGTCTGGCATCCAGAAGTAAAGCAAAGCGCACATTAAGTCAACCCGATTTGTCCGGCAGGCCCGTTTCCCTGACTGCGCAGAGCCACCGGCGAAATCGTAAAACGCTCTTTGATCGTTTGCGATGCTGAACTTCTCTGCGATCTGTTACTGCAAAATCAGATTTTCGCCGAGGATTAATCTGCGAGTTTTTTTTCAATATCGTGCAGCAGACGATGCAGCATCGCCGTGTCGCGCTGTTCCAGCAGCCCCAACCGCTGATCGATCCAGTCAGAGAGTTTCTCATCATCACTCACCTCCAGCTGTGCCAGCAGCTGATGCAAACGCTGCCGCAGCGCCTGCAACTGCTGCCCGTCTGCGGCGGCGGTAAGCGGCGCCTCAACCTGATTCAGCTTCGACAGCTGATAGCAGTAGACCATCACCGCCTGGCCGAGATTGAGTGATGGATAGTCATTCGCCATCGGGATACCGGTCAGCAGATCGACCTGCTCCAGCTCCTCATTGGTCAGCCCGCTGTCTTCGCGACCAAATACCAGCGCCATACTCTTTACCCACTGACGCTTCTCCAGCAGCTGTGTTTCAACCTGCTCTGGCGTGGCGTAGTAGCGAAACTTTGCCCGGCTACGCGCAGTGGTGGCGACGGAGAAGTCGATGTCAGCTAATGCGTCAGCCAGCGTTGCAAACGTCTGGACGTTATCGAGGATCTCACCCGCGCCATGCGCGACCCGGCGCGCGGCCGGGTCCTGCCAGGCGTCGCTGTCCACAATGCGCAGCTGGCTGAAGCCCATGGTTTTCATGGCGCGCGCCGCAGCGCCGATATTTTCTGGCCGCGCGGGCGAGACGAGAATCAGGGGGAAGAGCATATTTATTCCATTGGTCCATTTACATAACGCCATATTAACATGACTGTTCAGGATTCAGCGGGCGGAAGCGAATAAGAAAAGCGGTGATTAACATTGTTAAAACCGGTTAAAAAAAGCGGTCCGAATCTTTTTACCGGCGAAGCGGCCTTTATTAAAGAAACCACTATTAATACATTTAAGTTCAACAGGATAGAATGTGATTACCAGTGGGTTTCATTTTGGAACCGAAGCGTGAAAAATGTAATGAAAATGATGCTTTTTGTGAGCTAAACGGGCAATCTACGAGAAGTTTTTCACAAAAGTGTTAACGTGCTACAATTGCATTTGATATAAGTCAACGAAGCGTTGTTTTTATGCTTATCGGTTGTAGTTGGTGCTGTTAGGTTGCTGTTAATGCAGTTAGGATATGCGCCATTATCATTCTCGCCTGGGGCATGCAATTTTCATCCTGACTGGCTGAGCTAATACTGTTGTTGACGTTGATAGATGGCTTATCAAAATATGATTTCGTACAACGGTTCAGCGCGGCCCGCTGCTCTCGATGATGGAGAACGCCATACCGCTGTACGCCCTGTTTTCAATTTGTTGGCAAATTTTAGGTAGCTAAACATGCAGACCCCGCACATTCTTATCGTTGAAGACGAACTGGTCACGCGTAACACCCTCAAGAGCATCTTCGAGGCAGAAGGTTATGTGGTGTATGAGGCGACTGATGGTGCAGAAATGCATCAGGTGCTGACCGACAATGACGTTAACCTGGTGATCATGGACATCAACCTGCCGGGTAAAAACGGCCTGCTGCTGGCCCGTGAACTGCGCGAACAGGCCAATGTCGCCCTGATGTTCCTGACCGGCCGTGACAACGAAGTTGATAAAATTCTCGGTCTGGAAATTGGCGCTGACGACTACATCACCAAACCGTTCAATCCGCGTGAGCTGACGATTCGTGCCCGTAATCTGCTGTCGCGCACCATGAATCTCGCCATGCCGGGCGAAGAGCGCCGTCAGGTTGAGAGTTACAAATTCAATGGCTGGGAGCTGGATATCAACAGCCGCTCACTGATCAACCCGAACGGCGAGCACTATAAACTGCCACGCAGTGAGTTCCGTGCCATGCTGCACTTCTGCGAAAATCCGGGCAAGATTCAGACCCGTGCCGATCTGCTGAAAAAAATGACCGGCCGTGACCTTAAGCCGCACGACCGCACCGTGGATGTGACCATCCGTCGTATTCGTAAGCATTTCGAATCGACGCCGGACACACCTGAAATCATCGCCACCATCCATGGCGAAGGTTACCGCTTCTGCGGCGACCTGCATGAGTAAGCTGCGGTAAGCCTGAAAAAAAACGCCCCTGCGGGCGTTTTTTTTATGCTCAGTGCCACGGCATAATCGGCACGGCGCTGATCGCATTCTTCGGTGAACCATCGACGACTTTATCGGAGTAGGTCAGATAGACCAGGGCGTTACGCTTTTTATCGAAGAAGCGCACCACCTGCAGCTTTTTGAAGATCAGCGAGGTACGCTGGCGGAAGACCACCTCCCCCTCCGCTTTGCCCTGCGCGATTTTCTCACTCAGCTCCACTGGCCCAATCTGCTGGCACGAAATCGCCGCATCGGAGGTATCCTCAGCCAGCCCCAGCCCGCCTTTAATCCCACCGGTCTTCGCCCGGCTGATATAGCAGGTTACATTTTTAACATCCGGATCGTCGAAGGCTTCAACGACAATCTTGTGGTCAGGCCCGAATATCTTAAACACCGTGTCGACAGAGCCGATCTGTTCGGCGAGCAGCGGGCTGGAAAAGGTCAGTGCGGTCAGCGCAGCGAGGATAAGACGAGGTCTTGTCATGGGGTTACCATTGCAAATTGAATAGATGAACATGTAATGTACTGTCAATCGATATAATGACAAAACCAAAACGGGTTATGCCCGCACTGATTTAGCACAATCTTCCCCGGAAAACGGCCCACGTCTTTTGAGCAATGAGTGCTAATATTCTTCGATGCATTTAGCTGCACCACCAGAGTATGAGGATGTTTTATGGACCAAGCCGGTATCATTCGCGATTTGCTTGTCTGGCTGGAGAGCCATCTGGATCAACCCCTTTCACTGGACAACGTTGCCCAGAAAGCCGGTTACTCTAAATGGCACTTACAAAGGATGTTTAAAGACGTGACCGGACATGCGATCGGCGCCTATATCCGGGCGCGTCGCCTGTCTAAAGCGGCGGTGGCGCTGCGCCTGACCAGCCGTCCGATTCTGGACATCGCACTGCAGTATCGTTTTGATTCACAACAGACTTTTACCCGCGCCTTCAAGAAGCAGTTTGCGCAGACGCCGGCCTGGTATCGTCGCGCTTCCGACTGGAATTCCTTCGGTATTCGTCCCCCTATCCGTCTGGACAATGAGACGCAGCCGGAACCGACCTTCGTCACCCTGCCGGAAACGGTGCTGGTGGGTCAGACCCAGAACTACACCTGTATTCTGGAGCAGATTTCCAGCTACCGTGACGAGATGCGGATTCACTTCTGGAAGCAGTTCCTGCTGGAAACGGATACTGTGCCGCCGGTGCTGTATGGCCTGCATCAGGTGCGCGCCAGCCAGGAAAAAGATGACGAGCAGGAGATCCTCTACACCACAGCGGTGCCGGCTGACAGCGCGGGCAGCCTGCACTCCGGTCAGAATGTCATTCTGGAAGCGGGCGATTATGTGCAGTTCACCTACACCGGCCCGCGCGTCAACCTGCAGGAGTTCATCCTGCTGCTCTACGGCACCTGCATGCCGACGCTGGGGCTGACCCGCCGTCAGGGGCAGGATATTGAACGCTTCTATACCCACGGCGGTAAAAAGCGTGCCGAGCCGCCGACAGAGATCCGTTGCGAATATCTGATTCCGATTCGCCGTCAGACCCCGATCAGCTGATATTCAGGCTGCCGTCCTCACGACGGCGGCCTGCACACCTTCAGCGCTGCAGCTCGTCGAGTGCGGGCGCATCCAGATGAGAGATATCGCCCGCCATCTCCACAATCCACCCTTCGGCCAGCCAGGCGCTCTGCTGATAATCGACCCGCGAGAGCGAGCAGTTTCGCAGACGCAGCCGGCGTTCCGCCCAGGCAGGCAGTCCGAGAATGGTGCTGACCAGCGATCCCAGCGCCATACCGTGACTGACCAGCAGCGGACGGCTCCCGGCCGGCAGGTCGAGACAGGCATTCAGCGCGGCGTGCATGCGCGCTGCCAGTTCGGACATGGACTCCCCTTCCGGGATGCGCCCGCCTTCGGTGCCGTTCACCAGTGTGGCACGCCACTGCTCTTCTGCGGCGGTTAAGCCATCCAGCGGACGCTTCTCCAGCACGCCCATACTGAGCTCCCGCAGGCGCGGATCGAGCGTCACCGTGCAACCACAGGCATCCGCGATAATCTCTGCGGTGCGGCGCGTACGGCCCAGATCGCTGGTGATAACGTGGGTAATACCCAGATGTTTTACGCGTTCACTCACCTGATGCGCCTGCTGTTCACCTTTTTCCGTCAGCGGACTGTCGGACTGCCCCTGAATGCGACGTTCCGCATTCCAAACCGTTTCACCGTGACGAACAAGATAGACCTGTAACATAGTAGTTTCCGTTATACTGCGACCAGAATCGCCTTAGAGCCTGTCTGTAGCCTGATGGGCCAGGCGCTTAACCATCTGAGGGTTCAATTAATTATGTACCATGTTGTCGCAGCCACCACCAATCCAGCGAAGATTCACGCGATTGCGCAGGCATTCAACGACGTTTTCGGCGAAGGATCCTGCCATATTGAAGGGGTCGGGGTCGATAGTGGTGTTGCCGCCCAGCCGCTGAGCCACCTCGAAACGCGAACGGGCGCACGTCAGCGCGTAATGAATGCCCGTCAGGTACGGCCTGAAGCGACATTCTGGGTGGCGATTGAGGCGGGGATCGAAGAGGACAGCGCCTTTGCCTGTATCGTGATAGAGAATCAGAAGCAGCGTGGCGAATCGCGGTCAGCCAGCTTTACGCTGCCACCGGCGGTGCTGGCGGGTCTGCGCGAAGGGCGGGAGCTGGGAGAAGAGATGGCGCGGTTAACCGGCATTGAAAATATCAAACATCAGGGCGGGGCTATCGGGGCGTTCACGCACGGCCTGCTCAGCCGCGCCAGCGTCTATCATCAGGCCCTGATTCTGGCGCTCTGCCCGTTTGTTCATCCGCTCTATCAGTCGTAATTACTCGCCGTCCAGATGCGCCTGCAGCCAGCGTTTCAGCTCCGGCGGCGCCTCTTTCAGACTGTTAGAGCCACGGGTGATGGTGGCGATACCCACGCCAAGTTCGTTTTTCAGCTCGCGCTGGCTCATCTCCCCCTTCATCAACTCTTCGATAATCCGCAGTCGTGTACCAAACGCTTCCCGCTCATCCGCCGTCATCATCAGTTGCATCAGCGGCAGCGCGTGACCATCGGCAAAGGCCTGCTGCATCAGCCTGACAAAGCGCTGCCAGCTATCGTCGGCCGGAGGAGTTTCGGCAGAGGGGGAATGAGAATGGGTCATGAAGAGGCTTCCGTACTCGCTAAAGAGTACGGAAGCTTAGCACAGCTAGTAACGGCGATTCCACTCACCATCTGACAGGATTTTGTCAGGCTTGCCCATGAAGTGACGATAGTAGGCGTCATAGGCCAGCACGTTCTTCACGTAACCGCGCGTTTCAGAGAACGGAATGGTCTCGATAAACGCCACGGCGTCGAGATTACCTGCACTGGTTTTCAGCCAGCTTCGCACCCGGCCCGGACCGGCATTGTAAGCCGCTGAGGCGAAAATCCGGTTCTGATCAAACTGCTGGTAGACATACTCCAGATACTGGGTACCAATCTGAATATTGGTTTCCGGATCGAGCAGCTGACTGCTGTTGCTGTAGCCGGGGATGTCATACATCTTCACGGTGTGCGCCGCGGTGGCAGGCATGATCTGCATCAGACCACTCGCCCCGACCGGGGAACGCGCTTTCGGGTTCCAGGCGCTCTCCTGACGCGAAATCGCCATCGCATAGCTTGGCGGGATCTGCTTCACCTGGGTGTTGCGCTCGTAAACGCTCTGCCACGCCAGCGGGAACCGCTCTTTCAGACTGTCCCACATTTTGGCCGTGATCGTGGCCTGCACGCTGAGATCCCACCAGTCCTGCTCATTGGCGTAGCGCGCCAGCATCTGCTGCTGCGTATGTGTGCGGCTGCCGATCAGATTGCTCCACTCGCTGCGCGCCAGGTTATCCAGCCCCCAGTACATCAGTTCACGGACGCGCGCCAGCTCGGGGCCCTGCACCGTAGCACTGTCAGGCTTGGGTGCTTCATCAATCTGCAGCGGATAATCCACCCCCAGACGCTGAGCGGCCACCATCGGATAGAAGCCACGCGCCTGCATCAGTTTGCGCAGGATCTCTTCCGCTTCCTCTTTGCGATCTTTCTCAAACAGCAGGTCAGCCTGCCAGTACTGCCACTCATCCTTCTCTTTGGCCTCCACCGGCAGACGGGCGATCCAGGTGTTCAGGCCGCGCCGATCGTGCTGCGACAGTGCCAGCCGCACCCGGCGTTCCACCAGCGCGGTGGACTCACTGTTCATTACCACCGCATCGCGCCAGCGTGCCTGTTCAGCGGTCAGATCGCTGCCCATCATGCGCCAGACCACGATCTCTTTCAGCGCCTGCTCATCTTCCGGCCCCATTTTCTGCACCCGGACCAGAATCGGGATCAGGCTGCGGGCGTTTTCCATATCCTGCCGCGCCACGCGGGTAAAGGCGTAAATCGTCGCCTGGCGGGTAAAGTCGGTGGGTCCGACGGCGCTGCCGAAGGTGCTGACCGTCAGCGGGTTCTGCTGCAGCGCCTGCACCGCGTCAGACATGGTCTGATAATCTGCCGGCAGGGTTTTCGCCAGATAGCTCACCAGGCTGTCGTTACCCGCCTTCATCGCCAGACGGATACGCTCCAGGATTGTGATCGGTGAAAGCTGACCCGATGACTGCCAGACCGAAAAGAGCTTGTCGCAGTCGGCAGGCAGCGCAGTGCCGCGCAGCCAGATCTGCTTCGCGCCATCAAACGCGGCCTGCTGCTGACCCGTGGCCCATTTGGCGTAGTACCAGTTGCAGCGCGCCTGCACCGGTTTCGGTTCGGTCGGGCTGAAATTCAGCACGCCCTGCCAGTCCTGCCGGTAAGCCAGCACATTGATAAAGCGGGTGCTGAGCGAGCGCGCAGGCGGCAGCGTGGGATACTGGCGAATAAAATTCTGTACGGCCAGGGCGGTCTCCTGATCGAGATCCTGTGCCAGCAGGCGATATTGCAGATAAGGATAGAGCGGATAATCCTGAAGCGTGGGCAACAGCTGCTCCACGGTGGCCATCTGATTGCTGTCCCACGCCTGTTTAATTTGTTGATAACGTTGCCGTTGTTGATCCAGCGAATCGGCCCATGCGCTGCTGGCCGTTCCGACCAGGCAGATCCCTATCATCCAGTTACGCCACTTCACCACGTAAATCTCCTCTGTTGCTGGGCGCCGGCGAGTTGCCAGGCAGTCTTCATGCTAACCAGGGCATCAGACTCTTGCCATGTTCTTCACAATATTTACGCACGCGGCGGTTAAACGCACCGTCATCGTTCAGCCTGCGCGCCGTCATTGTGCAAATAATCATCAGAAAAACTTATCACCTCTCGTTTTAAGGCGTTGAATCATCAGCTTAAAAAAGTGGCACACCCTTTGCTCTGTTGAATTCCATCTTGTATACCAGCTGGAATCCTTCTTATGACTTCGACCACTGGCCTGACACTGCACGCCTGGCAACAACGCTACCAGCAGGCGCCACATCAGATTAGCGCACTGCTGAGCGCTCACCTTGCCGCCCTGGATCCCCAGGATAATGCCTGGATCATGCTGGCGACCCCGGATCAGCTGGCGGCTCAGATTGAACCGCTGCTGGCTCACTATCAGCGCGATCCCGCATCGCTGCCTCTGTTCGGCGTGCCGTTCGCGGTCAAGGACAATATCGATGTGGCGGGCTGGCCCACCAGCGCCGCCTGCCCCGCCTTTACCTATACCGCCAGCGAGGACGCGGTAGCGGTAGCCAGACTCAAAGCGGCCGGGGCCGTGGTCATCGGTAAAACCAACCTCGATCAGTTTGCCACCGGTCTGGTCGGCACCCGCTCACCTTTTGGCGCGGTCAGTAACACCTTTGACCCCGATTATGTCAGCGGCGGCTCCAGCTCCGGCTCGGCGTCGGTGCTGGCGCGCGGACTGGTCGCCTTTTCCCTGGGCACCGATACCGCCGGTTCGGGCCGCGTCCCGGCCGGTTTCAACAATATCGTTGGCCTGAAGCCGACCAAAGGCTGGTTCTCTGCGCGCGGCGTCGTGCCCGCCTGCCGCCTCAATGACACGATTTCCGTGTTCGCCCTGACGGCAGAAGATGCCTGGAGCGTCGCCAGCGTGATCGGGGGCTACGATGCCGGGGACGCCTATTCGCGCGTGAATCCGCACACCGCCCCCGCCAGCCTGCCGGTTCGCCCCCGCTTTGCCGTTCCTGACACGCCGGAGTTTTTCGATGATGCCGCCGCTGAAGCCGCCTGGGATCGGGCGCTGGAGGCCCTGCAGGCGAGTGGCGCGACGCTGCACCCCATCGACTTCACCCCGTTCCGGCAGCTGGCAGAGCAGCTCTACTACGGTGCCTGGGTTGCTGAGCGCACCGTGGCGGTAGGCGGGATGCTCGATCGCCCCACCGATATGGACCCGGTGGTGCATGAGATCGTCGCCAGCGGCCTGAAATACAGCGCCGTCGATGCCTACAAAGCGGAGTATCTGCGGGCCGGGCTGACGCGCCAGATTCAGCAGACCCTGGCGCAGTTCGACGCGCTGGTGGTGCCGACCTCGCCCACCATTCATACCCTCGCAGAGATGAAGCAGGAGCCGATTCACTACAACTCACAGTTTGGCACCTACACCAACTTTACCAACCTCGCTGACCTCGCCGCGCTGGCGCTGCCTGCGCCGTTCCGCAATGACGATCTCCCGGCGGGTATCACGCTGATTGCGCCCGCCTGGCACGACCGGGCGCTGGCTGAATTTGGCATCCGCTGGCAGCGCCAGCTGGCGCTGCCGCTGGGGGCGACTGGCCTGCCCTGCCCGCCGCCCGTCGCTCTCCCCGTCTCCCCCGATCATGTCCGGCTGGCGGTGGTGGGGGCACACCTCACCGGCATGCCGCTGAATTTCCAGCTCACCGAGCGCAGGGCGGTATGGGTGGAAGAGACAAAGACCGCCCCTCACTACCGCCTGTTCGCCCTGCTGGACGGGGCGATTAAAAAGCCCGGCCTGATGCGGGACGAACAGGGTGCCGCCATCACGGTGGAGCTGTGGGACATTCCGCTGGCACGCTTCGGCGAATTTGTGGCGGAGATCCCCGCCCCGCTGGGTATCGGCAGCCTGACGCTGGCGGATGGGCGGATCGTCAAAGGCTTTATCTGCGAAGGCGCTGCGCTGAACAGCGCACTGGAAATCACCGAATCGGGCGGCTGGCGTAACTGGCTGACCTCACAGGGGAGTCACTGATCATGTTCACCACCGTACTGATTGCCAACAGGGGCGAGATTGCCTGCCGCGCCATTCGCACCCTCAAGCGTTTGGGCGTCAAAAGTGTCGCGGTCTACTCTGACGCGGATCGCAACGCGCAGCACGTTAAGCAGGCGGACAGCGCGATCGCCCTCGGCGGCGACAAAGCCAGTGACTCCTACCTGCGCATCGACAAAATCCTGGCGGCGGCGCAGCAGAGCGGCGCTCAGGCGATCTGGCCAGGCTACGGTTTTCTGTCGGAAAGCCAGGCCTTTGCCGAAGCCTGTGAGGCGGCGGGCATCGCCTTTGTCGGCCCGACCGCGCAGCAGATTGGCGAGTTCGGCCTGAAGCACCGCGCGCGTGAGCTGGCGGCCAGTGCAGGCGTACCGATGACGCCAGGCACCCCGCTGCTCGCCTCGCTGGAGGAGGCGATTCAGGCTGCCGATGAGATTGGCTACCCGGTGATGCTGAAAAGCACCGCCGGTGGGGGTGGCATTGGCCTGACGCGCTGCGCCGACGCCGACGCACTCGCCAGCGCCTGGGAGAGCGTGCGCCGCCTTGGTGAGCAGTTCTTCAGTGATGCAGGCGTGTTTCTGGAGCGCTGCATCGATCGCGCCCGCCATATTGAGGTGCAGATTTTTGGTGACGGTAACGGCACCGTCGTCGCACTGGGTGAACGCGACTGCTCCCTGCAGCGCCGCAATCAGAAGGTGGTGGAAGAGACACCCGCGCCCGGCCTTTCGCAGGAGACGCGCGATGCCCTGCTCGCCTCAGCGGTGCGGCTGGGCGAACAGGTGAACTACCGCAGCGCAGGCACCGTGGAGTACATCTACGACGTCAGCCAGCAGGCGTTCTATTTCCTTGAAGTGAACACCCGCCTGCAGGTTGAACATCCGGTCACCGAATGCGTCACCGGGCTCGACCTGGTGGCGTGCATGCTGCAGGTGGCGGCGGGTGATCCGGTGGAGTGGTCACGCCTGCAGCAGCCGCCTCAGGGCGCGGCGATCGAAGTGCGGCTTTATGCGGAAGATCCCCTGAAAAACTTCCAGCCCAGCCCTGGCCTGTTAACCGCGGTCAGCTTTCCTGACGGCGTGCGTGTCGACAGCGGCGTCGAAACCGGCAGTGAAGTCTCCAGCTTTTATGACCCGATGATCGCCAAGCTGATTGTGCATGCCGACAACCGTGAAGCGGCGCTGGAAAAACTGCATCACGCGCTGGATGCGACCCAGCTGCACGGTATCGCCACCAACCTCGACTATCTGCGCCAGATTACCACCAGCGAGGCGTTTCGCAGCGGCAACGTCTGGACGCGCTATCTCGACAGCGTGGTGCCTGCCGCCACCGTGGTGGAGGTGCTGCAGCCCGGCACCTTCAGTTCGGTCCAGGACTACCCCGGCCGCCTCGGCTACTGGGACATCGGGGTGCCGCCTTCCGGCCCGATGGATGACTTTGCGTTCCGGCTGGCTAACCGCATCGTCGGAAACCATGAGGCGGCGGCGGGGCTGGAGTTCACCCTGCAGGGCCCCACCCTGCGCTTCCACTGCGATGCGATTGTGGCGCTGACCGGCGCAGAGTGTGACGCGCAGCTTGATGGCGAAGCGGTCAGTTACTGGCAGCCGCTGACAATAAAAGCGGGACAGACGCTGACGATGGGACGCGCCCGCCAGGGCTGCCGCAGCTATCTGGCGGTGCGCAACGGCTTTGACGTGCCGGAATATCTGGGCAGCCGCAGCACCTTTTCGCTGGGCCAGTTTGGCGGTCACGCCGGACGCACCCTGCGCGTCGCCGACATGCTGCCAGTCTCACAGCCTGCGCGCGCCGCCTGCACCACACCGGCCCCGACTGGCGCGCCGCAGCCGCTTGATGCGTCGCTGATTCCGCACTACGGCACTGAATGGCGCATCGGTGTGCTCTACGGTCCGCACGGCGCACCGGACTTTTTCACCCAGGCCGCCATCGACGAGTTCTTTGCCAGCGACTGGCAGGTGCACTACAACTCTAACCGCCTCGGCGTGCGGCTGGTCGGCCCGAAACCGACCTGGACCCGCGCCAACGGCGGTGAGGCGGGCCTGCATCCCTCCAACGTTCACGACTGTGAATATGCCATCGGTGCGGTCAACTTCACCGGCGACTTCCCGGTGATCCTGACGCACGACGGCCCGAGCCTCGGCGGCTTTGTCTGTCCGGTAACCATCGCCAGAGCCGAGTTGTGGAAAGTGGGCCAGGTCAAACCCGGCGACACCATCCGCTTCCATCCAATCAGCGCGGAGGAGGCGCTGGCGCGGGAAAACGCGCAGCGTCATCTGATTGAGACGCTGCGCCCGGAACATCCCCCGGCCTTTGCCGTGCCGTCGCTGGCTGAAACCGCTCACGGCTCCGCCACGATCCTCGCCGCCCTCGACGCCACCGACACCACCCCGAAAGTGGTCTATCGCCAGGCGGGCGACAAATATGTGCTGATTGAATATGGCGACAACGTGCTGGATCTGGCGCTGCGTCTGCGCGTGCATCTGCTGATGAATGCGCTGACGGCGCAGGCAGAACCCGGCGTCGAGGAGCTGTCGCCGGGCGTGCGCTCGCTGCAGGTGCGCTACGACAGCCGCATCATCAATCAGTCCGCCCTGATGACGCTGCTGCTGGCGCTGGAGGCGACGCTGGGCGATGTCAGCACGCTGAAGGTGCCCTCCCGCGTGGTGTGGATGCCGATGGCCTTTGAAGACAGTGCCACGCTCGGTGCCGTCAGCCGCTATCAGGAGACGGTTCGCGCCAGCGCCCCCTGGCTGCCGAACAACGTGGACTTTATCCAGCGTATTAATGGCTTAAGCAGCCGGGAGGAGGTGCGCGCGACCCTGTTTGACGCCAGCTATCTGGTGCTGGGGCTGGGTGACGTCTATCTTGGCGCGCCCTGCGCTGTGCCGGTCGATCCACGCCATCGTCTGCTGAGTTCCAAATACAGTCCGGCGCGCACCTTTACCGCCGAAGGCACCGTCGGCATCGGCGGCATGTACATGTGTATCTACGGTATGGACTCGCCTGGCGGCTATCAGCTGGTGGGCCGGACGCTGCCGATCTGGAACACCTTCCTGAAAAATCCGCAGTTCGCGCCCGACGCGCCGTGGCTGCTGCGCTTCTTCGATCAGGTGCGCTTTTATCCCGTCAGTGAAGAGGAGCTGACCCGGCTGCGCGAAGATTTTCGCGAAGGTCGTGGCAGCCTGCGCATCGAAGAGACGCAGTTCGATTTTGCCGCCCACCAGCAGTTCCTCACCGATCACGCCGCTGAGATCGCGGCGTTTCGCCAGCGCCAGGCCGCCGCTTTTGAACAGGAGGTGCAGTTATGGGCGCAGGAAGAGCAGAGCGCGCCGCAGGCTGAGGAGGCGCTGGCCAGCGTCAGCGACGAGCAGGAGCACGGCGTGGCGGTGCAGGCTGACCTCAACGGCAATATCTGGAAAGTGCTGGTGCAGCCGGGCGACGCGGTCAGCGCCGGTCAGACCCTGATCATCGTGGAAGCGATGAAGATGGAGCTGGCGATTGTCGCCCCGCAGGCCGGTCGGGTCACGCGTATCGCCTGCCAGGCGGGCCGCCCGGTCAGCCCGGGCGATAACCTGCTGTGGCTGGAATAAGGAGCAGCAATGACAAGGCAACCTCAATCCCCAAAAGCGCGCCCGGAGGCGCTGGCAGAGCGGGTCTATCAGGCGCTCAAGGCCGATATCTTCGCCTTTCGCCTGATGCCGGGGGACCGCTTCAGTGAAAGCGAAATCGCCGGACGGCTGGCGGTAAGCCGCACACCGGTGCGTCAGGCGTTGTTCCGGCTGGAGCGCGAAGGCTTTGTGGAAGTGTGGTTCCGCAGCGGCTGGCAGATCCGAAACTTCGATTTCGCCTGGTTTGAATCGCTCTATGACCTGCGCACCGTGCTGGAGTGCGAGGCGGTAAAACGCCTCTGCGCCCTGCCCGCCCCGCAGTGTACAGCCCTGTTAGCGGAGCTGAACCAGTTCTGGTGTGAGGCAGAGGCGCTCACCGAGGGGCTGGTGGTTTCGCAGCACGATGAGGCGTTTCACATGACGCTGGTGGCAGCGGCGGGCAACCCGGAGATGGCCCGCATCCATGCCGAACTCACGGAGAAGATCCGCATTATCCGGCGGCTCGACTTCACCCGCGACGACCGTATCTGCGCGACCTATCAGGAACATGCAGAGATTTTACAGGCGATTTTTCAGCAACAGACCACCGACGCGCAACGCATGCTGACCGACCATATCGCCGTCAGCAAGGCGGAAGTCAGGAAGATCACGTTGCATCGCCTGCAGCAGGCCCGGCTCCAGACCATCGAATAACACAACAACCACTCAGGGGTTCAGATGATGAAAAGACGTTCGTTGATCAAAGCTTTTGCGCTCTCCGCCACCGTTGTCAGCATGGGATTTGCCTGGAGTGCGCAGGCGGCTGACACCATCAAAGTGGGGATCATGCATTCCCTCTCCGGCACCATGGCGATTTCTGAAACGCCGCTGAAAGATGTGGCGCTGATGACCATTGATGAGATCAATGCCAAAGGGGGCGTGCTGGGGAAAAAGCTGGAGCCGGTGGTGGTAGACCCCGCCTCTAACTGGCCGCTGTTTGCCGAGAAGGCACGGCAGCTGCTGACGCAGGACAAAGCGGCGGTGGTGTTTGGCTGCTGGACCTCAGTGTCACGTAAATCGGTGCTGCCGGTATTTGAAGAGCTGAACGGCCTGCTCTTCTATCCGGTGCAGTATGAAGGCGAAGAGATGTCGCCTAACGTCTTCTACACCGGTGCGGCACCAAACCAGCAGGCAATCCCGGCGGTGGAGTATCTGATGAGCGAAGATGGCGGCAGTGCTAAACGCTTCTTCCTGCTGGGCACCGACTATGTCTATCCACGCACCACCAACAAGATCCTGCGCGCCTTCCTGCACAGCAAAGGCGTGGCGGACAAGGATATCGAAGAGGTCTATACGCCGTTTGGTTACAGCGACTACCAGACCATCGTGTCGAATATCAAAAAGTTTGCGGCTGGCGGCAAAACCGCGGTCGTCTCGACCATCAACGGCGACTCCAACGTGCCGTTCTACAAAGAGCTGGCCAACCAGGGGATCAAAGCCACCGACATTCCTGTGGTCGCCTTCTCGGTGGGTGAAGAGGAGCTGCGCGGCATTGATACCAAACCGCTGGTCGGCCAGTTAGCCGCCTGGAACTACTTCGAGTCGATCGACAACCCGACCAACGCGAAGTTTGTCGCGGACTACCGCGCCTACGCCAAAGCGCACAATCTGCCGAACGCCGCCACCGTGGTCACCAACGACCCGATGGAAGCGACCTATGTGGGCATCCATATGTGGGCCCAGGCGGTGGAAAAAGCGGGCACCACCGATGTCGACAAAGTGCGGGCCGCGATGGCCGGTCAGACCTTTAACGCACCGGATGGCTTTACCCTGACTATGGACAAAACCAATCACCATCTGCATAAGCCGGTGATGATTGGCGAAGTGGAAGAGAACGGCCAGTTCAGCGTGGTGTGGCAGACCGACAAGCCGGTGCGCGCACAGCCGTGGAGCCCGTACATTGCCGGTAACGACAAAAAGCCCGATTACCCGGTAAAAACCGCGCAGTAAGCGCGAGGCAGACAGGCAGCGTCAATCGCTGCGAAGCGGCAGCACGGCTGTGTAATCCGCCGTGCTACCTCCCCCTGACGAGGCTCTCTTTATGACTCTATGCCGCTGCTTATTCAGCCTGCTGCTGCTGATGCCGCTGCTGGCCAGCGCCGGACCGGCGGCTGACTTTGCCGCCGCCAGCCGCAGCCAGCAGGCCACCCTGCTGCAGCAATGGGCCGCCGCGCCGGACAGCCAGCGCCTGCCGCTGCTGGAAGCGCTGCACGCCGAAACGGTCGTCATCGACCAGAACAAACAGCCCTTCAGCCAGCAGGGTACACAGCTGACACCGCTGGAGGGTGCGGCCCGGCCCGCCGGTAACCTGAAAAAACTTTTTATGAACAACCGGCTGCGCGTGCTGGTCAACAATGCGCTGGCCGCCCACCAGCTGGTGAGCAGTGATGCCGCGCTGCGCCTGCGTGCCGCGCAGCAGCTGCAGAATGGAGGGGTTGCCGACCAGCTGCCGCTGCTGACGCAGCGCCTCGCCGCCGAGCAGGATAGCCGGGTTCATGCCGCCTTAACGCTGGCGCTGGCCAGCCTGCAACTGGCAGACAGCAATCCGATGGTACGCCTGCGTGCGGTCAATCTGCTGGGCGAGTCCAGCGATCCCGACACCCAGGCCAGCCTGCAACGCCTGACTCAGCCCGCGAATGAACCGGATGCTACGGTGCGGGCCGCGGCGGCGGAAAGCCTGCAACAGATTCAGCAGCGGCTGAGATGGGGCGATCTGCTGGGCCAGGCCTTCAGCGGCCTGTCGCTGGGATCGATCCTGCTGCTGGCCGCGCTGGGCCTGGCGATCACCTATGGCCTGCTCGGGGTGATCAATATGGCACACGGCGAAATGCTGATGCTCGGCGCGTACGCCACCTGGTGGGTACAGAGCCTGTTTCAGCAGTTTGCGCCGCACTACCTGGCCTGGTATCCGCTGCTAGCGCTGCCGGTCGCCTTCCTGGTCACCGCCGCCGTCGGTATGGCGCTGGAGCGCACGGTGATCCGCCATCTCTATGGCCGCCCCCTGGAGACGCTGCTCGCCACCTGGGGGATCAGCCTGATGCTGATTCAGCTGGTGCGGGTGCTGTTCGGGGCGCAAAACCTGGAGGTGGCGAACCCGTCGTGGCTGTCAGGAGGATTACAGGTACTGCCTAATCTGGTGCTGCCGTGGAACCGCATCGCGGTGATCCTGTTCGTGGTATTTGTGCTGGCGCTCACCTGGCTGCTGCTGAACCGCACCCGCCTGGGCATGAACGTGCGCGCCGTGACACAGAATCGCGCCATGGCGGAGTGCTGCGGCGTGCCGACCGGCCGCGTCGATATGCTGGCGTTCGGGCTCGGCTCCGGCATTGCCGGGCTGGGCGGCGTGGCACTGTCGCAGCTGGGCAACGTCGGCCCGGAACTGGGTCAGGGCTATATCATCGACTCGTTTCTGGTGGTGGTGCTGGGTGGCGTCGGCCAGCTGGCGGGCACCGTGGTCGCCGCCTTCAGTCTGGGCATTCTGAACAAAGTGCTGGAGCCGCAGATTGGCGCGGTCCTGGGCAAGATCCTGATTCTGGTGCTCATCGTGCTGTTCATTCAGAAACGTCCGCAGGGGCTGTTTGCGGTGAAAGGAAGGGTGACTGACTGATGACGCAACCTATCACGCTTCGCGTGGCGCGCACCGCCCCACGCGTGACCTTTACCCTTGGCCTGGTCATCACCCTGGCGCTGCTGGTGATGCCGTTTCTGGCGCTGCTGCCCGCCACACATCCGCTGGCGATCTCCACCTACACCCTGACGCTGGTCGGCAAAATCCTCTGCTATGCGGTGGTCGCCGTGGCGCTGGATCTGGTGTGGGGCTACGCCGGCCTGCTGTCGCTGGGCCACGGCCTCTTCTTTGCCCTGGGCGGCTACGCCATGGGTATGTACCTGATGCGCCAGGCCGCCGGGGAAGGCTTACCCGCCTTTATGTCCTTTCTCTCCTGGCGTGAGCTGCCCTGGTTCTGGGCTGGCACCGACTCCTTCGCGTGGGCGCTCTGTCTCAGCATGCTGGTGCCGGGCCTGCTGGCGCTGCTGTTTGGCTTCTTCGCCTTTCGCTCAAAAATCAAAGGCGTCTACTTTTCAATTATGACGCAGGCGCTGACCTACGCGGGCATGCTGCTCTTCTTCCGTAACGAAACCGGTTTTGGCGGCAATAATGGCTTTACCGGCTTTACTACCCTGCTCGGCTTTTCGGTCACGGCGACCCCGACCCGTATCGGACTGTTTGTCGCCACGGTGCTGCTGCTGCTGCTGAGCCTGGCGATCGGCTTCGCCCTGGCGCGCAGCAAATTTGGCCGGGTGCTGACCGCCGTGCGGGATGCGGAGAACCGCCTGACCTTCTGCGGTTACGATCCGCGCGGCTTCAAGCTGTTTGTCTGGACGCTCTCCGCGGTGCTGTGCGGTCTGGCCGGGGCGCTCTATGTGCCGCAGGTCGGCATCATCAACCCTGGCGAGATGTCCCCCGCCAACTCGATCGAAGCGGCGATCTGGGTGGCGCTGGGCGGACGCGGCACGCTGATTGGTCCGCTGCTGGGCGCAGCGATCGTTAACGGCGCACGCAGCTTCTTTACCGTCGCCTTCCCGGAATACTGGCTCTTTTTCCTGGGCCTGATGTTTATCCTGGTCACGCTGTTTCTGCCGCACGGCGTGATTGGCCTGCTGCGCCGGAGAAAAAAATGAGTGATGCCCTGTTTACCCAACCCCAGTTAGCGGATCGCCACCGGGTGCAGCGCGATCCGGTGCTGCAGCTCGATAAGATCAGCGTCTCCTTTGAAGGCTTCCGGGCGCTGACCGATCTCTCGCTGCAGATCGGCGTCGGTGAGCTGCGCTGCGTGATCGGCCCCAACGGCGCGGGCAAAACCACACTGATGGATGTGATCACCGGCAAAACCCGGCCGGATGCAGGCCGGGTGATCTACGATCAGGACAGCGATCTGACCCGTCTGTCACCGGTGGCGATCGCCCGCGCCGGGATTGGCCGTAAGTTTCAGAAACCCACGGTTTTTGAAGCGCTGACCGTGTTCGAGAATCTTGAGATCGCCCTCAGGGCCGACAAATCGGTCTGGGCCTGCCTGCGCGCCCGCCTCAATAGCGAGCAGCGCGACCGGATTGATGAGGTGCTGAAGCTGCTGCGGCTGGGCGGCGAGCGCCAGCGCCGGGCGGGCCTGCTGTCGCACGGCCAGAAGCAGTTTCTGGAGATTGGCATGCTGCTGGTGCAGGAGCCGCATCTGCTGCTGCTGGATGAACCGGCGGCGGGTATGACCGATGCGGAAACGGCCTACACCGCCGAGCTGTTTCGCAGCCTGGCGGGGAAACATTCGCTGATGGTGGTAGAGCACGACATGGGCTTTGTGGAGACCATCGCCGACCACGTTACGGTGCTGCATCAGGGACAGGTGCTGGCGGAGGGATCGCTGCGCGAGGTGCAGGCCAACGAGCAGGTTATCGACGTTTATCTGGGGCGCTGAGATGTTACAGATTACTGAACTGAATCAATATTATGGCGGCAGTCACATCCTGCGCGGCCTCTCGTTTGAGGTCAGGATTGGCGAAATCACCTGCCTGCTGGGGCGCAACGGCGTGGGAAAAACCACGCTGCTGAAGTGCCTGATGGGCCTGATCCCGGCGAAGTCGGGGGAGATTCACTGGCAGCAGCAGCGGATGAATGGCCGCAAACCGCATCAGCGGGTGCAGGCTGGCATCGCCTATGTGCCGCAGGGGCGGGAAATTTTTCCGCGCCTGACGGTGGAGGAGAATCTGCTGATGGGCCTGTCACGCTTTCCGGCGGCAGAGGCACGGGCCGTCCCGGAGGAGATCTATCAGCTCTTCCCGGTGCTGCAGGCGATGAAGTCACGCCGGGGCGGCGACCTCTCTGGCGGCCAGCAGCAGCAGCTGGCGATCGGCCGGGCGCTGGCCTGTCGGCCGCAGCTGCTGATCCTGGATGAGCCGACCGAAGGGATCCAGCCATCGGTGATCAAAGAGATCGGCGCGGTGATCCGCCAGCTGGCGCAGCGAGGCGATATGGCGATCCTGCTGGTTGAGCAGTTTTATGATTTCGCGGCCGAACTGGCGGACAGCTATCTGGTGATGTCCCGCGGTGAAATTGTGCAGCGAGGCCGCGGCGACGCCATGGAGGCAGAAGGCGTGCGCAGCCTGGTGGCGATTTAACGCCCGGCTTACAGTAAGCCGGTCTCCACTGAGAGTGGCGCGATTCCCCCGCGCGCCAGAGGTTTGCGGCCCTCACAGATTGCAGGTAAGATTGAGTGCCAGCCTGGCGGATGAGACGCAACTCATTCAAATCTGTGAGGTTTGTCGCGTATCGACGCCGATTCCGGCGTCCTTCCTCCGCACTGCAGGATAGGGAACAGAGAGATGACCATGGAAACCCGGCGCGATGAACGCATCCAGAAACTGACGCAGGCGCTCAAACGCACCGACAAACTCCATCTGAAAGATGCGGCCCGGCTGCTGGGCGTCTCTGAGATGACGGTTCGCCGCGATCTGACCGAGCCGGGCTCCAGCGTAGTGCTGCTGGGCGGTTATATCGTCAGCGATCCCAAAAGTCATGCCGGTCACTATTTTGTCAGCGACCAGCACGGGCAGAACGCCGCCAGAAAGCAGCGGCTGGCTCAGGTGGCCGCCAGCCTGGTCAGCGAGAACGACACGGTCTTTTTTGACTGTGGCACCACCCTGCCCTATATCATTGATGCCCTCCCCGACACGCTCTCTTTTACCGCCATCTGCTGCGCCATGAACACGTTTCTGGCTCTGAAAGAGAAACCGGCCTGTCACGTGATCCTGAGCGGCGGGGAGTTTCATGCCGACAATGCGCTCTTTACGCCGGTGGGTGTGCACACCCTTCTGGACGATCTCTGCCCGACGCTCGCCTTTATCTCTGCGGCCGGGATCGACAAAGATCAGGGCGCAACCTGCTACAACACCAACGAGCTGACGATGAAACATCACGCCATGCTGCGCGCCCGGCAGTCGGTGCTGGTGGCGGACAGCAGCAAATATGGCAAAGTGCTGCCCGCCCGCATCGGCGACCTGCAGCGCTTTGATCTGCTGGTCAGCGACAGTGCCCCCGATCAGGCCCTGCAGACCTGGCTGACGCAGCAGGCTATTCCCCTGCGTCTGCCCTGAGGCCGGAGGCCAGCCGGTCTCTGCCCGCCTTTTCATATGGCTCGCCGGTGAGCCGGACAAATCAGCGTCTTATGCCTGACCGCCCCCGGCCCGCGAATATTCGCCGCCCCCCGGCTGGGATTAAGGGGTGAAAAAGGCTAAACTTCGACATCATTCCAACGACCAACAGACCCAGAGGCTCAAACCAACGTGGCTCAATTCGTCTATAGCATGCATCGCGTCGGCAAAGTGGTTCCGCCGAAGCGACATATCCTGAAGAACATCTCGCTCAGCTTCTTCCCTGGCGCCAAAATCGGCGTACTCGGCCTGAATGGCGCGGGTAAATCGACCCTGCTGCGCATCATGGCCGGCATCGATAAAGATATCGAAGGGGAAGCGCGTCCGCAGCCGGGCATCAAGATTGGCTACCTGCCGCAGGAGCCGCAGCTCAACCCTGAACACACCGTGCGTGAGTCGATTGAAGAAGCGCTGTCGGAAGTGGTTGGCGCACTGAAACGCCTTGATGAAGTTTACGCGCTCTATGCTGAAGAGGATGCTGATTTCGACAAGCTGGCCGCTGAACAGGGTCGTCTGGAAGAGATTATCCAGGCGCACGACGGCCACAACCTGAATACCCAGCTGGAACGTGCAGCCGATGCGCTGCGTCTGCCAGACTGGGATGCGAAAGTCGCGACCCTTTCCGGTGGTGAACGTCGCCGTGTTGCCCTCTGCCGCCTGCTGCTGGAAAAACCAGACATGCTGCTGCTGGACGAACCGACTAACCACCTGGATGCGGAATCTGTCGCCTGGCTGGAACGCTTCCTGCACGACTTCGAAGGCACAGTCGTCGCCATTACGCATGACCGTTACTTCCTGGATAACGTGGCAGGCTGGATCCTGGAGCTGGACCGTGGCGAAGGCATTCCATGGGAAGGCAACTACTCCTCCTGGCTGGAGCAGAAAGATGCGCGTCTGGCGCAGGAAGCCTCTTCTGAAGCTGCCCGTCGCAAGTCGATTGAGAAAGAGCTGGAGTGGGTTCGCAAAGGACCAAAAGGCCAGCAGTCTAAGGGCAAAGCCCGTCTGGCACGCTTTGAAGAGCTGAACAATACCGACTACCAGAAGCGTAACGAAACCAACGAACTGTTCATTCCGCCAGGTGCCCGTCTGGGTGACAAAGTGCTGGAAGTCAGCAACCTGCGTAAGTCCTATGGCGACCGTGTGCTGATTGACGATCTCTCCTTCTCCGTGCCGAAAGGCGCGATTGTCGGGATTATCGGTCCGAACGGCGCGGGTAAATCGACGCTGTTCCGCATGATGTCCGGTCAGGAACAGCCTGATTCCGGCAGCATCGTGCTGGGCGACACCGTCAAGCTGGCCGCCGTGGATCAGTTCCGCGACAGCATGGACAACTCGAAAACCGTGTGGGAAGAAGTTTCCGGCGGTCAGGATATTATGCGCATCGGTAACACCGAGATGCCAAGCCGCGCCTATGTCGGACGCTTTAACTTTAAAGGCGTCGATCAGGGCAAACGCGTGGGCGAACTCTCAGGCGGTGAGCGTGGTCGTCTGCACCTTGCGAAGCTGCTGCAGGTTGGCGGCAACATGCTGCTGCTCGATGAACCGACGAACGACCTGGATATCGAAACCCTGCGCGCACTGGAAAACGCCCTGCTGGAGTTCCCGGGCTGTGCCATGGTGATCTCGCATGACCGCTGGTTCCTGGACCGTATCGCCACCCATATTCTGGATTACCAGGATGAGGGCAAAATTGAATTCTTCGAAGGTAACTTTACCGAATACGAAGAGTACAAGAAGCGTACCCTCGGCGCAGATGCGCTGGAGCCGAAGCGCATCAAGTACAAACGTATGACGAAGTAAAGGTAAACCGGGGGGCAAGCCCAGCTTCCCCCCATTTTTAACTGTAAAGGTCTCAGCCCGATGAAAAAAGCCGGTGATCGTTCAGTCGCAAAAAAAGCGGAAGTCATTTATGAAGCGACCAAAGTCGCTAATTTTGCCGCAAGTTCGCTACTTGAAGGCATCCGTATTTTATCTGTCCCTGAGTTACAAACCCTTGAACAGGTCCGACGCCGCTACAAGCAGTAGCAGGAGACGACGGTGAATCGCTATCGTGTCTGGCGGGATCACTACTGTTATCCCGATTCAGATGTGCTGATTAATCGCTACGACATCCGGGATCAGACCCTGCTCGATCAGGCCGAGCGTGATGTGACAGCGCTAACCATTCACACCATCCGGCTCTCCCACCCTCCCTTCACATTAAATACTCTTTGCCATATTCACTATTGTCTGTTCAGCGAGTTGTACAGCTGGGCAGGACAGGTACGCGATATTTCTATCAGCAAGGGACAGACCCGGTTTTGCCAGCCTGCGTTTATCATCAGTGAGGCGAACAGATTATTTGCAAAGCTGGCCGGGGAGAGATGGAACGAACAGCCTGACCATAATGCTCTGTGTCATCAGGTTGCCTGGTATTATTGCGAGTTCAATGTCCTGCACCCCTTTCGTGAAGGAAATGGCCGCGCACTCCGTATCCTGTTTGAACATATTCTTCTTCATGCGGGTTATCAGGTCAGCTGGCGAGGTCTGAAGGCCAGCGACTAGTTAGCAGCCAATATCGCAGGTTATCAGTCCGGCCCGGAAAAAATGGCGGCACTTTTTCTGCACCACATTATCCCGATCAGCGATAAAAATCCCTGAACACCGGGGATTGCAGCGCGAACTCGATAAAGCGAGCCAGCGCCGGAGAGTGCAGTTTGCGCCCCGGATAGACCAGCCAGAGTTCATTCCCTTCAATCTCCCATTCCGGCAGAACGGGTACCAGACGCGGGTCCGCCATCGCGCCATCGGTCAGAAAGTGCGGCAGCAGCGTGATACCGGCATCACCCAGCGCGCATTCACGCGCGTAGAGCAGATTATCGGTGAGGTGGCCTGGCGGCAGCAGCCAGCGATAGAACTCATCATCGCGCTGCAATACCCACTCATTCCAGGCGCGATGGGCAATACAGCGGTGCGCAGAGAGTTGCTGCGGATGAACCAGCGGCGGATGCTGATCGAGATAGCCCTGCGAGGCGACCAGCAATCGCGGGCAGTTACCGATCCGGCGGCCAATCAGCGACGACTCGTGCGGCTGACCGGTGCGCAGCGCCACATCGAAGCCCTCCTGCACCAGATCGCGCATCTCGTCGGAGATCGACACATCCAGCGTCACATCGGGGTAGAGGCGTAAAAATGCCGCGTTACAACGTGCCAGCAGCGTCGCGCCGATCCCTGCCGGGCTGGTGATGCGCAGACGACCGCTGGGATTTTCACGCAGGCTGGCGATCGCCTGATCCGCGCGTTCACTCGCCTGCATCATCTCCTGACAATGCAGCAGATAGCGCTCACCGGCAAAGGTCAGATTGAGCTGGCGGGTTGTGCGGTTCAGCAACCGAATCCCTACCCGCTGCTCCAGCTGGCTGATGCGCTGACTAACGCTCGATTTCGGCAGTCCCGCCCGCTCTGCCGCGCCGGTAAAGCTGCCGCACTCCGCCACCAGCGCAAAGAGCGCCATATCCTGCCACTGCCGGAAGGCCATTGTTCACCTCAGACGAACACTCTATGAAAGATTGTCCATCTTATCACCGCTAAAACCAGGTTCTACACTTAAAGCCTGTTCCAGATCGTGACGCCAGTCTGCCACGGACAGCGCATCACCCGCCGGGCGGCCTCTTCACCGGCTGGCGTGCACTACCCAGGGCCAGAATGGCAACTGACACTCTCCAGGCTTTGAGCCTGACTTAACAGGAAAATGCTATGTCTATTCGCGCTATCGCTATTAATCCGGAAAGTCCTGAAAACTTCACAGAAATCTTCCCTGAAACCCCGACGCCCGGTGAGTATGACCTGCGGGTCAGCGTCAAAGCCGCCTCGGTCAACCCGGTCGACACCAAAGTCCACAAAGGGGCGATCAAAAATGGCTTACAGGTGCCGCGTGTTCTCGGCTGGGATGCCAGCGGCGTCGTGCTGGAAGTCGGCAGCAAAGTCAGCAACTTTAAACCTGGCGATGAGGTCTTTTACGCTGGCGACCTGACCCGTCCTGGCAGTAACAGCACCGAGCAGCTGGTGGATGCGCGCATTACCGGCCACAAGCCCGAAAGCCTGGACTGGGCGCAGTCGGCGGCCATTCCCCTGACGGCGCTGACCGCCTGGGAAGGCCTGTTTGAGAGGCTGAACCTGGAGACGGCAACCGAGGATCAGACACTGCTGATCGTCGGCGGCGCTGGCGGTGTCGGATCGCTGGCGATCCCGCTGGCGAAGCTGCGCAGCAAAGTTCAGATCATCGCCACCGCCTCCCGCGAGGACTCCGCGCAGTGGTGCCGCGATCGGGGCGCTGACAAGGTGATCAACTACAAAGATATGATCGGTGAGCTGGAGAAAGAGGGCATTAAACAGGTGGACTACATCTTCTGCCTGAATGATACCGACGGTCACTGGGAGACGATGGCAAAACTGATCGCCCCGCAGGGCCATATCTGCACCATCGTGGAAAATGAGCATCCGCTGTCGATGGATCAGCTGAAGCTGAAGAGTGCCGCTCTGCACTTCGAGCTGATGTACACCCGCAGCATGTTTAAAACGCCCGATATGGCGCGCCAGGGCGAGATTCTGGATGCCGTTTCGGCACTACTGGATGAAGGTAAACTGCAGACCACACTGAGCGAGACGCTGCACGGCTTAAGCGTTGAGACCTTAACCGCTGCCCATCAGCGTGTGCTGGAAGGTCACATGCGCGGCAAAGTGGTTATGGTCTATTAATCCGGCTGTTCTGCGGCGGCGGTGAAAAGCAACAGCCGCCGCGCTGAGGATGTATGTATGAAGTAGCCCGGTGCAGACCGGGCTATGACAGATCTTACGGCTGAACGTTCTTCTCGCCCAGCACCCCTTTGACCAGTTCAATACAGCGCAGGAAACGGGTGTCGTAGTCATCTTCCTGGACATGGACGAAGTCGATGTTGTTTTCCCGCAGCATCGTGACCAGCATGGACTGAAACTCCCGCCGATCCACCGAGCTGCCCAGGCTGCGTAAGCCATCCGCCACCCAGGGCACGTTGTTCTCCAGCAGAATCACCAGATCAAAGCGATACTCATCGATCAGCGCCTGCACAAACGGATGCTCACGCCCTTCATACTTCAGACAGAACGCCTGAGTCGTCACGAAGTCAGTGTCGATAAACGCCACTTTATTGGCATATTTCACCGCAAAATCGATGTACTGCGCCTGTCCCAGCGCGATCTTGTCATAATCAGAATATTGCAGCGCCATTTCGTCACCGCCCAGATGGGAAAAGACATAGTCGCGGCCATATTCCCAGGCACTGGTGGTGTTGAAGATGTTGGCGAGTTTGTTCACCAGCGTCGATTTACCGCTCGACTCGCCGCCGAGGATCGCCACGGTGCGTACAAAGAAAGGTTTAACTTCTGTCGGGATGTACTCCCAGAAGCGGAACGGATCCTGACGGATCTGCCCGCCGCTGATGCTCATAAAGGATCGGTTGGGATCGACCAGCACGGTCTGAATGCCCAGGTGCTGCTGATACATCTCCGCATCCGGCGCTTCGCTGGTGTAGATACAGTCCGCAGCAATGCCGTGCTCGCTGAGAAAAGCGCTGACGCCCTCACTCCAGACATCCCAGCCGTGCGGATAGGGTTCAATCCCCTCCTCGTTGAAGGCGTGAATGCGGATGTTTTTCTGGTACTTAAAGGTCTGCAGCAGCCAGCGCAGGCGATCGCTGACCGTCGGCTGCTGGGACATGGCGCTGTTCTCAAACAGCTCCCGATCGCGCGGCTCATCGTAGCCCATGATGATGTGCAGCTCATCCACCTGACTGCAGGCGCGCTGGATCAGATAGATATGGCCGGTGTGCAGCGGATAGAACTTACCGAATACCACGCCCACCCTTTTATCACGGCGCGGAAATTCCAGCCCCAGAAAGCGGTGCAGCGCTTCCAGCTTCTGCGCGCTGGGGCTTTTGATTTTGGCATTGAGCAACTGGCTCAGATAGCCTTTGGTCATGCCGCTGGCGTCAGCGACCTGTTGCAGCGTGTGCCCCTGCTGGCGAATGGCCGTTTTCAGATACTCAAACGACGACATGTCGTGCCTCCTGCATCAATGCGGTTAAGGTGGGTGCCGCCTGCCCGTGGTTTTTCCGGACAGGCGTCAGGCGCGTTACAGATCGTCCAGAATCGCCAGCGCATCGGCCAGCTTTTTCGCGCTGAAAACCTGCATCCCGGCAATCGGTTTTTTCGGCGCATTTCCTGCCGGAACGATGGCGCGTTTGAAGCCGTGCTTCGCCGCTTCCGAGATGCGCTCCTGACCGCTGGGCACCGGGCGGATCTCACCGGCCAGCCCCACTTCGCCGAAGATCACCAGATCCTGCGGCAGCGGACGATCGCGCAGGCTCGACACCATCGACAGCATCAGTGCCAGATCGGCGCTGGTTTCGGTGACTTTCACGCCGCCCACGACGTTGACGAACACATCCTGATCCGCCATCTGCAATCCGCCGTGACGGTGCAGCACCGCCAGCAGTATGGCCAGGCGGTTCTGCTCCAGCCCGACCGCGACGCGACGCGGGTTGCCCATCATCGAGTGATCGACCAGCGCCTGAATCTCCACCAGCAGCGGTCGCGTTCCCTCCCAGAGCACCATAACCGAGCTGCCTGAGGTTATCTCTTCACCGCGCGACAGGAAGATCGCTGACGGGTTGCTGACTTCGCGCATGCCCTGCTCAGTCATGGCAAACACCCCCAGCTCATTGACCGCACCGAAGCGGTTTTTATGACTGCGCAGGGTGCGGAAGCGGGAGTCGGCATCGCCATCCAGCAGCACCGAACAGTCGATGCAGTGCTCCAGCACTTTCGGACCGGCCAGCGAGCCATCTTTCGTGACGTGTCCCACCATGATGATCGCCACGCCGCGCGTTTTGGCGAAGCGTGTCAGGTAGGCGGCAGTTTCCCGCACCTGGGCGACGCTGCCCGGTGAGGACTGGATCTCCGCCATGTGCATCACCTGGATCGAGTCGATCACCATCAGCTGCGGCTGCTCCTGCTCGGCGATCAGGCAGATCTGCTCAATGCTGGTTTCCGACAGCATGTTCACATTTTCGGTGGGCAATCCCAGACGATGGGCGCGCATCGCCACCTGTTGCAGGGACTCTTCACCGGTGACGTACAGGGTTTTCATCCCTTCCGACAACCGGCACATCACCTGCAACAGCAGCGTGGATTTACCTGCGCCGGGGCTGCCGCCAATCAGAATCGCACTGCCCGGCACCACGCCGCCGCCCAGCACCCGATCAAACTCTTTAAAGGTGGTGGAGAAGCGCGGGAGTGCCTCCAGGCTGATTTCTGAGAGTTTCTGCACCCGGCTGGTGCCGGCGCTGCCGGCATAGCCGCTCAGGCGCTCGTTGCGCGCAGCCGCCGGTGAGGCGGCAATGCGCACCTCGGTGATGGTGTTCCAGGCGTGACAGGCGCTGCACTGCCCCTGCCAGCGTGGGTAATCTGCGCCGCATTCGTTACAGACAAATGCGCGTTTTGCCGCTTTGGCCAAATCAATTCCTCAGTTAACGCTCTTCGTGGATCAGGCTGCCGGTCAGGATGCAGAACACCCCCATGAGATCGGCATGGCGAATGGTGACCGCAGTCTGCTCATTCACCTTAGGTTTAGCATGGAACGCAATGCCCAGCGCGGAGGCTTTGATCATCAGCAGGTCATTGGCTCCGTCGCCGATCGCGACCGTCTGTTCCGGCGCGATATCAAAACGCTGCGCCAGCTTCTTCAGCGTATCGGCTTTATATTGTGCGTCGACAATCGGACCCAGCACGTTGCCGGTCAGTTTGCCGTCGCGGATTTCCAGTTCGTTGGCGACTACGGCCGACAGATGCAGCTTATCGCGCAGATATTCGGCGTAGTAGGTGAAGCCGCCGGAGGCGATAGCCACCTGCCAGCCCAGCGCCTGCAGCTTCTGCGTCAGGGTGGTTAAGCCCGGCATTAAAGGCAGCTCATCACGCACCTGTTTCAGAATATTGGCGTCTGCGCCCTGCAGGGTGGCGACGCGCTGACGCAGGCTGGCGCTGAAGTCGAGTTCACCGCGCATCGCGCGCTCTGTCACTTCTGCTACCTGCTCACCGCTGCCTGCCAGTTTAGCGATCTCGTCGATACATTCGATCTGAATCGCGGTGGAGTCCATATCCATCACCAGCAGACCGGGGGTCTTGAGGTAAGGGATTTTACCCAGCGGCGCCACGTCCAGCCCGGCATCGTGCGCCAGTTTAGTCGCAAACGGCGTCAGCGAGCCCGCCAGGCGGATCACCTGATACTCATCGACGTTCCAGGCGCTGACAATCACCATCGCTGCACCCAGCTGATGCTGATAATCGGTCAGCCGTTGCTTATCCAGCCCGCGGCCATACAGCAGCCAGCCGGTGCGGCCAGCGCGATAATCCAGCGGCATCACTTCATCACCGCTAAGAGAAAGGGGCAAACCCGGCCAGAGAGAGACATCGGCGGGAAGATCGCACCAGGTTAAACGATTTGGCATCAGAGCTCCTGTAGGGACAACAAAACCACGCAAGAGGCTACCCTGTCTGCGTCGCTTCTGGCAACATAATCTCCAGGCTTTCTGTTGTGACATGACCCGGATGAGTAATGGCTAAAACCGCGCTGAAATTTCGCTTACATCGTACCGTGATCGTTCTCATCTCGATGACGCTGCTAGTCGCCCTGATGCAGGGTGTCTCCTGGTTCAGTACCGGTCATCAGATGGCGCGTTCTGAACAGGTCGAAGAGCTGGCTCATACGCTGACCAGTCAGGTGGCGTTCAGCCTTAAGCCGTTGATGGACAACAGTGAAAACAATCGTAATCAGATAGAAGCGATTCTGAATCAGATGACGGCGAACAGCCGCATTCTGGATGCGTCGGTGTATGACGGTGATGGCAGCCTGGTGGCGCACAGCGGAGAAAACATCAACGTGCGCGACAGGCTCGCTCTCGACGGGCAGCGTGCGGGCAGCTATTTCAACCATCAGATTGTGCAGCCCCTGGCCGGAAACGATGGCCCGCTGGGCTTTCTGCGCGTGACGCTGGACACCCATGTGCTGGTCACCGACTCACATCAGGTCGACAACACCACCAATATTCTGCGCCTGATGATGCTGCTGGCGCTGGCCATCGGCATTATCCTCTCCCGTACCCTACTGCGCCACCGCCGTACCCGCTGGCAGCAGTCACCGTTCCTGCTCACCGCCAGCACGCCGGTGCAGGAGGATCGGGATGAAGATGACCCGAAGAAAGAGTAATGTCCGGCTCTGCTGAAAGGATAAAACGAGAAAGGCCCGCTCTGCGGGCCTTTTTTATGGGAATGTTGCGGATTTGCGAGATAGCTTCCCTTAGCCGATCAGCAGCGCTTCCAGCTCAGCCAGCGATTTGACCTGCCAGGTCGGTTTGATATGTTCCGGCAGCGGCCGGGTGCCATGATCGAGCCAGCAGGTTTTCACCCCGGCATTCATGCCGCCGAGAATATCGGATTCCGGCGTATCCCCGACCATCAGCACCCGCTGACGATCCGGATTGCCCATCAGGTTCAGCGCATAATCAAAAATCTCCACCGCCGGTTTTGGCACGCCGACCTGCTCAGAGATTACCAACGCCGAAAAGTAGTCGCGGAAACCGGTGCGCTCCAGGCGCGTCTGCTGCAGCGCGGTAAAGCCGTTGGTGATGATGCCCATCTTTACCCGACCGTGCAGCTGCTTCATCAGGCTCACCGCGCCTGGCAGCGGCGTACAGATCTCGCCCATTGCGGTCAGGAAGCCGCTGTTAAGGATCTCCGGCGCGACGCTGAGCTTTTCGCTCCAGTGATTGAAACGCTGGGTCTGTAACTGCAACGCGGTAATCGTGCCGTTCTGATAATCGACCCAGAGCGGCTTGTTAACCGCCTGATAGTCGCTGTAATCCTGGTCGGAGAACTGCACGTCATAACCGGCGAACAGCCGCTGCAACCCGGCATAAGCATCGAAATGAAAAAGGGTATCGTCCGCATCAAACAGGATGCAATCCCACTGTTCTGACATTAAAGCTCCTTAGCACCGCTACAGCGTCAGCGCCATCATCAGGGCATCTTCACGCCCGCTGGCGGTGGGATAGTAGTTGGAACGACGGCTCACCTGGTTGAATCCCATCTGCTCATAAAGCGCAATGGCGGGCAGATTGGACGCCCGGACTTCCAGCCACAGCGTCAGCACATCGCGTTTTATTAACTCGTCGATCAGATGCTGCAACAGCTGACGGCCAAATCCCCGGCGCTGCCAGGCGGGATCGACCGCGATGTTAAACAGCGACGCTTCATCCAGCACCACCTGGGTAATGGCAAAGGCGGCCATTTTTCCTTCGGCATCCAGCCGTAAATTGAGGAAGCGCTCGCCCTGATTGCTGGCAAACGTCTGTTCACTCCAGGGAAACGCGTGACTGCGACGCTCGATGGCAAAGGCCTCGGCCCGATCGTCAGGGGTGAGTAAAGAGATGGCTGTCATGGTTACACATCTGTTGCCAGAGCGCGCGTCTGGCGACGCCGCTGCTGATCAGTTCATTGAAAGCGGCGCTGGTCAGTGCCACGCCATTAAAAGTCTGTGCACTCTCAACCCCAAGCAGCCAGCCGGCGCAGTTCAGCGTTTCCGGCAGCATCTGGAGTTGATCCGGCGTCACGGTCATCACCTGGGCGGGTTGAAGATTGAGCGTCTGCAGCACGTCGCGCATCAGCGGTTCATCCAGCCCGGGGGGCACGTCAGCGACAATGATTAACTGCGTGTCCGGCGCCAGCGTGACGGCAATTTCGCCCTGAAGCACGCGCGGGCGGCGCAGTTGATACTGCGTAATTCCCATTTGCTGTAAAAGCCAGTCGCGCCTGGACGTCATGGTGTTACCTGTTGGCTGCCTGAATGCGACGCTATGCTAGCAAACCCATCGAACATGCGCCAACAAACCACTATAATCCCCGCTCAGATCTTACAGGAGCTCTACATGTCTGCTTTTACCCCGGCCAGCGAAGTCATTCTGCGCCACAGTGATGAATTTACCGCCCGCCACGTTTTATTTGCTGGCGATTTGCAGGATGACCTGCCCGCTCAGCTGGAAACCGCCTCGTCGCGCGTGCACACCCAGCAATATCATCACTGGCAAAACCTGAGCCGCCGTATGGGCGAACAGGCGCGTTATGGACTGGTTGCGCAGGCGGAAGATGTGCAGGGCTGCGATACGCTGGTCTACTTCTGGACCAAAAATAAGCCGGAAGTGCAGTTCCAGCTGCAGAATCTGCTGTCGCTGCTGCCGGTGGGCTGCGACGTGTTCGTGGTCGGTGAAAACCGCAGCGGCGTTCGCAGTGCAGAAGGCATGCTGGAGTCCTGGGTAACGCTGGAGAAGATCGACAGCGCGCGCCGCTGTGGTCTCTATCACGGTCGCCTCGACGCACAGCCTGACTTTGATGCCGGCGCCTTTGGTCATCAGTATCAGATGGATGACCTGACGATTCACACCCTGCCTGGCGTCTTCAGCCGCGATGGTCTGGACAGCGGCAGTGCCCTGCTGCTCTCCACCTTTACGCCACACACTAAAGGAAAAGTGCTGGATATGGGTTGTGGCGCAGGCGTCATTGCCGCCTCACTGCACGCCCGTTCGCCTAAAGTACGCCTGTGGCTGTGTGACGTTCACGCGGCGGCGATTGAAGCGAGTAAGGCGACGCTGGCCGCCAACGGCATTGAGGGCGAGGTCTTCCCCAGCAACGTCTTCTCTGACGTCACCGGACGTTTCGACATGATTATCTCTAACCCGCCGTTCCATGAAGGCACGCAGACCAGCCTCGATGCGGCACAGGCATTAATCCGTGGCGCGGTGAAGCATCTGAACACCGGCGGCGAACTGCGTATCGTTGCCAATGCCTTCCTGCCCTATCCACAGGCGCTGGATGAGGCGTTCGGCAGCCATGAAGTGATCGCACAGACTGGCCGCTTTAAGGTTTACCGTGCCGTCTATGGTCGCGGTGCGAAAACCCGTTAATCCTTTTTCCGCTGCTGACCATGTTGCCGGGCTGAAAATGTTGCTTTTTAGAGCGATCGTTTCAGCCCGACGAAATAGTTGTTGACGCAAAGAGTAAAATCTCTAGAATGCGCCTCCGTGGTTGTAACATTCTCAGGGTGTTACGGGTATGCGAAGGTGGCGGAATTGGTAGACGCGCTAGCTTCAGGTGTTAGTGTCTTAACGGACGTGAGGGTTCAAGTCCCTCT
>NZ_JAALFP010000009.1:0-200989 GCF_011800325.1 Pantoea sp. EKM101V
CGGGGTGGAGCAGCCTGGTAGCTCGTCGGGCTCATAACCCGAAGGTCGTCGGTTCAAATCCGGCCCCCGCAACCACTATTTAAACACCTGAAAGGGTGTTTTTTTGTTTCTGCCGTTCCCCTTCTCTTCTGTTTTCTCTCTTTCCACGGCGAAAAGTCTGCGGATAACCGGGGCTACCCGCACGTTAATTAGCGATGCGCCAGCGCGGCCCCGCTCTCTACATAGGCTTTGATGCCGTTCAGAATCGCCTCCGCAACCTGATGCTGATAGCGGGTGGTGCGTAACTTCCGCTCCTCCTCCACGTTACTGATAAACGCCGTTTCCACCAGAATAGAGGGGATATCCGGGGCTTTCAGCACGGCAAATCCCGCCTGATCGACGGTGCGCTTGTGCAGATGGTTGATGCGGCCCATGCGATGCAGCACCTCTTTACCGAACTTCAGGCTGTCATGGATCGTCTGACGCTGCACCATGTCGAACATGGTGTGATCGAGATAGCGGTCCCCGCTTTTGCTGACGCCGCCAATCAGATCGGATTCATTCTGCGTCTGAGCCAGAAAACGGGCCGCGGCGGAGGTTGCCCCGCTGGTGGATAAGGCAAAGACTGACGAACCGCGTGCCGCCCGGCTGGTGAAGGCATCTGCATGGATGGAAACAAAGAGATCGGCGCGCTGTTTGCGGGCTTTAGCAACCCTGACGCGCAGCGGAATAAAGACATCCTCATTGCGCGTCATGTACGCCTTCATGTTGGACTCTTTGTCGATCAGCGCTTTAAGCCGCCGTCCGATCTTCAGCACGATATCCTTTTCACGGGTCTTATATTTGCCGTGTGCGCCCGGATCTTCCCCGCCGTGCCCCGGATCGATCATGATGACAATTGGTCGATCGCGTCCCGCCCTGCCCGGCAGAGGGGCCTGAACCCCGGCGTCTTTCTCCAGCGCGCCCTGATTATAATCTTTCAGCAGGGCCAGCAACGGATCGTCTTCCGCCTGGTTCTGGGTCGGATAGAGATCCACCACCAGCCGGTGATTG
Organism: Pantoea sp. EKM101V; assembly: GCF_011800325.1. Classification (NCBI taxonomy): domain Bacteria; kingdom Pseudomonadati; phylum Pseudomonadota; class Gammaproteobacteria; order Enterobacterales; family Erwiniaceae; genus Pantoea; species Pantoea sp. EKM101V. The sequence continues at coordinate 1,033 of NZ_JAALFP010000009.1, forward strand.
ATTCCGGCGACCGGGGCCAGATTAAAGATCTTCGGCGAAACGTTGCGCTTTAGTTCGAGAACGACGCGAACCGTGTCGCTGTCGAACTGGCCGACCCGGGCATGTTTAATAAAGGGATCATCGACCCGCACCAGTTTATTGACCCCTTTCAGGACCGGATTAAGGTGCAGGCCCTGAATATCTATGACCAGGCGTTCAGGATTGCTCAGCGCAAACTGCTTATATTTCAGCTCAACGCTGGACTCCAGCGTCATCCGTGAATAGGTCGATGAGGGCCAGATACGCACGGCCACAATGTGATTTTTTGCCGCCAGCCCGGTGCGGCTGACGCTTAACAGCAGTAAGGCGCCTGTCCCCTGTAAAAATCGTCTGCGTGAAAAATGGGAATTAACGTCTGACATGCCGCTCCAGCTGCTGAGTAATGTCTAAAAAAGCGCCAGTTAATAAAATGGCGGCGAAAACTTTATCCAATCCCCGGAATGATGTCACCCCGGAAAACCTAAATAATGCAGGCTGTTAGCGGCTTTGACACTCAGAAAAACGTAAATTTTCGTCAGGATTAAGGCTTGCAAAATGGCACGCAAAAGCATAAAAATACAAAAAATACGAATAAACATTCATTGAGGGTTGGCCGTGAAGGAACGTAGTACCGAGCTGGTTCAGGGGTTTCGCCATACCGTTCCCTATATCAATGCCCACCGGGGTAAAACCTTTGTCATCATGCTGGGTGGCGAGGCGATTGAGCATGAGAACTTCTCCGGCATCGTCAATGATATCGGCCTGCTTCACAGCCTGGGTATCCGTCTGGTGGTGGTCTATGGTGCCCGTCCGCAGATTGATGCCAGTCTGGCGCAGCAGCAGCTGGAGCCGGTTTATCATAAGTTTACCCGGGTGACCGACGCGCAATCCCTGGAGCTGGTAAAACAGGCGGCCGGCCGGCTGCAGTTAGATATTACGGCCCGCCTCTCGATGAGTCTGAACAACACGCCGCTGCAGGGTGCGCATATCAATGTGGTGAGCGGCAACTTCATCATTTCTCAGCCGCTGGGCGTGGATGATGGCGTGGATTACTGTCACAGCGGCCGCATCCGTCGTATTGATGAGGCGGCGATTCATCGTCAGCTGGATAACGACGCCATTGTGCTGCTTGGCCCGGTGGCGGTTTCCGTGACCGGCGAGAGCTTTAACCTGACCTCCGAAGAGGTCGCTACCCAGCTGGCGATCAAACTTAAAGCGGAAAAAATGATCGGCTTCTGCTCTGAGCAGGGCGTGCTGAATAGCGACGGCGAGATCATTTCTGAACTCTTCCCGAACGATGCGCAGGCCCGCATCGACGAGATTGAAAAGGAGGGTGACTACCTTTCCGGCACGGTGCGCTTCCTGAGGGGGGCGGTGAAAGCCTGCCGCAGCGGAGTCCGCCGCAGCCACCTGATCAGCTATCAGGAAGATGGCGCGCTGTTGCAGGAGCTCTTTTCTCGCGACGGTATCGGTACGCAGATCGTGATGGAGTCGGCAGAACAGATCCGCCGCGCCAACATCAACGACATTGGCGGCATCCTCGAACTGATCCGGCCGCTTGAGCAGCAGGGCATTCTGGTTCGCCGCTCACGCGAGCAGCTGGAGATGGAGATCGATAAATTCACCATCATTCAGCGAGATAACCTGACCATCGCCTGTGCGGCACTCTATCCCTTTATGGATGAGAAGATTGGCGAAATGGCCTGTGTGGCGGTGCATCCGGACTATCGCAGCTCTTCACGTGGTGAGATGCTGTTGCAGCGTGTGGCGCTTCAGGCGCGGCAGATGGGGCTGGAAAAACTGTTCGTGTTAACCACCCGCAGCATCCACTGGTTCCAGGAGCGCGGCTTTACGCCGGTAGATATCGAGTCACTGCCGGAAAGTAAAAAAGAGATGTACAACTATCAGCGGCGCTCAAAAGTGCTGATGGCCGACCTCACCTGATTTTACCCCTCCGGGGGAGAGCGATCATGGATGTGAACTCTCCCCTCTCTTCTATCCTGCTGCGCTCAGTCGATCGACCAGACCACTGCGTCGCTGCGTCTGCAGCTGCACGGCGCGCTGAAACACACCCGGTTCGCTGTAGATGGTCAGCTGACGCCGCGCGCGCGTAATGGCGGTGTAAACCAGTTCGCGGGTCAGTACCGGCAGAGACTGGGTTGGCATGACCAGCGCAGTGTGGTCAAACTCCGACCCCTGTGATTTATGCACCGTCATGACCCAGGCGGTTTCATGTGAGGGTAAACGGCTCGGCTGAATCGCTTTGATCGTGCCATCCGGCAGCGGGAAAAAGACCCGGAGGTTGCCCTCATCATCACGCAGCGCAATGCCAATGTCGCCGTTAAACAGGCCGAGCGCGCTGTCATTGCGGGTGATCATCACCGGCCGCCCGGCATACCAGCGGCTACCGATGCCAGGCCGACGGAGGCGCTGCAACTGCATCAGCCGCTGTTCGATGCGCTGATTCAGCCCCTGTACGCCAAAGGGACCGTCTCGCAGTGCACAGAGCAGCTGATAACGGCCAAACGCCGCAATCACCTCTGCGGGTGAGGCCTGCTCCCTGATCAGCTGCAGGAAGGGCTGATAACCAGCGGCGACTTCATCCAGCATCGCCTGATAGGCTTCCGCACTGTCCAGCGGCTGATAGCTGACATCCTCATAGGCCTCAGCAAACACCGCCCTGACCTCCTCCGCGTCACCACGATTGATGGCTTTTGCCAGCAGACCGATGCCGGATGAGGCGTCAAAACGGTAACTTTTCTGCAGCAGGCAGATGCTGTCGCGCACCGTCGGTGCCTGCAGATCGTCACTGCCCTGCAGGGTGCAGCCGGTCAGCAGGGCAAGCTGTTCTGCCCGCGCCTGGCTGTAGCCACTTTCGGTACAGCGGCAGATGTCGCCCAGCACCGCCCCCGCCTCAACCGAGGCCAGCTGGTCGCGATCGCCCAGAAACACCACGCGGGCATGCGGCGGCAGCGCGGCAATCAGTTTGGCCATCATCGGCAAATCGACCATCGAGGCTTCATCCACCACCAGCACATCGAGATGCAGCCGGTTACCGGCATGATAGCGCAGGCGCTGGGTATCAGGTTGCGCACCCAGCAGGCGATGCAGGGTCGTGGCTTCAGCAGGAAAACGCTGACGCTCTTCGTCACTCACGGCCAGATCCTGCAGTGCCCTGCCCAGAGATTCGGTCAGCCGCGCGGCAGCTTTACCGGTCGGGGCCGCCAGCTGGATCCGCAGCGCGCCGGGATGCAGACGAATCAGCGCCGCGAGCAGTTTCGCCACGGTGGTGGTTTTCCCGGTGCCGGGGCCGCCGGAGATCACCGCCGTCTTGCGGGTCAGCGCCACCGCCGCCGCTATCTTCTGCCAGTTTTCCGGCTGGTCACCAAACAGGCTGTTGAGCACCTCACCGGTGGCACGCATATCCAGCGCGGAGCTCATCTCCTGAGCGGCAAAAAAGTCGGCGACCCGGCCTTCGCTGTGCCACAGACGATGCAGGTAGAGACGCTGATTGCTCAGCACCAGGGGTGTCACCCGACTGCCGTCGCTGACCGCCGACCAGTCAGCAAGACGAGCTGACCAGTTATCGGGCGCACCAGCAGCCTGCCAGATCGCCTGAGCCAGTGCAGGCTGCCGGCCGGCGAACAGCCGGGCTTCACAGAGGTTGCTCAGCGGTAAACAGACGTGCCCTTCGCCCGCCTCGGCGCTGACGCAGGCCGCCGCGAGCAGCAGCGCAGGCTGTGATTCAGCAGCCACAAGGCGGGCAAACTGAATATCCAGCGGACGCAGGAGACGTTTGTCGACTGCCTGCAGCAGCAGACTCAGCATGTCACTCATCCTCTCTCTCCGTTCTTACCAAACAGTGCATCCATCTCCTCCACACACTCTGCGGAGGGACGGGTAGCAAAAATGCCGTTGTCGGGCGAGCTGCCATCCATCCCGCGCAAAAACAGATAAAAGACGCCGCCAAAATCGCGATCGTAGCGGTAATCCGGCAGGCGATGGGTCAGATAGCGATGCAGCGCCAGCGTATAGAGCTGATACTGCAGATCGTAGCGGTGCCCGATCATCGCCTGCGCCATCGCCTCCTGGGTGTAAGCGCTGTGGCTTTCCCCCAGCCAGTTCGACTTGTAGTCGAGCAGATAATATTTTCCCTGCCAGCGGAAGACCAGATCGATAAAGCCCTTCAGCATGCCCCGCACCTGACGAAAATCCAGCGAGGCAGCCTGCTGAGAGAGGCTGTCGTGCCGCCGCAGCAGCGCATCCAGCCCGGCTGCCGTCAGCAGATTATCGATCGGCAGATAAAACGCCATCTCGATCAGCCGTTCGCTGCTTTTGATCGCCGACAGCGTCAGCCCCTCCGCGTTGAGCGGGGTCTCTAACACCCGCGCGATCCACGTCTCCAGCACCGGTAACCAGCTCAGCGGGTAGCCATTGTGCTGCAGCTGATCTTCCAGCCAGATGCGCTCCGGCGGTTCAGTAAAGTCGATAGACTCAAACAGGCCGTGCAGAAACGTACCGGGTGCCGCACCGCGCGGAAAATGGTGCGGCGTCAGTGCCGTCTCTTCACCGCTCTCCTCTTCGCCCGCCGCGTCAATATCGAAGCTGGGCAATGCGTCCAGCAGCGGCGAACTGTGGTGCTGCTGCAGGCCGGAATAACTGGTGACCCGCCAGACATCCGTTCGCGCCTGAGTCACGACGCGGCTGCTCAGGACGTCGTCGCCCGGCTGCGCATCCTGCCATCGTTCGCCGGGCAGCAGATCTGCCTCGACCAGCGCAATGCCCGTCCCGGTTAACGCCTGCAGAGAACGGCTGAGCTGCTGCGCATCGGCCGCCTCGCCTTTCTGAATCAGATAGCCGAGCGCGCTCTTGTGCAGATCGCTTTCGCCCTCTTTTTTACGCGTGCCTTTGATCAGCGGCGCAATCCCGACGCTGCAGTGATACACCGAGCGGGTCAGCGCCACATAGAGCAGGCGCAGATCCTCTGCCAGACGCTCCTCTTCCGCCAGCGCCAGGCTTTGCGCATCGCCCTGAACGTCCAGCAGGGCCGCAAAACTTTCGCGGTCGTGGTAAAGCGCACTGGCCGCTTCGCGGAATCCGGCAGCAAACGGCAGCCAGACCAGCGGGTATTGCAGCCCTTTCGATTTGTGGATGGTGATAATCTGCACCAGGTGGCGGTCGCTCTCCAGACGCAGCTGCTGGCTGGCGGCCTGGCTGTTCGGGCGGGCGATCTGCTGCGCCAGAAAACGCACCAGCGCATGCGGGCTCTCCAGCTGCACCGAGGCCTCCTGCAACAGTTCACCCAGGTGCATCAGATCGGTCAGGCGCCGCTCTCCGTTCTCCGACGCCAGCATATTCTCCGCCAACTGCCGTTTGATCATCACGTCGCGCAGCATCGGTAACACACCGCGCTGGTGCCACAGCTGCTGCCAGACGGCAAACTGCTCGACCAGCGCATCCCACTCGCGTTCGTTCTGGCTCAGCGTTTCCAGCGTCGCGGCATCAATGCCAAATATGGAGGTGGCCAGCGCGCTGCGCAGCAGCCGTTCCTGCTCCGGGGCCTGAATCGCCTGCAGCAGCCAGAGTAATTCACGCGCTTCCGGCGTGGTATAGACGCTGTCGCGGCTGGAGAGGTAGACCGAGGGGATCGCCAGCGCATTCAGCGCATCGCGGATTAAGGTGGCTTCATTGCGGCTGCGCACCAGCACCGTGATATCGGAAGCCCGCACCGGCTGCAGCGCCTCACCTTTACCCGTAAAGGCGCGCCCCTGCTGTCCGGCCACCAGCCAGCGGCTGATGTCGGCGGCACACTGCTGCGCCATAAACTGCTGATAATCACTGCTGCCGACGCCCTCACCGGGTTGCAGCCAGAAGCGTAACGCCGGTTGCGGCTGCCCATCATAAATCAGTTTCAGTGACTGATTGGGTGCCGCAGGCTGCACCGGCTGAAAAGGGATTGCCGAGAACAGGAACGGTGACTCAAGCTGCGAGAAGAGGCGGTTAACGCTTTCGACCATTTCCGGCGAAGAGCGCCAGTTCGTATCCAGCGTGTAGTGAGCACTGACTTCGTTTCTGGCCCGCAGATAGGTAAAGATATCCGCGCCGCGAAAAGCGTAGATCGCCTGTTTCGGGTCACCGATCAGAAACAGCGCCTGCTCCGGCTGATTCACATAGAGCGTGCGGAAAATACGATATTGCTGCGGGTCGGTATCCTGGAATTCGTCAATCAGGGCAACCGGGAAACGCGCCCGGATGGTTTCCGCGAGCAGAACCCCGCCAGGCTGTTGCAGCGCCTCATCCAGCTTACTGAGCAGGTCGTCAAAACCTAACAGCGCCCGCAACCGCTTCTCGCGCTGAACCGTGGCGCGCACATCGATCAGCGCCTGAGCAATGATCACATCCCGCAGCGACAGCGGCTCTGCCAGAAACTGGTCGATGGCCTCAAACAGGGCGTGACGTGGTGCTACACCCTTTTTGGTTTTCTCCTCCAGCACCTGCTGGCCAAACCGCTCCAGCTCCTTCGGCAGCTGATAATCCAGCGTCTCACTGCTTGCCCACTGGGTGACTCTGGCGACCCAGTTGGGCAGATGTTTACTGCTGTAGCTGCGCTTATCCACGCCTGAGGCGCTGATGATGCCTTCAACGTCGCGACTCAGCGCCTGCCACTGCTGTTTGATGGCGTTGATGCGCGCCAGGTTGCGGGCATGGCGGGAGGCCAGTGTCTCATCGGCCGCGGGCGGTCGTTTCAGTCCTGGCGTTTCGCCCTGAAGCCAGGGACGCAGCGTGGCCAGCAGGCTGTCCGGCCCGCTCCACTCTGCGGCGATAATCCGCGCTACATCCAGCGACAGCGGATAGCACTGGCGACGCCAGAAGTCGGCGGCGGACTGCTTCAGCAGCGCCTGCTCATCTTCGATCAGCTCCTGCTCAAACAGCATGCCCGACTCAAACGCATTCAGATTGAGCATCCGCTGACAGAAGCCGTGGATGGTAAAGATGGCGGCTTCATCCATCTGCCTTTCGGCGGCCAGTAGCTGCGCCGCGGCCTGACTCAGATCCGGCTTCTGCTCCAGTAATCGCTGATGCATCGGATTGCTGCTTTTGCCCCGGATACAGGCCAGACGCAGCTGGTGGATGTTCTCGCGGATACGGCCGCGCAGCTCGGCGGTGGCGGCCTCGGTAAAGGTCACCACCAGAATCTCTTCAACCGAGAGCGGCCGGCTGTAGGCGTTTTCTTCACCCAGCCCCAGCAGCAGGCGCAGATAGAGCAGGCCAATGGTAAAGGTTTTTCCGGTGCCCGCAGACGCCTCAATCAGCCGCTCACCCCTGAGCGGCAGCGTTAAAGGATTCAGCGATACGGGGGGTAACTGCGTCATTGGGTCTCACTCTTCACCGGCAGCGACTGCTGCAACTGCGCCACTTCATCCCAGGTTTTCCAGCCAGGCTGCCGGGCATAGTCAATTTTGCCATTGTTACTGCCTGCAATCTGCGAGGTCATGACCATGCCATTATGTTCGATAACCGCTTTACGGAAAAAGTCTGCCACGCTGGCCGGGGTGAGCAGCTGTACCTGCTCTATCACTTTCTGCCGGGTATCAAACGTCTCATTCTGACGATCGAAGTCCCGGCTGTAACGATCGGCTTCTTCATCCAGCGTCTGGGGACGCTGCTGCAGGTCATTGATCATCGCCTGCTGATACTGCGCAAAATCGGCCTGGCTCATGTTGCGCAGACGTTTTTCCGCCTCGGGATAGAACGCCTGGTAACGCTGCAGCAGCCAGTCAGGTTGTCGGCTGTTACTCTGCAGCAGGAAGCCAACGCCCCACTGTCGGCCGACCGGCATCTGGAAGGCAAACACCGCATAGCCGAGCTGCTCTTTTGTGCGCAGCTGATTGTAGAACCACGGCTGCACGATCTGGCTCAGCATGGAGCTGTTGGCCATGCTCTGATATTCGCTGTAGCCCAGCGGAATATAGAGCGCGGCAAGCGCCGAGTCGGTACTGCTGCCCGGCTGCTGCAGATTGGCCTTCAGCGGTTTATCGAACGAGACATACTGACTCTGCCAGTCGCGGGTCGCGTGACTCTGCATCTGCTGTTTCAGTTCATGTCCCAGCTGCGTCACGCTGTCTGCACTGAGGTTGCCGACCACCAGCATCTCTGGCGTCGCATCGCGGAACAGCGCGTCGCGGTAAGCCGTCACCTCATCAAGCGTGATCGTGCTGACCAGTCTGCGGCGCGTCTCGCGCTGGGTATAAGGCAGCTGAGAGAGCATCTGCATCGGCTGAATCGCCTGTTCAAACGCCTTGCCCTTTTCCGCCGCCTCCAGCCGCTCCAGATACCAGGATTTTGCCTGCGCCAGTTGCTGCTCTGTCGGCTGGAAGTGGGCATACCCTTCGACCAGTTTCTTCAGCAGCACCGGCAGGCGCTGCGTGAAGCCGCTGGCATTGAACACCAGACCTTCATCTTCACCGGTTGAAAAGCTGATGCCGCCCACCGAAGCCTGCGAATTTAGCTCGTCCAGCGCCAGGCTGGAGAGGTAGTCATTCAGGCCGAACAGCACCTGCTGACGCGCATCGCTGATGGCGTGCCTGTTGCGTAAGGCCAGGGTGATCGCCGCCTTTGGCTCGCGGGCATAATAGCGGCTGGGCATCCAGTAAATGCGCATGCCGTCGTCGTTAGCCAGTCTGACCGGATGCTGCCAGGTTTTACCGTCAGCGGGCAGCAGCGTGAAGTCGTCCGGAATATAGGGGTTCAGCGCAGGCATTGCCAGCGCGATCTGACTGGCGCGCTGCTGCCAGTCAGCAAAGGTCTGCGGCGTGATTTTCTCTGCCTGATAAGGCGCGTCCACAAAGTAGGCTTTTTTGTTGTGCGGCTCCTGCGGGCTGATGTACCAGATACGCGCACGTTGCGGCGTCATCTCCTGCAGGCGGGCAGCGATCGCGGCGGCATCGTACTGATCGGCCAGGTAAGGCGCATCCAGCGTGTGTTCCACCGGCACCCGCAGCATGGTGTCGGCCAGCCACTCAATGTAATCCATATCGCGGGTGATGGAGGGATAGCGGAAGTCGAGCGCCAGTACGTGAGAGACCTCATCGAAATAGCGCTTATCGTCGCCCTGCTGACGCAGCAGATTGATGTAGCTGAAAACCGCCGCCACCACTTCATCACGCTGCGCCAGGCCTTTATCCGTCAGGGAGACCGTAATGGCAAACACGCCGCTGTTACGTTCGGTCATCGGGTCGGCGCCGGCATTGACACCGTCCGCCAGCCCCTGCTTCTGCAGCCAGTCGGTCAGCGTATTTTTGCTGCGGTTACTGATTAAGTAGCTGATCAGCGTGTCCGTTTTACTGCGAAAACGATCGCTGTTGTTCCCGATGCGGAATTCAATTTTGAGCTGCTTGCGCGGCTGGGCGGGCACATAGTGAATGATGATGCCCTGCTGCGCATCGGTGACCACCGGCACGTTGATCTCCGGCACGCTGGCATGGTGATTTTTGATGCGGCCAAAGGTTCTGGCCGCAATCGACGCCATCTCCGGCAGCGGTTTGTTGCTGTAGATGACCGCCTTCATCAGGTTGGCGGAGTAATGCGTGTGGTAGAAGTCCAGCAGCGCCTGGTGCAGTTTACTGCCCGGCTTATCTTTCAGGGTCTCTAAATTACCGCCAGAAAAACGCGACGCCGGGTGTGCCGGGTTCAGGGTTTCGGCGCCGACCTGAGCCATGCGCAGGCCATCACGCGCGCGCGCCATGGTCAGCTCGGCATTGACGGCGTGACGCTCGCGGTCAGCGTTGACCGGATCCAGCAGCGGTGCCGCCACGGCATCCGCCAGGCGGTCGACCGCCGGTTCCAGCGCCGCATTTTCCACTTCCAGATAAAAGGCGGTGCGATAAGAGGCGGTGCTGGCATTGTGACTGCCGCCATGCTTTTTCAGGAACTCGGCCAGGTTGTCCGGCTGCGGGTAGTGCTTTGAGCCCATCAGCACCATATGTTCGAGGTAGTGAGCCAGTCCTGCCTGCTGATCGGGATCGTCCAGCGATCCAATCGGCAGCGTCAGCGCCGCCAGCGATTTCGGTGCCACCGGATCGGACACCAGCAATACCGTCAGTCCGTTATCGAGACGGATGGCCTGATAGTTTCGGGGGTCCTGGTCACTTTTGCGAATGGTGTCGTTAACTGGCTGCCAGCCTGCAGATGTCTGCGCCAGGGCTGAGCAAGCCACCAGGCTCAACAGTAGTGCCGCTATCCAGCGTGCGTGTAGCCGCATATAAACCCCTCTTGTTTCCCGATAAGCCGCCAATTACTGACGCGGCGGCTCAAAGTCAGGCAAAAATTTCTGTGTGTGTAGTCAGTCTGCAAAATACGATCTGACCTGCTATTCATCATCCTGATGTGCGGCCAGCACCGGCAAATACCAGCGCTGCGCCGCCTCAGTGATCTGCTGCAGTTGCGCCTCATCCAGCACGCGGCAGAGCCGCTGCAGATAGGGGTCGCTGCCTTCACCCTCCACCTGGTAGCTGCCTGACCAGGCCGTCAGCAGGCGATTGCGCGCCTTCAGCTGCGTGGCCTCATCCGTGAGTAACTGCTGGCTCTTTTTGTCGTAGCTGGCGGTCAGCCACGCACCGCCACTTTTGCTGAGCAGCATCAGCGGCTGACGCAACCCGTCGAGGTAACCGGCGATATAGTCATTCAGGGCGGCCATCGCCTCTGACTGCGGCACGGCAGGAAAACACCAGCGGCTCTGCTGGCGGCCATACATACGGCTGCTGCCGGTGCCGCCCAGCGCGCAGTAAATCAGATGCTCCAGCCAGAGCAGCAGGCCATCGTTCATGTTGAGGACGCCAGGCCGCCAGCGCAGGAGCCCGTCGCTCTGCACCTGCGTCAGCCAGCCGGTTAAGCTGACCTGCTCCAGTTGCAGATTCACTTCCCAGCTCTCGCCGTCGCTGCGCTGGTTCACCACTTCCGCCGCCACTTCCTGCATCTCATCACGCTGCGCCTGCCAGAAAAGTTCGCCAAATGCGCCGTAGGGCAGGTTACCGGCGGCGCGATGGTGCGCATAGAGCCGCTGGGTATCCTCACCTTCGACCAGGGCATTCAGCAACTGGGCATTGATCTGATAACGCTCCAGGTTGTCGAGCGCAAAAGGTTCGCTGTCGGGCAGCTCATCCTCCTCCAGCCAGAAGCTCACGCCGAGACGCTGGTGGAACCAGGCGCGAACCGGGTGCCGCCAGAAGCGCAGAAAGGCCTCTAAGGTGAGTGCATCAATGTCCGGGGCCGTCAGCGGCTGGACAAATTCGGGTTGCGGCTGCCCCGCCCCCTGGGCGGCAGGCAGCCACTCGCGGGCGAAGCTCTGCAGTCTGGCGGCAGGCTGGAAGTTCTCAGCGGCAAACGGCATCCTGCTGTTGAGGTGCTGCAGATGCGCCCGCACCCGTCCGGCACTCTCATCCAGCTCCAGATGACCATCCCCCTCCAGGTAAAAACTCTGTCCGATGTAATCCAGCAGTTCTGTGACCAGCACCGAGGGATAGCGTTCCGTATTATCCTGAATCGCCCGGCCGATATAGCTGATGTAGAGCTGCTGCTGAGCGGAGAGCATCGCCTCAAGAAACAGGTAACGGTCATCATCACGGCGGCTGCGGTCGCCTTTACGGGACTGCTGCTGCATCAGATCAAAGCCTAACGGCGCAAGCGTGCGCGGATAGACGCCGTCGTTCATCCCCAGCAGACAGACCAGCTGGAACGGTATTGAACGCATCGGCATCAGGGTACAAAAGTTGATCTGCCCGGCCAGAAAGCGCTGGCTGATGCGCTGCTGATCGAGCCGGCTGCGCAGGTCGTCGCGCAGCAGCGCCACCGGGATCGCCTCCTCAAACCGCGCATCCATTCCGTACTGAATCAGTTGCTGCCACTGCTCTTCCACCAGCAGTAAAGCGGCCTCGGTTTCCGCGTCAGGCGTGAAGAAGGCGTTCAGCAGTTCCCGGCACATCGGCAGCCACTCCGCCAGCGGGCGGGGTTCCGCCAGCCGCTCACGCCAGTGATTCAGCCGCGCGAGCAGCTCAGCCAGATGGCCCGCCAGCTCCCCCACCAGGCCACTCGACTCGTCATAAGGCAGAATCCCCTCCCAGTCGCCGTTGTGGCTCTCCATCGCATAACCCAGCAGCATACGCTGCAGGCCAAAGCGCCAGGTGTGCTGGCCGGTAATCGGCAGTGAGAGGGCTTCAACGCTGGCATCATCCAGCCCCCAGCGAACGCCTGACTCGCTGACCCAGCGCCGCAGCAAACGCAGGCCGCTTTCATCAATGGCGAAGTGGGACGCCAGCGCCGGCACATCCAGCAGCGCCAGCACATCTTCTGAGACAAAACGGCTGTCCGGCAACGCCAGCAGATGCAGAAACGCCACGATGGCCGGATGCGCCTGACTGGCCCGCCGGTCTGAAATCGCAAAAGGCAGATAGCGATCGGCGGGCGCATTGGCGAACACGGCCTGAATGAACGGTGCATAAGCGTCGATGTCGGCCACCATCACAATAATGTCGCGTGCTTTCAGCGTCGGATCAGCCTCCATCATCGCCAGCAGATGATCCTGCAGCACCTCAACTTCGCGCTGCGCACTGTGGCAGACCTGCACTACGATCGAACGATCCGCCGGATCGAGGAGGCGCTTGCGATCGCTGTGCGCCAGTTCCGCCGCGTTCAGCCCGATGATGGCACTGTCCTGCAGATTGAGAAGATCGTACTGCATGCAGTGCAGCAGGTTGTCCGGCTCTACATCCACAAAGGCATCGATGTCATCGCTGGCATCCATCTGGCTGAGCAGAAAGAGGTTGTCACGCCCCAGCTTGCCCCAGGAGGCCAGCAGCGGATTCGTCAGTTGCTGTTCACCGGCCTCGTTAAACAGCTGCGGCGCCTGCTCTGCGTCCCGGAACAGCCCACGCGCCGCCTCAGCGTCATGGCGGCGGCGCTGGCGGCTTTGCAGCTTCGCCAGGAAGGCATAGTCCTGAATGTCGCCCCAGTAGTCGCGGCAGGGATTGGTAAACAGCAGGTGGATGTCGATGTGACGTCCCAGCGCCTGCAGCGCCTGCAGATAGATCGGTGGCAGTGCGGAGATACCACAGATAAAGACCCGCCTGGGCAGGTTTTCCGGCGTGCTCTTCGCCTGCTCCAGCGTGCGGATGAATCGCGCATAGAGATTCGCGCGGTGCCATTCCGGCTGTCGCAGCGTGCGGGTGTAGCTCACCAGATCGCGCCACAGGGCGGCCTGCCAGCGCTGCGCTTCGCCCAGCCCGTCGATACTTTCGCCGCGCTCCCAGCTGTTGAGCCAGTCAGCGCGATAGACCAGATACTGGTCAAACAGATCCGCGACACGGGAGCTGAGCTGAAACAGTTTGCGCTTGTCGCCGTCGTCATGGAGATAGTGACGTAAGGAGGTAAACTCCTCCTGCTCCAGCATCACCGGCAGCCGGTGCATCAGCTTCCAGCTCATGCTGGCCTTGCTGAAGGCACTCTCTACCGGGATGTCGGGCAGCACGCGCACGAACATCTCCCAGATGAAACTGGCGGGCAGCGGAAATTCGATGTTGGCTGCAATGCCAAAGGTCTGCGCCAGCTCCATCTGCAGCCACTGCGCCATACCCGGACTCTGCACCAGTATCATTTCTGACGCGAAAGGGTCATCAAGAGGATCATGTTTAATCACCGCAGCCGCGAGAATTTTCAGCACATCAAGCTGATTTGAGTGATAGACGTGAAACATGACAACTCCTGTGGTAACTCAGAACATGACTGCGGTATTGCGGCCCTGTCACTTTACCGCGTATCGCTGTTGAAACCCATCAAAAGGGCGTCCCGCAGGCGTTAACATCGCAGTCGGCTCAGGGAGGCATGACGCCCGAAGGGACCGGTGACGTCGGCCCGTTCCAGCATGCAGCCCGCGGGCCCCGGCTGCTGTTGCAGCGTGGATTGCCAGCCCGCAACCTCATGCCCCGCCAGGCGCTGTTCAGCGACGTACCAGGCCTCCTGCTGCGCCCACTGCTGACTGAATCCCCGCGCCAGAGCGCGATGATAGTGCAACAGCGTGCTGCTGCTTAATGCCATCAGCAACAGAGCAAATAACACCTCTGGCAGGGAGAAGCCTGCGCCTTTACAGACAGGCGGCGGGAGGGGTGAGCGGGCAGTAGTCAATCCAGCCGTGCGGCAACGCACGGATCTGATTGTCCCGTAACCGAACCCACTGCCAGACCGCCATGCCACTGCCGCTGGCTTCTCCTTTAAGCAGACCTTCATCTTTTTCACTCCGTTGCAGACAGCTGACCCAGCCCTGACGCACCTCCTGCTGACAGCCTGAATCCGCATGCGCTGACCAGCTCAGCGTTAAGCCCCATTGCAGCGCAGACTGCGCCCGCCAGAAATCCTGGATAAACTGCTGTTCATCCGCCAGCACGCGCATACCCTGCTCTGACAGCCTGCGGCTGGCGTGCAGCGCCACGCTGCCCATCACCATGATCATCAGAACCATGCCCAGCGCGCTGCTGCCTCGCTGCTTCACAGGTTCTCTCCTTCTACCCAGCGCTCTGTCATTTCGTGCCAGCGTCCGGCCCGCCCCTGCAGCATGATCCTGATCTGTCCGCCCTGCCGGCTGACGCTGAACTGCTCCACGCGCATAAACGCGGGGTCGGAGAGCCGCTCCCAGCCCGCAGAGTGACACTGGTCCACACCCCGCTGCATCTCCAGCTGCTGCTGTCGCAGGCGATAGCCGTAATAGTCACTTTCGGCATGGCCGACCCCTTCCCACCTTCCATTGCTGTTTTCATCCCAGCGCAGCAGCAGGCAGTTCTCCTGCAGAGTGAGTGCGCCACTGCCGCACTCGCCGTGACAGTAACCGGCACGCCGCACCGCCTTTTCCAGGGTAGCCATCATCTGCTGTAACTCCTGACGCAGTTGTGCCCGCTGCAGCATCCCGGCGTTCTCTGTCAGCAGCCGCGGCAGAAGCCGCCCGGCACTCATCATCACGACCGCGCTGATGGCCAGGGCGACCAGCATCTCCGGCAGGCTGAATCCGGCGACTTTCAACGGCAGTTCTCCTCATCGTTCAGGCAAAGACGAATACGGGCTCTGGCGGAGATAATCAGCCAGATGCGCCCGGCAGCATTGCCCAGCTCAATGCTGCCCGCCCTGGCGACATTACGACGACCATAGAAGCCCGGTTCACCGCGCAGCCCATGCAGCGTAACTCCGGCATGGGGAGCGATGAAATGGAGCCGTTTTCCCCCTTCACACCCGGCCGCAGGCAGGCGGCCTGCCCCGATACACCATGGGCTGCCCGGCTGCGACCACAGGATCAGGTCACGGTTTTGCCGGTTGGCCTGCGCACGCAGCCGCAACAGGAAGCCCTGTAGTTGCTGTGCGCTGTCGCGCAGTTGCTGCCGCTGTTGCCAGCGCTGCCAGCCATGCAGTGCGGCAAGGCTCAGCATGCCGGCAATCACCATCACCAGCAGCAGCTCCGGCAGGGTAAAACCCCGAACGTTTGCACTTTTCATGGCATCAGACTGGCGGGAATGAGCGGGTGAGACAAGCCGCAGCGTCACGGGCTGGAGAGGCTGTCGCAGAGAACCGGCGTGACAGACAGACAATCTCAGGAAGCGTGCGCGCGATGCCGCAGATGTTCCGGACAACAGGCAAAAAAAAGCCCCGGCGGAGTGCGCCAGGGCTTGATGTTTATCGCGGGTCAGATGGCGACGGGGGCTTTGATCGCAGGATGCGGATCGTAGCCTTCAATCTCAAAATCGTCGAACTGATAGTCAAACAGTGACGCCGGTTTGCGTTTGATAACAAGCTTCGGCAGCGGGCGCGGTTCACGGGTCAGCTGCAGACGCGCTTGCTCCAGATGGTTGCTGTAGAGGTGCGTGTCACCGCCGGTCCAGACGAAGTCGCCCACCTCCAGTTCGCACTGCTGCGCCACCATATGCACCAGCAGCGCATAGCTGGCGATATTAAACGGCAGGCCCAGGAAAATGTCGCACGAACGCTGATAGAGCTGGCAGGAGAGCTTGCCGTTCGCCACATAGAACTGGAAGAAAGCATGGCAGGGTGCCAGCGCCATCTGGCTCAGTTCGCCGACGTTCCAGGCTGAAACGATGATCCGGCGTGAGTCGGGATCGCGCTTCAGCTGCTCCATTACCTGGCTTAACTGGTCAATTTCCTGACCGCTGGCCGTTCCCCAGCTGCGCCACTGTTTGCCATACACCGGGCCGAGATCGCCCTGCTCATCGGCCCACTCATCCCAGATGGAGACCTTGTTATTTTTCAGATAACCGATGTTGGTCTCCCCTTTCAGGAACCACAGCAGCTCATGAATGATCGAGCGGATGTGGCATTTCTTGGTGGTGACCAGCGGAAAACCATCCTGCAGATTGAAACGCATCTGGTGACCAAAAATTGAAAGCGTACCGGTGCCGGTACGGTCAGCTTTTGGCGTGCCTTCATTCAGCACATGCTGCATTAAATCCAGATACTGTTTCATTTTTCCTCGCGAAATTGTGGCTGCGGGCGACGACGATACGCCCAGATCATCATAATTATACCGGCAATAATCATCGGCACAGAGAGGATCTGTCCCATACTGATACCGCCTTCAAACAGGCCCAGCTGAGCATCCGGCTGGCGGAAGAACTCAACGATAATGCGGAATGCGCCATAGCCGATCAGGAACAGGCCAGACACGCTGCCCATCGGACGGGGTTTACGGATAAACAGGTTCAGGATGATGAACAGCACTACGCCTTCCAGCGCCAGCTCATACAGCTGCGACGCATGACGTGGCAGCACGCCGTAGGTGTTGAGCAGCGCCTGATATTGCGGATTGGTGGCGGCCAGCGCCACATCTTCGCTGCGGGAGCCGGGGAACAGCATCGCATAGCGGAAGTTCGGATCGACACGACCCCAGAGTTCGCCGTTGATGAAGTTACCGAGACGCCCGGCACCCAGACCAAACGGGATCAGCGGTGCAATAAAATCGGAGACCTGGAAGAAATTACGTTTAGTCCGGCGGGCAAAAATCAGCATCACCACAATCACCCCGATCAGGCCACCGTGGAATGACATGCCGCCATCCCAGACTTTGAACAGATAGAGGGGATTTTCCAGGAAAAGCGGCAGGTTGTAGAACAGCACATATCCAATGCGTCCCCCCAGGAAGACACCCAGGAAACCCGCATAAAGCAGGTTCTCAACTTCCTCTTTTTTCCAGCCGCTGCCAGGTTTGTTAGCACGGCGTACCGCCAGCCACATGGCGAAAACAAAGCCCACCAGATACATCAGACCGTACCAGTGAAGCGAAACCGGTCCAATCGAGAAGATCACCGGATCGAACTGCGGAAATGCAATATAGCCGTTATTCATCTTTCACCGTCTATTTTTCTACCCTGAAAAGGGGCGTTGTCAGGCACATAAATTAAGGCTGCGCATCATAGCACAGCCGGTTTTTTGAATTGTCGTGCAAATGTAAACACGAATAACGCGCAGAGGCAGAACGTGAAGATCGTGAGCACCCGTCCGGGACAGGACGAAAATTCAGTCTGTCAGGATGGCGCTTAGCGCCCGCCGCGAATCAGGCCACCCAGGCCGCGCCGCTCCATAAAGGCCGACACCAGATGGCGCACTTCGGTGGCGGTATGCGCATTCATTCCCTGCTCGCTGAGCTTCTGCGTTTCTTCGTGATCCAGATGACGCAGCAGATATTTCACCCGCGGGACATTTTTTCCGTTCATGCTGAGATGGCGATACCCCAGCCCGACCAGCAGCGCCACGCACATCGGATCACCGGCCATTTCACCACACAAACACAGTTCAATATTCGCGAGACGGGCTTCCTGCGCGATGGCATTCAGCGCGCGCAGCATCGCCGGATGCAGCGAGTCGTACAGGTTCGCGACGCGGGTATTGTTGCGGTCTACCGCCAGCAGATACTGCGTCAGGTCGTTGGTGCCGACCGAGATAAAATCGATCCGCGACGCCAGATGCGGGATCATAAACAGCATGGAAGGCACTTCGATCATCACCCCAATGCGCGGCGCGGGGATCGGATAGCCCAGCATCTCCTCCACTTCGCGACCGGCGCGATCGATCAGCCGTTTCGCGTCGTCGATCTCGTCGATGTGACTGATCATCGGCAGCAGAATGCTGAGATTGCCGGATGCCGCATTGGCGCGGAGCATGGCACGCACCTGCACCAGAAAAATTTCTGGCTGATCGAGCGTCAGGCGGATGCCGCGCCAGCCCAGGCAGGGGTTCTCTTCACTGATCGGCATATAGGGCAGCTGCTTATCCGCCCCGACGTCCAGCGTTCGCAGCGTGACCGGCTTGTTGTGAAACAGCTGCAGCATGCCCTGATACTGCGCCACCTGCTCCTCTTCCGACGGGAAACCGTTCTGCAGCATAAACGGAATTTCGGTGCGATAGAGCCCGATGCCATCCACCCAGCTGCCGAGCGCCTGCTCATGCTCCGGGCTTAATCCGGCATTGAGCATCACCTGCACCCGCTCGCCACTTTTCAGTTCGCCCGGCTGATCGACGACCCCTTCCGCCATCCTGCTCAGCGCATTCTCTTCGCTGATCAGGCGCTGATACTCCTGCACCAGCACCGGCTCCGGATCGATCAGCAGCTCACCGCGATAGCCATCGACAATCAGCAGACGTTTGTTGAGCTGATGCGGCTGGATATCCGCGCCCATCACGGTCGGGATCCCCATCGCCCGGGTCAGGATCGCCGCATGGGAGTTGGCTGCACCATCCCGCACCACCACGCCTGCCAGCCGCTCCTGCGGCAGCTCAGCCAGGGTCGTTGCGGTCAGCTCATCGGCCACCAGTACGAAGCGTTCCGGCCAGGCGTTAGTCCCGACCAGCGAGTCATCAAGGTGAAACAGCAGACGCTGGCCCAGCACCCGCAGATCGCCTGCGCGTTCACGCAGATAGTTATCCGTCAGGCTGGCGAACTGCTTAGCAAACTTCTCGATCACCTGTCTGACCGCCCACTCGGCGACCGATCCGCGTTCGATCTCATCGAACAGATCTTTCTTCAGCCGGGCATCGGTCAGCAGGTGGGAGTAGAGGTCGAAAATGGCCGCGCTCTCTTTCTGTGCGCTGGCGCTGAACCGTTTACTGAAGCGGCGAAATTCACTCGCGGCTTCGGTCATGGCGATCGACAGTCGCTCGCGCTCACGCTGCACATCCAGCGTGGAGGCGGCGGAAACCTGATCGAGCAGCGGCTGCGTCTCATCGACCCAGCCAGGTGCCACCGCCACGCCAGGCGCGGCCGCAATCGCGCGCACCCGCGTCTGCCGGAACTGACCAAACAGCTGGCCCATCTGAGACTGCGACAGCAACGCCGCCATCTGGGTCGCCAGGGTGACCAGAAACGACTCTTCGCTTTCATCAAACTGACGGTGTTCGCGCTGCTGCACCACCAGCACGCCCAGAAGCTGACGGCGGCTGATAATGGGCACGCCGAGGAAGGAGCGATAGCGCTCCTCTTTCACTGCGGGGATATATTTGAAGCTGGGGTGGCTCTGGGCGTCTGCAAGGTTAATCGGCTCGGCCAGACGGCCCACTAAACCGACGATCCCCTCGTCAAACGCCAGCGTCACAGTGCGGCCACGCGGTTTTTTGAGTCCGCGCGTCGCCATCAGGTAATAGCAGCGACGATCGTGGTCGGCGAGGTAAACGGAACAGACTTCCGTTTCCATCGCCAGACAGATCTCATTGACCAGAATGTCGAGTGCTTCATTGAGACGCGGCGCACTCGCCACTTTTTCTACAATTTCGCGCAACTGAGTGAGCATAAAGGGCGTGGCCTATCCTCTCTTACGTCGATGGGCAGGATTGTTTCGCTGCCCCGCACTCTCCTGCATAGACATCACCACGCCAGCGAATTCCTTCATCACCCGGCGGTAGACGTCGCGTTTAAAGGAGACAACCTGACGCACCGGATACCAGAAACTGACCCAGCGCCAGCCATCGAACTCCGGCGTGCTGCTGTGCTGCACATTGATATCCGCGTCATTACACATTAACTGCAGAAGAAACCACTTTTGTTTCTGGCCGATACATACCGGCTTTGTGTCCCAACGCACCAAACGTTTTGGCAACTTGTAACGCAGCCAGTTACGGGTAGAGGCAAGTATTCGGACATCTTTCCGGTGCAATCCGACCTCTTCAAACAGTTCGCGATACATCGCCTGTTCTGCGGTTTCACCGGGATTGATGCCTCCCTGAGGAAATTGCCAGGAGTGCTGTCCAAAGCGCCTGGCCCATAACACTTGTCCCTGCCGGTTACAGATTACGATACCAACATTCGGGCGGTAGCCATCATCATCGATCACCGGACTACCTCAAAGCAAAATTTGAATAAGCTGATTGTTTCACACTCCTTACAGGCGGTAAACCACTGGATTCATGGGGGGTTGCGCCGTCTCTGTCGGGATAACTCACAGAAAATGGTAAAGTTATGAACAGTAATCAGAAAAATGATCGATCTTATTCACCTTTTCTGTGGATAGCTTTGTGCAGAACACGGGAGTTAACTGAATAACCTTTTCAGCGCACTCTGAACCGCTGAAAAGAGGCCGCATTTTATGTCGTTGATTTAAGACATAATAACTTTAATTTCGCCACGTTAATGCGTTTCCTGACAGGCGGATAAATTCACGCCCGCTGACAATCGGTTAAAATATCACCACACCGCTTTTTATCCACAGAGAATCGCTCAGGGTTAGGCCAGAGCGACGAAATTATGGTCAGATCGTGAAAAGTCAAGGCTGTAAATGGAACCAGTACCGCATCGGTAAGGGGGTTATCCCATTTTTCTGTGGATAACCGGGCTGGAGATCCTGTTCATTGTTGCGGGTAAGCCGGGATAACCCTGGCAGCCTGAGGGTGACATCCTGCGGATCCACTAAAAAAAGCACGATCTATCATGTTATTATCGAAGCCCGATAGGGTTTATTTCAGCCGCACAGGTTACCCTCTTTTTATTGTTCACATTTTAACCAGCAAGAGTTATCAACATGAGTCACCCACCAGGCCCGCCTGAAAATGAAGCCAGCCTGCTGGCCCGGGCGCAGGAGTTAGCCGGATTAACACTGGAAACGCTGGCCGCTCGCGCCGGGCTGCCTATGCCTGCCGATCTTAAACGCGATAAAGGCTGGGTCGGGATGCTGCTGGAGTGGCATCTGGGCGCCAGCGCAGGCAGCAAAGCGGAGCAGGACTTTGCCCATCTGGGTATCGAACTGAAAACTATTCCGATTGATGCACAGGGCAAACCGCTGGAAACCACCTTTGTCTGCGTCGCCCCCCTGACCGGTAACAGCGGCGTGACCTGGTCGAACAGCCACGTGCGGCACAAGCTGGCGCGGGTGTTATGGATCCCGGTGGAAGGCGAGCGTGAGATTCCACTGCGGCATCGCCGTGTCGGCGCGCCGCTGTTGTGGAGCCCGGATGCAGAAGAGGAGGAGATGCTGCGTCAGGACTGGGAGGAGCTGATGGATATGATCGTGCTGGGTCGCGTTGAGCAGATCACCGCCCGGCATGGCGCCTGGCTGCAGATTCGACCCAAGGCCGCCAACAGTAAAGCGCTGACGGAGGGCATTGGCGATCAGGGCCAGCCGATCATGACCCTGCCGCGCGGTTTCTATCTGAAGAAAAGTTTCACCGGCCCCCTGCTGGCGCGTCATTTTCTTCTCTGAACTCCCCCGCCCTGGCGGAAATGTCGCAATTTTGTGGGTGATCGGTGCAGCCATTGCGTATAATCGCCGTTTACTTTTCGTTTAGGATTGAATGTCGGTATGTTTGAGTGGATTTCCGATCCCAACGCCTGGCTGGCGCTGGGTACCCTCACCATCCTTGAGGTGGTGCTGGGTATTGATAACATCATTTTCCTGTCACTGGTGGTCGCGAAACTGCCTAAGCACCAGCAGGCCAGCGCCCGTCGCATTGGCCTGATGGGCGCGATGCTGATGCGTCTGGCCTTACTGGCCTCAATCGCGTGGGTTGCCCGTCTGACTAATCCGCTGTTTACGCTGCTGGATCACCCCTTCTCGGCGCGCGATCTGATCCTGCTGTTCGGTGGCCTTTTCCTGCTGTGGAAATCGAGCATGGAGATCCATGAAACGATTGAAGGCGGCGAAGGGGAACACAATACCCGCGTTCACTCCTTCCTCGGCGCGATTGTGCAGATCATGATGCTCGACATTATTTTCAGCCTGGACTCCGTTATCACCGCCATCGGCCTCTCCGATCATCTCTTCATTATGATGGCGGCAGTCGTGATTGCGGTGCTGCTGATGATGTTCGCGGCACGGGTTATCGGTGAGTTTGTCGATCGCCATCCGTCAGTGAAAATGCTGGCCCTCTCTTTCCTGATTCTGGTCGGTTTTACCCTGATTCTGGAGAGTTTTGCGGTCCACGTACCAAAAGGTTACATCTATTTCGCCATGTTCTTCTCAATGGCGGTTGAGTGCCTTAACCTGATGCGCAGTAAGAAAAAGCCCGCCTGATAAAGTCAAGGGCGAGCCTGCTCGCCCGGATATTTTCAGAATTCTGCGATTAATCCTGCCGGCAAAACCATTTATTACTACACTTTTTGCACTTGACGATTTGTGAGGGGAAGGCGTGATGAAAGGGCTGGCAGGATTAGCAGCGGTAGTGATAACCGCAGCGTTATTAAGCGGATGCAGTTCAGATTATGTGATGGCGACCAAAGATGGCCGCATGATTATGACCGAAGGCAAGCCGAGCATTGATAAAGAGACCGGCCTGGTGGAATACACCGATCAGTCAGGTCACGCAGTGCAGATTAACAGCGATGAGGTTTCAACGATCATTGAACGTTAAGTGCCTGATTTAATCATCTGCCACCCATTCTGCGCTGGCAGATGATTTCCCCGATTTTTCCCCCTTCCTTCCCCGCCATGGCTCGCGCTATAGTCCCTCAGGACACAACATTCCATTCGCTCTATTCCCGTTAAAGAAAAGGAAGCTGGCAATGCACTATCATCGTATTCCCCACAGCACGCTGGAAGTGAGTCAGCTGGGGTTGGGCACCATGACGTTCGGCGAACAGAACAGCGAAGCTGACGCGCATGCTCAACTGGATTTGGCTATCCGTTCCGGCATCAACTTTATTGATACTGCCGAGATGTATCCGGTGCCACCGCGCCCGGAAACCCAGGGTCTGACCGAACAATACATTGGCAGCTGGCTGAAACAGCGCGGCAGCCGCGACAAAATCATTCTGGCCAGTAAAGTCGCCGGCCCTTCCCGTGGCAACGACGCCTCAATCCGTCCGGACATGGCGCTGGATCGCAAAAACATCCGTGCCGCCCTCGACGCCAGCCTGAAACGGCTGAACACCGACTATCTGGATCTCTACCAGCTGCACTGGCCGCAGCGCCAGACTAACTTTTTTGGCAAGCTCGGCTACCAGTACAGCGAAACCACCGCGCAGGTAACCCTGCTGGAGACGCTGGAGGCGCTGACCGAACAGGTGCGGGCAGGAAAGATTCGCTATATCGGGGTCTCGAACGAAACGGCGTGGGGGGTGATGCGCTATCTGCAACTGGCGGAGAAGCATGAGCTGCCGCGCATCGTCAGCATTCAGAACCCCTACAGTCTGCTGAACCGCAGTTTTGAAGTGGGTCTGGCCGAAATCAGCCAGCATGAGGGCGTTGAACTGCTCGCCTATTCGAGCCTGGCGTTTGGTACGCTGAGCGGTAAATATCTGAATGGCGCGCAGCCTGCGGGCGCACGCAACACCCTGTTCAGCCGCTTCACCCGCTACAGCGGTGAGCAATCACAGCAGGCGATTGCTGAGTATGTGGCGCTGGCCCGACAGCATCAGATTGACCCGTCGCAGATGGCCCTCGCCTATGTGCGTCAGCAGCCGTTTGTCGCCAGCACGCTGCTGGGTGCCACCACCCTTGAGCAGCTGCAGACAAATATCGACAGCTTCAATCTGACCCTGAATGCCGAGATTCTGGAAGGGATTGAGGCGATTCACCGTCGTTTTACCTACCCGGCTCCCTGAGTGCGACTGCCAGCTGCCGCAGAGGCGGCTGGCTTCTCTCACAGCGCGCGGCAGTAGAGCGAGACAGGCTTGTCAGGATACTCCAGCGCCTCCCCCGCCGCCTGCCAGCCAAACCGTTCGTAATACCCTCTGAACGCCGACCAGAGCCACAAGCGTGGAAAGCCCCGCGCCTTTGCATAGCCGATAACGTGCTGCTGCAGCGCCTCGCTGACTCCTCTGCCGCGCGCCGATTCATCCACATAGAGCGCCGCCAGCCAGGGGAAGAGATCCTGACGACTGATCAGATCGCAGCGCCAGAATCCCACTGTACCGATCGCCCTGCCCGCTTCCACGGCCACAAAGGTGATGGGAAACTCTGCCCCCGTCAGGCTGCTGTTAACCACGCTGGCGAAGAACGCCCGGCTGCTGGCCTCACCGAATGCCCGCCACTGCCAGTCAGTAACCTGATCGGCAAAGTGGGGCGCGTCGCTGAGCAAGACAATCTCCATCTCCCGCTCTCCTCTGAAAAACGCTGATGCGGTAAGCCCGCGTACAGGCCGTCCGGTCGTACTGTATCGCTTATTCGCCAATCTCCAGTGCCAGCAACGACTGAATGGTCTGCGCACGGCGGATTTCGCGCGGCTGGCCCTGTTCAAACAGCACTTCCGGGATTAACGGACGGCTGTTGTAGTTTGAGGACATCGAGGCACCATAAGCGCCCGTGTCGTGAAACACGAGGTAGTCGCCGACGCTGGCCGCCGGGATCGCACGCGGTTCTACCATACCGCCTTCCAGCTGGGTAAAGACATCGCCCGACTCACACAGCGGCCCCGCGACGACCGTGTCGATCGTCTGCCGATCATCAATCGCGCGATCATCACCCGCCATCAGCGAGATGTGGTGATAGCTGCCATACATGGAAGGACGCATCAGGTCACTGAAACCGGCATCGACCAGCACAAAGTGACGGCTGCCCATCGACTTAACCGCTCTCACCTGAGAGACCAGCACACCTGACTCAGCCACCAGGAAACGGCCCGGTTCAATCTCCAGCTTGACCGCGTGCCTCAGATGCTGAGCAATCCGCTGCCGGGCCGCATCCCACAGGCCGAAATAGTGATCGGTGTCGATCGCCTCTTCGCCAAAGCGATAAGGGATAGAGAGGCCGCCGCCTGCAGAGATTGCCGTCAAATCCTGACCGGACGCCATAACCAGTCCGACCATCGCATCGCAGACCTGCTGCAGGTGCGCATAATCGACGCCCGAACCGATATGCATATGGATGCCCACCAGCTGCAGGCCGTGCTGCTCAATGGCGGCCAGCGCCGCGGCTAAATCACCGTGCCAGATACCGTGCTTGCTGTTTTCGCCGCCGGTATTGGTTTTCTGGCTGTGACCATGACCAAAGCCAGGATTGACCCGCAGCCACACTGCGTGACCGGGTGACACTGCGCCAAGCTGATGCAGCATATCGATTGAACCCGCGTTCACCGGAACCTTCAGCGCCGCAACCCGCTCCAGCGTCGGCTGGTCAAACAGATCGGCGGTAAAAACAATCTCATCGCCACCTGGCTGGTAGCCTGCCGCCAGCGCACGTTCGATTTCACCCAGCGAAACCGAATCCACTTTGACCCCCGCCGCCCGCATCAGGCGCAGGATATGAATATTTGAGCAGGCTTTCTGCGCAAAACGTATGACGTCAAACGCCTGCAGCTGCGCAATGCGCGCCTGAATAATCTGCGCGTCATAGGCCCAGAAAGGTCCGGCGTAACGGCGGGCCAGCGGCAGCAGATGAGCGGCGTTGAGGGTGGTTTCGGTACTCTGTAAGGAACGTGGCATAACAATTCTCCTGTGGCGATAGTTCCATTAAGCCAGAATCATGCCATAGCGAAAAATATCTGTTTTAATAGCATCTATGCAGAATGGATATAGGGTGGCGACATGGCGAACATCAACTGGCGGCATATTGAAATTTTTCATGCGGTGATGACCAGTGGCAATCTGACTCAGGCCGCCACGCTGCTGCACACCTCTCAGCCGACGGTGAGCCGGGAGCTGGCGCGGCTGGAGCAGCAGCTGGGACTACAGCTGTTTGAACGGGTACGCGGCCGGCTGCAGCCGACGGTGCAGGGATTGCGCCTGTTTGAAGAGGTGCAGCGCTCCTGGTACGGTCTGGATCGCATCCGGGAAGCCGCAGAGGGACTTCGCCAGTTTCGTCAGGGCGAGCTGTCGATTGCCTGCCTGCCGGTTTTTTCTCAGTCGCTGCTGCCGCCGCTGTGCCAGCCCTTTTTAGCACGTTACCCCGACGTGAGCCTCAATGTGATCCCGCAGGAGTCGCCGCTGCTGGAGGAGTGGCTCTCAGCACAGCGCTACGATATCGGTTTAACCGAAACCCAGCACGCCCCGGCCGGTACCGATCGTCTCGCCCTGCTGACCTGCGATGAAGTGTGCGTTCTGCCACAGCACCATCCCCTGAGTCAGCGTGCCGTGCTGACCCCGCATGATTTCGCTGGCGAGCGGTATGTCAGCCTCTCGCGCAGCGACAGCTATCGTCAGCTGCTGGATGCGCTGTTTCAGGAGCAGGGGGTTGAACGGCGGCTGGTGATAGAGACGCACAGCGCAGCCTCAGTGTGCGCTATGGTCAGGGCGGGTACAGGCATTTCGATTGTTAATCCGCTGACGGCGCTGGATTACGCCGACAGCGGATTGGTAATGCGTAAGTTCAGCGTGGCAGTGCCGTTTACCGTCAGCCTGGTCAGGCCGCGGCACCGACCCGCCTCAGCGCTGGTCGATGCCTTTGTCAGCCATCTGCAGGAGCAGGTGACCGCCTTTCCGGCACGTATCGCCGCCCGCCTGGCTTAGGCGCGGACGCTGGCAGCCGGGCGGCCTGGTTTGCGGAAGGTCATCAGGCAGACCAGCAGGCCGATGAGCGCCAGCGCAGCCGCCGCGACCGGCACCGCCGTCAGGCCATAACCGCGACCGATGACCGCACCGCCGACCCAGGCACCCAGCGCATTGCCCACGTTAAAGGCCGCAATGTTCAGGGTGGAGACCAGATTAGGAGCCTCTTTACCGTGACGGACCACGTTGATCTGCAGGCCCGGTACCGTGGCGAAGGTGGCCATCGCCCAGAGGAACAGGGTGATCTCCGCCAGCCACAGCGCGTGGCTGGTCCAGCTGAAGAGCAGAGAGAAGATGGCGATCAGCGAAAAACTGAGGATCAGGCTGAATGAGACTTTCCAGTCGGCCAGTTTGCCGCCAAGGATATTCCCCACCGTCAGGCCCGCACCAATCAGGAACAGCGTCCAGCTGACGCCGCGGTCGCTGATCCCGGTGATCTCTAACAGCAGAGGCGCGATGTAGCTGAACAGCGCAAACATCGCCGCCGCGAAGCAGACCGTCATCAGCAGAGAGAGCCACAGTTTTCCGTTAGCCAGCGCGCCAATTTCACTCGCCAGATGAACCGGCTTCTCCTGTTTGTTTGTCGGCAGGCTGACAATCAGGGCGATAAAGGCCAGCACACCGATCACCGCCACACCCCAGAACGTGGCCCGCCAGCCAAACATCTGACCGAAGCTGGTGCCCAGCGGCACGCCCAGCACGTTAGCCAGGGTCAGTCCGGTAAACATCAGGGCGACAGCGGAGGCCTGACGTCCGGCTGGCACCAGACTGGCGGCGACGACCGCACCGATACCGAAGAAGGCCCCGTGACAGAGCGCGGTGACGATACGTGCCAGCATCAGCAGGTTGTAGTTGTACGCCAGCGCGCAGAGCAGGTTGCCGACAATAAAGATCACCATCAGCAGAATCAGCGTTTTTTTACGCGGCAGTCTGGCGGTGAGCAGCGCCATAATCGGCGCACCGATCGCCACGCCCAGCGCATAGCCGCTGATCAGCCAGCCCGCCGACGGAATGGAAACCTGAAGGTCGCGCGCCACGTCAGGCAGCAATCCCATGATGACAAATTCGGTGGTTCCGATGGCGAACGCACTCAACGCCAGCGCCAGTAATGCAACAGGCATAACACTCTCCCAGTCTTATTTGCAGGTGAACCGCGCGGACACGCAGCCCCTCGACGCTTATTAAAATTTGATCTGCGTCACAGTGAGTATTACAGCACAGCCCGGATAAGCGACATAGCCTGCGTAGCGCAAAGGATTATTGCCGTTGCCGCAATAATCCTCGCCTCCTGATGCTCTCTCTCGCTATCTGCGGGGCAAAGGCTGCCCTGTCTGTATCGCGTCAGGTTGCCATTTCCCGTTAACCGGTTACCTTTTTTATATGTGATTCATTAATTATTCCGCAACGTTGCCGATATATCCCTAATCAATTGCCAGGTGTAGTTATCAACTTCTGACGCAGGGAGAGAGAATGCAACGACTCATAGCCTTGATGGTCTTTGCTCTGACCGGCTGCTCGGTTGGTCATTATGAGTACAGTAAAGAAGCTGAAAAGCGGGTTGATATGACCGTGACCGGCATTCCGACCATACTGGGTATCGGCACGCTCGGCACCACCATCCCGCTGACGCCGGAGTACAGCCTGACCGCCGCCCATGTGGCGAAGTTTTCGCTTTATCGGGTCAAAGCCTGGCATCCGCAATGCGACCTGGCGGTGGTCTACCACAAAAACAGCGAAGTAAACCTGCCTCCCAGCTTCCGCAACAGCCATATCGGCGACAAGGTGAACCTCTACGGCTACAGCTTTATTTCGGCGATGCCGGTCAGTTCCAGCGGGCAGAACCTCATCAATACCACGCTGGCGAACAGCTGGAACAAGCCAGACTGCGTCGTGGTAGCGGCGAATGCGGGAGTGGTAAAAGGCATGTCAGGCGGTGCGGTTTATAACGCCTCTGACGATACGCTGGCGGGGGTGATTGTGGGCTACAGCAATAACATCGATGACAATGTCACCGGTAAGACGCTCTTCAAGAACGTTGCGCTCTATGTGCCCTATTCCCGCTTTCAGACCTGGCTGGATCAGGCGATTAAATCCTGATATCTGCTGAACTTACTGACAACAGCTGGCCCGTTTCGCTATAAGACGGTGCCGGCTCAGGGAGCAGGGTCAGATCGGAAAGACGCAAAAGCCGTCATCCCTGACCGCTCGGCCCGCGCCCTCCCTGGCGCGAGACGCTTTCCTCTTCTGACCCTGCTCCCTGCGCGCTGAGTTTATCTGTTGCTGTCAGACACACGCTGATTCGGCGTTGGCAGCATAAAAAAAAGGCCGGGATTTCCCGGCCTTTTCTGTTAACAGTCAAACTTACTTGCTGCCTGGACGCAGTGCCGGGAACAGGATGACGTCACGGATGGTGTGGCTGTTGGTAAACAGCATCACCATACGGTCGATACCGATACCCAGACCGGCGGTTGGCGGCAGACCATGTTCCAGTGCGGTAACGTAATCTTCGTCATAGAACATCGCTTCGTCGTCACCGGCATCTTTGGCATTCACCTGCTGCAGGAAACGCTCAGCCTGATCTTCCGCATCGTTCAGCTCCGAGAAGCCGTTACCGATTTCACGACCACCAATGAAGAACTCAAAGCGATCCGTGATTTCCGGGTTCTCGTCGTTACGACGGGCCAGCGGCGACACTTCTGCCGGATATTCGGTGATGAA
This sequence comes from Pantoea sp. EKM101V, assembly GCF_011800325.1. Taxonomy (NCBI): domain Bacteria; kingdom Pseudomonadati; phylum Pseudomonadota; class Gammaproteobacteria; order Enterobacterales; family Erwiniaceae; genus Pantoea; species Pantoea sp. EKM101V. Next base: position 30,719 of record NZ_JAALFP010000009.1, read on the forward strand.
GGTTGGCTGAATCAGATTCGCCTCTGCCGTCTCTTCGAAAATCTCCGTTACGACGCGGCCCAGACCCCAGCTCTTCTCAACTTTGATGTGCAGCGATTGCGCAATCGCCACCGCTTTATCAAAGTCTTCCAGATCGGCCAGATCGGTTTCCGGACGATACTTTTTGATCGCTTCGCGCATGGTCAGTTTTTCAAACGGCTTACCGAAATCAAACTCCTGCTCACCGTAAGGCACCACCGTACTGCCCAGCACATCCTGCGCCAGCGTGCGGAACAGGCTCTCGGTCAGCTCGATCAGATCTTTGTAATCCGCGTAGGCCATATAGAGTTCCATCATGGTGAACTCTGGGTTATGACGTGGCGAAATTCCTTCGTTACGGAAGTTACGGTTGATCTCGAACACGCGATCGAACCCGCCCACCACCAGACGCTTCAGGTAAAGCTCCGGGGCAATACGCAGATACATGTCGATATCCAGCGCATTGTGATGGGTGATGAAAGGACGCGCAGACGCGCCGCCCGGGATCACCTGCATCATCGGCGTTTCCACTTCCATAAAGTCGCGGCTCACCATGAACTGACGAATGCCGGCCATGATTTGCGAACGAATGCGGAAGGTATTGCGCGACTCATCGTTGGCGATGAGGTCGAGATAGCGCTGACGGTAACGGGTTTCCTGGTCGGCCAGGCCGTGGAACTTGTCCGGCAACGGACGCAGGGCTTTGGTCAGCAGGCGCAGTTCAGAACAGTGAATCGACAGTTCGCCGGTTTTGGTTTTAAACAGCTTGCCGCGCGCGCCGAGGATATCGCCGAGATCCCACTTTTTGAACTGCTCGTTGTAGATCCCTTCCGCCAGGTCATCACGCGAAACGTACAGCTGAATGCGGCCACCCACATCCTGCAGGGTCACGAAAGAGGCTTTACCCATGATGCGACGGGTCATCATACGACCCGCCACACTCACTTCGATGCCGAGATCTTCAAGCTCTTCGTTGCTCTTCTCGCCATAGCTGGCGTGCAGCTGGTCAGAGAGGCTGTCACGACGGAAATCGTTAGGAAACGCCACGCCATTTGCACGCAGCACGCTCAGCTTTTCGCGACGCGTTTTCAGTTCGTTATTTAACTCAACGGCGGCGTCAGCGCTCTGCGGTTGTTGTTCAGACATGTCGGTTCCTTATAACCCTGCTTTTAAACTAGCTTCAATGAATCGATCCAGATCGCCGTCCAGTACCGCCTGGGTGTTACGCGTCTCTACGCCGGTGCGCAGATCTTTGATGCGGGCATCATCAAGCACGTAAGAACGGATCTGACTTCCCCAGCCGATGTCAGACTTGTTGTCTTCCAGCGCCTGTTTCTCAGCATTTTTCTTCTGCATCTCAAGCTCGTACAGCTTCGCCTTCATCTGCTTCATCGCCTGATCTTTGTTCTTGTGCTGAGAACGGTCATTCTGACACTGAGTCACCGTTCCGGTCGGAATGTGGGTAATACGCACCGCAGATTCCGTCCGGTTAACGTGCTGACCGCCCGCGCCCGATGCGCGATAGACGTCAATACGCAGATCCGCCGGGTTGATGTCGATATCAATATCGTCATCCACTTCCGGGTAAATAAAGGCGGAGCTGAATGAGGTGTGACGACGGCCGCCGGAGTCGAACGGGCTCTTACGCACCAGGCGATGGACGCCGGTTTCCGTGCGCAGCCAGCCAAAGGCGTAGTCGCCTGACACGCGAATGGTCACGGATTTGATGCCCGCGACTTCACCTTCAGACTCTTCGATAATTTCGGTTTTGAAGCCTTTTGCTTCGGCCCAACGCAGATACATACGCATCAGCATGCTGGCCCAGTCCTGCGCTTCGGTGCCGCCGGAACCGGCCTGCAGATCGATGTAGCAGTCAGCGCTGTCATACTCGCCGGAGAACATGCGGCGGAACTCCAGTTCGCCCAGCTTGCCCTCAAGCACGTCCAGCTCGGCAACCGCTTCGTTGAAAGTCTCTTCGTCTTCCGCTTCGACGGCCAGCTCCAGCAGACCCTGCACATCTTCCAGGCCCTGCGACATCTGATCCAGCGTCTGCACGATCGCTTCCAGCGAGGCGCGCTCTTTGCCCAGCGCCTGAGCACGCTCAGGTTCGTTCCAGACATCGGGCTGTTCCAGCTCGGCGTTTACTTCTTCGAGGCGTTCTTTCTTGGCATCGTAGTCAAAGATACCCCCGAAGAACGTCGCTGCGCTCACTGAGGTCCTGAATACGGTTTTTGACCGGGTTGATTTCAAACATGGCTTTAGCGTCTTTCTTATGTTCGATGGGACAGGAAATTTAACGCACAAGTTTACCCGAAACTGGCGGCAGTTTGTAGCGTTGAGACAGGGGGGATGCGGGAACGGCGTGACGCGCCGCATTTTCTTCCCGGCTGATGGCGCTGTGGCCCCGTCAGAGGAGACAACGGGAGGCAGTCAGGCATGCGCGCCTGCCATCATCGCAGAGGCGCAAACCTGACAGAACCTAGTTCAGCGGCCAGAGATGGTCGATGATCAGCTGTACCGAGCGGTTACCGCGATACTCATTGATATCCAGCTTATAAGCCAGTTCGACCTGACGCACGCTGCTGTCGGGCCACAGTGTGGTATCGACATTAAAGGCGATACCGTCGATCAGCGGACCGCCGTCGAGCGGTTCGACCATCACTTTCAGATGCCGCTCGCCCACCAGCCGCTGTTGCAGCAGCTTAAACCGGCCGTCGAAGGCCGGTTCCGGGAACGCCTGGCCCCAGGGGCCCGCCTCACGCAGCATCTCAGCCGTCTGCAGCGAAAAATCCTGCGGTTGCAGCGCACCGTCAGACCAGATGATGCCCTGCAGCGATTCGCCATCCAGCCACTCACCGACCAGGTCGGCAAAGCGCTGACGGAACTCCTCGTAGCGGTCCGTTTCCAGCGATAAGCCTGCCGCCATCGCGTGGCCACCAAACTTCAGCATCAGGCCGGGGTTCAGGGTATCCAGCCGCTCCAGCGCATCACGCAGATGCAGACCGGCAATCGAACGTCCCGAGCCTTTCAGCGTGCCATCGCCCGCGGGCGCGAAGGCAATGACCGGACGATGAAAACGCTCTTTCAGTCGTGAGGCCAGAATGCCGACGACGCCCTGATGCCACTCGGGATGATAGAAGGCCAGTCCCAGCGGCAGATCGCGCTGCTCACGCTCCAGCGCCTGACACAGCGCCAGCGCCTCGCTCTGCATGCCCTGCTCGATCTCTTTTCGCGTCTGGTTGAGTGCGTCCAGCTCACTGGCTAACATCCGCGCCTGACTCAGGTCATCAGTCATCAGCAGCGCCACGCCCACCGACATGTCGTCGAGCCGCCCCGCGGCATTAAGCCGTGGCCCCAGCGCAAAACCGAGATCGCTGGCCGCCAGCTGACGCGCATCGCGATTCGCAATCTCCAGCAGCGCCCGGATGCCTGGCCGGCATTTTCCGGCCCGGATACGGCTCAGCCCCTGCCATACCAGAATACGGTTGTTAACGTCGAGCGGCACCACATCGGCGACCGTGCCGAGCGCCACCAGGTCCAGCATCCCGGCCAGATTTGGCTCGGCACGGGTAACGCCGAACCAGCCCTGGGTGCGCAGATGGGCGCGCAGCGCCAGCATCAGATAGAACGCAACGCCAACGCCCGCCAGCGCACGCGAAGGAAAGTCGCAGTCGGGCAGATTAGGATTCACGATCGCCTCAGCGGCCGGTAAGGTCTCGCCCGGCAGGTGATGGTCGGTGATCAGCACCGGAATGCCGTGCTGATGCGCGTACTCCACCCCGGCGTGGGAGGAGATGCCGTTATCGACCGTCAGGATCATGGCGGCGCCCCGTGCACGCGCCTGCTCTACCACTTCCGGGCTGAGGCCATACCCATCTTCAAAGCGATTCGGCACCAGATACTGCACGTTACTGCCGCCCATACTGCGCAGCGCCATCACCGTCAGCGCGGTACTGGTCGCGCCATCGGCATCAAAGTCGCCGACCACCATGATACGACGGCCATCCAGCAGCGCCTGATGCAGCAGCGCAACGGCGCTCTCAATCCCGCTTAAGGACTGAAACGGCAGCAGATTTTTTGCACCGCGCTCCAGCTCTGCGGCATCGCGTACACCGCGATGCAGATAGAGTCGCTTCAGCAGCGGCGGCAGGGTCGCCGGCAGTGCATCGTCTACCGTCACCTCACGGCGACGGAGTTCCACATCCTGTTTTACCACCGATTAACCACCACGCTTCTGATTGTCCAGCACCTGCTTCAGCTCCTGCGGCGTCTGATAACCGGGGATCATCATGCCGCTGTCGGTGAGCATGGCAGGGGTGCCCTGAATGCCGAACAGCACGCCCAGTTTGTAGTGCTGAGCAATATCAATTTTGCAGCTGTCGGGAGCAGCCATCTTCGGCGCACTGCCTTTCATTGCCTCGTCAAAGGCTTTGTTGCGGTCGGCGCTGCACCAGATCGCTTTCATCGCCGGTGCGATCTGACCATTCAGCCCTTCGCGTGGAAACGCCAGGTAGCGCACGGTGATACCCAGTGCGTTGTAGTCCGCCATCTGCTCGTGCAGCTTGTGACAGTAGCCGCAGGTAATGTCGGTAAAGACGGTCACAACATGCTGCTCTTTAGGCGCTTTGTAGACGATCATCTCCGGCGCCAGCGCCTCGACCTTTTTGTCGAGCAGCTTATTGGTGACGTTCACCGGCTGAGTGCCGCTGACGTCATACAGCGGGCCCTGAATCATATGTTTACCGTCGTCGGTCACGTAGAGCACGCCGCTCTCTGACAGCACGGTTTTGAACCCTGGCAGCGGGGACGGGCTGATCTCTGTCTGATTCAGCCCGAGCTTTTTCAGGGATTGCTGAATGGCGCTGTCATCGGCCTGAGCAAGACCGGAAAAGGCGCTGGCTAACAGGGCCAGCATGGCAAAATGCTTGTTCATCGTTGTCCTTATGGCCGCGGTTCAGGCTCGCGGATGGTGTTGTTGATGCAACTGACGCAGGCGCTCGGTGGCGACATGCGTATAAATTTGCGTGGTGGAGAGATCGCTGTGCCCCAGCAACATCTGTACGACACGTAAATCGGCGCCGTGGTTCAGCAGATGCGTGGCAAAGGCATGGCGCATCACATGCGGTGATAACTTTTCGGCGTCGATGCCGGCCAGCGTGGCGTAATGCTTAATACGATGCCAGAAGGTCTGGCGCGTCATCTGCTGCGCCCGATTACTGGGAAACATTACGTCCAGCGTCTGACCATTAAGCAGCCACGGGCGACCATGTTCCATATATTGCTCCAGCCAGTAAACCGCTTCTTCACCTAATGGCACCAGCCGCTCTTTATCGCCTTTACCGATTACCCGGACGACGCCCTGACGCAGGCTGATGTCGCTGAGCGTCAGCCCCGTCAGTTCGGAGACGCGCAGGCCGGTGGCATAGAGCAGCTCCAGCATCGCCTTATCGCGCAGCTCCAGTGGGATATCGGTATTAGGTGCCTGCAACAGCCGCTCGACCTGCGCCTCAGTGAGATCTTTCGGCAGTTGCTGTGGCAGTTTGGGTGCCGAGAGTAGCGCACTGGGATCGTCGGGGCGCACTTTTTCACGGTACAGATACTGGAACAGGCGACGCATGGCGCTGAGCAGCCGCGCTGAGCTGGTCGCCTTATAGCCTCCTTCCAGCCGTTCAGCCAGAAACTGCTGCAGATCGGCTGGCGTCACGCTGAGCAGCGTCAGCTGGTGATGCGCCAGCCAGCCGGTCAGCGTCTGGAGATCCTGGCGATAGGAGGAGAGCGTGTTCTGCGCCAGATTGCGCTCAATCCAGAGCGCATCAAGAAACTGTTCTGTCAGTTCGCTGTCCTGCACGTTATCTCCGCCGTCTGGTGTAAAATCATGCTCATTATGCCTGATTCAGCAGCGCTTCTGGTACAATTGCGCCAAAGTCAGTATTTACAGAGTGTTATCTGCATGAAAATCGGTCTGTTTTACGGTTCCAGTACCTGTTACACCGAAATCGTGGCGGAGAAAATTCGCGATTTCATCGGCGACGAGCTGGTCACGCTGCATAACGTTAAGGATGATGACCCGCGCCTGATGGAGCAGTACGATTTGCTGATCATGGGCATCCCCACCTGGGATTTTGGTGAGTTGCAGGAGGACTGGGAGGCGATCTGGACGCAGCTGCCCGCGCTGAATCTGCAGAATAAGATTGTGGCGCTGTATGGTATGGGCGATCAGATTGGCTACGGTGAATGGTTTCTGGATGCGCTCGGCATGCTGCACGATTTGCTGCAGCCGATGGGGGTACGTTTCGTAGGCTACTGGCCGCTGGAGGGCTATGAGTTCACCAGTCCCCGACCGCTCACTGCCGATGGCACACAGTTTGTCGGCCTGGCGCTGGATGACGTGAATCAGTTTGAGGTGACGGATGAGCGCGTTGAGCAGTGGTGCGAGCAGGTGTTAACCGAGACTGCCGGACTGCTGTAACCCTCTTCAGCCGTTGCGGCCGCCAGCCACATACGGAGACGGCGCGGGATGCCTGGCAGAACCTGACAGGCCACGGGTCAGTCGAAATGCGCGCTTATGCCTCTTCGCCGTTAATGTGGCGCCCTGCTGAAGCAGCAGGCGCGCAACGCCCGCCATTCGTCAGGCTGCATAGCGTCCTGCATCAGCCACCAGCGCAGCCTGTCACCCTCTTCGCTCTTCGCCACCAGCAGCACGCCCGCTGGTAACCAGCGCAGTGGCTGAGTGGGACGCCAGCGTTTTCCCTGCCAGATCCAGCAATGGACACTTTCCCGCTCCAGCGTCCCGCGCCGCAGCCTCAGCCGCCGGCAGACACGACCGCCCTCCGCCAGCAGCAGCAGGATCATTCCGCTCCGCAGCAGCTCCCCACCCACGGGCAGCGCCATCAGCAGCACGCCCGAGACGGCAGCCACCAGCCAGACGCACAGCACCCCGCACGCCAGCCGGGAGGGCCGCAGCTTACATTGCCACCGGGCCGCGCTCATGGTTGCGCTGCTGGATGAGATTGACCATCCGCTTAAGCTCAGGATCCTTTGGCTCGCCGTGATTCATCAGCCAGTTGAACAGATCGGGATCGTCACTCTTCAGCAGCGCGACAAAGACCTGCTTATCGGTGTCGCTCAGCGTGTCATACTCAAATTTGAAGAACGGCATAATCGCCACATCCAGTTCCAGCATGCCGCGACGGCAGGCCCACTGAATACGTGATTTATCATTAATATCCATGCATCAGTTTCCACAGTTCACAACGTGGCGCTTAGTGTAACCTGGTTTAATACGGCTCGCAGGCGCTGCGTCGCATGCTGTGCAACCTGCCACATTTCAGGCGGCCTCTTTGCAGGGTTATCACGCCTTTTGTGCGCCGTTTTCAGTAAACAGGTTGCATTGCCAGGCGGCTCTTTTAACATTGAAGACATTGTTCCGGATGAACCTTCTTACACAGGATATCTCCATGCCCACTTTTACTTTACCGCCGCGCCAGCCTGCCGCGTCGTCCCGTCTGCCGTTAACCCTGATGTCACTGGACAGCTGGGCACTGGTTTCGATTACCGGTGCGGACAGCACTGCCTACCTGCAGGGTCAGTTAACGCTGGATGTCGCGGCGCTGGATGCCAATCATCACTCCCCCGCCGCGCACTGCGACGCCAAAGGCAAAATGTGGAGCAATCTGCGTCTGTTTCATCGCGGTGAAGGGTATGCCTACCTGATCCAGCGCGAACTGCGCGACACCCAGCTGGCCGAGCTGAAGAAATATGCGGTGTTTTCAAAAGTCACGATGACGCCCGACGATGAAGCACTTCTGCTGGGTGTGGCTGGTTTCCAGGCGCGTGCTGCCCTGGCTAACCTGTTTGAGGCGTTGCCTGACAGCGAGAAGCCGGTGGTGCATCAGGGTGAAACTACCCTGCTGTGGTTTGCGCATCCGGCCGAACGTTTTCTGATTGTGACATCACCGGCCCAGGCCGACGTGCTGAAGCAGAAACTCAGCGAGGATGCACAGTTCAACGACAGCCAGCAGTGGCTGGCGCTGGATATCGAAGCCGGTATTCCGGTGATCGTTCCAGCCACCAGCGTGCAGTTTATTCCGCAGGCAACCAACCTGCAGGCGCTGGATGCCATCAGCTTTAAAAAAGGGTGCTATGCCGGACAGGAGATGGTGGCCCGGGCGAAATATCGCGGTGCTAACAAACGCGCCCTTTACTGGCTGGCGGGTAAGGCAAGCCATCTGCCTGAAGCCAACGCGCCGCTGGAGCTGCAGATGGGTGAGCGCTGGCGTCGTACCGGCAGCGTGCTGGCGGCTGTGCAGCTGGATGATGGCACCAGCTGGATTCAGGTGGTGCTGAACAACGATCTGGAGCCGGACAGCGTGCTGCGGGTTGAAGGCGATGAAGGTGGTCATCTGACGGTGCAGCCCCTGCCCTATTCGCTGGATGAGAACTGAGTCACCTTCCGGCCCTGACGTCACGTCAGGGCAACATTCGCGAAGCGTCAGCGTACATAGAAGTAGATGGCGCAGAAATGACAGAGTGAGCCGCCCAGTACGAATCCATGCCAGATGGCATGATTGTAGGGAATGCGGCGTGCCACATAGAAAATCACCCCCAGCGAGTAGATTATCCCGCCTGCTGCCAGCAGCCAGATGCAGGCTGGCGGCATAATCATGGCCAGCTGATAAACCACGATCAGCGACAGCCACCCCATACAGAGATAGGTCACCAGCGACAGCACTTTAAAGCGATGGGCAATGGTAAGCTTAAACAGAATACCGGCCAGCGCCAGCCCCCAGATTACCGCCATTAATCCATACGCCAGCGGCGTCCTGAGTCCCACCAGCAGAAACGGCGTGTAGGTTCCGGCGATCAGCAGATAGATCGCGCAGTGGTCGAACGTTTTCAGCCAGGGCCGGACCGGGCCATCGGGAATGGCGTGATAGAGCGTCGAAGCCAGAAACAGCAGGATCATACTGCCGCCATAGAGGCTGTAGCTGACAAAGGTCAGGGTATCCGCCTGGCGTTCGATGGCCTGATGAAGCATCAGCACCAGGCCAGCGATGCCTGACAGACAGCCCAGACCATGACTGATACTGTTGGCAATTTCTTCGCCGAACCAGTCGTCCGCTGCGGGTCGTGGTTTGTGAGAAAGTGTGGGGGTCATAAGTGTGTCCTGAACAGCGTAATCGCAGTGATAATATTCTCCAGCCGGGTTGATAACGATTTCAGTGTACGCCTGTACGCTAAAATTATCTTATGAAATTCTGTAACCGTTAAACCGGCTGCTGAATCTGATAAACTGACCCCAGGTCAACCGTTCAACGAGTCATCCATGTTTTCGCACCGCGATCTCGCCCGTCTTAACGATCTGGAAATGCAGGTCTATCAGTTCATCATTAAACATCGTGAAGGCGTCAGTTATATGACCATCCGCGAACTGGCTGAGCAGGCGGGGGTCTCCACCACCACCGTGCTGCGCTTCTGCCGTAAGATGCACTGTGAAGGCTGGTCAGAATTTCGCATTCGTCTGCGCTTAGCCGAACAGCAGCATACGCCTCAGCTGAATACCGCCGGGGTGAGCGAGATGCTGAGTTTCTTTAACAGCATTAACAATCCGGCGTTTGAACAGCTCATCGCTCAGGCCGCACAGAAAATTGCTCAGGCTGAGCAGGTTTTCTTTATTGGCGTCGGCACATCAGGCAGCCTGGCGAAATATGGCGCCCGCTTTTTCTCTAACCTCGGTAAATTCAGTCACGCAATTGATGATCCCTATTATCCGATCAGTCCCGACCTCTATCAGAACGCGATAGCGATTATTTTATCCGTCTCCGGTGAAACCGAAGAGATCCTGCGTATTGCCAGCCAGTTCAGCCTGAACAAGTGCAGAATCATTGCGATAACGAATACGGGGAGCAGCTCGCTGGCGAAAATCGGCGATTTTACCCTCTGCTACCATGTGCCGATTATTCGTCTGGCTGACAACACGGATATTACGACACAGGTTCCGGTAACCTATATTATTGAGGCGATCGGCCGCCAGCTGCGAAAATAAAACAGCCTGTTTTTCACAGGTAACAAACGCCATTTCTCGCGCGGTGTTATATCGTGACTTTCATTATTGCCTTGCTACACTCATCGCAATTTCTTTATCCGGAACGGAGTGAAACATGAGTGCAGAATTGCAGTTACCCAAAGACTTTCTCTGGGGTGGCGCGGTGGCAGCGCATCAGGTTGAAGGCGGCTGGGATCAGGGCGGCAAAGGAGTCAGCATTGCAGACGTGCTGACCGGCGGCTCACATGGTGTTGATCGGGTCATCACCGATGGCGTGCAGCCCGGCCATTTCTATCCGAACCATCAGGGCGTGGAGTTCTACTCTCACTATAAAGAGGATGTCGCGCTGTTTGCCGAGATGGGCTTCAGATGTTTCCGCACCTCCATTGCCTGGACCCGCATCTTCCCGAACGGGGATGAGCAGCAGCCCAACGAAGCGGGCCTGCAATTCTATGACGATCTGTTTGATGAACTGCTGAAGTATGGCATTGAACCCGTCATCACTCTCTCTCACTTCGAAATGCCTTATCACCTGGTTAAAGAGTATGGCGGCTGGCATAACCGCAAAGTGGTCGACTTCTTTGTGCGCTTCAGTGAAGTGGTGCTGAAGCGCTATAAAAACAAAGTGAAATACTGGATGACCTTTAACGAGATCAACAACCAGCGCAACTGGCGTTATCCGCTGTTTGGATACTGCTGCTCAGGGGTGATCTTCACTGAACATGAGAAGCCTGAAGAGGCGATGTATCAGGTGATGCACCATCAGTTTGTTGCCAGCGCAAAAGTGGTGAAACTCGGGCACGACATCAATCCGGACTTTCAGATTGGCTGCATGATCGCCATGGTGCCAGTCTACCCGTTCTCCTGCCATCCGGATGATGTGGCCCTGGCGCAGGAAGCGATGCATCAACGCTACGTGTTCAGTGATGTACAGATGCGCGGATACTATCCGGCCTATACCCTGAAAGAGTGGGCACGCAAAGGGTATGACATTCAGATAGAAGCTGACGATGCCGAAACGCTGCGTCAGGGCTGCGCAGACTACGTTGGCTTCAGTTACTACATGAGCAACGCCGTGAAGACCGATGCCAGCGGCGTTGACGATCCGATTACCGGCTTTGAAGGCGTAGTGAAAAACCCGCATGTGAAAGCCTCCGACTGGGGCTGGCAGATCGACCCGGTTGGCCTGCGCTATGCCCTGAACGATCTTTATGAACGTTATCAGAAGCCGCTGTTTATTGTGGAAAATGGCTTTGGCGCGATCGATAAGCCGGGTGCCGACGGGAAGATTGACGATGATTACCGCATCGACTATCTGCGCGCACACATTGAAGAGATGAAGAAAGCCGTCAGCTATGATGGCGTGGAGTTAATGGGCTACACCCCGTGGGGCTGCCTGGACTGCGTCTCGTTCACCACCGGACAGTACGACAAGCGTTACGGCTTTATTCATGTGAATAAAAACGATGATGGCAGCGGTGACTTTTCCCGTGCGAAGAAGAAGAGCTTCGGCTGGTATCAGCAGGTTATCGCCAGCAACGGCGAAAACCTCTGACGCGGCCCGCCGCCGCGAAACGCCTCAGCGCCCACCGGCAGCGTCAATGATGCTGCCGGTCACGTATGAGGCCGCTTCACTGGCCAGCCAGACGATCGCTTCCGCAATTTCCTCCGCTTCTCCCCCTCGTCCCATCGGAATCGCACTGGCAAGCCGGTCTACTCTGCCCGGCTCGCCGCCGTCGGCATGCATCTCTGTATAGATGAAGCCCGGCCGGACACCGTTTACCCGGATGCCCTGCTGCGCCACTTCCAGCGACAATCCTCTGGTCAGGGTATCCATCGCCCCTTTTGAGGCGGCGTAATCGACATATTCGCCCGGTGCACCGGTGCGGGACGCCGCCGATGAAACGTTCACGATCGCCCCACCCTGGCCGCCATGATGGGTACCCATCCGCTTAACCGCCTCCCGGCAGCAGAGAAAGGTGCCGATAACATTGGTGGCAAACACCTTTTGCAGACGCGCCGCATCCAGCTGTTCGGTGCGGCACTGCTGAAACAGAATACCGGCGTTGTTCACCAGCAGCGCCAGCGGTTCCGCCTGCTGATCGAGCTGCGCAAACATCGCCTTCACCGCCTCTTCATCCGCGATATCAGCCTGAATCGCAAAGGCTTCTCCGCCCTGCTGCCGGATTTGGCTGACCACCTCCTGCGCTTCTGCCTCGCGCTGGCAATAGTTCACCGCGACCCGATAACCGCGAGCGGCCAGCAGCCGCGACGTTGCCCGTCCGATGCCGCGGCTGCCTCCCGTAACCAGTGCCAGTTTCATACTGTTTCTCCATAAAAAAGGGCCGGAAACCGGCCCCTGGGGATGAGATTCTGCTGCCGCGATTTACTGATAGTCGCTGATCGGTACGCAGGAGCAGAACAGATTGCGGTCGCCAAAGACATCGTCAAGACGCTTCACCGTCGGCCAGTACTTGTTGTGGCTGCCCGCCGGGAAGACCGCCAGTTCACGGCTGTAAGGGTGAGACCACTCACCGACGATTTCCAACTGGGTGTGCGGTGCATTCACCAGCGGGTTATCGTCCAGCGGCCATTCACCGGCCGCCACCCGGTCAATCTCGATGCGGATCGCCAGCATCGCATCAATAAAGCGATCCAGTTCGATTTTACTCTCCGACTCGGTTGGCTCAACCATCAGGGTGCCCGCGACCGGGAAGGACATGGTCGGCGCGTGGAAGCCGTAATCGATCAGGCGCTTGGCAATATCCAGCTCGCTGATGCCGGTCTGCTCTTTCAGCGGACGAATGTCGAGAATACATTCATGCGCCACGCGGCCGTCGCGGCCGGTATAGAGTACCGGATAGGCGGACTGCAGGCGGCTGGCGATGTAGTTAGCATTGAGGATAGCGACCGAGCTGGCCTGTTTCAGCCCCTCGGCTCCCATCATACGAATGTACATCCAGCTGATAGGCAGGATGGAGGCGCTGCCAAACGGTGCAGCGGAAACCGCGCCCTGCTGCGTCAGCACACCGTCAATCTGCACCACGCTGTGACCCGGCACAAACGGAGCCAGATGCGCCTTGACGCCAATCGGTCCCATACCCGGACCGCCACCGCCGTGCGGGATGCAGAAGGTTTTGTGCAGATTGAGATGCGACACATCCGCGCCGATATATCCCGGCGTGGTGATGCCGACCTGCGCATTCATGTTTGCGCCATCCAGGTAGACCTGACCGCCATACTGATGAACAATCTGGCACACTTCGCGGATGGTCTCTTCGTAGACGCCATGGGTAGAGGGATAAGTCACCATGATGCAGGAGAGTTTATCACCTGCCTGAGCGGCTTTTTCGCGCAGGTCACCCAGATCGATGTTGCCCTGTTTATCACAGGCCACCACCACCACATCCATACCCGCCATCTGAGCAGAGGCCGGGTTAGTGCCGTGGGCCGAGCTGGGGATCAGGCAGAGATGGCGATCCCCCTCGCCGCGACTTTCATGATAGCGGCGGATCGCCAGCAGTCCGGCGTACTCCCCCTGCGCCCCGGAGTTAGGCTGCATACAGAGCGCATCATAGCCGGTGAGTTGCACCAGCCACTGTGAAAGCTGACCGATCATCTGCAGATAACCGGCGGCCTGTTCAGCCGGGCAGAAAGGATGCAGCTCAGCAAACTCCGGCCAGGTGATCGGGATCATCTCCGCCGCGGCATTGAGCTTCATCGTGCAGGAGCCGAGCGGGATCATCGCCTGGTTCAGCGCCAGATCTTTTTTCTCCAGGCTGTGCATGTAGCGCATCATCTCAGTTTCGCTGTGATGACGGTTGAAGACCGGATGAGTCAGAATGTCGCTCTGGCGCAGCAGACCGGCTGGAATAGCGTGGCCTTCGCTGGCGACTTCGCTGTCGAGTTTGTCCAGGTCCGGACGCTGATCGTCACCCAGCAGAATAGCGAACAGCGTCAGAATATCTTCGCGGCAGGTGGTTTCATCCAGCGTGATGCCGACCGCGTTGTGAATATCGCTGCGCAGGTTAACGCCAAAGCTCAGGGCGCGGTTCAGCACGGCGGCTTTATCCGCCACCTCGACCGTCAGCGTATCGAACCAGTGCTGATGGCGCAGCGTCAGTCCGCCCTGCTGCAGGCCGGCTGCCAGAATCGTGGTGAAGCGGTGAATGCGTGAGGCGATACGTTTAAGTCCGGCCGGGCCGTGGAACACCGCATAGAGACCGGCAATGTTGGCCAGCAGCACCTGTGAAGTACAGATGTTGGAGTTGGCCTTTTCGCGGCGGATATGCTGCTCGCGGGTCTGCATCGCCATGCGCAGCGCCGTGTTGCCTGCAGCATCGCGCGAGACACCAATGATGCGGCCCGGCATAGAGCGTTTATGCTCGTCACGGCTGGCGAAGAACGCCGCGTGAGGCCCGCCGTAACCCATGGGCACGCCGAAGCGCTGAGCCGAACCAAACACGATGTCCGCGCCCTGCTTACCTGGCGCTTCCAGCAGGACTAACGACATAAAGTCGGCGGCCACGCTGACGACCACTTTGCGCGCTTTGAGTGCGGCAATCAGAGCGCGGTAGTCGTGCGCTTCACCGGTGGTGCCCACCTGTTGCAGCAGCACGCCAAACAGATCGTCATGCTCAGGCGCTTTCTCTGCACGATCGATAATCAGTTCAAAGCCGAACGTTTCTGCACGGGTTCGCACTACATCCAGCGTCTGCGGATGAATATCATCGGCAATGAAAAATTTATTCGCGTTTTTGAGCTTGCTGACGCGTTTTGCCATTGCCATCGCTTCGGCGGCGGCGGTCGCTTCATCCAGCAGTGAGGCGGAGGCGATATCCATGCCGGTGAGATCCAGCGTCAGCTGCTGGAAGTTCAGCAGTGCTTCCAGACGGCCCTGCGACACCTCAGGCTGATAAGGGGTGTAAGCGGTGTACCAGCCGGGATTCTCCAGCATGTTACGCAGGATCACCGGCGGGGTGATCACCGCACTGTATCCCATGCCGATCCAGGATTTGTAACGCAGATTCTGGCTGGCGATGGCTTTCAGTTCCGCCAGCGCCTGCTGTTCAGTGGCGGCTTCGCCTACCGCAGGCGGGCCTGGCAGTTGAATGTCGGCAGGCACAATGGTGCCGATTAACGCGTCCAGCGAACGGGCACCAATCGCGTCAAGCATCTGCGCCTGCTGCTCAGGTGAAGGACCGATATGGCGCTCAATAAAGGCACCGTTGTGTTCAAGCTGGCTGAGAGTCTGAGTCATTAGCAGTAAATCCTGAATCGGGCTGGGGAACCGGGGATCAAACAGAAGTCAGCGGCCTCTGCAGGAGGCCGCCTGACGATTACTCGTCGATGGAGGCTTTATAGGCATCCGCATCCAGCAGCGAGTCAAGTTCGGACGCGTCGCTGGCTTTCATTTTGAATAACCAGCCGCCGGCATAAGGCTCGCTGTTAACCTGCTCCGGTGAGTCGGTCAGCGCGTCGTTGACCGCCACAATTTCACCGCTGAGGGGCGCATAAATATCTGAAGCCGCTTTAACGGATTCCGCTACCGCACACTCTTCACCGGCTGAGAACGTCGCGCCCACTTCCGGCAGATCGACAAACACCATGTCGCCCAGTAACTCCTGCGCATGTTCAGTAATCCCCACGGTGTAGCTGCCATCCTCTTCTTTGCGCACCCATTCGTGGCTGTCGCGGTATTTCAACGTATTCGGCACATTGCTCATTGGCCATTTCTCCTGAATAAAATTTACTGAGCGACCGGCTTACCGGCGCGGACAAAAATGGGACGGGTGACCTGTACCGGCATCTGGCGGTTACGGATCTCAACGATGGCGGCGCTGCCGACGGAAGCGGGGACGCGCGCCAGGGCGATGCTGCAACCCAGGGTCGGTGAGAAAGAACCGCTGGTAATGATCCCTTCCTGCTGCTGTCCCTGCTCATCCGTGAAACGCACCGGCTGCCCGTGACGCAGCACCCCTTTTTCCGTCATGATCAGTCCCACTAGCTTTTCCGTTCCGCGTTCACGCTGTAGCTCCAGGGCTTCCCGGCCGATGAAATCGCGGTCTGCTGGCTCCCAGCAGACGGTCCAGCCCATGTTGGCGGCCAGCGGTGAGACACCTTCATCCATCTCCTGACCATAGAGGTTCATCCCCGCTTCCAGACGCAGGGTGTCGCGCGCGCCCAGTCCGGCCGGTTTCACCCCTGCAGCCAGCAGGCGCTGCCAGAACCCCGCCGCCTCGCCTGCGGGCAGCGCAATCTCATATCCCGCTTCACCGGTGTAACCCGTTGTAGCGATAAACAGATCGCCCGCCTGCACGCCGAAAAAGGGCTTCATGCCTGCGACGGCCTGACGCTGCTCTTCGCTGAACAGCGTCTGCGCTTTCTGCTGTGCCTGCGGACCCTGCACGGCAATCAGCGCCAGATCATCGCGTTCGGTCAGCGTAATGCCGTAGTGCTGCGCGTGCTGCGCTATCCAGGCGAGATCTTTCTCACGGGTCGCGGAGTTCACGACCAGCCGGAAGAACGTCTCGCTCATAAAGTAAACAATTAAATCGTCAATGACGCCACCCGAGGCATTGAGCATCCCGGTGTAGAGCGCCTTGCCGGGCTGGGTCAGTTTTGCCACATCGTTCGCCAGCAGGTAGCGCAGAAACTCGCGGGTACGCGGACCGGTCAGATCGACAATGGTCATGTGGGAGACATCAAACATGCCGGCGTCACTGCGCACGACATGATGTTCATCCATCTGGGAGCCGTAGTGCAAAGGCATCATCCAGCCATGAAAGTCCACCATACGGGCACCGCAGGCCTGATGCTGTTCAAAGAGAGGTGTTTGCTGAGTCATAACCATCCTGTGCAGAAGCGAATGAGTACAAAAGCGCGCCGTCATACTGTGCCGACGCAAACGTTCTCCTGAGGCTGACGTTACCACCGAATCTGGCGATTAACCATAAGCAAATCGGGGTCGAAAGCAGAGGCACAGACTAACCAGGAATCGGAAGCGACAGGATAATAAACTGCATTTTTGTGATTAATCGCGCAATAAATGCAGGCTATTTAAATATACGCAGCAAATTTATGCGGCACGACGTCCAGGTTGTTAAAAAGATCCCGCCTTCCGCGCGCTTCCGGATAAAAAAAAGTAATGCGAAATCTCACGCAAAATTAGAATAAATCAAACGAGGAACCCTGCTGGTGCAGCGTTGCCTTTTTGTGGTGCAGAGGGGTTTGAGAGATAAAAAAAGCCAGCAGAAGCTGGCTTAGCAGAGAGGCAGATTCAGCGAAGCCAGGCGGGCAAATCGGTCAGGCCCATCGCCTGTTTCAGCATCATCGGTTTGACGCCCGGTAAACGGTCCGCCAGCTTCAGACCGACATCACGCAGCAGTTTTTTCGCCGGGTTGTTACCTGCAAACATTTCGCGGAAGCCCTGCATGCCCGCCAGCATCATGGCGGCGCTGTGTTTACGGCTGCGCTCATAGCGGCGCAGATAGAGGTGCTGACCGATATCTTTGCCCTGCTGATGGAGACGCCGGATCTCTCCGATCAGCTCTGCGGCGTCCATGAAGCCCAGGTTAACCCCCTGTCCTGCCAGCGGATGGATGGTGTGAGCCGCATCCCCGACCAGCGCCAGACGGTGCGCCGCGAAGTTGCGGGCGTAGCGCGCCACCAGCGGAAACGTTTTGCGCTCGCTTTCCAGCTGGCAGAGGCCGAGGCGCATATCAAACGCCACGGAGAGCTGCTGGTTGAACAGCGCGTCCGGCATGGTTTCCAGGCGGCTGGCTTCCTGAGGCGACAGCGACCAGACGATAGAGCTGAGGTGTGGGTCCTGCATCGGCAGGAACGCCAGTATGCCGTCGCCGTGGAACACCTGACGCGCCACCGCGTCGTGAGGTTGTTCGGTGCGAACGTTAGCCACCAACGCATGGTGGTCGTAATCCCAGAAGGTCAGTGGAATATCCGCTTTGTTGCGCAGCCAGGAGTTTGCACCATCAGCAGCAATCATTAAGCGCGCGCTTAGCATGCTGCCATCCTGCAGCGTAATAAAGGCTTCGTTGTCACCAAATGCCACCTGCTGCAACTGCGAAGGCGCCATCAGCGTGACGTCACTGCAGGTGCTGGCGCGTTGCCAGAGCGCGCTCTGGATCACCGGATTTTCGATGATGTAGCCAAGATGCGACAGGCCCTGCTGCTCATCATCAAACGCGATGGCTCCAAAACTGTCCTTCTCCCACACTTCCATACCGTGATAGGGGCTGGCGCGCAGGGAAAGGATTGTCGACCAGACATCCAGCTTCTGCAGCAGACGTTCACTGGCGGCATTAATTGCCGAAACACGGACGGAGGGTGACGCACTCAGCGCCAGGGGCGGCTCCGGCGATTTTTCCAGTACGGCGATGCGCAGTCCACTGCCCTGCAAGCCGCAGGCGACAGCCAGCCCCACCATTCCGCCACCGGCAATCACCACATCAAAAGTTTGCATCTGAGCCTCTTTGTTAACGCTTAACCCAGCCAAGCGTGCGCTCAGCCAGTTGATTTCGTAGCCACGGCAGATGGTCCATCGCCAGCAGGCCCAGGTTACGTCCTGCCACCAGCGGGGCGTAACGATTGGCAAAGACGCGAACCAGCCCGTCTGTGATGCCAATGGTGGCGGCACGGTCCGACTGCCGGCGTTGCTGATAGTGATTCAGGACCGCATAGCTGCCAGGGTCCTGCTGTTGCCGATGGGCAGCGGCCAGCGTTTCCGCCAGCGACATCACGTCGCGCAGGCCCAGGTTAAAGCCCTGCCCGGCAATCGGATGCAGCGTCTGTGCCGCATTGCCTACCACCGCCACGCGATGCGTTACCGTCTGCACCGCCTGGTGCAGCGCCAGCGGGTAGCATTCGCGCTGACCGGTGTGGGTGAATCTCCCCAGCCGCCAGCCAAAGGCGCGCTGCAACTCGCTGAGGAATTCAGCATCACTCCACTGCACTATTTTTTCGCGCTGCGACGCCGGATGGCACCAGACCAGCGACAGACGGTTCCCGGACATCGGCAACAGCGCCAGCGGGCCATGCTCGGTGAAACGTTCAAATGCCCGGCCCTGATGAGGCAGTGCGGTGGAGACGTTGGCGATAACCGCCAGCTGCTGATACGCCTCAGTCTGCCACTGGATGCCACAGGATGCCGCCAGTGCAGAGCGTGTGCCGTCTGCCGCCACCAGCACTTTTCCGCTGAGTTGCTCGCCGTTGTCCAGCGTCACCTCAACCTGCTCTTCGCTGCGGGTTGCCTGGGTCACGCGAGCCGGACAGCGCAACGTCACGCCCGGCGCTTTTTTCAGTTCAGCAAACAGTCGCTGACCGACGTCAAACAGCTCGACAACCTGCCCCAGCGCCGGAATCTCATAGTCAGCCGCCGCCATCGAGACAAAGCCTGCGTGGCCGCGGTCGGAGACATGGATATCAGTAATCGGCGTGGCACAGCTGGCGATGCGCTGCCAGAGGTTAATCGCCGCCAGCTGCTGGCAGGTGCCGGCTGAGAGCGCAATAGCCCGGCCATCAAAACCGGGGTGCGCCCGGCTGGCAGGCTCGCTGCGCTCGATCAGCGTCACCGGCAGTTTGCCCTGGGTGAGATGGGAGATCGCCAGCGCCAGCGTCGCCCCGGTCATGCCGCCACCGGCAATCAGAATCGTCATGCCTGTTTAGCCGCCGCCATCAGCGCCTCAATCTCATCGGCCTCTTTCACAACGCTGTCGGTGAGATTTTCAATGCCCTCTTCGGTGATCACGATGTCATCTTCGATACGGATACCGATGCCGCGATACGTCACAGGGACATCCGCATCCGGCGCGATGTAGAGGCCCGGTTCAACCGTTAACACCATGCCCGGTTCCAGTATCCGGTCGCGGCTCGGCGTGCCGTAGTGGCCAACATCGTGAACATCCAGCCCCAGCCAGTGGCCCAGACCATGCATGTAGAACTGACGATGCGCCTCTTCGGCAATCAGCGTATCGACGTCACCGTCGAGAATGCCCAGCTCAACCAGGCCGGTGATCATAATGCGTACGACTTCATCGTTGACTTCGCGAATGCTGATGCCAGGCCGGAACATCTCCAGCGCCCGGTTCAGTGAAGCCAGAACGATGTCATAAATCGCGCGCTGCGCCGGGCTGAATTTGCCGTTAACCGGGAAGGTGCGGGTGATATCCCCGGCATAGCCGTGGAACTCGCAGCCGGCATCGATCAGCACCAGATCGCCGTCGCGCATTTCACTTTCATTTTCGGTGTAGTGCAGAATGCAGCCGTTTTCTCCGGCACCGACAATGGTGTTGTAGGCCGGGAAGCGCGCGCCATGACGGGCAAATTCGTGATGAATCTCTCCCTCCAGCTGATACTCAAACATGCCTGGCTGGCAGGCCAGCATGGCACGGGTATGGGCCAGGGCACTGATCTTCCCGGCGCGACGCATCAGCTCGATTTCATCCGCATCCTTGAACAGGCGCATCTCATGCACCCAGGGACGCCAGTCGGTCAGGGTGGCAGGCGCGCTGAGGTTCTGGCGGAACCCACGACGCAGTTTTTCCAGGGCGCTGAACACCAGGGCATCGGCATGGCTGTAGTCACCCTGTGCGTGGTAGATCACATCCAGGCCGTTGAGCAGCAGGTGCAGCTGTTCGCCAATGTCGTCCCAGGGCAAGGCGCGATCCACGCCCAGTTTCGCAGGAGCCGCCTCCTGACCCAGCCGACGGCCAGACCAGATCTCTGCCGTGAGGTCACGCACGCGGTTAAACAGCACGCTGTGGTTGTGATTCTCATCGCTTTTGATCAGGACCAGCAGCGCCTGTGGCTCGTTAAAACCGGTGAAATAGCTGAAATCGCTGCTCTGACGAAACGGATACTCGGTGTCATTACTGCGCGTCACTTCAGGCGCAGCAAAAATTAACGCGGCGCTGCCTGGCGCCATCTTCGCTAACAGCGCCTGACGGCGCTGCAGGAATCGTTCCAGTGAAATCATCTCTGCACTCCCTGTAAACTGACCGGTTAAACTCGTTGACCTGAAACGCCTGACTTAATGCAGCGTCGGCTTTTGCACTTCTGGCGCAGTGGGCTGTGGGCGGGTAAAGGTGTCATGACACAGCAGGGCTGCCACGCGCACATACTCAATCACCTCTTCCAGCGACTGCTCCAGTTCCTCCTGGTCTTCATCCTCTTCATAACCGAGCTGAGCGATGGTGCGCAGGTCATCAATGGCTTCGCCGGTTTCCCCGGTGACCTTATCCAGTTTAGGCTGTGTTACGCCCAGGCCGAGCAGAAAATGGTTCACCCAGCCCGCCAGCGCATCGGCACGGTCAAAGACGGTGATGTCATCATCAGCGGGCAGCAGCAGCTGAAACAGAAAGCCTTCATCTTCCAGCGTGGTCGCCGTGTGCGCGTGCAGTTCTGTCAGTGGCACTGCGAGAGAGTGAGAAAACGCCATGCCTTCGTTAGCCAGATCGTGGACCAGCGTCTTCCAGCTGGTGTCCTGGTTACCGCCGCAGAGGATCCCACTCAGCAGGCCGTGCATTTCTGCGGGCGTCATTCCAACACCCTGCTGTGAGAGCACCGCCGCAAGCGCGTTGTAATCGGGGGTTGCGTTCTGTAAGGACATAAGTTTTCATCGTCGTTGGCAGAATAAGTTCGTGTTATGCTACCACTAGCTGCCTCAAGGTTTCCAGAAAAGGGGTTGTATCTTATTTCGTGGGTCTATATAGTTGCCCGCCTCCCAAGCCATTGACTGCTAAGGGAGTTGCGAGCGAAGTAATCAGTCAGGAAGGTGGCATGTCTGCACAACCGGTAGATTTACAAATTTTTGGTCGTTCGTTAAGAGTGAATTGTCCGCCAGAGCAGCAAGATGCGCTCAATAGTGCGGCTGACGATCTCAATCAGCGGTTGCAAGATTTAAAAGTTCGCACTAGAGTCACAAATACAGAGCAACTGGTGTTCATCGCCGCGTTAAACGTCTGCCATGAACTGGCGCAAGAGAAAGTGAAAACGCGCGATTATGCTGCTAATATGGAACAGCGTATCCGTATGCTGCAGCAGACGATTGAGCAGGCGTTAGTTGAGCAGGGTCGCATAACCGACCGCCAGGATGCGAAGTTCGAATAAAACTTCATGGTTGCTGTGCTACAGTAACGGTGAGGTAAATTTTCTCTGAGATGTTTGCAAGTGGGCCAGTCCCCTGAGCCGATATTTCGAAAAAACAGAATGTGACGCTCTGTAACCTGTGTGCATGCTCGGTCCGTCCGAGAAGCCTGATGGTTACGACGGCATGTTCACCTTGAACCAAGGGTTCAAGGGTTACAGCCTACGGCGGCATCTCGGAGATCTCCCTTTCAGCACTCCTGCTTTTTTCCCCCGACCGACATGTTATAGTCGCTGAACAGCGACTTATCCGGCGGGGAAATCATGTCTGAACCTTCCATCTCTGCACCTTCCATGTTACAGCGTCAGGAAATTCGCCAGCAGGTGCGTCATCTGCGCCGGGCGCTGACGGACGAGCAGCAGGCCCAGGCGGCCGAACAGCTTGCGGAGCTGGCCCTGAACTACGCCCCGCTTACTGCCGCACAAAACATTGCCCTGTTTCTGTCAGTGGATGGGGAGCTCAATACCCGTCCGCTGATTGCCCGGTTGTGGCATCTGAAAAAAACGGTCTGTCTGCCGGTTTTGCACCCCTTCTCTCCCGGTAATTTACTGTTTCTGCGCTATTCGCCCGATACCCCCTTGCAGACCAATAAGCTGCGTATTCCCGAACCGCCGCTGGATATCCGGCAGTTGATCACCCTGGATCAGCTGGATCTGATGATGGTGCCGCTGGTGGCGTTTGATCACGCCGGTCAGCGTCTGGGGATGGGCGGAGGCTTCTACGATCGCACGCTGCAGAACTGGCGGCAGCACGGCTTTTTGCCCGTGGGTCTGGCCCACGATTGTCAGCAGGTTGACAGCCTGCCGGTGGCAGAATGGGATGTGCCTTTGCCGGCCGTAATGACGCCGTCAAAGCTGTGGCAGTGGGAGTAGAGGAAGTGATATTACGACACTTTCAGATGGCTTAATCCCCTGTCCGGGCGCATCTGTCTGCAATGAAACCTGAAGAGACGCGACTCAGCGCCTCTCCAGACGGGTAGCGCTTAGTAAAGTAAACGCGCGCGGATAGTCCCCGGAATAGCCTTCATCAGCTGCAGAGCTTTCTCAGCCACTTCCGGCTCAGCATCGATATCGATGACCACATAGCCCATAAATGGCGACGTCTGCAGATACTGAGCGGCGATGTTAATGCCCTGCTCGGCGAAAATCTGGTTGATCGCCGTCAGCACGCCCGGACGGTTCTCGTGGATGTGCAGCAGACGGCTGGCGCTGATGCCGTGGATCGGCAGTGAAACTTCCGGGAAGTTGACCGCCGACAGGGTGGAACCGTTGTCGGAGTATTTCGCCAGCTTGCCCGCAACTTCAATACCGATGTTCTCCTGCGCTTCTTCTGTCGATCCGCCAATGTGCGGCGTCAGGATCACGTTGTCGAACTCACTCAGCGGAGAGATAAAGGGATCGCTGTTGGTGGCTGGCTCGACCGGGAAGACGTCGATGGCCGCGCCTCCCACATGCTTGCTGGCCAGTGCCTCGCACAGCGCCGGGATATCCACAACCGTGCCGCGAGAGGCGTTAATCAGCAGCGCGCCAGGCTTCATCTGCGCCAGCTGCTCCGCCCCGATCATATCCTGTGTCGACACGGTTTCCGGTACGTGCAGGCTCACAACGTCGCTCATGTTGAGCAGTTCCGCCAGATGGCGAACCTGAGTGGCGTTACCCAGCGGCAGCTTGTTTTCAATGTCGTAGAAGAAAACGTGCATGCCCAGGCTCTCTGCCAGCACGCCCAGCTGCATCCCGATATGGCCGTAACCGATGATACCGAGTTTTTTCCCACGCGCTTCGAATGAGCCTTTGGCATTCTTGTTCCAGATACCACGGTGCGCTTTGGCGTTCGCTTCCGGGATACCACGCAGCATCAGCAGCATCTCACCAATCACCAGTTCAGCGACCGAGCGGGTATTGGAGAACGGCGCATTGAAGACCGGGATTCCGCGACTGGCGGCGGCCTGCAGGTCAACCTGGTTGGTTCCGATACAGAAACAGCCGACAGCGACCAGCTTTTCAGCTGCCGCAAAAATCTCTTCAGTGAGCTGGGAGCGGGAACGGATACCAATGAAGTGCGCATCACGGATGGAGGCTTTTAATGCATCAGCGTCCAGCGCGCCCTTGTGAAATTCGATGTTGGTATAGCCTGCAGCCCGCAGGTTGTCCAGCGCGCTCTGATGCACACCCTCCACCAGCAGGAACTTAATCTTATCTTTATCCAGTGATACCTTTGCCATTTCCCGATCCTATTCAGCATTCAATGAGGAGTACCATAAGCCAGCCTTCTGTCAAAATATCAAAAAAATCGCGTCGGGCAATACAAACGATTGCCCGGGAGCCAGCACGGCAACGGCTGGCAGCACCACAATGCCAGACAAAATCACGGGGTCAGGGTTGAAGAGAGAATGAAACCGTTGCGGATAACGGTTATGTGACATAAGTCACCAAATTTCACCCGGGCGAGAAAAGATGATTTGCAGGCAGAAATAAGCGGCGCCGTATCGACGCCGGACAGATCATTTTTTGATGGTTTTCACGCCATCCGGACCGCCTATCAGCGCAATATCGGCGCCGCGTGCGGCAAACAGGCCCACGGTGACCACGCCAGGCAAAGCGTTGATGCTCTTTTCCAGCGCAATCGGATCGAGAATAGTCAGATTATGCACGTCGAGAATGATGTTGCCGTTATCGGTGATGACATTCTGGCGATACTCCGGCAGGCCGCCCATTTTAACCAGCTCACGCGCAACGTAACTGCGCGCCATCGGGATCACCTCGATCGGCAGCGGGAAGCGGCCCAGCACATCGACCTCTTTAGAGGCGTCGGCGATACAGATAAAGGTCTGCGCCACCGCGGCCACGATCTTTTCACGCGTCAGCGCCGCGCCACCGCCTTTGATCATCTGCATCTGCGGGTTGATCTCATCCGCACCATCGACGTAAACCGACAGAAGATCGATCTCGTTCAGGTCAAACACCGGAATGCCCAGGCTTTTCAGTTTCAGGGTCGAGGCATCCGAGCTGGAGACGGCACCTTCGATCTGATGCCTGACTGTGGCAAGCGCATCGATAAAGTGGGCAGCGGTGGATCCGGTGCCTACGCCAACAACCGTCCCCGGCTGCACGTACTCAAGTGCAGCCCAGCCAACGGCTTTTTTCAGTTCATCCTGGGTCATGGTATGTTTAAAACCTGTGCGACAACGAAGTGCGCGTAGTATAAAACAAGGCTGGCTGAAAATGCTCGGCTGACCGACGTGGATTTAACGCTTTGGAAGCCAGCCCACAAAAAACAGGTGAGCCATCACAGGCGGCACTTTTGTGGCATAGTGACGTCCACCCTGAAGGAGAGAGAAGAATAATGAAACGCCCGGATTATCGAACGCTTCAGGCGCTGGATTCAGTGATCCGCGAACGCGGATTTGAGCGAGCCGCACAGAAACTCTGCATCACCCAGTCGGCGGTGTCTCAGCGTATTAAGCAGCTGGAGAACCTGTTTGGTCAGCCGCTGCTGGTGCGCACCGTGCCGCCGCGTCCGACCGAACAGGGCCAGAAACTGCTGGCGTTACTGCATCAGGTCGAGCTGCTGGAAGAGGAGTGGCTGGGTGATGAGAACAGTGGAACCACGCCGCTGCTGCTGTCGCTGGCGGTCAACGCCGACAGTCTGGCGACCTGGCTGCTGCCCGCCCTGAAAGATGTGCTGGCCGACTCGCCCGTGCGCCTGAATCTGCAGGTGGAAGATGAAACCCGCACCCAGGAGCGTCTGCGCCGCGGTGAGGTGGTGGGCGCGGTCAGTATACAGCCGCAGCCGCTGCCCAGCTGCCTGGTGGACCAGCTCGGCGCGCTCGACTATCTGTTTGTGGCGTCGCGCGACTTTGCCGATCGCTTCTTCCCCAACGGGGTGACCCGCTCTGCCCTGCTGAAGGCGCCTGCTGTCGCGTTCGACCACCTTGATGATATGCATCAGGCCTTCCTGCAGCAGAATTTCGACCTCTCACCCGGGAGCGTGCCCTGCCATATCGTCAACTCATCGGAAGCCTTTGTGCAGATGGCGCGACAGGGGTCGACCTGCTGTATGATTCCGCATCTGCAGATTGAGCGCGAGCTGGCAAGCGGGGAGTTAATCGATTTGACGCCTGGCCTGTATCAGCGCCGGATGCTCTACTGGCATCGTTTTGCGCCGGAGAGCCGTCTGATGCGTCGGGTCACCGATGCGCTGATAGCGCATGGACATCGGGTGCTGCGTCAGGATGACGCGGCAGCCTGAAAACAAAAACGGGGCGAAAGCCCCGTTTTTGTTGCTGACAAATCGGGATAAAGAAGACTCTTACAACAACAGAAAAGTTAAACGCGCAGGGAGCAGGGTCAGAAGAGGAAAGCGTCCCGCGCCAGGGATGGTGCGGGCCGAGCGGCCAGGGATTGGCCTTAGCGACTTTCCGATCTGACCCTGTTTCCTGTGCAGGCACCGTCTCACAGCGAACCGGGCCAGGTTTTGTCAACAATTTCAAACGGGACATCAGCCCCGTTTTGCATTATGGCGAGTTGGGCTTGAGTTCAAACACCACATCGACCTGATCGTCAAAGTTAATGCTCTGCTGATCGTAGGTTTCCTGGGCTGAGGTATCGGCTGCTGCCGCCGCTTTATACATGCGGTTCATCGGCATCGGCTGATAGTTAGCGACCTGATAGCGGATGCTGTAGATCGGGCCCAGCTTCGCGTTAAAGCCTTCAGCCAGCTGTGAGGCCTGCTGAGTCGCATTCTTAATTGCCGCTTTACGTGCCTGCTCTTTGTAGCTCTCCGGGTTTGCTACGCCTAACTCGACGCTGCGCACCTCGTTCAGACCCGATTTCAGTGCGCCATCCAGCAGATCGTTCAGCTTGTCCAGCTGACGCAGAGTGACCTGAACCTGACGCACCGCGCGATAGCCTTTCAGGACAGATTTGCCCTCTTTGGTGTAATCGTACTCTGGCTGGGTACTCAGGTTAGCCGCATCGATATCTTTCTTCTCAATGCCGTTTTTCTGCAGAAAATCGAAATATTGTGCAACCCGGCTGTCCGCCTGCTTTTTCGCATCGGCGGCATCTTTGGATGAGACATTCACCACGATAGAGAGCGTAGCGATATCGGGACGGGCATCGACTGTTGCCTTGCCTGAGGTCACCACGTGCGGCCCATTTGGTAACTCATCAGCGTGTACGCCAGGCAGTGCTCCGGCGCTCATGATTGCGGCCAGAGCCAATGCTTTCAGTTTCATGAAAGTCCTCCTTGAAAAGGTCACTATGACGGCTTCTAACCGGCGAAGCCCAGCAGCGCATCGGTATGCGCCATGCTTTGAGTGGTCATTATGGCAAAAGTTCGCCAGCGGTGCGGCAATAACCGCAGGCTGTTCGCGTTCTGTTCAGAAAGCGGCGATACCCTGGCGCGCCAGTTGCAGGGCAATAAACCACATCACTACGCCGACCAGCAGGTTAATGATGCGCTGTGCCGTCGCAGTGCGCAGACGCGGTGAGAGCCACGCGGCCAGCAGGGCCAGGCCGAAAAACCACAGGACAGAGGCGCTGATGGTTCCCAGCGCGAACCACTGACGCGCCGCGGTGGTCGGCAACTGACCGCCAAGACTGCCCAGCACCACAAAGGTATCAAGATAGACGTGCGGGTTGAGCCAGGTCACCGCCAGCAGCGTCGCCACGATGCGTCCCCTGCTCTGCCTGCGCGACGCCCCCTCTGCCAGATCGACATCGCCGCGAAAGGCGTGACGCAGCGCGCTCCAGCCGTACCAGAGCAGAAAGGCCACGCCCGCCCAGGTGATTGCCCCCAGCAGCAGCGGAGAGTGACTCAGGAGTGCACTTCCACCGAAAATACCGCCGCAAATCAGCAGAATATCGCTCAGCGAGCAGAGCGCCGCTGTCATCAGGTGGTACTGCCGCTTTACCCCCTGATTCATGACAAAGGCGTTCTGCGGACCCAGCGGCAGAATCAGTGCGGCACCCAGGGCAAGCCCCTGAAAGTAGAGAGATATCACAGAATTATGTCCTCACATCGTCAGATGTGAAGCAGTATAAGAGCGGGCGATGATTAGCGGAAATTGAAAGAATTAATCTGCGATTAGCAAAATGAATGGGCGACCGGGGTCGCCCATAAAACGATTACTCCGGCTGGGCCTGTGGCGCGATTGTTTCTGGCGCGGCGGTCTCCGGCTTTTTAACACGGTGCAGATGCACATCCATCTGAGGATAAGGAATGCCAATCCCTTTTCCATCCAGCGCACGCTTAAAGTTCTTCAGCAGATCCCAGTAAACATCCTGCAGGTCTCCGCTGTTGCTCCAGCAGCGCACCACAAAGTTCATCGAGGAGGCCGCCAGCTCATTCAGGCCCACCTGCACACCTTTCTCCTGCAGAACACGGCTATCAGCATCAACCACTTCGCGCAGCAGCGTCAGCACCTGATCAACATCCGCATCGTAAGAGACACCAATGATAAATTCATTGCGGCGTATCGGCTCGCGCGAGAAGTTAACGATGTTACCGGTGATGATTTTACCGTTAGGCACCACCACCAGCTTGCCGTCAGCCGATTTGAGGGTCGTGGAGAAGATCTGTACGTTCATGACCGTACCCATGATGCCGCCCAGATCGACAAACTCACCGGCCCGGAAGTGGCGGAAAATCACCAGCAGCACACCCGCCGCGAGGTTTGACAGGGAATCTTTTAATGCCAGGCCTACAGCCAGACCGGCTGCACCCAGAATAGCGATGACCGAGGTGGTCTGGACGCCGATACGCCCCAGTGCGGCGATAAGCGTGAACGCGATAATGCCATAGCGTACCAGCGCAGACAGGAAGTCAGCGACCGTGGTATCAATGTGACGCGCGCGCAGCAGACGATTGACCGCATTGGCGATGATGCGCGCAATCATCAGCCCTACCACGATAATCGCAATCGCGGCGACGATGTTTACCGCATAGCTAATCAGGAGTTCCTGATTTCGTATAATCCAGTTTCCCGCGTTGTTGATTTCATCGATCATGCCCGTATCCTGCATGTAACCATCCTGTAATTAAATCCCAAAGGGAATGAGACCACATTGTCAGAACCGCTCTGACAATCCCTGACAAAAGGGTAAACAATAAATGCCGGTGTGCCAAACCTGCATGACCTTTGACATAAATCTGCTGAAAAAAAGGCAAAAAAAAGGCCCTTCCGGGCCTTTTTTATACGGTAACCACCAGAGTGTTACAGTACGTCGACAGCGTTAAGCTCTTTGAAAGCCTGCTCCAGACGGACCACCATAGACGCCTGGGCAGAACGCAGCCAGACGCGTGGGTCGTAATATTTTTTGTTTGGCTTGTCGTCGCCTTCCGGGTTACCCAGCTGCGACTGCAGATAGCCTTCGTTCTTTTTGTAGTACTGCAGAATGCCGTCCCAGGTTGCCCACTGGGTATCGGTATCGATGTTCATCTTGATCACGCCGTAGCTGATAGACTCTTCGATCTCTGCTGCTGAAGAACCTGAACCGCCGTGGAAAACGAAGTCCAGCGCGTTGTGCGGCAGGCCATGTTTTTCACACACAAACTTCTGCGAATCACGCAGAATGGTCGGGGTCAGTTTCACGTTGCCTGGCTTGTACACGCCGTGGACGTTACCGAATGACGCCGCAATGGTGAAGCGCGGGCTGATCGCATGCAGTTTTTCGTACGCGTAGTTCACATCTTCTGGCTGGGTGTAGAGTGCGGATGCGTCCATGTGGCTGTTATCAACGCCATCTTCTTCACCGCCGGTGCAGCCCAGTTCAATCTCCAGGGTCATGTCGAGTTTCGCCATGCGCGCCAGGTATTTGCTGCTGATTTCGATGTTCTCTTCCAGAGACTCTTCTGACAGGTCGATCATGTGAGAAGAGAACAGCGGTTTGCCGTTTTTCTGGTAGTACTCTTCACCCGCGTCCAGCAGACCGTCGATCCACGGCAGCAGTTTCTTGGCACAGTGGTCAGTGTGCAGAATTACCGGCACGCCATACTGCTCAGCCATCAGGTGAACATGGTGTGCACCCGAGATTGCACCGAAAATAGCGGCGCCCTGTGGTTTGTCAGTCTTGAAACCTTTACCCGCGATGAAAGCCGCACCACCGTTAGAGAACTGAATGATGATTGGCGCTTTAACTTTCGCAGCAGCTTCCAGTGCGGCATTGATAGAGTCGGTGCCGACGCAGTTTACGGCTGGCAGTGCGAATTTGTTCTCTTTCGCGACTTTGAAGATCTTCTGTACGTCATCACCAGTGACAACGCCGGGTTTTACGAAATCAAAAATTTTAGACATGATTGTGTCCTGTTTCGTGACCGTTGTTCCCCTTAAGGAACGTCGATTTAAACGCCCAGACGGGCAAGACTTCAGGCGATGCCGCAGGGCATCACCCCCAAAGGTTTACTGCTTCGCACGCTCTTCCAGCATGGCGACGGCAGGCAGTTTCTTGCCTTCAACGAACTCAAGGAACGCGCCGCCACCGGTAGAGATGTAGGAAATTTTGTCTTCGATACCGAACAGGTCGATCGCCGCTAAGGTGTCGCCGCCGCCAGCCACAGAGAACGCCTCACTGTCTGCAATAGCGTTCGCCACGATTTCGGTGCCTTTACGGAAGTTAGGGAACTCGAATACGCCCACCGGGCCGTTCCACAGGATGGTTTTCGCATCCTTCAGAATGGCAGCCATCGCCTGTGCGGTTTCATCACCGAAGTCCATAATCTCTTCGTTATCCGCCACTTCCGAAACCTTTTTCACAGTCGCTGGTGCAGTTTCGGAGAATTCCGTGCCGACACGTGAGTCAGTCGGAACCGGAATACCGTGCTGATCGCGCAGGCCTTTCGCTGCTTCAACGAAGTCTGGCTCATACAGGGATTTACCGACTTTATTGTCGATAGCCACGAAGGTGTTCGCGATGCCGCCGCCGACAATCACGGTGTCCGCGATTTTGACCAGCGACTGCAGCACATCAAATTTGGTTGAGACTTTAGAACCGCCTACGACAGCGACCAGCGGACGCTCAGGGTTGGTCATCACCTTACCCAGCGCTTCCAGTTCAGCGGAGAGCAGCGGACCAGCACAGGCAACAGGCGCAAATTTGCCGACGCCGTGAGTAGAGGCCTGCGCGCGGTGTGCAGTACCAAACGCGTCCATCACGAAAACGTCGCACAGGGCAGCATATTTTTTAGACAGCGCTTCGTCATCTTTCTTCTCGCCTTTGTTAAAGCGAACGTTTTCCAGCACCACCAGTTCGCCAGCGCCCACTTCCACGCCGTCGAGGTAATCTTTTGCCAGGGTCACATTGGTGCCGCTCAGCTTCTCTTTCAGGTAGTTCACGACCGGCAGCAGCGAGAACTCTTCGTTGTATTCACCTTCGGTCGGACGACCCAGGTGAGAGGTAACCATTACTTTCGCGCCCTGTTTCAACGCCGCTTCAATGGTGGGCAGAGAAGCACGGATACGTGCATCAGACGTCACTTTACCTTCTTTAACCGGTACGTTGAGATCGGCACGGATCAGCACGCGTTTGCCAGCCAGATCCAGATCGGTCATCTTAATTACAGACATGGTGAACCCTCTCGTTGATTCTCATAAGTTTTGCCAGACGCAAACCGCGTCTTACCTGAAACCGCTTGCGGCCATGGCTAACGTCGTGTCGAGCATTCGGTTAGCAAAGCCCCATTCGTTGTCACACCAGACCAGGGTCTTGATAAGGTGTTGACCGCTGACCCGCGTTTGCGTTCCGTCCACAATGGCGCTGTGCGGATCATGGTTAAAATCTACTGAGACTAACGGTAATTCCGTATAGTCAACTATACCACGAAATGCCCCCTCTGCCGCGCTTTGCAACAGGGTGTTAACCTCGCACGCCTTCACTGCCTGACGAACAGAAACGCTGAGATCAATAGCCGTCACGTTGATCGTCGGGACGCGAACCGCTATCGCCTCAAAGCGATCGTTGAATTTCGGAAAAATGCGGGTGATGCCCGCCGCCAGCCGGGTGTCGACCGGAATGATCGACTGGCTGGCTGCACGGGTGCGGCGCAGATCGCTGTGATAAGCGTCGATCACCTGCTGATCGTGCATCGCCGAGTGAATCGTGGTGACGGTGCCGGATTCGATGCCAAACGCATCATCCAGCAGTTTAATCACCGGTATAATGCAGTTGGTGGTACAGGAGGCATTGGAGACGATTCGGTCGCTGGCGCTCAGATCCTGCTGATTAACGCCATACACCACGGTCGCGTCGAGATCGTTTCCGCCGGGATGAGAGAACAGCACTTTTTTGGCACCCGCCTGAAGATGCGCTTCGCCATCCGCGCGCGAACCGTAAACGCCGGTGCAGTCCAGTACCACATCAACGTCGAGTTCACGCCACGGCAGATCGGCAATCTCTGCACGGTGCAGAATGCGCAGGGTATCGCCCCCCACCCACATCACATCGCGCTCCTGGCGCACATCAAAAGCAAAACGGCCATGGCTGGTGTCATATTTCAGCAGGTGCGCCATCCCGGTGGCTTCCGCCAGCTCGTTGATCGCCACCACCGTAATCTCCGCCCGCCGGCCCGTTTCATATAACGCGCGCAGAACGTTGCGTCCAATCCGGCCAAAACCATTTATTGCTACCCGTACCGTCATTTCTCTCCTGCCACGTCAGACTGAAAAAAACGTGCCGTTAGCCTGAGCGTTTCACTGCATTTTGTACAGGAGATTCTTACCCGGCATTGTCCGAAACCAGGGCAAGTTGCCTGGCGACTGAAACGGTTCAGCTACAATAATGGAAGGAAGGAATAACGGGAATGACTGTGATCAATCTGACTGCTTATATTTAGATCTGCGTCACAAATTGAGGCGAAAACAGGTTATTACTGCAGGAATAAAAGAGCGAGAGGGACGAAAAAGTCGTCCCTCTGCGTTTAGCGCCAGGCGGGTTCAGGCCCGCCTGACCGGTTTTTTACGCCAGCAGCGCTTTGGCTTTCGCCACGACGTTGTCGACGGTAAAGCCAAACAGTTCAAACAACTGATCCGCAGGCGCTGATTCGCCGAAGCTGGTCATGCCGACGATGGCCCCATTCAGACCTGTGTATTTGAACCAGTAATCTGCGATGCCCGCTTCGATAGCTACGCGTGCGCTGACCGCTTTTGGCAGAACGGCTTCGCGATACGCATCGCTCTGCTTGTCGAAGGCATCCGTTGAAGGCATAGAGACGACACGCACCTTACGACCTTCGCTGGTGAGTTTGTCCCACGCACCGACAGCCAGTTCAACTTCTGAACCGGTGGCGATCAGGATCAGCTCAGGCGTGCCGTCGCAATCTTTCAGCACATAACCGCCGCGCGCCACGTTAGCCAGCTGCTCAGCGTCACGCGACTGCTGCGCGAGGTTCTGACGGGAGAAGATCAGTGCCGTCGGGCCATCCTGACGTTCAATGGCGTATTTCCACGCCACGGCAGATTCAACCTGGTCACACGGACGCCACAGGCTCATGTTTGGCGTGGTGCGCAGGCTGGCCATCTGTTCAACCGGCTGGTGCGTCGGGCCATCTTCGCCCAGACCGATGGAGTCGTGGGTGTAGACCATGATCTGACGGATCTTCATCAATGCCGCCATACGCGCAGCGTTACGCGCATACTCAACGAACATCAGGAAGGTGGCCGTATAAGGCAGGAAGCCGCCGTGCAGCGCCAGGCCATTAGCAATAGCGGTCATACCGAATTCACGCACGCCGTAATGGATGTAGTTACCTGCCGCATCTTCATTGATCGGCTTAGAGCCCGACCAGACAGTCAGGTTGCTCGGCGCCAGGTCAGCTGAACCGCCCAGGTATTCCGGCAGAATTTTACCGAAGGCTTCAATCGCATTCTGTGAGGCTTTACGGCTGGCGATCTTCGCCGGGTTCGCCTGCAGCTGCTCAACAAATTTCTGAGACTCTTCCTGCCAGTTAGCAGGCAGCTCATTGCTGATGCGACGCTTAAACTCAGCGGCCAGTTCCGGGTGAGCCTGCGCGTAAGCCGCGAATTTCTCATCCCAGGCGGACTCTTTCGCCTGACCCGCTTCTTTCGCGTCCCACTCAGCGTAGATCTCTGACGGGATAACGAACGGTGCGTGGTTCCAGCCCAGCTGTTTACGGGTCAGCGCCACTTCGTCATCACCCAGCGGTGCGCCGTGTGAATCATGGGTGCCCGCTTTGTTCGGCGAACCGAAGCCGATGACGGTTTTGCACATCAGCAGTGATGGCTTGTCGCTGACGCTTTTCGCTTCGTCGATCGCTTTAGCAATCGCATCCGCATCGTGACCATCAACGCCGCGCACAACGTGCCAGCCGTAAGCTTCAAAGCGCTTAGCGGTGTCATCGGTGAACCAGCCATCAATGTGACCGTCGATAGAGATACCGTTGTCATCATAGAAGGCCACCAGTTTGCCCAGCTTCAGCGTACCCGCCAGTGAGCAGACTTCGTGCGAGATGCCTTCCATCATGCAGCCATCACCCATGAAGACATAGGTATTGTGGTCTACGATGTCATGACCCGGACGGTTGAACTGCGCGGCCAGGGTGCGCTCAGCGATAGCGAAGCCGACCGCATTAGCGATGCCCTGCCCCAGCGGACCGGTGGTGGTTTCAACGCCGGCGGTGTAGCCATATTCCGGGTGACCTGGAGTTTTTGAGTGCAGCTGGCGGAAGTTTTCCAGTTCGCTCATCGGCAGATCGTAGCCGGTGAGGTGCAGCAGGCTATAGATCAGCATGGAGCCGTGACCGTTGGAAAGCACGAAACGGTCGCGGTCAGCCCACTGCGGGTTGGTCGGGTTGTGGTTCAGGTAACCGCGCCAGAGTACTTCAGCGATGTCCGCCATACCCATTGGGGCACCCGGATGTCCCGATTTCGCTTTCTGTACTGCATCCATACTTAACGCACGAATGGCGTTGGCAAGCTCTTTACGAGAGGGCATTTTCTACTCCAGGTCGGATTAATGCTTCGCGCCTTAACTTATTGTTATTAATGAGTTACCGGGCAAAACAAGGAAAAAGTTGCCCATCAATGTACATGAAAATCGGGGCAAAAGTACATGCTGTAAAACGCTAAATGTCACCGCTTCGTATGGCTTTTCCGGCCAACTCTGCTAGCAAAGTGCAGACTGGCAGGCTATAACCAAAACGTTTATTCACCTGGCACGGTTTCAGGTGTTTGTTTTTCTTACCTTGTTATGAATGGGATAGAGCATGAAAATCCAGAAAACGGTATTAGCGCTTGGACTGGCGACGCTGCTGAGCGGCTGTCAGGGGCTGGACAATAACGCGCTGATGCAGTCAGGCGCACAGGCCTATCAGGCTTACACGCTGAGCGACGATCAGGTTAAGCAGCTGAGCGATAAGTCCTGTGAGCAGATGGACAAAGAGAATCAGATCGCGCCGGCTGACAGCGAATATCAGCAGCGTCTGAACAAGATTGCCGCCGCGCTGGGCGATAACATCAATGGCGTCCCGGCTAACTACAAGGTTTACCAGACGAAAGATGTCAACGCCTGGGCGATGGCAAACGGCTGTATCCGTGTCTACAGCGGACTGATGGATATGATGACCGACAATGAAGTCGAAGGGGTACTGGGCCATGAGATGGGTCACGTTGCGCTGGGCCACACCCGTAAAGCGATGCAGCTGGCGTATGCCACCACTGCGGCCCGCACGGCTGCCGCGTCGGTTGGCGGAGTGATCGGTTCGCTGTCGCAGTCGCAGCTGGGCGAACTGGGTGAGAAACTGGTCAACGCGCAGTTCTCCCAGTCGCAGGAGTCACAGGCGGATGACTACTCCTATGACCTGATGAAGAAGCGCAACATTAACCCGATGGGGCTGGTCACCAGCTTTGAGAAACTGGCGAAGCTGGAACAGGGCCGTCAGAGTTCAATGTTTGACTCCCACCCGGCTTCAGAAGCGCGCGCTCAGCATATCCGCGATCGCATTGCTGCCGACGCGAAATAAGAGACAATCAGGCGCATCATCCTTCAGGCCGATGCGCCTGATACCTTCCGGCTCTGGCTGATTCAGCGCTTAAATATCTGATCCACCATTGAGCCTAAATCGAGTTTATTCTCATGCAGTGACGCCTCATCCATGCGCCCCTGCGGTGACATCCTGTCGATCAGCTGCGGCAGAATCACCGCCAGCGTGCCTGCTGCGCCCTTAACGTCGGTTCCCAGCTTATCCGCCAGTGACTGCAGTTCCGCCTGACCAAACGCCGAGTGGATATCGCTGTGCGCGACCGGCTGATTGCTGCCGGTGCCAATCCACGAACTAAAGACTTCACCCAGCCCGCCCTGCTGAAATTTTTGCAGCAGCACTTCAATGCCGCCCTGCTCCTGTACCCAGTGCCACACCGCCTGCAGCTGGCCGGGCAGATGCCCGTCACTCTGACTGCCCTGCAGTGAGCCCGCCAGTTCATCAAGAAAGCCCATGATTGCCTCCACGTCGAAAATCGATGTCACTAAGTTTAGTTGCTGATGTGCAGTTGCGCCTGAACCGCATGGCCGAAGCCAGCAGCCGGTCAGACAGGGTATTCGTGGGGAAAACGCAGAGGGGAATGGCGGGAGACGGCAGCAAAGCCTGCCGGATTATCCCGGCAGACTTATCAGAGGGGTGCGGCAAATCAGCCCTTGTTGGCCGCCTGAACATGCAGCATATCCAGCGCCAGCGTCGCCGCGGCCAGCGCGGTTAAATCTGCATGGTCATAGCCCGGTGCCACTTCCACCAGATCCATACCCACGATGTTCATGCCCTGCAGGCCACGGATCAGTTTGGTCGCTTTATCGGTGGTCAGGCCGCCAATGACCGGCGTGCCGGTGCCAGGTGCATGAGCCGGGTCCAGACAGTCGATATCGAAGGTGAGATAGACCGGCAGATCGCCGACGGTGCGTTTTACTTCAGCAAGGATATCGTCAACGCTGCGGTCATTGACCTGCGCCGCATCCAGCACGTTGAAGCCCAGGCTCCGGTCAAATTCAGTTCGGATACCGATCTGCACCGAGTGCTGAGGATCGATCAGCCCCTCTTTCGGCGCGGTAAAGAACATGGTGCCGTGGTCAAAGGTCGGGCCGTTGGAGTAGGTGTCGGTGTGGGCATCAAAGTGCACCAGCGCCATCTTGCCGAAATGTTTCGCATGCGCGCGCAGCAGCGGCAGCGTCACGTAGTGGTCGCCGCCAAAGGTCATCATGCGCTTGCCGCTGGCCAGCAGTTTTTCGGCGTGCGCCTGTAATTTATCGGAGAGATCCTGTGAGTCACCGAAGGCGTAAACCAGATCGCCGCA
This sequence comes from Pantoea sp. EKM101V, assembly GCF_011800325.1. Taxonomy (NCBI): domain Bacteria; kingdom Pseudomonadati; phylum Pseudomonadota; class Gammaproteobacteria; order Enterobacterales; family Erwiniaceae; genus Pantoea; species Pantoea sp. EKM101V. Next base: position 68,240 of record NZ_JAALFP010000009.1, read on the forward strand.
GTCGACAACGTTCAGACGCTGACGCAGATCGAAATCCCACGGCCAGCGGCAGCCTTCCCAGGCCAGGTTGGTGGAGATCTGGCGGATGGCGCCCGGCCCCAGGCGGCTGCCCGGACGACCAGAGGTGGCAGCATCAAACGGTACACCGGTAATCACCCACTCCGCGTCGCTGTCATAAGGCTGGAAGTTCAGCGGAAAGCGCATGAAGCCGAAGGCGTTAGAGACCAGGGAGTTGTCGTACTGATTGCCAAGCGTGTTATACATAATTGCTCTCTCTATGCGTAAGTCGGGCCAGGCCCGCAAGCCATTAAGATATAGATGAAAAAAATCCCCTCCGCGTCGTTAGGCCCGACGAGGAAGGGATTGAGTGAGTCAGATTATCGGCATAGTCAGCGGCAACTGCAATATACGATTGCGGGCTGAACGATGCGATTACTCATCTTCTAAATAGGTGTATCCGTAGAGGCCGCTCTCAAACTCTTCCAGGAACTGGGCACGAAGCTCTTCGTCGAGATCGGACGCCTGCACCTGATTGCGGAACAGCGACATCAGCTGGTTAGGATCAAGCTGCACATAGCGCAGCATGTCTGCCACGGTGTCACCCTCATCCGACAGCTGCACTTCCACTTCGCCATTTTCGCGCGCGTAGACATCCACCGCCTCGGTGTCACCGAACAGGTTGTGCATGTTGCCCAGAATTTCCTGATAAGCCCCGACCATGAAGAAGCCCAGCATCGGCGGGTTATCCAGGTCATATTCCGGCATCGGCATGGTGGTGGCGATACCGTCGCCATCCACATAGTGATCGATGGTACCGTCAGAGTCACAGGTGATGTCGAGCAGCACAGCGCGGCGTTCCGGCTTCTTATTCAGCCCTTCCAGCGGCAGAACCGGGAAGAGCTGATCGATACCCCATGCATCCGGCATCGACTGGAACAGCGAAAAGTTAACGTAGATCTTATCCGCCATTCGCTCCTGCAGTTCGTCGATGATCGGACGATGCGCACGGTTGCTCGGATCGAGATGCTGCTGAATATAGTGACAGATGCTCAGATAGAGCTGCTCAGCCCATGAACGCTGCTTAAGATCGTAAGTGCCGGAGGAGTAGCCGGTGTGGATATCGAACAGGTCCATCTGGCTGTCGTGCAGCCACTCACGCAGCGAACGGCGGGTATCCGGCTCGTGCATCTCCTGCCAGGTTTCCCACATGCTGAGAATCGGGCGCGGCGCATCGGCATCCGGCGTTTCAGGTTCGCTGAACTCGTTGCGCTCCACGCCGATGATGTTAGAAACCAGCACCGTATGGTGTGCGGTCACGGCGCGACCGGACTCGGTGATCACCGTCGGATGCTCCAGGCCGTGCTCATCACAGGCGGCCCCGATGCCCCAGATCACGTTGTTAGCGTACTCATTCAGGCCATAGTTGACCGAACAGTCAGACTGCGAGCGCGTGCCTTCATAATCGACACCCAGACCGCCGCCGACGTCGAAACATTTGATGTTTACGCCCAGCTTCGCCAGTTCGACATAGAAACGCGCCGACTCACGCACACCGGTGGCGATATCGCGGATATTGGACATCTGTGAACCAAGATGGAAATGCAGCAGCTGCAGGCTGTCGATGCGGCCCGCTTCGCGCATAATCTCAACCAGCTTCAGCACCTGCGTCGCTGACAGGCCAAACTTCGACTTTTCGCCGCCGCTCGACTGCCACTTGCCGGAGCCCTGTGACGCCAGGCGAGCACGGATACCCAGACGCGGCACCACGTTCAGACGCTCCGCCTCTTCCAGCACCAGCCGCACCTCGGTCATTTTTTCCAGCACCAGATAGACCTTGTGGCCCATCTTCTCGCCAATCAGCGCCAGACGAATATATTCCCGGTCTTTATAACCGTTACAGACGATCACCGTGCGGGTCTGACCCGCATGTGCCAGCACCGCCATCAGCTCCGCTTTCGAGCCAGCCTCCAGGCCCAGCGGTTCACCGCACTGGGTCAGGGATTCAATGACGCGTTTATGCTGGTTGACTTTAATCGGGTAAACCAGGAAATAGTCACCGGTATAGCCGTAGGATTCACGCGCACGTTTGAACGCGCCGTTAATAGAGCGCAGACGATGTTGCAGGATCTGCGGGAAGCAGAACAGCGCGGGCAGACGCTGGCCCTGTGCTTCGCGCTCTTTCACCAGCCGGGCTAAATCGACGCGTACATCCGGGCGATCCGGATCCGGGCAGACACTGATGTGGCCCAGTTCGTTGACGTCGTAATAGTTGTTGCCCCACCAGGCGATGTTGTACGTCCGCAACATTTTGCTCGCGTCCTGATCATTCATTGCAACCTCCTGCATGGAGCGGAGTGCACCCTGTTCGCCAGCTGACGAACCTTTGATATTCTTCATGTCGTCAGACATCGCGAACCTCAATTTTCCGTTGAAAGATGAAACTGTTAACCGGCTTTATGGCCGCTAATCTGAAACGCAGATACCCCATTAAACGTCATGTCCTGTTCACCTGACGTTGCCGTCAGCGCGCTTCACGCATATGAGTTAAGTGTAAAACACCCTGGCCAGATCCGTTTAAACAGAGAACATTTACCCGATCTTTATTGACCATAGATAACCGGTCTCGTTCCACTGCGTGGACGCAGAGAAGAGACAAAGCCCTGAGAACAGAGGTAAAGATTAGCCAGCGCTCGTGTCGGTAAAATTACCGCATCGCAGATATTGTCGGCTGGAAAGAGAAACAGAGGGGAGGCAGGAGCGCGCCAGTGTTGCGCCAGAGCGCAGAGAACCGGGAGAAGAAAAAGCGTGGTTCATTACTTGTATCACCTCCGCATATGCCAGGGGCACATGGAGAACAACCAGGGTGAAAGCCAGACCGGTGTCTGACGGGCGCGACGCACACAGTGGCGTCATCCTTGCTGCGGCTAGCGAAGCAGCGGCGTTTTATACCGTTTACGGCGCTAAAAAGCAAAAAGATTATCGGGTAATTCCGTGGAGTGTCAGCAAATTATGCCGATAAAGCTGACAGGTAAAATGCCGAAACAGAAAAAGGGCTGGTAATTGGTTTATCCTCTATCCTAAAATAGCCGTCCAGATGGTTTTCCATCTAAACAGGTTAATATCCAGGCGGTGTTGGCCTGCTGTGCTGACACAACCTCACTGCTCGCGGCTTTGCCTGAAGGGGCGTCAGGTCAGATAACCTCACTGGCGCTATGCAGTCGAATTCAAACCATATTTAAGGTAAAGAACAGAATGGCTAAACACCTTTTTACGTCCGAGTCCGTATCAGAAGGACATCCCGATAAAATCGCCGACCAGATTTCCGATGCCGTGCTGGATGCGATCCTGGAACAGGATCCAAAAGCGCGTGTGGCCTGCGAAACCTACGTTAAAACCGGTATGGTACTGGTTGGTGGTGAAATCACCACCAGCGCCTGGGTCGATATCGAAGAGATCACCCGTAACACCGTTCGCGAAATCGGCTATGTTCATTCCGATATGGGCTTTGATGCCAACTCCTGCGCCGTATTGAGCGCGATTGGCAAACAGTCTCAGGATATCAATCAGGGTGTTGACCGCACCGATCCGCTGGAACAGGGCGCGGGCGATCAGGGCCTGATGTTCGGTTATGCGACCAACGAAACAGACGTTCTGATGCCTGCACCGGTGACCTATGCACACCGTCTGGTTCAGCGTCAGGCAGAAGTGCGTAAAAACGGCACCCTGCCGTGGCTGCGTCCGGATGCCAAGAGCCAGGTCACTTTCCAGTATGACGATGGCAAAATTGTCGGCATCGACGCGGTCGTGCTGTCAACGCAGCACGCGGAGTCCATCAGCCAGAAAGATCTGCAGGAAGCGGTGATGGAAGAGATCATCAAGCCGGTTCTGCCTGCCGAGTGGCTGAACGCCTCAACCAAATATCACATCAATCCGACCGGCCGCTTTGTGATCGGCGGCCCGATGGGCGATTGCGGTCTGACCGGTCGTAAAATCATCGTCGACACCTACGGCGGCATGGCGCGTCACGGTGGCGGTGCGTTTTCCGGTAAAGATCCGTCAAAAGTTGACCGCTCTGCGGCCTATGCAGCGCGTTATGTCGCGAAAAACATCGTCGCAGCCGGTCTGGCTGACCGTTGTGAAATTCAGGTCTCTTATGCGATCGGCGTTGCTGAACCGACCTCCATCATGGTGGAAACCTTTGGCACCGAGAAAATTGCGACCGAACAGCTGACGCTGCTGGTGCGTGAATTCTTCGACCTGCGTCCATATGGTCTGATTCAGATGCTGGATCTGCTGCACCCTATCTACAAAGAGACCGCCGCTTACGGTCACTTTGGTCGTGAACATTTCCCATGGGAAAAAACCGATAAAGCCGCCCTGCTGCGTGAAGCGGCTGGCCTGTAAGTTTTCCGGCTGATCATGAAACCCTGCCACGCCGGCAGGGTTTTTTATTGCCTTTTCAGTGGCTTTGCCTTCGTGCAGCACGGGCAGATTGCGCTCTGTTTTGCACTCCCGGCCTGCCCCCTTCTGACCGGATAAAACGCTTCTGCCCGACCTTCCCGCCGCCCCTCAGCAGGTTTTCTAATCTCAGCTACACTTCATTGCGCTTTTTCTGACAACAAAATGTTAACGATTACAAATTGAAATGCTTTGTTTATCTGACATTTAAGATTTAACGCACGTGGTTATTCTGTTCAAAATGCGTTATTTTCAGCGTCGTCTGATAGCCAATAAATAGAGCATTGTCAGAAACTTAATGAGTGCTATACCTCACTGGTTAATTAATCTTTACGGGTAAAATATGCTGAATTTCAGGGTTTCAGCGTGTGTAAGCGATTACACTGATGTGATCAGACTCACTTTTTTCCCGTAAAAGGTTTTTTAACATTGATAAAAACAATGATGGATAAACCTGGAGGCTAAAATGCCTGGCAATACACACAAAAGCAGAACTTCAAATAAGGCGATGACCTTATTTGTCTGCTTTCTGGCAGCCCTTGCGGGTCTGCTGTTCGGTCTGGATATCGGCGTGATTGCCGGTGCCCTGCCGTTTATCGCAAAGGACTTCAACGTTACCGCTCATCAGCAGGAGTGGATCGTCAGTTCCATGATGTTTGGTGCTGCGGTGGGGGCTATCGGCAGCGGCTGGATGTCCTCCCGCCTGGGCCGTAAAAAGAGCCTGATGGCCGGTGCGATTCTGTTCGTTATCGGTTCTCTCTGGTCGGCGATGGCGCCAAACCCGGAAATGCTGATCAGCGCCCGCGTATTGCTGGGTCTGGCAGTCGGTGTCGCCTCTTATACCGCCCCGCTTTATCTTTCTGAAATCGCTCCAGAAAAAATTCGCGGCAGTATGATTTCGCTCTATCAGCTGATGATCACCATCGGGATTCTGGGTGCTTACCTGTCTGATACCGCCTTCAGCTTTACCGGCAACTGGCGCTGGATGCTGGGCGTCATCACCATCCCTGCCCTGCTGCTGCTGATCGGTGTCTTCTTCCTGCCAAACAGCCCACGCTGGCTGGCGGCGCGTGGCAACTTCCGCGATGCACAACGCGTACTGGACCGTCTGCGCGACACCAGTGAGCAGGCAAAACGTGAGCTGGATGAGATTCGTGAAAGCCTGAAGATCAAGCAGTCTGGCTGGGGTCTGTTCACCAGCAGCAGCCACTTCCGTCGTGCCGTCTACCTCGGCATTCTGTTGCAGGTTATGCAGCAGTTTACCGGTATGAACGTCATCATGTACTACGCACCTAAAATCTTTGAAATTGCCGGCTTCGCCAACACCACGCAGCAGATGTGGGGTACGGTCATCGTCGGTCTGGTCAACGTGCTGGCGACCTTTATTGCCATTGGCCTGGTGGATCGCTGGGGCCGTAAACCGACCCTGATTCTGGGTTTTATGGTGATGGCTGCCGGTATGGGCGTGCTGGGAACGATGCTGCACTTTGGCATTACCTCGCCGGGCGCACAGTACTTCGCGGTAGGCATGCTGCTGATGTTCATCGTTGGCTTCGCGATGTCAGCCGGTCCGCTGATCTGGGTACTCTGTTCTGAAATTCAGCCGCTGAAAGGCCGCGATTTCGGTATCACCGTCTCGACCACCACCAACTGGATCGCCAACATGATCGTGGGTGCGACCTTCCTGACGATGCTGAATACCCTGGGCAACGCCAACACCTTCTGGGTCTACGCGCTGCTTAACCTGTTCTTCATTCTGCTGACGCTGATGCTGATTCCGGAAACCAAAAACGTCTCGCTGGAACACATCGAACGTAACCTGATGGCCGGTAAAAAACTGCGCGACATCGGTGCACGCGACTAACCGTTAAGCACTAAAAAAAGGGCGGGGTTTCTCAGGAAACCCCGCCCTTTTTATTGGTTCAGCCCCTTATCATACCGGGGTGACCCGCACGTCCGGCCGGGGCCGCGGCAGGCAGCAGAGCGCCAGCGCCATGATAAAGATGGTGGCAGTCTGGTTATAGGGCAGCACCGAATCGGTCAGCCCGGTGATAAACAGCGCCAGCATCGGCAGCGCCGCCCCGCGCAGATCGCACTTCTTCAGCCAGCCCGCCAGCATCGTCAGATAGAGCAGCGCCAGCGACAGCGTCCCCAGCCATCCCTGTAACGTCGTCACTTCGAGAAACTCGTTGTGCATGTTGTATTTGACGTTGGTGTAGCCTTCCACATTGAGCGGATAGTGTTTGATGATGAACTGACGCGCCTCCGTGGTGCGCGCATCCGGCGTTGCGAAGCCGCCGTGATGCTCAATAAAGTTCATCGCTCCGCCCCAGATCGCCACGCGTGCACCCAGCGAGGTCGAGCTGTTGGAGCCAAAGTTCTCAATATCCTGCACCCCTTCCACCCAGCGGTTACTGGTCATCAGGATCAGCAGCGCCACGACGCCCACCGCCAGCGTGCCGACGCGCCAGTTAGTGAGCAGCGACAGCCGGTAACTCTGCACCACAAACAGCAGGCCTGTGGCGATCAGCGCAATCAGCGTCACGCGGGTCGCACACAGGTAGAGCAGCGCGAAGGTGACAGCCAGCACCACCACATCGGCAACCTTCCAGTAGCGATGCGTCTCAAAACGACTCAGCCACAGCCAGGCGCAGTAGATAAACAGAATCATGTAGGAGGACATCGACGCCGCTTCAGTCGTGAGTTTGATGCGGATGTTCGCGGTGTAGAGATGCTCATGAATACCGAAGCCCAGCGTAATCAGCAGTCCGATCAGAATCAGCACTTTCCCGATACGCAGCGTGGTCAGTGAAACCCGATCGCCATAAATAGCCAGGCTGAGGAGAATAAACGCGCCCAGCAACAGCCGCTTCGCGCCCAGCAGATAGTTGCCGATATTGGTTATCGCATCGGTTGAAGGGGCGGTCTCAATCCCCTTAACGTGAAGGGCCCAGAACAGACGGATCAGGGCAAAGATAACCAGAACAGCGAACAGCGCGAGATAAAAACCCGCGCCCCTGAAGTCGATCCGTCTGCGCACCAGGCCATAGAGTATGGAGGCAACGGAGAGATAGGAGACGAAGTAGAATATTTTTTGCGGCAGACCGGTAACAAACATATTCAGTGAGAGTGCCAGGCAGAGCGCAATCACGGAGAAATTAACCAGTAACGTTAATCCATTGCGTTCGGTTTTATTCGTCATGCTTAACCTCAGTAAGGCGATTAAGCACGGTCATCAGGTGCTTCATATAATTTTCCTCATAAAAACCGGTGATGCTCGCTTTAATAACCTGATGGTCAGGGAAACGGAAATCCCCGCTCATGGCGTTGAGAATAGCGGCCAGCGCCATGCTGTCATTGACAGGGTAGAGCTGACCATTGTGACCGTTCTGAATAATTTCCGCCGGACCGCTGATGCAGTCGGATGAGACGCAGTAGACGCCGCGCGACATCGCCTCCAGCAGGATCAGCGGGAACCCCTCAAAGTTGGAGGTCATGAGCAGACAGCTGACCTGTCTGATGTGGTGGAGGACATACTCCCAGGCGTTCTCCTGCCAGCCATGCCAGGTGATGCGATCCGCAATCCCAAGCTGCGCCGCGTAGTGCTGGCACTGCGCCAGATCCTCGCCATCTCCCACCATCTCCAGCGTCCAGGGGACGCTGACCTGCTGCAGGGCATCAAACAGATCTTTCAGCTGTTTCTGTCGCTGGAAGTGGATGCGCCCGATATAGAGAAACTTCAGCCCCTGCGGGCGGCCAATGACCACCTCAGTGCGCTTTACCGGGTTATAGATCACATCAACGTCTGTATCGCGGGCACCCAGATCCACCAGCTGCTGTTTAATCTGCTGGCTGATGGCGAAATGGTGATCGGCCCGCAGCAGATAATGGGGACGGTAACGTTCACGCGGGGGCAGATGCATCCAGCTCGACAGCATGATTTTACGGCCGGAGAGGCTGATGGCGCGGCGCGTCATCAGGCAGGGAATCGTATTCAGGGTCAGGACATGATCGGGCTGATAGCGGCGAAAAAAGGCGGCCATTCGCAGCGTATGAATCAGATTTTTTATCTTTTTGTTGCGCAGCGTGCAGACGCTCTCGGCTAAAACAGCGTTGGCGGTCCAGGCACGGGAGTGGCTCTCTTCGCCGCTGTTGATAATAAACAGCCCCGCTTCCGTTCCGGCCTCTGCATTCAGCGCGGTAATCAGCTGACCGGTCACATTCTCCATACCGCCGCGACCTGCCATTAAATCGGTCACCAGCACAATGCGCTGCTTCCTGATGTTATTATTTTTCATTGCGTTGTCCGTACACTGTGCCTGTCGCATCTCATCGGTTCACGCTGCAGTGAACCTTATCAATAGGATATTCTAAAAACGCCGATAACCATATTTAATCCGGAAATTTCCGCCGCTGCCGCGCCGCGTCTGACCACCCTGTGGCCGCCGCCTGCCGTGCCGGAAACGGGGCGGCAGATTATAGCCACGCTGCTGCCATTTTCGCGGGTCAGGTTGAGTTCCCGGGCAGCGATGATTATCCTGAACGCCATGAAAACACCTCGTCTCCCTATTGCCCTGCAGCAGGCGGTGATGCGCTCGCTGCGCCAGTCGCTTGCGCGTGCCAATCAGGCCCTGAAAACGGACTACCCGGAACCTGCCCTGCTCTACCAGCAGCGCGGCACGGCGGCGGGCACGGCCTGGCTGGCCGCCTGGGAAATCCGCATTAATCCGGTGCTGCTGCTGGAAAATCAGCAGGCGTTTATTGATGAAGTGGTGCCGCATGAGCTGGCGCATCTGCTGGTCTGGAAACAGTTTGGTCGCGTTGCGCCGCACGGCAAAGAGTGGAAGTGGATGATGGAGCAGGTGCTGGGCGTGCCGGCGCGGCGCACCCATCAGTTTGAGATCGCTTCCGTGCGCAGCAAGACCTTTGCCTATCGCTGTCAGTGCCAGCAGCACCAGCTTACGGTGCGGCGCCACAATCGGGTGGTGCGCAAAGAGAGTGAGTATCGCTGCGTGCACTGCGGAAGCCTGCTGACCGCGGGCGAGTTTGTGCCAGCCTGAGACTAATCCCCATTCCGCCCTATTGGACATTCTGTTAACCTGCCGCCCTTTTTTGTACTGAACAGAAGCTGGAATATGTCTCGCATTTTAAGTCTGGCGGTGGCGTTGCTGTTTGCCCCTGCCGCTGACGCTATCAACCTGAATAACTATCATCAGAATAACTTTCAGCAGGCCAAAACCTTTGCTGCGGCGATTAACGCCGATGCACCGGGCTCCTTTTACTGTGGCTGTAAAATTACATGGCAGGGAAAAAAGGGCATTCCCGATCTCAACAGCTGTGGCTATCAGGTGCGCAAAAATGCGAATCGCGCCGCACGCATTGAGTGGGAACATGTGATGCCTGCGTGGGAGTTTGGACATCAGCGCCAGTGCTGGCAGGACGGTGGCCGCAAAAACTGCAACAAAGACCCCGACTATCGCCGCATCGAAACCGATCTGCACAACCTGCAGCCTGCGGTGGGTGAAGTGAATGGCGACCGCGGCAACTTCGCCTACAGTCAGTGGAACGGCAGCGAGAAGCAGTATGGTCAGTGTGAGATGAAGATCGACTTCAAACTGAAACAGGCGGAGCCGCCTGCGCGGGCGCGGGGCGCGATTGCCCGCACTTATTTCTATATGCGCGACCAGTACCATCTGCGCATTTCGCGCCAGCAGACGCAGCTGTTTACCGCCTGGGATAAGCTCTATCCTGTCACGCCGTGGGAGTGCGAACGCGACCAGCGGATTGCCAGGGTGCAGGGCAATCACAATCCTTATGTGCAGCAGGCTTGCCAGCGCTAAAATCCCTGCCCTACACTAGCTCTTTTCCCATGACGCCGCTGCAGCGCGGCGTCCGGTCTCAGGAACCTTATGCGCATACCTCGCATCTATCACGCCGCGCCTCTGAACATCGGCAGTGAAATTACTCTGGATGAAGATGCATCCAACCATGTGGGCCGGGTCCTCCGGATGACGGCAGGCCAGCGTCTGGAACTCTTTGATGGCACTAATCTGACTTTTGCAGCAGAGATCACGCATGTTGATAAAAAGCGTGTAAAAGTATCGGTCACAGAGAGCCAGCCGGACGATCGCGAGTCACCTCTGCATCTGCATTTAGGTCAGGTGATGTCGCGCGGTGAAAAAATGGAATTCACTATCCAGAAATCAATTGAACTGGGCGTGAACGTCATTACACCCTTGTTTTCCGAGCGCTGTGGCGTAAAGCTTGATGCTGAGCGTCTGGCGAAGAAGATCCAGCAGTGGCAGAAAATTGCGATTGCCGCCTGCGAGCAGTGTGGCCGCAATCGCGTGCCGGAAATTCGTGAAGCGATGACGCTGGAAGCCTGGTGTGCGGAAGCGGACAGCGGTCTGAAGCTCAACCTGCATCCGCGTGCCAGCCAGAGTATCAACACGCTGCCACAGCCTGTGGAGCGGGTCCGGCTGCTGATTGGCCCGGAAGGCGGCCTGTCAGCGGACGAGATTGCGATGACGGCGCAGCACGATTTTACGGACATCCTGCTTGGCCCACGGGTTCTGCGAACCGAAACCACCGCGCTGACCGCCATTACGGCACTTCAGGTGAGGTTTGGCGACCTGGGTTAAGCGATACTTTCGGCGGTGAGAGAGCAGGCATAGTGTCCTGACTGTTCGGCCCACTGCAGACCGAACCGAACGAGGCGATCAACGCCTTACCGAGGAGATAATAATGATTAAGCTTGGCATCGTGATGGACCCTATTTCGTCCATCAATATTAAAAAAGACTCCAGCTTCGCCATGTTGCTGGAAGCACAGCGCCGTGGTTATGAAATTCACTACATGGAGATGCACGATCTCTCGATGCGCGGTGGCGTCGCCTCTGCCCGCACCCGCCTGCTGAGCGTTGAGCAGAATGCGGATAGCTGGTATCAGTTCGGCAGCGAGCAGGAGATCCCGCTGGCTGACCTGAATGTGATCCTGATGCGTAAAGATCCCCCTTTCGACACCGAGTTCATCTATGCGACCTACATTCTGGAGCGCGCAGAAGAGCTGGGAACGCTGATCGTGAATAAACCGCAGAGCCTGCGTGACTGTAACGAAAAGCTCTACACCGCCTGGTTTGCGGAATTCACGCCTGAGACCCTCGTGACCCGCCGCAAAGAGCAGCTGCGCGCCTTCTGGCAGGAGCATGGCGACATCATCATGAAACCGCTGGATGGCATGGGCGGCGCCTCTATCTTCCGCGTGAAGCAGGACGATCCTAACTTTGGCGTCATCACGGAAACCCTGACCGAGCACGAAAGCCGCTTCTGCATGGCGCAGAACTATATCCCGGCTATCAAAGAGGGTGACAAGCGTGTGCTGGTCGTGGATGGCGAGCCGGTCCCTTACTGCCTGGCGCGTATCCCGCAGGGCGGTGAAACGCGCGGCAATCTCGCCGCCGGTGGGCGCGGTGAAGCCCGTCCACTGAGCGAAAGCGACTGGGAAATTGCGCGCCGTGTTGGCCCGACGCTGAAAGCAAAAGGACTGATTTTTGTCGGTCTCGACATCATCGGTGATAAACTGACTGAAGTTAACGTGACCAGCCCGACCTGCATTCGTGAAATTGAGGCTGCGTTCCCGATCTCCATCACCGGCATGTTGATGGATGCCATTGAGAAACGCCTGGGCTGAGCAAGACGCCGGGGCGAGGCTCCGTGATCAACCCAATACCGGTGCGGCCGTCGCGTGCCGGTTATTTTTTTGGTACATCGTGTGAGAATGAATTTACAACATCACTTTTTGATTGCCATGCCTTCATTGCAGGACCCTTTCTTCAAGCGTTCCGTGGTCTATCTCTGCGAACATAACGAAGAAGGTGCAATGGGACTGATCATCAATAAACCCATGGAAAACCTGACGGTTGAAGGCATTCTGAAGAAGCTGAAAATCTCTGCTGACGATCGCGACCCGGCCATCAGGCTGGATAAGCCGGTTTTCACCGGTGGCCCGCTGGCGGAAGATCGCGGCTTTATTCTGCACTCAGCGCAACGGACTTTTACCTCCAGCATTCGTGTCTCCGACAACACCGTCATCACCACATCCCGTGACGTGCTGGAGTCGATTGGCACCGCCTCTCAGCCCACAAATGTGCTGGTGGCGCTGGGGTACTGCGCCTGGGAAAAAGATCAGCTGGAGAATGAGCTGATGGAAAATGCCTGGCTCACGACCCCCGCCAACAGCAATATCCTGTTCCAGACGCCTATCGCAGAGCGCTGGCGCGAAGCGGCGCGCAGTATCGGCGTCGATATTCACAACATGGCCAGCGACGCCGGACACGCCTGATGTCAACGCAAACACTGTTAGGTTTCGACTTCGGCACCAAAAGCATTGGTGTCGCCGTCGGTCAGCAACTCACCGGCAGCGCCCGCCCCCTGGCGGCGCTGAAAGCCCAGGATGGTACGCCAGACTGGCTGCTCATTGAAAAGCTGCTGAAAGAGTGGCAGCCCGATTTCGTGGTGGTGGGTTTACCCCTCAATATGGATGGCACTGAACAGCCGTTAACGGCCCGGGCGCGAAAATTTGCCAATCGCCTGCACGGTCGGTTTGGCATCCGGGTCGAGCTACAGGATGAGCGCCTCAGCACCGTCGAAGCGCGTGCGGGTCTCTTCGAACGTGGCGGTTATCGTGCGCTCAGTAAAGGATCGGTGGATTCACAGTCGGCCGCCATCATTTTGCAGGACTGGTTCGAGAACCACTACTGACCTGACGCGATCAGTCCGGCAGCCTCACGCGCCAGCCTGCTCTGCTCAAAGGTTTGCATACCGGCCTGTGCGCCGGTCTGCAACAGAGCAGGGATCTGGTGCATCTTGCCCTCACGAATCAGATGAGTGATGCCCGGTGTCGCAACCAGGATCTCAAACAGCCCGATGCGCGATCCGGCAACGGCAGGCACCAGCCGCTGCGCAATGACCGCTTTCAGGCTGCCCGCCAGCTGCGTTCGCACCAGCGGTTTCTCCTCCGCCGGAAAAACATCCACCAGCCTGTCCACCGCCTGCGCCGCGCCGCGGGTGTGCAGGGTTGCCAGCACCAGATGCCCCGTTTCCGCCGCCGTCAGCGCCTGACGGATGGTGTCGCTGTCGCGCAGCTCGCCCAGCAGAATCACATCGGGATCTTCCCGCAGCGCCGCTCTGATGCCCAGTGAGAAAGAGGGGCAGTGCAGGCCGATTTCACGCTGCTGTATCAGCGACTGCTGGCTGTGGTGGATAAATTCAATGGGATCTTCCAGCGTGATGATATGGCGGGCATGCTGGCGATTCAGCGCATCCACCAGCGCCGCCAGCGTGGTGGATTTGCCGCTTCCGGTCGCCCCGGTGACCAGAATCAATCCATCCTGCTGCTCCAGCAGCGTCGGCACCACGGCGGGAAGCTGCAGGCTCTCCAGCGTGGGGCAGACCGCAAAGATAAGGCGCAGCGCCAGCGACAGGCCGTTGCGCTGCATAAACAGACTGGCGCGCAGACGCTGACCGTCGGCGAGGCTCAGGGCGAAATCGATCTGCCCGTCACGCGCCAGCTGCTGGCGCTGGGGTTCACTGAGCCAGCGGGCCATAAACTCCGTCATCCAGGCGGCCGAGAGCGGGCCCTGCTGCGGAATCGCCTCCAGCCTCCCCTGCCGCCGCCAGTAGGGCAAATGTCCGCTGCAAAGGTGCAGATCGGCCGCATTATGCTTTACACTAAGCGCCACCATTTCATCCAGATTCATAATGTCTCCTGACTATGACCTCAATCCAGCACAACCTACAGCAAGTCCGGCAGCGCATTGCGGCCGCTGCCGCGCGTTGCGGCCGCGCACCAGAAGAAATTACCCTGCTTGCCGTCAGTAAAACCAAACCTGCGAGCGCGGTCGAAGAAGCCTTTACCGCGGGTCAGATCGCCTTTGGCGAAAATTACGTGCAGGAAGGGGTTGAAAAGGTTCAGGCGCTGGCCGCACATCCGGAACTGGAGTGGCACTTCATCGGTCCGTTGCAGTCCAATAAAAGCCGACTGGTGGCGGAAAATTTTGCCTGGTGCCACACCCTTGACCGTCTGCGCATTGCCCAGCGGCTCAACGATCAGCGTCCCGCCTCACTGCCACCGCTGAATGTGTTAATTCAGGTAAATATCAGTGACGAGACGAGTAAATCTGGCATCATGCTGGAGGCCATTTCCGGGCTGGCAGAGGCAATAGCGGCCCTGCCGCAGCTGCGACTGCGGGGATTAATGGCGATTCCGGCGGCGGAGAGTGACTACACGAAGCAGCTGGCGGTGTGTCAGCAGATGGCGGAAGCATTCCGTCAGCTGCAGCAGCACTATCCGCATATTGATACGCTTTCGCTGGGAATGAGCGATGACATGGAGGCGGCCATCGCCGCAGGCAGTACGATGGTGCGCATCGGCACCGCCATTTTTGGCGCACGCGATTATGCGCACAACTCACAAAAATAACAGAGGAACTTCATGTTAACACTGACGTTTTTAGTAAAAACGCTGATCGATCTCTACGTCATGGTGCTGCTGCTGCGCATCTGGATGCAGTGGTCACGCTGCGATTTTTATAATCCCGTGGCGCAGTTCGTCGTCAAAGTCACGCAGCCGATTGTTAAGCCGCTGCGCCGCATCATTCCGGCACTGGGGCCGATTGATACCGCCTCGCTGCTGCTGGCCTTTGTCCTGACCACGCTGAAATACCCGATTTTACTGCTGATTCAGGTGGGCGTGTTCTCGGTTGATCCGACCAACCTGCTGGTCGGCCTGCTGTCGCTGATTAAATCGGCCGGTTATCTGGTCTTCTGGGTGATCATCATTCGCTCACTGATGAGCTGGATCAGCCAGGGTCGCGGCCCGGTCGACTACCTGCTGGTGCAGCTGACTGAACCGATGATGGCACCGATTCGCCGTATTCTGCCTGCCATGGGCGGTATCGATTTCTCCGCGATGATCGTCATCCTGGTGCTGTATGCCCTGAACTTTCTCGGCATGGACCTGTTCCCGGGTCTCTGGTACCTGCTGTAAATGAATCAAACTGGAACTGTTATGCAAAAAGTTGTGCTCGCCACCGGTAATCCCGGCAAAGTGCGTGAACTGGCGGAGCTACTCTCCGCCTTTGGTCTGGATATCGTCGCTCAGAGTGACCTGGGGGTTGAGTCGGCGGAAGAGACCGGCCTGACCTTTATCGAGAATGCCATTCTCAAAGCGCGTCACGCGGCGCAGATCACCGGACTGCCGGCGATTGCCGACGACTCCGGCCTGGCCGTGGATGCGCTGGGTGGCGCGCCTGGTATCTATTCGGCGCGTTACGCCGGAGAAGATGCCAGCGATCAGCAGAATCTGGAGAAGCTGCTGCAGGCGCTGGAAAACGTGCCGGACGGTCAGCGTCAGGCGCAGTTCCACTGCGTGCTGGTCTATCTGCGTCATGCGGACGATCCTACGCCGCTGGTGTTCCACGGCAGCTGGGAGGGGGAAATTACCCGTTCCGCTGCGGGTGCCGGTGGCTTTGGATATGACCCGATTTTCTCTGTTCCGGCGCTGGGTAAAACGGCCGCTGAACTGAGCAAAGCGGAAAAAGGTGCTGTTTCTCACCGGGGTAAAGCATTGACGCTGCTGCTGGAAGCGATGCGTAATGCCTAATCTGCCGCCGTTAAGTCTCTATATCCATATTCCGTGGTGCGTTCAGAAGTGTCCCTACTGCGATTTTAACTCCCATGCGCTGAAGGATGAGGTGCCGCACGTTGAATACGTGCAGCACCTGCTACGCGATCTGGAGATCGATCTACCGCTGATTCATGGCCGCGAAGTGCGCACCATCTTCATTGGTGGCGGCACCCCCAGCCTGCTGAGCAGCAGCGCGATGCAGATGCTGATGGATGGGGTGCGGGCGCGTCTGACGCTGGCTCCCGATGCGGAGGTGACCATGGAGGCCAATCCGGGCACCGTGGAAGCCGATCGCTTCAGCGCCTATCAGCGCGCCGGCATTAACCGTATTTCGATTGGCGTTCAGAGTTTCAGTCCGCAGAAGCTGCAGCGCCTCGGCCGCATTCACGGGCCTGACGAGGCGACCCGTGCCGCCCAGCTGGCACAGTCGCTGTCGCTGCGCAGCTTCAACCTCGACCTGATGCACGGCCTGCCGGACCAGTCGCTGGAAGAGGCGCTCGACGATTTACGTCAGGCGATTGCGCTCAATCCTCCGCACCTCTCCTGGTATCAGCTGACCATTGAACCCAACACCCTGTTTGGTTCCCGTCCGCCGGTGCTGCCGGATGATGATGCGCTGTGGGACATTTTCGAACAGGGCGATCAGCTGCTGCGGGAGGCCGGTTATCAGCAGTATGAAACCTCCGCCTACGCGAAGCCGGGTTATCGCTGTGAGCACAACCTTAACTACTGGCGTTTCGGCGACTATCTGGGGATCGGCTGTGGCGCACACGGCAAGCTGACGCAACCGGATGGCCGCATTGTACGCACGGTGAAAACCCGTCATCCGCGTGGATTCATGCAGGGAAATTACCGCGAGAAGCAGTATGAGGTGGCCGACAGCGACAAGCCGTTTGAATATTTCATGAACCGCTTTCGCCTGCTGGAAGCAGCACCGCGCGACGAGTTCAGCCGCTACACCGGTCTGTCAGAGCAGGCGATCCGTCCGCAGATGGATGCCGCGATCGCTGCGGGTTATGTGACGGAAACCGTGCATCAATGGCAGATTACAGAGAAAGGAAAACTGTTTCTGAATTCGCTGCTGGAGCTGTTTCTGGCGGAAGAGTAATAAAGGCGCCTCAGCCCGGCAGGCTGAGGCGTGATACTATTTTTTCAGGGCGCCCGTCAGCTGCTTACGCTGATCTTCCAGCGAAATGACGCGATTACAGACCTCGTGACCGAAGTTCTGGAAATCCTGCTCCTGCTTGCTCCACTCAGCCTGAATCGACTGCTGCAGACCGCCAAGATTTCCCATAATCGCCTGCAGCGGATTGCTGCCGCCACTGCCCTGCTTACTGCCCATCTCATTCAGGCTATCCTGCATGACGCCGCCCAGCGTCGACTGAACCAGCCGCTCCCCTTCCGCGCGCACCTTATCGATCGCCTGATGGTGGAACGTCAGCCCGTCGTCACGGTGCTCGATGATGCGGTTCATCTGCTGTTTCAGCTGGCCATTCAGCGTGCTCAGGCGATTGCGGACGTTGCTGTCGGTGCCCAGTTTCTCCACGATAACCCGATCCAGTGCCGCACGTCCTTTCTCCAGACGTGAGGTCGCCCCGCTGTCGATCCACGGCAGATCGCGACGCAGCGCGTTCTGGTAATCGATCGCTTTCTGGCGTTCCGCTGTGCTCAGCGACACCTTCTGCCCGTTGAACTGCACGTCGCCCTGCGGCGAGATCTCAAGATTGCCGTTGGCACCGACCACCTGCACGCTCTGCGGCTTAATCACCACATCATCCTGCGGCTTAACGCTGCATTCATAGGCTGCCTGAGCCTGGGTCGCTGCTGCCAGCAGCACAGCAAGAAGCGCTTTACGCATCATATCTACTCCCTAACATCTGGTGCGGAACCGTTCAGCAATCGGGCCTCAGCCCGACACCGTGTTTCTTAAAACCGGGCCGGCGGACTGATGTTCTGCCCCATCCGGGATGGCAGACCAGCAGCCTGACCGACCTGACCTTTAGTCCCACCAGACGTCGAAGAGTTCCGTCATCTGCACATCCTGCAGCTTGTGATCTTCCAGCCATTTGCGGACCAGAGCGCGATGCTCCTCGGTGCATTTGCCGGTTTTCTGCAGGCAGACCAGACCTTCCCACACCAGGTAACCGCTGCCATCAAAAGCCAGACCGTTAGGATCGATCGCTTCGTTGATGAACTGGTTGAGCGTCTCATCAATTTCACTTTCGCTGGTGCCTTCCGGGAAGCGCCAGGCAACCGAGAACCCCAGCTCCTGAAACTCATCAATGTGCAGTTTTTTGCGTAAACGGCGGCTGCGTTGTGTGGCCATTATTTCACCCTCTCAAACATTAAATCCCATACGCCGTGGCCTAAACGCTGCCCGCGCTGCTCAAACTTGGTCAGTGGACGCGTCTCAGGACGCGGCACATAATTCTGTTGTTCTGACTGGTTACGGTAACCATCAATGCTGTTCATCACTTCCAGCATATGCTCCGCGTAGGCTTCCCAGTCGGTCGCCATGTGGAAAACGCCGCCCAGCTTCAGTTTACGCATCACCAGTTCGGCGAAAGGCACCTGGACGATACGGCGTTTGTTATGACGCGCTTTGTGCCACGGATCGGGGAAAAAGAGCTGAACCATGCGCAGCGAGTTATCCGGGATCATCTTCTCCAGCACTTCCACCGCGTCATGACACATCACCCGCAGGTTCTGTACATCCGCCTCTTTCGCGGCGGCCAGACAGGCTCCCACGCCCGGCGCATGCACTTCAATACCCAGGAAGTTCTGATGCGGCGTGTTCTGCGCCATGGTGACCAGCGACGCGCCCATACCAAAGCCAATCTCCAGCGTCACCGGTGCCTCGCGGCCAAACAGCGCGACTAAATCGATCGGCTCCGGCTGATATTCCACCCCCATGACCGGCCACAGGGTGTCCAGCGCCTGCTGCTGGCCTTTGGTTAAGCGACCCTGGCGGCGCACAAAGCTGCGGATCCGGCGCAATGGCCGCCCGTTCTCATCAAATTCTGGGGTGATGACGTCATTAATCATGTAAAAGCCTGCTGGTTAGCCTGTTCCGGGAAACGGGCATTATGCAAAGTTCATAAGCAGAAGCAAGCCTTTGCAATCTTCCGGTTTACACCCAGGTGCGCATGTGCTGGAATTCCTGCCTGAGTGTAGAGTAAACACGGAAATTTTCCTTCTTATGATGCAAGCGCCGCAGTTCGCGCAACAGGTGCTGGACTGGTATCAGCGCTTTGGCCGCAAAACCCTGCCCTGGCAGCTGGAGAAAACACCTTACAAGGTGTGGCTGTCTGAAGTGATGTTACAGCAGACCCAGGTTGCCACGGTTATTCCCTACTTCGAACGCTTTATGGCGCGCTTCCCCACGGTCAGCGATCTGGCGGCGGCACCGCTGGATGAGGTTCTGCATCTCTGGACCGGCCTCGGCTACTACGCCCGTGCGCGTAACCTGCACAAGGCGGCAAAACAGATTGTCGATGTTCATCAGGGCGAGTTCCCTGTGAATTTCGATGATGTCTCTGCCCTGCCCGGCGTAGGCCGATCGACGGCGGGGGCGATCCTGTCGCTGTCACTGGGACAGCACTTCCCGATTCTGGATGGCAACGTCAAGCGCGTGCTGGCCCGCTGTTATGCCGTCAGCGGCTGGCCGGGCAAAAAAGAGGTCGAGAAGCGGCTCTGGCAGATCAGCGAAGAGGTCACTCCTGCTGCAGGTGTCAGCCAGTTTAACCAGGCGATGATGGATCTGGGCGCGCTGGTCTGCACCCGCTCGAAACCGAAGTGCGAAATCTGCCCGCTGAACAGCGGCTGTGAAGCCTATGCCAGCAGCAGCTGGGCCAGCTATCCCGGTAAGAAGCCTAAACAGGTGCTGCCGGAGCGCAGTGGCTGGTTCCTGATGATTCAGGATGGCGATGATGTCTGGCTGGAGCAGCGTCCCCCGGTGGGTTTATGGGGAGGGCTGTTCTGCTTCCCGCAGTTCACCACCGAAGCGGCGCTGAACGACTGGCTGGCGGCGCGCGGCATCCACGCCAGACCGCAGCAGATGACGGCCTTTCGTCACACCTTCAGCCATTTCCATCTCGATATTGTGCCAATGTGGCTGGCATGGCCTTCTGTCGGGGCGGCGATGGATGAAGCAGGCGGTCTCTGGTATAACTTAGCGCTGCCACCATCTGTGGGATTAGCTGCACCCGTTGAGCGCCTGCTGCACGAGCTGCGCCATCCCCGACAACTGGCTTTGGACAGTTGTGAGATTAATGAGGAAGAAGAATGAGCCGCACCATCTTTTGTACGTTTTTACAGCGCGACGCGGAAGGACAGGATTTTCAGCTCTATCCGGGCGATTTGGGTAAGCGCATTTACAACGAGATCTCGAAAGAAGCCTGGCAGAAGTGGATGGCGAAGCAGACCATGTTGATCAACGAGAAGAAGCTCAACATGATGAATCCTGAGGATCGTAAAGTCCTGGAGAAGGAGATGGTCAACTTCCTGTTCGAAGGCAAAGACGTTCACATCGAAGGCTATACACCGCCAGAAGCGTAAATTTTCGGGCCTCATCGCTGGGGCCGGTTATCCAGGTCAGGCTTGCATTCCCAATGAATAAAAAATTAATCGCCCTGCTGGTGATAGCACCACTTTTGGTTTCCTGTTCCGGGTCGAAAAAACAGCAGTTCCACGAAGAGTGGGTAAAAGACACTAACGGCTTTGATATTCTGATGGGGCAGTTTGCTCACAATATTGAGAATATCTGGGGTATCAATGAGGTCCTGATCGCCGGACCCAAAGATTACGTCAAATACAGCGACAACTATTACACCCGCAGCCACATCAACTTTGAAAGCGGTAAGCTGACTATCGAGACGATTTCGGGCACCGATCCCATGGCCAGCCTGCGTCAGGCGATCGTAACCACCCTGCTGATTGGCGACGATCCGGGGAATGTCGATCTCTACTCCGATGCCAACGATATCGTGATCAGTAAAGAGCCACTGCTCTATGGTCAGGTGCTGGATAACACCGGGCAGCCGATCCGCTGGCAGGGCCGCGCTGAAGCCTTTGCTGACTATCTGATCCAGCACAAACTGCAGCGCCGCACGTCGGGTCTGCATGTGATTTACACCATTACAATTCCGATGGTGCCGAACCACCTGGATAAGCGTGCCCACAAATATCTGCCGATGGTGCGCAAAGCCGCCGAACAGTATGGTGTGGATGCGTCACTGATTCTGGCGATTATGCAGACCGAATCGAGCTTTAACCCCTACGCCGTGAGCCACTCCGATGCACTGGGCCTGATGCAGGTGGTGCAGCACACCGCCGGTGTTGACGTGTTCCGCATGAAGGGGAAATGGGGCAAGCCAAGCCGCAGCTATCTGCTGGACCCGGAGAACAATATCGATGCGGGCACCGCCTATCTGTCGCTGTTGCAGCGCAGCTATCTGGGCGGCATTCAGGATCCGCTGTCCCGCCGCTATGCGGTGATCACCGCCTACAACGGTGGTGCAGGCAGTGTTCTGCGCGTCTTCTCCAGCGATAAAGATCGGGCATTCGCGATGATTAACGACCTGCCGCCGAACAGGGTCTATCAGATCCTGACCAGCCAGCATCCGTCGGCGGAGTCGCGCCGTTATCTGTATAAGGTGAGTACCGCACAGCGGAGTTATCGGGGGTTCTGACTGGAGCCGCTGAAGCGAGGGGGGTTGCTGCGCGGGCGGAGTCTGAGCAGGTTTCGTTCGCCGGTGGAGTCCGGTAGTTTCAGTTTCGCCTCTGCAGGCGACCGACAAGGGGGCGCCAGTCGCCGCGCCCCCTTGACCCCGGGCTCCGGCCTGCTTCACCGCCGCTCCGCGGTCCCTTCGCTTCTTCCGGATTTCTCACGGACCGGCAGGACGCGCCATCCCTGGCGCGAACCCGCCTCTTCGCGACATCCCTGTCGCTCGTCCTGAAATCCCTCATCCGCTCAGCGGCTCAGACGGCCTCCCTCCCCGCTGTTATCTCTTCTTTTTATGTGGCTCTCTTATTGCGGTGAGAATTGTGTAGGAGCCTTGCGCTTTCAGGCCAGCAGATAGCTCTGCATCCCGGAAAACATAAGATTTCAAAGGCGAGGGTGTGGGAGAGGCATCCGGCGCGCTGAGGAGCAACCGGAGGCCAGGATGAGCCGACAGGACGTCGGCGAGAGGACGGCACGAGCCAGGGATGGCGAGTCCGGACGGTCCGTTGGCCGCAGGGCGTGACGAAGGCACCCCGCAACGCGGGGCGCAAAGGCTGCCGGACGCCGGGATTGTTAAGGGGCGGGCGTCCGCCCCTTGACGCGTCCGCCTGCACGGGGGAACTGAAACTCCCCCACGCCTGGCGGGCGAAACCTTCTCAGAGCCAGCCCACCGCCAGGTACTAACTCCCTCACGCCTGGCGGGCGAAACCCTCTCAGAGCAGCTCACCGCCAGGTGATAACTCCCTCACGCCTGGCGGGCGAAACCTTCTCAGAGCCAGCCCACCGCCTGGCAGGCGAGAGAATCTCATAGCCCCTTCGCGCAGCGAAACTACCCCCTCACCATCATATTGGCCACCAGATACTTACGTCCCTGCTCATCCTCTTCGGTGTAAACGCCCTGCAGCTCTGGCGAGAAGCCTGGCAGCAGGTTCAGCCCCTCTTCCAGGGCCAGGAAGTAGCGCTGCACCGCGCCGCCCCAGATCTCTCCCGGCACCACGCAGAGCACACCCGGCGGATAAGGCAGCGCGCCCTCGGCGGCAATCCGTCCTGCGGCCTCGGCTATTGGCACCAGCTCGACCTCACCGCGAATATACGCCTGATGGGCATCCTGCGGATTCACCCTGACCGGCGGGAACTCCGCGGCGCGGAACATCAGACGCTGCAGATCCTTCACATTGTGACTGACGTAAAGATCGTGCATCTCCTGACAGAGGCGACGCAGAGTGTAACCGGCATAGCGTTGCGCGTTTTTACGGTAGATCGTCGGCAGCACTTCGGCCAGCGGTGCATCATCCCTGACGTGCTGCTCGAACTGCGCCAGCATCGCCACCAGATTCGCCATCTTCTCCGGGCTCTCTGCTGGCGTCAGCAGGAACAGGATCGAGTTGAGGTCGCACTTCTCCGGCACAATGCCGTTTTCGCGCAGATAGTTCGCCAGAATCGTGGCCGGGATCCCGAAATCACTGTACTCCCCGCTGGCGGCATCGATCCCCGGCGTGGTCAGCAGCAGCTTGCAGGGATCGACCCGATACTGATCGCGCGCATAACCGGCAAAACCGTGCCACTTTTCCTGTGGTTCGAAGCTGAAGTAGCGCAGATCGCGGGCGATCGTCTCCGTGGGCGCATCCTGCCAGCGCTGCCCGGCCACGCGCTCCGGCACAAATGGCAGGATCATTTCGCAACGCTCCAGGATCGCTTTACGCGCATCGATCCCCAGCGTGACGCACTCATCCCACAGGCGACGCCCCGCCTCGCCCTGATGCATCCGGGCGTTAATATCCAGCGCGGCAAACAGCGGATAAAACGGACTGGTTGAGGCGTGCAGCATAAAGGCGTTATTCAGCCGTTTGTGCGGACAGAAGCGGCGCTGTCCGCGAATGTGATTATCTTTTTTGTGGATCTGCGAGGTCTGTGAAAAACCCGCCAGCTGCTTGTGCACCGACTGCGTGACAAAAATGCCGGGATCGTTCTCGTTCAGTTCTAACGTCAGCGGCGAGCAGCCTTCCATCAGCGGGATAAACTGCTCATAGCCGAGCCATGCGGAATCAAACAGGATGTAATCACACAGATGACCGATGCGATCCACCACCTGACGCGCGTTGTAGACCGTGCCGTCGTAGGTGCCCAGCTGGATGATCGCCAGACGGAAAGGCCGCGCCTCTTCTGCGCGCTGGGGCGCAACCGCCGCGATCTGCTCGCGCAGATAGGCCTCATCAAAGCAGTGCGCATCAATGCCGCCAATAAAGCCGAAAGGATTGCGTGCCGCCTCCAGATAAACCGGCGTGGCCCCCGCCTGGATCAGCGCGCCATGGTGGTTCGACTTATGGTTGTTGCGGTCAAACAGCACCAGATCGCCCCGGGTCAGCAGCGCATTGGTCACCACTTTATTGGCGCTTGAGGTGCCGTTGAGCACAAAGTAGGTTTTGTCGGCGTTAAACACCTTTGCCGCATACTTTTGTGCATCTTTAGCCGATCCTTCGTGGATCAGCAGATCGCCCAGTTTGACGTCGGCATTACACATATCCGAGCGGAAAACATTTTCGCCATAGAAGTCATAGAACTGTTTACCCGCCGGATGTTTCCTGAAGAACGCGCCGCCCTGATGACCGGGACAGGCAAAGGTACTGTTCTGCATATCAACATAGCGGGAGAGCGTCTCAAAAAAGGGCGGCAGCAGCGCCGCTTCATAGGCCTGCGCGGCCGCCTCCAGCGCAATCCACTCCTGCGGATCGCCATTCAGCTCCCCGCTGACGCCTGGCAGGTGCATCACCTCCTCTTCAAAGGCGTTGGCGACAAATACCGGCAGGTCGAATCCGGTATGACGCAGCAGTGTCAGTATGCCGCTGCGGGTATCCGCCAGCGAGACGACAACCGCCGCGACATCGGTAAAGTCGGTGTTATCCAGCGTCACCACGTCGCGCGCGGTGTTCAGAGTCAGACTGGGCGCCACAGCGGCGCTGGCAGCAATTTTCAGTGGAGTCATAAAGCGTCCCTAACGGCAGGGAGGACGTGCCCGTGGCACAATCATGGGGACAGCGCCCCGGCGAAGAATGTCAGTGAAAACCGTCAGAAGGCATTGTGCAGCCGTTGAAGAGCAGATAACCGGCCGCTGCCAGGCTGGCCTCACCGCATGGGGAACCGCAGCGTGTTCAGGAAAGAGGAAAAACCGGTGCGCGCCGGAAAGAGCGAACGGTAATCCGGGCGGGTGCGCGGTGAACCGGACATGGCGACGTCCTCTGTGATGTATAAACAGGGCCAAAAAGTGGCGGTCATGATGTCATCTTTTTTTTACGTGGACAACCCGAGCCAGGCAATTATCCGGCAGGCGACAAAAAAGATAACGCCCTGTTTTTAATGGATAATTTACAGATTAAAATTAACAGTACGATTAATTATATGAAATATATGCAGATTTATGCAGAGTGCGATCGGCGGCTGACGATGCGCGTGAGCGGGATTCACTGCCCCCTGGCCTGACCCTTGCCCTACCGCATTGCCTCTGCCGGGCGTACACTCATCCTCACTATCACACTCCTGGAGGATGCATGTTCAAGGCACTGATCATTGAAAATGACGAGCAGGGTTACCGCGCCCTGCTCAAAGATCTCCCCGAATCGCAACTGCCCGACCACGATGTCACGCTCGACGTCAGCTACTCATCCCTGAACTACAAAGATGCCCTGGCTATCTGCAACAAAGGCCCGATTGTGCGCCAGTTCCCGATGGTGCCGGGTATCGACTTTGTGGGCCGGGTCACCGCCAGCCGCCATCCCGACTGGAAAGAGGGAGATATGGCCCTGCTGACAGGCTGGGGGGTGGGCGAAAAACAGTGGGGCGGCCTGGCACAGAAAGCCAGCGTCAGCGGCGACTGGCTGGTGCGCGTTCCCGCCTCTCTCACTCCGCTGCAGACGATGGCAATGGGCACGGCGGGACTGACCGCGATGCTCTGTGTGATGGCGCTGGAGAAACAGGGCATCACACCTGACCACGGGCCGGTGCTGGTGACGGGTGCCAGCGGCGGCGTCGGCAGCTACAGCGTCAGCCTGCTGGCGCGTCTGGGATATGAGGTTATCGCCTCCAGCGGACGCGCCAGCGACCATGCCTACCTGATCGACACCCTGGGGGCGGCCTCAGTCATCGATCGTGATGAACTGTCGCAGCCAGGCAAGCCGCTGGCAAAAGAGCGCTGGGCTGCCGCGATAGACAGCGTGGGCAGCCACACCCTGGCGAACGTGCTGGCCGCCACCCGGCGGGACGGCGCGGTAGCCGCCTGCGGTATGGCGCAGGGTCTCGACCTGCCTGCCAGCGTCGCCCCCTTTATTCTGCGCGGCGTCACGCTTGCCGGTGTGGACAGCGTGCTCTGCCCGACAACGCTTCGCCAGCAGGCGTGGCAGCGGCTGGGTGAGCTGCTGGATGGCGAACGGCTCAGCCGGCTGAGCCGGGTTATCCCGCTGAGTGAGGCGAAACAGGGCGCGCAGGATCTGCTGGACGGAAAAGTGCAGGGCCGGCTGATTGTCGACTGCCGCTGACGGCTTCTGAAGGCGCGCTTCGCGCCTTCAGAGCGTGCTCTGCTGCAATCGTCTGATAAGTCCCTCCAGCGCGAACTGCGTGCCCTGCTCCATCACCGATTTCGGATCGCCACTGAACTGGTGGCACTCCGCCTCATCCCGGCCGTCGGGCAGGACCCAGCCAAACCAGATGGTGCCTGCCGGGGTTCCATCTTCACCGCCATCCGGTCCGGCATAGCCGGTAATCGACAATCCCACCGGCTCACCCGAGCGTGCGCAGGCCCCCTGAACCATCTCCCGCGCCGTCTGTTCGCTCACCGCCGTGTGCTGTTTCAGCGTGGCGGGATGCACACCCAGCAGACGAATTTTGGCGTTATCGCTGTAGGTCACGAATCCGCTGGTGTAGAAGTCACCGCTGCTTTCCACCGCCGCCAGCGTCATGCTGATGAGCCCGGCGGTACAGGATTCGGCGGTCGCCAGATGCAGTCCGGAAGAGAGTAAAAGTGTGCCCAGTTGTTCAGCCGTTTGCGCTAATGATTTTGCCATTATGGTTTCCTTAATCGTCAGTCCGGAACTCCAGGTATAGCGCAAAATCCGTGAACAAATAGACGCAAGGCAATGTTTTTAAAGCGAAACGGTCAGATTGCCCGGCAGAAAACCAGGCCTTCAGTTGATCAAAGCGTCCTGCTGCG
The DNA here is from genome assembly GCF_011800325.1 of Pantoea sp. EKM101V. Classification (NCBI taxonomy): domain Bacteria; kingdom Pseudomonadati; phylum Pseudomonadota; class Gammaproteobacteria; order Enterobacterales; family Erwiniaceae; genus Pantoea; species Pantoea sp. EKM101V. Next base: position 95,305 of record NZ_JAALFP010000009.1, read on the forward strand.
AAACAGGATGAGAGTAGTCCGCCAGCCTTCGTAAATCGGTGTTTATTCCTGTCGTGATCTCTCTCAGAGCCGCGATAAATAGCGGCGCGGATGAGCACCTGCTACGCCAGCGTCGTTACCTCCCTCGCCAAAAATGAGGTAACAGAGCAGCGAATCCTTTGATTAATTGTTAGTATTCACTTGCTTGCTGACATGCCAAAGACGGCGCTGCATAAAAGCCGCAAAAAAGCAGAACAGCACATTGAGCGAGACGCTGACCCGAGAAAATTGAATTAAAATACTGTTTTAAATAGCTTTATGAGTTCATAAACAACCACAGCGCACACTTTTTTAACCTGAATGCACTGGCATTTATCAATACGTAAGGAAGAGAGTTATGGCGCAAAAACCTGTGGTAGTTATTCACTACTGTATGCAATGCAACTGGCTGATGCGGTCAGCGTGGATGGCACAGGAACTTCTGCATACCTTTGCTGAGGATCTGGCGGAGGTGACGCTGAAACCCGGCACCGGCGGTGTGTTTGAGATCATGCTGGATGAGCATCTGCTGTGGGAACGTAAGCGGGATGGTGGGTTTCCTGATGCGACCACGCTGAAACAGCGGGTGCGCGACATCTGTTTCCCGGATCGCACGCTGGGTCACATCGATAAAAACAAAACGGAGATCGGCTAAGCTATCCGGCTCAGCTGTGAGTAATTTTCTCTGCCGCGTCGTGCAGGGCCGCAATCAGCGTCTGCAACGCGGCATCAGAGATATCTTCCTGCGCCAGCCGCTGGTTCAGGGCGACTTTCAGTCCGTAAATCGCCTGCTCGACGGCGGGAATGCTGCGATTGTTGACCAGAATCGCCAGCGTGGAGAGACGCGTGATCAGGCGGGAGACCGTTTCGCGGTTATCTGCCAGCAGCGCCTTACCAGCCGCCGTCAGGCGATACGCTTTGCGCGTGGCCTGAGCATCCACTACCTCAATCGCCTCCATCTCCTCCAGCAGCGTCAGGTTGGGATAGATGATCCCCGGGCTGGGGGTATACTCCCCTTTTGACAGCTCCTCAACCGACTTAATCAGCTCATAACCGTGCGCCGCATGCTGCGACAGAAAATGCAGCATCAGCAGACGAATCTCACTCGCTTCCAGCATTTTTTCACGGCGTTTTCGCCGCCCGCCACAACCACCTGTGCGGGCACTCGGGTCGTCAGCGGAAAAGGGCGTGGGGTGCTGTTTCATAGTCTGGCCTGCGAAAAAAGGAGCCTGATGGTAGTCTGCCGCCAGGCAAAACTCAATTGTCAGCGCCGGTTACTTCTGGTGCCAGTAGGCCACCGCCCGCACGAAGTCACTGTTGATGCCGCGCTGCATCGTGAAGTAGTCGCAGAGCGCCTTCACAAACTCACCTTCACCGGTCAGCCAGATAAAGTAATCCTCCGCCGGGAATGTCACCTGATCCAGCCGGGCAATCAGCTGGCTGAGCTGCGCGGTCTGCATCTGACCGCTGCCGAGCCAGTTCAGCGTCACGCCGGTGGTGTCCGGCAGGTAGTCACGGCCCGTTGCCTCATCGGTAAAGGCGTAGAGATGCAGGGCCTGCGCCCGGGCGTCGCGCTGACGACGTGAAAAGGCGGGCAGCCCGGTTTCGTCGCAGACATAGAGCTGGAAGGCGTAATCGGTCGGCACCACCAGCGAACCGCGTGGCCCGCCGATCACTAACCGATCGCCCGGCTTCGCCTGGGTTGCCCAGTCACTGGCGACACCCTGCTGATGAATATAGAAGTCGAGCGTCAGTGACGACTCGCCATCAAATTCCAGCGGCGTGTAGTCGCGGGCCGGTGGACGCTCGCCCTCGGGCCAGACAATCGCTCCATCGGTGATCTGCGGCAGCGCCAGTTCGGCCCCTTCTGCCGTCGGGAAGAAAACCTTGATATGGTCATCGAAGCCAGGCGAGGTAAAGCCCGCCAGATCGCTGCCACTGAAGCGGATGCGCCAGAAGTGCCCGGCAATCTGAGTTTTACTTTCGACCTGAATATGGCGGAAACGCAGTTCGTTTCGGACGCGCTGCGGCACGCGCGGATTCGTTGATGCTGGCAAAATGTCTCTCCTGGAACGGGACAGATACCCGTTATTCAAAGGGTTGGCGATGATTGGTTAATAACAATCATTCTCATCTGAAGCCAGAAGATAAGCGATGATATATCTTGAGCACAATGACGAAAAATGCGATCCGACGGTTTAAGATATATTTTATAGCGACGCGATGAGTGCAGGCCCTGGATTAAACAGAGAGCGGAAAGGCGTTAAGAACAAAGGTCAGCCGCAGAGCAGGCCTCGCCGGACGCGCCGCAGAGACGGCCCGAAAACGAAGCGTCAGACGCGGCAGCGGCAAATCAGAGAAGAGCGGATGTGAACAGAGAGGGGTCAGGCTGTTCGGCTCCTGATGAGCCGGGCAACGTCTGCGCCGCCGGGGCTGGCCGCGCATTCACAGTTACAGGGTATCGCCGAATCCGGAGAAGCAGTGATTACTGCTGTTCTGTTCCGGCAGCTCACCATCACCCACAATTTCATGACCGGCGCTCTGAGAGTGCGGGTGCAGTCCGGCTGGCGGTGAGAAGGGTTCAGCCTGTTGTGCCATTGCCATAACGGGCAATGCCAGAATCAGTGAGATTATTAAGCGTCGCATAGGTGTCTTCGTTTGTGTTCTGGCCGTGAACGGCCTGAAATGCAGATGATTGTTCCAGCCCTGCTACAGATGCACGATGATTAAAGTACGGCAGAATTTCGGAGGAGAATTTTACGCCAGAACGGGGAGTTATTTTATAAAATCGTGCGGTTTGTCACGGTTCACCGCACGAAAGATGCATCCGGCACGCCGCTGGCACTATGCCCTGCTCCACTGACTACGCCCGGGTGACCGGAATGGAAAAAACGCCGCTCAGCCAGTCGGGCTGACATTGCGTAAAATCGAGACTCAGCAGATCTTTGCCCTGACGGCGTGACACGCCCAGTCCGGGCAGATGCTGATAGTAGATGTCTTCAATAAAACGCGTCAGCTGCTCCGGCCTGCCGCTCCAGCGGATGCGCGCATAGAGGCCCCGCTCTTCGCGCCAGCTGACGGTATGCTCGCCCAGCAGCGCCGCATGCTGCGGCTCCAGCGCCTGAAACAGGCTGATATTCTGCTGGTCAGCCGAGCTGTGGCCGGGACCATACTGAAAACCTAACCATCCCTGCTTCACATGACTGCCCGCCAGCGCCACCAGCTGCCGCGCCTGGTCGGCTACCCGGTGTTCGCGGTCGGCGATGTAATTACCGAACTGACACTCCCACTCCAGCGTCTCACCGCAGAGAGGCAGTGCTTCCTCGCGCTCCACCAGCGTCGCGCGCTCATCCAGCGAACGCGCCAGTATACGGCCGTGAAAGTTTTTAACCGGCAGATGAGGAAAACGGCGAAACGCGCCGGGCGTCAGCGAGAAGTGCCCTTTGAATACGCGGGTGAAGTTTTGCTGGTTATCAAAGCCAAAGCGAACGGCGATATCAATGAGCGTCATGCGCGTCAGCCGGAGTGCCATGGCGGCCATTGTCAGACGCCGTTTGCGGGTATAGGCAGCCAGCGTCTGTCCGGTCATCTCCTTGAACATGCGCTGCATGTGCCATTTGGAGTAGCCCGATTTCAGGGTGATCTGATCGATATTGAGGTCGTCGGTAAGATTGGCTTCTATCCATTCGACTAAGTCGTGAATGTGCTGTTTTTTGATGGCCTGGCTGAGCATGATGGCGATTTACGACGCGGGTTAAGACTGAGAATTTCGTTACAAAAGAATAACAAAAATCGCGAATCGGTGTAAGGAAAGGGTATGGCGAACACGCCCATGCGGGGCGATTTCGCATTAATTGCTTAGGTTACTAACTAAAAAAGGCTGGCTCCCGCCAGCCTCCTGATGATTAAAAAAATCTGCGCCGCACTGAGCCTGCGCGTTAGCAGCACCCACCGCCGTTACCGGGACAATTAATGGCTGCGCATCCCCGCCGCCGTCATCATCATCCGGAACAGAGAGGCAACAACACCCAGCGCCAGTACGCTGGCGGCATAGATAAACACCAGCCACATGACGCGCTTCCACCAGGGCGCTTTCGCGCCATTGCCAGCTTTCGTTTCGTTGTGGCTTTTCATGCTGCTGAGACTTTTCATATCAATGATATCCTGCGTCTGCTTTGATTTTTCCACGGAACACGTAGTAGCTCCAGAAGGTGTAGCCCAGGATCATCGGGATGATCAGCAGGCTACCCACCAGCATAAAGGCCTGACTCTGTGGGGGTGCCGCGGCGGCCCAGATGGTCACTGACGGTGGAATAATATTTGGCCAGATGCTGATGCCCAGCCCGGAGAAGCCCAGGAAGATCAGCGCCAGCGTCAGCAGGAACGGAGAATAGTGCGCTTCACGTTTGATGGCGCGCACAATGCCCCACGAGCAGAGCAGCACCAGTACCGGAACCGGCAGGAACAGGAAGAGGTTTGGCGTACTGAACCAGCGATGCGCGATGTCGCCATGGGCAAACGGCGTCCACAGGCTGACAATCCCGATAACCACTAACAGGGCGATGACCAGCGGTGTCGCCAGCGCGGACATTTTGCGGTGCAGCTCATTTTCGGTCTTCATGATGAGCCAGGTGCAGCCCAGCAGCGCGTAGGCCACTACCAGACCGACGCCGCAGAACAGCGGGAATGGTGCCAGCCAGTCCATGGCGGAACCGGCGAAACGGCGTCCCTCAACCGGAATGCCATCCAGCAACGCGCCCACGGCCACACCCTGACTGAAGGTCGCAATGATCGAACCGGCAATAAATGATTTGTCCCAGAAGGCGCGATGACCTTCGACCGCCTTGAAGCGGAATTCAAAGGCGACGCCGCGGAAAATCAGACCAATCAGCATGGCGGTCAGCGGGATGGTCAGCGCATCGGCAATCACCGCGTAGGCCAGCGGGAACGCGCCGTAGAGGCCTGCCCCGCCCAGCACCAGCCAGGTTTCATTACCATCCCAGACCGGCGCGACGGTATTCACCATCATGTCACGCTCACCGGCATCTTTATTGAACGGGAAGAGCAGACCGATACCCAGGTCAAAGCCATCCATCACGATATACATCAGGGTTGCGAAGACGATAATCACAAACCAGATAATAGAAAAATCGATCATCTTAGTGGTCTCCATCCTTAAAGGTGGCAGCCGAAAGCGGACGCGCCGGCGTTTTCTTCTGACCGGGTCCACCCTCTTCGGTGATATGACCTTCGCCAGTAACCGGTCCCTGCTTAATCAGACGCATCATGTAGTGGTAGCCCACGCCAAACACCGAGCTGTAGACCAGAATAAAGGCCAGCAGACTGATGCTCATGTGAATGTCACCATGCGCCGACACCGCATCGATGGTGCGCTGCACGCCATAAACCACCCACGGCTGACGACCAATTTCGGTGGTGAACCAGCCAGCCAGAATCGCAATCAGACCCGATGGCCCCATCAGCAGCGCAAACCACAGGAAAGGACGCGACTCATAGAGACGTCCTTTGAAACGCAGCCAGAGGCTGACCACGCCCAGCGTAATCATCAGCAGGCCCAGCGCCACCATCACGCGGAAGGACCAGAAAATGACGGTTGAGTTGGGACGGTCCTCTTTCGGGAACGACTTCAGCGCCGGAACCTGCTTGTCCAGGCTGTGCGTCAGGATCAGACTGCCGAGGTACGGCACCTCCAGCGCATACTTCGTCCGCTCCTGCTCCATATCGGGAATACCGAACAGGATCAGCGGTGTGGCTTCACCCGGCGGGTTTTCCCAGTGCCCTTCAATCGCTGCAATTTTGGCAGGCTGATGTTCCAGCGTGTTCAGGCCGTGCGCATCACCGATCATCGCCTGAATGGGCGCGACAATCAGTGCCATCCACAGCGCCATCGAGAACATACGGCGGATAGCCGGATTATTGTTGCCCTTCAGCAGATGCCAGGCCGCCGACGATCCCACGAAAAACGCGCTCGCGAGGAATGCCGCCACCGACATATGGAACAGCCGGTAAGGGAAAGAGGGGTTAAAGACGATTTTGAACCAGTCCTGCGGAACCACGATGCCATTCTGAATGATGTAGCCCTGTGGCGTATGCATCCAGCTGTTAGAGGCGAGGATCCAGAAGGTTGAAATCAGTGTTCCGAGGGCAACCATACAGGTGGCAAAGAAGTGCAGACCCGGCCCCACGCGATTCCAGCCAAACAGCATCACGCCCAGGAAACCCGCTTCCAGGAAGAACGCCGTCAGCACCTCATAGGTCAGCAGCGGGCCGGTGATACTCCCGGCAAAAGCCGAGAAGCCACTCCAGTTAGTCCCGAACTGATACGCCATAACCAGCCCTGAGACCACACCCATACCGAAGTTAACGGCAAAGATTTTGGACCAGAAATGGTAGAGATCGCGATAAGACTGATCGCGGGTTTTGAGCCACATACCTTCGAGTACGGCCAGGAAACTGGCGAGACCGATAGTGATGGCGGGAAAGATAATATGGAAGGACACAGTAAATGCGAACTGAATCCTGGCCAGATGAAAGGCATCTAATCCGAACATTGCTTACCTCTTTGCCACATAGAACACCATGTATTTACTTATAATTAACAACTTAAGCCTGATGCGCGGGTTTCTCTGCGCTTATTGAAATTCCCGCCGCAAATTTAAAACTATTTGCGACGCGGAAACAGAAACAGTGGGATGAATGAAAACTATAACAGTATTTGTTGATTCTGATCATTGTTTTTAGCAGGAATTACTTATTTAAAAATAAGGTTTAAAGGTTAATTTAAGCGCACTTATGTGTCGCTAATGTTACAGTAACACCACCCGTAAAAAGAGAGTCTGGCCTGAGTCAGGCCTGCATGAAAAAGGCCTTCAACAGCCTGTTTTCAGACACTATTTTGTTATAAACCCCACTCAGGTAAAGGTCAAAAATGAGATAGGGAAAATTAAATCGCTTGGTTTTTTAACAGGTTAAAACCGCAAGCTTTTATCTCTGCCGCTTTGTTTGCTTTTTCGCATAACCCTGCTAATACCGCCATTAAAACCGCATAGAAAAACCGGGAAGAAAGCGATTTAAGCGCAGCTGTAAATGTTAATAAAATGAGTCAAAAAGCAGAGCTGAATTAAACGTCACACGCAGGCCGACGATTATTCCGGACCCGCGCGAGAAAAAACGGTTTAATAAGCGGCAACGGGCCGCTGGGGTTATTTGTGCCGCCGTTGCGCTCTGCCGTTTTGGCATCGAAGAGAATCCGTCACAGCGGATGCAGCCGGAGAACTGCGCGAGCGCCTGAAGAGTGAGTCGTCGCGTGAAGACGGAGGCCGGAAAACAGAGGAGAACTACTCTGCGGCGGATTTTTCGCGCTGCGCCAGAATCCGGCTCACGTTCAGCTCCAGCCAGTCAGCCAGCCCGACAACCTGCTCACCGACTTCGCGACCCAGCGGAGTCAGGCAATATTCCACATGCGGCGGCACCACGTCATAGGCGATACGCTGCACAAAGCCATCCTCTTCCAGATAGCGCAGGTTCTGCGCCAGCATCCGCTCACTGACGCCACCCACCGTCCGGCGCAGCGCACTGAAGCGCAGCGTCTGGCCCTGCAGCGCTAACAGGATCAGCACACTCCAGCGGCTGGTCACGCGCTTCAGCACGTCACGGGACGGGCAGTTGACGTTAAGCAGCTCACCCCGGCTAAATCTTTCACTCAGTTTTTCAGACATTTACTCCGCTCCGTTCAAACTAACAATTCTGTAAGTACTTACTAAAAATTAGTCTATCCCGTAGTCTGATTTTCACCAACCGTCACAGGAGAGATAACATGATTGCCGTAACAGGAGCTACCGGCCAGTTGGGCCGGTTCGTGATTGATGCCTTACTGAAAAAAGTCCCGGCGGGAGAGATCATCGCTGCGGTGCGTACGCCCGCCAGAGCGGCGGATCTTGCGGCGCAGGGTGTCACTGTCCGTGAGGCTGACTACAGTAAGCCAGAGACCCTCAGGGCCGCGTTTTCGGGCGTGGATAAGCTGCTGCTGATCTCCGGCAGTGAAGTGGGCCAGCGTGAAGCGCAGCACAAAGCCGTTATTGAGGCGGCGCAGGCGGCGGGTGTGGGTTTTATCGCTTACACCAGTCTGTTGCATGCCGACAGCTCACCGCTGGGGTTAGCGGTTGAGCACCGCGCGACCGAGGCGCTGCTGCAGGCCTCTGGCATCCCCTTTGCGCTGCTGCGCAACGGCTGGTACAGCGAGAACTATGCTGCCAGCATTCCTCCGTCACTGGCGCACCACGCTTTTATCGGTGCGGCAGGCGAAGGCCGTATCGCCTCGGCAGCCCGTCAGGATTATGCGGAAGCGGCGGCAGAAGTCATGAGCCGTGACGATCAGGCCGGTAAGGTTTACGAACTGGCCGGTGATGAGAGCTACACCCTGGCGCAGTTCGCTGCGGAGATTGCCGCCCAGAGCGGCGAGAAGGTCGATTACGTTAATCTCTCACAAAGTGACTTCGCCGCAGCGCTGAAAAACGCCGGTCTGCCAGACGGCCTGGCGGAGATGCTGGCGGATTCCGACGCTGGCGCAGAGAAAGGCGGCCTGTTTGATGATTCCCGCCAGCTGAGTCAGCTAATCGGTCGCCCGACGACCACCTGGCAGGCGGTGATTGCCGCGACGCTGGCGAAACAGTAGTGTGGATGGCAGGGAGCGGACAGCCTGCTCCGCTCCCTGCCCGTTTCCCTCCTTCTTCCGTTGGGTATGCCACTTTTTGCACCCTGCCAGGGCCTCTGGTTTCTTTACAAAATGTAAACAGACGCCTGTTTTCTTCAGCTAAAATTTTTTTCTTTAGTTACCTAAGAGATTCATCTGAAATGCGTTTTTTGTGAACAGCAGCATATTTGGTTGAATTGTCTGGAATTTATTCAAAAACCTCAATTAATAGACAATTTTTATTACGTTCATAGGCAATCTGCATTGTTGTTCCGCAGATTGAGAGGTCTATAATTTGTCCTTTGTGCAACCATGACCGCTCAGGAGGCCGCTATTAATACTTATCGCCAGCAACAAAATGCACTTGAAGAGGTTCGTGCCGGGGCGGAAGTTGAGTATCAATACGATCCCCATGAACTGAAACTGGATCGCATGCAGGATTCTGAACCGGAACCGGAGCTGATCGAAGGCCTACCGGCGCCGGATGCGCTCACGCCTGCCGATCGTTATCTGGAATTGTTTGAGCATGTCCAGATGTCACGAATTTTCGAGGACAGCAAAACCTTTCCCGACTGTTCGCCAAAGTACGATCCGCTGGATGTGCTGATGCGCTATCGTCGCCAGAAACGCAGCAGTGACTTCGACCTGTCGCGTTTTGTCGCCGATCACTTTTATCTGCCTGGCGTAAATGAAAGCTTCTATGTCTCCAACCCGGATAAAACGCTCAACGAGCATATCGATGACCTGTGGCCGGTTCTGACCAAAATGCCGCAGCAGCATATGCCGCACTCATCGCTGCTGCCGCTGCCTAAACCCTACGTAGTCCCCGGCGGACGCTTTGGTGAAACCTACTACTGGGACTCCTACTTTACGATGCTCGGCCTGGCAGAATCGGGCCGCGACGACCTGCTGCGTCATATGGCGGACAACTTTGCGTGGCTGATCGATAACTACGGTCATGTGCCTAACGGCAACCGCACATATTACCTGAGCCGCTCTCAGCCGCCAGTATTTGCCCTGATGGTCGAGCTGTTTGAAGAAGATGGCGTGCGCGGTGCCAAACGCTATCAGGAACAGCTGATGAAGGAGTATCAGTTCTGGATGGACGGCGCCGGTTCACTGATGCCGAACCAGGCCTATCGTCATGTGGTGCGCATGCCAAACGGCTCACTGCTCAACCGCTACTGGGATGATCGCGATACGCCGCGTGATGAATCCTGGAGCGAAGATGTGGAAACCGCACGTGAATCTAAACGTCCGGCCAGCGAGGTCTATCGCGACCTGCGCGCCGGGGCGGAATCGGGCTGGGATTACTCCTCGCGCTGGCTGCGTAACCCGAAACGGCTGTCGAGCATCCGGACGACGCAGTTCATCCCGATCGATCTCAACGCGTTTCTCTACAAGCTGGAACTGATGATCGCCACGCTTTCGCATGCCAAAGGCGAAGAGCTGACGGCGCTGGCGTGGCAGAAAAAAGCGGAAGCGCGTAAACGCGCCATCACCCGCTACCTGTGGGACAGCACCGCAGGCGTTTTCCGCGACTATGACTGGCGGCGTGAGCGTTTCGGGGCCTTTACGGTGGCGTCAGTCGTGCCGCTGTTTGTCGGGCTGGCTACACCGCATCAGGCACATCTGCAGGCGATCTCGCTGCGCCATCTGCTGCTGAGCAACGGCGGTCTGCTGACCTCTATGGTTGAAAGCGGCGAGCAGTGGGACCGTCCAAACGGCTGGGCGCCGATGCAGTGGATGGCCGTGGTTGGCCTGAATAACTATGGCGAAGAGACGCTGGCGAGTGAAGTGGCGGTTAACTGGCTCAACACGGTCAACAACTTTTATCAGCTGCACCATAAGCTGGTCGAGAAATATGACATCAGCGGCGATCGCGCCCGTCCGGGTGGCGGCGGTGAATATCCGTTACAGGATGGCTTTGGCTGGACCAACGGCGTAACCCGCAAGTTGATGACGATGTATGGTCATCTGATGGCAGACTGACACACAGAACAGCATTGACGCAAAAAAGCCGGGGTATCCCGGCTTTTTTATGCAGACTGTTCTGCGCTATTTCTTCGCTTCCGTGCCTGGCTGTGACGCCCGCTGCAGGAACTGCTGCGTCACTTCAGGCAGATGCTGCAACAGCCACTCCGCCATTGCCACTTCCTGGTCACGGATTTCGCTGAGGATCCCTACACCCTGGGTATCCCCTACCTGTTCTGCCGCCGCAATCAGGCTGGTGTAGCTGGCGATCTCGGCATTCTCAAACACATAGCCGCTGATGGCGCCTTTCACCACTTCATCAGAGTTAAACATGCCGCCCACGGCCTGGCCGGTAGCCGCCATTTTGCCCATCGCATCTTTCATCACGGAGTGATCGATACCGTGGCTGTCGAGCAGCTGTTCCAGCAATGTCAGCTGATGTTTTGTCTCGTCCAGATGCTGGGCCAGGCGCTGTTCCAGCGCCGGATAATGTTCAAGACGGCCCGACATTTTGCTCAGCATGCTTTCCGCTTGTTTTTCCATGGCATGCGCATCGCGCAGCCAGTCATGATAATGCTCAATTGCAGTCATGTGTCACTCCTTAAGAGACGGTAATCGACTCAGCGACTGAGGTCAGCTTTTCATCCGTTTGTTTCTCTTCATTCAGTGTCGCTTCCAGCAGCCCGGCGGCTTTGGTGTAGCCCAGCTTTAACGCCAGCGCATGCAGGGTGCCGTAAGTCGCAATCTCATAGTGCTCAACTTTCTGCGCTGCCCCGATCAGCCCCTGATCGCGGACTTCTCCCTTCTCGACCGAGTCGATGATCTCCTGCGCTTCCTCAACCAGACCTTCAAGCGCATGGCATTTCATACGTTTAATTTTAACTTCAGGTGTTACCTCTACCAGTTCGTCGAGGCGTTCAATCTGCACCCGGGTCTCTTCCAGGTGTTGATTAAACGCAGCAACAAGCGTTTCGTCACTGGCAGCACGCGCCATTTTAGGCAATGCACGGGTTATCTGTTTCTCAGCGCTGTATACATCGGATAAGTCATGGATGAACAGATCGTTTAACGTTTTCACTGTCATAAGATAGCCTCATTGATTGAAAAGCTGCGTCGGTAATAACGCAACGCCAGTCATATCGTTGACACCTGGAAAGTCTAGTGGAGATTCTTAATATCGCACGCTCCGGCAGTATGAATTTGAGACAAAAGTGGCATGTAAAATGCATTTTCCTTTTTGCAGCAGCATGTTAGCTGAAAAGCATTTTCCACGTTACGGCTTCGCTCACCACGCCGGAATTTGTACAAGGTTATAAATCGCTGTATACATTTTCTGAATGATGTGCATAAAAAATGCACCAGGCAAAACTTTATCTGTACATAATTTTATTAAAGCGTATAGCTTTAACGAAACGGAAATAAAAAACCGGACAGGTAAACCCATCCGGTTTAATTAAGGATATCTGTTGCTGCCAGTCATTAAGCAGCGACATAATTCAGGGGGTAATTATCTTCAGGGAAAATTAAAGAGAATCTGTACGGCCCGCCTGACCTGTTAACCTGCTGTGATGACAGCGTTTAAGAGTTTAGCTGCGGCGACTGACCTTACCTCCTTTGCGCCCTGCCTCAATAGCCCGCTCGGGATCATTCTTAAAGTTCCCGCCGCTTTTCTGGCCGCCTTTGCGCCCGGCTTCAGCCGCACGCTCTTTGTCAGCCGCAAAGTTTCCGGCCCCACCACGATATTGAGTCATTCTGTGTTCCTCTTTAAATTAAAAACCAGAATTTGCACAGTTAATGCTTCATCAGGCCGATTCAGCAATCTAAATGTAGACAGAAAATCGGACCAATCAAGCGAGCTAAATAAAAATCCGTCATCGCTCTGGTTTATTGGTAGCTCTGCCCTCATCCGGATTGATAACGCATTTCAACTATCGCCTTTTCCTATTCAAAAAAAGCGAACCGGCGTGTCAAAACTTTATAACCAAATTCGCCGCGCCCTATTAATCGATCTTTTTCGAAAAATGTCCAATTGAAAAAATGGTAAGCGAAGCGGCTGAGGAATAACTTCTTCAATATCAGGTGGTGAAGCTGATCAACAAACGATCAATTTCCCTAAGCGAAGCGCGAAATAAATTCCTGCCATCTTTTTTGGATGCCAGAATTAAGCGAAGCGCAGGGCATCATTTGCAGCCGCTTTAAAATGGTGAATTTGATCAATAAATGATCAATTATCGCAATTTAATAAAATTTTTAATTAGAATCATGGGCCATATCCGGCCCTGAAATTAATGACTAAGCGAAGCGGTATAATGTAAGCGTGCTGACAGTAAAGGTGAGGTTTTCGGAATAGTACGAAAAAGTGTTTTCTGCGGAGGCTGGCATCGCTCCTGCCGCTCTGCGACCCAGGCAGGAGAGCCATCAGGTGTGGAAAGAGGAAGTCAGTTGAGGTGTGCCGTTACGCCTGATGGAGAGCGTGCACAGCCGGGCATATCAGGTCACAGTAGTCGGGTAATGTCAGGATCAAAAGCCACACCGCGTTTGCCGTTTTTCTTGATGCGGTACATCGCTTCATCCGCGCGCGCCAGCGCGGTGTCGAAATCATCGCTGGCCTGCACCTGGGATACGCCCACAGAAGCCCCGATTATGGCGTGCCCGTTTGCCATCTCAAACGGCGTCAGAACGGCATCCAGGCAGGCATGGGCCAGCGCTCTGACCTGCGGATGAATGATGGCAAAAGGCAGCAACAGGACAAACTCATCTCCACCGAGCCGGCCGGTGATGACCGCTTCCGGAACACTTTGCGTCAGCCGCTGACTCAGCTCAATGAGTACTTCGTCACCGCTGCGGTGACCCAGCGTGTCATTGACGTGCTTGAAGTTATCCAGGTCAATAAAGACGACACAGAGCGGTCCCTGCGCTTTGAGTTCGCAGAAGGCGCTTTGCAGTGCATGACGATTGTTGAGTAATGTCAGGGGATCGTGCAGCGCCAGCAGCGCGAGCTGCTCTTCATATTGCTTCTCTTTGGTCATGTCGATATGCGTGCCGATTACTTTGACCGGCTGCCCCGCTTCATTCCACTCGCTGACCCGGCCACGATCCAGCACCCAGGCGATGCTGCCGTTTTTGGCGATCATGCGATGCAGGGCCTCGTAGTAGGGTGCTTTCCCGGAAATATGGTCGTAAAACGCGCGTAAAACCTCGTCTGCATCATCGGGATGCAGGCTCTCTTTCCAGGATTCAAACGTGGCGTCAGTCTCTTTCGGCTGGAAGCCCAGCATGGCCCCCCAGCGCCGGTTGAAGATCACCAGCTTGCCGCTGGGAATGTCCAGTTGCCACAGAAACAGCCCGGTGCCATCCAGCGCCGCATTGAGTTTTGTCCGGGCGTCATGCGCTATACGCTTCAGCCGCGCATTATGCTTTTTCAGGTTCTGTATCTGCTGACGCAGCGCTTCTTCTGACATGACCGTAAGACAGGATTGAGAAAGGGGTATTGTGCCTGTCAGAGTGATTCTGTAAAGAGAGGCGTATAAAACACGATTAGTCGCGGCCAATTGCAGGCTGGGCAGAATATCAGGCGGTGGCAGACTGGCATCACAGCACAGAGGCAAGACGGTGAATTGATTTCGCCGTGAAATCTTTCTGGCGGGTGGCCGGGTGAGTGAGGGAACGCGGGCAAAACAGTGGAGGGTTATGAGGTGGGAGGTGGCGCGTGTATCGAACGTTCGATAACGGGTTCGCTCTGAAAAGCAAAAACCCGCCAGAGGCGGGTTCTTTAAATATGGTGCCCGAACCCGGAATCGAACCAGGGACACGGGGATTTTCAATCCCCTGCTCTACCGACTGAGCTATTCGGGCAACGGGGCGCATTAAACCAAAGCGGCCCGGCAGCGTCAAACGCTTTTCGCCAAAATCAGATCGACTGCCCGCTTTTCCATCAACCCTCCCGCTGTCGCTCTCCTGAGACCAAAAACGTGACGGTCGTCAGGATAAATAGTCGTCAGCGGACCGGTAAAGACTCCATTGTGCCGCGCGGATGCCGATAAATAAGGCGAATCCCACACTAATAATAAGGATCGCTATGTTTTCCACCATTACATCAGGAATCGCTGCACGTCACAGCTGGCAGAAACGCGCACACTCAGCAGCCACGCTGAGCTCGCTTAACGGATCTATCGCCATGATCGAATTTTCGCCTGACGGCACCATTCTCAGCGCCAACACGCTGTTTCTGGCGCGTATGGGCTACACGCTGGCAGAGATAGAAGGCCAGCACCACAGCCTGTTCTGCACCGCAGAGCAGTTACAGTCGAAAGATTATCAGGATTTCTGGCGGCGACTGAACCGGGGAGAGAGCTTCAGCGACAAGTTTCTGCGCGTAGCCAAAAACAGCCGCCCTGTGTGGCTCGAAGCCAACTATGTCCCGGTGCAGAACCGACATGGCCGGGTGATCAAAATTGTTAAGCTGGCCACCGACATTACCGGCCATATCAACGACGCCCAGGAGCAGCGCGCTATCACGACCGCCATTGAGCGCTCTATGGCAGTGATCGCCTTTAACCTCAAGGGCGAGGTGCTCAAAGCCAATGATAACTTTCTGAAAACCATGGGCTACCGGCGGGAGGAGATCGAAGGTATCCATCACAGCCACTTCTGCTCGCAGGCGCTGCGCGACAGCCGGGAATACAGCGAATTCTGGCAGCAGCTCAACCGGGGTGAATTTGTCTCCGGTCAGTTTCCCCGCGTCAACAAAGCCGGTGAGACCATCTGGCTGCGCGCAACCTACAACCCGGTGTTTGATGAACAGGGTCGGCTCTACAAAATCGTCAAATTCGCGACGGATGTCACCGCTCAGGTGGAAAAAAATCAGCAGGAGCATGACGCGGCGCAGCAGGCTTACCATACCGCGCTGCAGACGGATGAGAGTACACGGCTGGGTGCCGATGTGATTGCCAGCAGCGTTCAGACCATGAATGCGCTGGCCGGGGAACTGCAGGGCATCTCCGGTGACATTACCGGCCTGAGCGAGTCATCAGATCGTATCGGCGCGATTGTCGAAGGGATCCGGCGCATTGCCGATCAGACCAACCTGCTGGCACTGAATGCCGCCATTGAGGCCGCAAGAGCGGGCAGCCATGGCCGCAGCTTTGCGGTCGTGGCAAACGAAGTGCGCACGCTGGCGGCGAACATCAACCGCGCGACTACCGACATCGAAAACCGGATACAGCAAAACCACGTGCTGGCGAGCCGCGCGCTGAAGGGGATCGAATCGAACCTGAAGCGCGCGGATCAGGGCGTGCAGCTGGCTCAGGAGGCGGGCGGCGTCATCGCTGAAATCCGCGAAGGCGCAACCGATGTGGTGCGTGCCATCGGCCAGGTCGCCAGAACGCTTAAGGCCTGAGTGGCTGCGGGGGCTGTGGCCCCCTTTTACTGCGCGGTCTGCGCGGTCTGGGTGGCGGACACCGTCGCCTCTGGCGCGGGCGGGATAAAGATATGGTCCAGAATATCCCGCATCACCGGCGCAGCCGTCACCCCTTCCCCGCCGCCATTCTCCAGAATCAGGGCCACCGCGACCTTCGGGTCGTTAAAGGGGGCAAAGGCGGTGTAGAAGATATGGTCACGCAGCCGGACCGGGATCATCTTCGCGTTATAGGTCTGGTTCTGGCGCAGGCTGAAAACCTGCGAGGTGCCGCTTTTCGCGGCGATGCCATAAGGCGCCGTGTGGAAATATTTATAGCCGGTGCCGTTAGGTGAGTTCGCCATGCCAAACATCGCACGGCGCACCAGCGCCCAGTAGGGAGAATGGGGATCGCCAATCTGCGTTTCGCGCAGCGGTGGATGGTAGTTCTCTACCAGGGTGCCGCGCTGGGTTTTCTCCAGCAGATGCGGCGCAATCACCCTGCCGTTGTTGATCAGCGCCACCATCGCTTTCACCATCTGAATCGGCGTCGCGATCCAGTAGCCCTGGCCAATGCCGACGGAGACCGTATCGCCCTGATACCACGGCTTTTTATGCACCTTCTGTTTCCACTCGCGGCTCGGCAGCAGGCCGTTATACTCCTCATTCAGATCGATACCGGTCGATTTGCCATAGCCGAACTGGCTGAGCATGGTGTGAATGCGATCGATGCCCATCATAAACGCCACCTGATAGAAAAAGGTGTCGGCAGACTCTTCAATGGCGCGGGTCACATCCAGCATACCGTGGCCCGTCTTTTTCCAGTCGCGATAGCGCCGGTCGGTGCCCGGCAGCGTCCAGGTCGGCGCGCCAAAGAACTGCGTCTGCGGCGTAATCACATGGGTCAGCAGAGCCGACATCGCCATGTAAGGTTTTACCGTCGAGGCGGGCGGATAGAGTCCCTGCGTGACGCGGTTAATCAGCGGCAGGTTTTTATCCTGCAGCAGCTTTTTGTAGGCCTGATAGCTGATGCCTTTGACAAACGGATTGGGGTCATAGCTGGGGCTGGAGACCATCGCCAGCACCGAACCGTCGTGCGGATCTTCAATCAGCAGCGCCGCACGCTGCCCCGCCAGGCGGCTTTCCACATACTGCTGCAGATGGAGATCCAGCGTCAGCGTCAGGTTCTTGCCTGCCACCGGCGGCACCTCTTTCAGCACCCGGACAATGCGGCCGTGGTTATCCACTTCCACTTCCTGATAGCCCGGCTTGCCGTGCAGCAGCGCTTCGTAATAGCCCTCAATGCCCTGCTTGCCGATATTATGGTCCGCCGCATAGTTTTCGGCGATCCCCTCTTCATTCAGGCGCTTGTAGTCGCTGTCGTTGATTTTCGAAACATAACCGACCACATGTGCCAGATCGGCCCCGTAGGGATATTCCCGATCCTGATAGGTCTCAAGGCTGGCACCGGTGAAGCGAAACTGATTCACCGCAAAGCGGGCGACCTCCTCTTCGGTCAGTTCCTCTTTCAGCACCACCGGCTTGTAGCGGCTGGTCTGCTTCAGCGCATGGCGGAAGGTGTCGATCTCATCGGGCGTCAGATCCACGAGCGGCGTCAGCTCGCGCAGCGTCGCTTCCATATCGCTGATTTTATACGGCGTCAGCGTGATGGCGTACCAGCTGACGTTACGCACCAGCGGAATGCCGTTGCGGTCATAGATCAGCCCGCGCGTCGGCGCGATGGGGATCATCTTGATGTCGTTCTGATTGGAGCGCGTCTGGTAATAGCCGTGATCGCGCACCTGCAGACGGAAAAGGTTCACGCCAAGAATAGTGAAACAGAGACAGACCAGAGCAAAGGCAACTGCAGCACGGCGGGCAAAGAGCTTCTCTTCAGCTTCGAAGTTACGAAAATTCATCAGGGGGCATTATCTGGCGATTAATTATTATCTGTTGTTGCGCACCATAATAAAGCGCGTTCGCGGCGGTGCCAGCACGAAGATGCACAAGCCTCGGCAAAAGTGTGTCATTTGATGTGAATGTTACGGGAGAGCGCGGGGGAGTGAGGCAGATCCTCCGGTTAAAGAGGATCTGAACAGATGGCGGACGACAGCGCCCGCCAGAGGGATTAATCACCCAGCAGGACAGATTCCAGTGCGATCTTAATCATGTCGTTGAACGTCGTCTGACGTTCAGCCGCTGTGGTCTGCTCATGCGTACGGATGTGGTCTGATACCGTGCAGATGGTCAGCGCTTTGGCGCCAAACTCAGCGGCCACACCGTAGATGCCTGCCGCTTCCATCTCGACGCCGAGGATGCCATATTTTTCCATCACGTCGAACATCTGCGGATCCGGGGTGTAGAAAAGGTCGGCAGAGAAGATATTACCGACGCGTGCTTCAACACCCAGGTTTTTCGCCGCATCCACCGCGTTGCGCACCATGTCGAAGTCAGCAATCGCCGCGAAGTCGTGATCTTTGAAACGCATACGGTTCACTTTGGAATCGGTGCAGGCACCCATACCAATCACGATGTCACGCAGTTTGACGTCAGGACGCACGGCACCACAGGAGCCAACACGGATGATCTTCTTCACGCCGAAGTCAGTGATCAGCTCTTTGGTGTAGATGGAGCAGGAAGGGATACCCATTCCGTGACCCATGACAGAGACTTTGCGGCCTTTGTAAGTGCCGGTATAGCCCAGCATGCCACGCACATTGTTCACTTCAACCGGGTTTTCCAGGAAGGTTTCTGCGATGTGCTTTGCACGCAGCGGATCGCCGGGCATCAGAACAACATCGGCAAAATCGCCCATTTCAGCATTGATGTGAGGAGTAGCCATGGTTTAAATCCTTATTAAAGTGCTGATTTACAGCATGTTCTTGCCATAGTCCATGTCGGACAGGCCAAAGTAGTGTGCAATTGTCTGACCAATATCGGCGAACGTCTCGCGGTAGCCCAGTGAGCCCGGCTCCACCTTCGGTCCGTAGATCAGAATCGGAATGTGCTCACGCGTATGCTCGGTGCCTTGCCAGGTCGGGTCACAGCCGTGGTCCGCGGTGAGGATCAGAATGTCATCTTCGCCGACCAGCTCCATCAGCTCAGGCAGGCGACGGTCAAACAGCTCCAGGCCGCCAGCATAACCGGCGACATCGCGGCGATGCCCCCAGGTGGAGTCAAAATCCACGAAGTTGGTGAAAACAATCGCGTGATCCGGTGCCGTTTTCATCTCCTGGATCGTCGCGTCAAACAGCGCATCCAGACCGGTCGCTTTGACCTTTTTGGTAATGCCCTGCTCCGCATAGATATCGGCGATTTTACCCACGGAAATCACATGTCCGCCTTTCTCATCCACCAGCTTTTTCAGCATGGTGGCTGAAGGTGGCTCAACCGCCAGGTCGTGACGGTTGCCGGTGCGCTCAAACTGCCCCGCTTTGTCACCCACAAACGGACGGGCAATCACGCGGCCGATGTTATAGCCCCCTTCCGTCAGCTCTTCACGGGCGATTTCACACAGCGCATAAAGGCGGTCGAGGCCAAAGGTCTCTTCATGACAGGCGATCTGGAACACCGAGTCTGCCGAGGTATAGAAAATCGGCTTGCCGGTTTTCATATGCTCTTCACCCAGCTGATCGAGGATCACGGTGCCTGATGAGTGGCAGTTTCCGAGGTAGCCCGGCAGGTCAGCGCGCTCCACCAGCTTGTCCAGCAAATCCTGCGGGAAGCTGTTCTCTTTGTCGCTGAAGTAGCCCCAGTCAAACAGTACCGGCACACCGGCGATTTCCCAGTGGCCTGACGGCGTATCTTTGCCCGAAGACAGCTCACTGGCGTAGGCGTAGGCGCCGGTGATCGTCGCCTCAGGGTCCAGACCGGCCGGGAAGCGACCGGTCGACAGCTCCGCGGCTTTACCCAGACCCAGCGCGGTAAGATTAGGCAGATGCAGAGGGCCTTTACGTCCCTTGTCTGCTTCACCTTTAAAACAGGCTTCAGCGATGTGACCCAGGGTATCTGAACCTGCGTCACCGAACTTATCGGCATCTTTACTGGAGCCAATTCCAAAGGAATCGAGAACCATAATAAAAGCACGTTTCATGCAAGTCTCCTGCGCATTGGCGCGTGACAAGTCAAAAAAAAGCGATCAGATCAGTATACCTGAATGCATCGCGGCTGGCACGGGTTACGGGCCAGTTAGCGGATATCGCTCACACGGCGATAGACAACCGGCATCTCAGCCGGGGCGCTGTCACCCAGCACCAGCGCGGCTTTCACCGCGGCGGCGGCCTGCTGCCACTGCTCTTCGCTGCTGGCGTGAATCATCGCCAGAGGACGCTGTGCGTCGGCCCGTTCGCCCAGGGTGATCATGTCGCTCAGGCCGACGCTGTAATCGATGCTGTCGCTGGCACGCTGACGTCCGCCGCCCAGCGCGACCACGGCCAGCCCCAGCGCACGGGTATCCATACGGCTGACGATGCCTGGCTGGTCGGCATATACCGGTCTGCTCAGCATCGCCTGTGGCAGATAGGTGTCGTAGCGTTCGACAAAATCGGCCGGACCCTGCTGAGCCGCGACCATACGTCCGAAGCAGTCGGCCGCGCTGCCGTTGTCCAGCACCGCCATCAGCTTCTGACGTGCTTCGGCGTCGCTGGCAGCCAGTTTACCGGAGATCAGCATTTCACTGCAGAGCGCCAGCGTCACCTCCAGTAGGCGCGGATTGCGCTGCTCGCCGGTGAGGAAACGCACCGCTTCACGCACTTCCAGCGCATTACCTGCGGAGGAGGCGAGCACCTGATTCATGTCGGTCAGCAGAGCTGTGGTCTGACAGCCTGCGCCATTGGCGACGCCCACGATCGACTGCGCCAGCTGCTCAGAGGCGTCATAGGTTGGCATAAACGCGCCAGAGCCGACTTTCACATCCATCACCAGTGCATCCAGTCCCTCGGCCAGCTTTTTCGCCAGAATCGAGGCGGTGATCAGCGGAATGGAATCAACGGTGGCGGTGATGTCACGCGTGGCGTAGAAACGCTTGTCCGCCGGGGCCAGCGAGCGGGTCTGGCCGATAATCGCCACACCCACCTGCTTAATGATCTCGCGAAAACGGTCATCGCTGGGGAAGATGTCGAAGCCCGGAATCGCCTCCAGCTTATCCAGCGTGCCCCCGGTGTGGCCCAATCCACGCCCGGAGATCATCGGCACATAGCCGCCGCACGCCGCCACCATCGGTCCTAACATCAGTGACGTCACATCGCCAACGCCGCCGGTAGAGTGCTTGTCCACTACCGGGCCGTTGAGATGGAGTGATTGCCAGTTGAGCACCGTACCGGAGTCGCGCATCGCCATCGTCAGCGCCACCCGCTCAGGCAGGGTCATATCATGAAAATAGATGGTCATCGCCAGCGCAGCAATCTGGCCTTCCGAAACGCTGTTATCGCGCACGCCGTTGATGAAGAAGCGAATCTCCTCTTCAGTCAGCGCATGGCCGTCACGTTTTTTACGAATAATTTCTTGTGGCAGGAACACGAAAGCCCCCTGGTTCAGAAAAGATGCGGTGGGGAAAAGGCGGTCCGCGACCGCCAGAAGGATCAGTAACCGGCTTTACTGGTGTCGCTGTTGTGACCCAGGGTATTCAGCAGGCTCGCCAGCAGGCTGGAGGCACCAAAGCGAAAATGGCGCGCATCGGCCCAGTCGGCGCCCAGCGTCTCTTCCGCCATTTGCACATAGAGTGCGGCATCTTCCGCGGTGCGCACGCCGCCCGCAGGTTTAAAGCCAACCTGCTCACTGACGCCTTTATCCCGGATCACATTCATCATGATCTGCGCCACTTCGGGCGTCGCGTTGACCGGCACTTTGCCGGTAGAGGTTTTGATAAAGTCGGCACCGGCGTCGATGGCGATTTCTGACGCCTGACGAATCAGCGCTTCCTGCTTCAGCTCACCGGTTTCGATGATCACTTTCAGCAGCACATTCGCTTCCGCACAGGCCGTTTTACAGGCTTTGACCAGATCGAAGCCGACCTGACTGTTCCCGGCGATCAGCGCGCGATAGGGGAACACCACATCCACTTCATCGGCACCGTAGGCGATTGCGGCACGGGTCTCGGCCAGCGCAATGTCGATGTCATCATTGCCGTGCGGGAAGTTCGTCACCGTGGCGATACGAATCTCCGGCGTGCCCTGCTCGCGCAGCGTTTTACGCGCAATCGGAATAAAACGCGGATAGATGCAGATTGCGGCGGTGTTGCCTGCCGGGGATTTGGCCTGATGGCACAGGGCGATCACTTTTGCATCGGTGTCGTCCTCATTCAGGGTAGTCAAATCCATCAGTTTCAGGGCGCGCAGGGCGAGGTGTTTGATATCGGTCATGAGGCTCTCCAAAGAATCGGGGTGCAACCCACCGGCTCGCCGGCGGAATGTTACAATAATAACACTCTGAAGCGGCCTGATATGTGCCAGCAGTCACATAGAAATAAGAAATTGGTGCAATATTACCACGCAGGCTGTGACAAAAATCGCAGATAACGCGGATTAATGGCCATTATACGTCAGGCGATGCGATGTTACTATTATCACATTTATGGGCGCAGCGCCGGAAAGGCGGGATCGAGCCGGAACAGCTGCTGGCTGTTGTGCCACAGGGCATCGGCAATTTCTTCAGGTGACTCGTCACGCAGGCTGCAGAGCACCTCCCACACCCGACGCGCCTGTTCAGGACGGTTGGGCTGGCCCTGAAAGCCCTGCAGCGGCATATCAGGGGCATCGGTTTCCAGCAGCAGCGAAGAGAGTGGCAGCTGCGCCACGGTCTGACGGGTTTTGCTGGCGCGCTCATAGGTGATGGTGCCGCCAACGCCAATCGCATAGCCCAGCCGGATAAAAGCCTGCGCCTGCTGCAGGCTGCCAGCAAAACCATGCACCACGCCACGGCGTGGCAGATCGTGACGACGCAGGATCTGCGCGAGTTTGTCATGCGTGCGCCGTGAATGCAGGATCACCGGCAGCTGATAGGTTTTCGCCAGCTTAAGCTGCGCCTCAAGAAAGCGCTGCTGCTTATCAAACTGCGGATCGTCGCGATAGAGATCCAGCCCGATCTCGCCGATCGCCACCAGCTTACGCGGTCGCTGTTGCAGCAGCGTTTCAAGCTGGTCGAGATGGGAGTCCTGATGCGCTTCAATCACGATCGGATGCAGCCCCAGCGCGGCATATAAGGCCGGATGCGCCGCGGCCAGCGCAGAGACCCGCTCAAAGCGGCTGGCATCAATCGCCGGAACGATGATCTTCTCCACGCCCGCCTCAGCGGCGCGCGCCAGGCTGGCGGGAACATCCCCCTCAAACGGCGGAAAGTCGAAGTGGCAGTGCGTGTCGATAAACTTCATGCCAGCGATCCTTTGTCGTAATGCTCATCGTTATCCGCCAGCGATGGTGTGATAATCTGGCGGGTATCGGGCGCGTTCGCCACCGGGGCAGCGGGCGTGACGATGCGCGGCGAGGTCAGCGGTTCCGCATCGCTCAGCCACTGCCCCAGCGTCGCGAGGAAATAGCGGCCGCAGCGCCGTCCCAGATGATAATCCTGATTCAGTGAGCTGATGCGACTGCCAAGCGCACTGCTGGCCAGCGCATGCGGCGGAAAGATTTCGATGATACGCAAATCATCGGGGGGATTCTCAATGAACTGCTGAATTTCCCGATAGCTCTGCTCGTGCCGGTTGACCACATTCACCATTGGCTGCAACGCGCCGGTGCTGAGCCAGCGCTCCATCCGCCTGAACCATTTCGGCGTGTAGAACATCTGCGACGGCACGGTGCGGATCACCACGATGGTGTCAGCCCCGCGACGGGCCGCCTCACGCACCGGAATGGCATCGCTGATGCCGCCGTCGAGATAGCTGATCCCCTCCAGATTGACCCCCAGCCGGTAAAAGCCGGGGATAGCGCTGGAGGCTTTGATCAGATCCAGCCAGTTGTCGGCAGTGGGCGTAAAGTAGCCCGGGGTGTAATCGTCACTGCGGCAGGCGCACATATAAAATTCGCGGCCGCTGGAGAACATCTGCTCTGCACTGCTCATCGCCAGCGGAAACTCACTGCGGGTAATCTCAATCAGCCAGTCGAGATCGATAAGATTTCCCCCGCGCACAAAGCGCAGCGGATCGAAAAAGAGTTTGCTGGTGGTATATCGGGTAATGACGCGCCGGGCATAGCCGGGCTGACCACAAACATAGGCAGAGAGATTTTGTGCGCCGGCAGAGGTGCCAAGCATCAGCTGAAACGGGTTAAATCGGGCGCGCTGAAATTCATCCAGGACACCGGCGGTGAAAATACCGCGCTGACCGCCACCTTCACACACCAGGGCAATCTTCTGCGATTTAAAGGGGATCAGTGCCAGAGGTTCAATGGCACCAAGCGTGACAGGAATGCGTATACCCACTGTGCGAACCTCAGAAGGGCTCCGGGCAGGCTGGGGGAGCAATCCGCTTGCAGCGGCAGCATTCCGGAGAACCAGTCCTCTATTCCTTTAACCGGTAAACCTGCCAGGCAGGCTGACCACCGTCGCGATATGAAGGTGTCCCTCTCTTCACGTCTGTCGCTGACGATGACTGGTCTCCGCTCTATGCTTTGCGTTGCATTACACTGCAGGACTCATCGGCTAAAGCTTTTTACGGCCGGTAAACAGGCTGATGAGGAACAGGATAATACCAACAACGAAGACAACTTTAGCTGCCCATGCTGCTGTACCCGCTAAACCGCCAAAACCTAACGCTGCAGCAATCAGTGCGATCACCAGAAAAATAATGCCCCAACGAAACATAAGCCTCTCCTTACCCTATTTAAATTCGAACTGCTTATTTCATCCCCGGATGGGTCTCTTTTATTCGTGCGGCCACAACCGTGACCGCACTGCAGCCATTAAGATTTAACCGTCAGGTCATTCTTAACGCTTTTCACGCCTTCAATGGCTTTAGCGATGCTTTCAGCACGGTCTGACTGTGCTTTACTCGCCACATGCCCTGAAAGCTGAACAACGCCGTCGGTGGTTTCAACTTTAACGTTGCGCGACGGAACAATGTCATCCGCTAATAGCTTAGCTTTAATTTCGCTGGTCGTTGCGGCATCGCCCGCATAACCTTTCACAGAAGTGGTTTTGCTGTCTCTGACGTGTAGTTTGTCGCTGACGGATTTAACACCTTCGATTTTCTGCACCACAGCCACAGCCTTTTCAGCCTGATCCTGTGAGGTGACGAAACCGCTTAAGGTCACGACGCCCTGATGCGTTTTTACCGAGATATCCGTGCTTTTAATGGCGTCGTCATCCACCAGTGCCGCTTTGGCTTTGGCGGTGATGCCGCTGTCATCCATATAACCATCGACTTTTTTCATAGAACTATCGATTTTCGAACCCGCGCTGTCGGCAGTCTGAGACGCTTTCTGAGAAAGTGATTCGTCAGCCAGGGCGCTGCCGCTGATCAGTGCTGAGCCAATCATGGCGGCCATCAGGGTTTTAGCAATCTTAGTCTTGTTCATCGATATCTTCCTTCTATCAGTTAACTCACCCAAAACTGTGGGCGAAACAGCAGCACAGGTGCCGCTGCGTTACAGGACGTAAGGACAAGAGAAGTCTCTTTCGCCGTCCGATAGAATAATCATAGTCGGCATTTTGTGATTTGCCTGGCTAACTGGTTGATCGCACGTTAAAACAGCAGAAAAACAGGGTTTTTAGGAGGAGTCTGTAGCGGGGAAAACAGGGCCATTCCCTGCTGGAATGGCCCGGAAACAGCGCGATCAGTGCTCGCGCGTTTTGCGGAAACGAACGTCCGGATAACGTTCCTGGGTAATATTGAGGTTGACCATGGTAGGCGCGATATAGGTCAGATTATCGCCGCCATCGAGCGCCAGGTTAACTTCGTTTTTACGCTGGAAGTCATCAAACTTTTTCACGTCGTCGCACTCAACCCAGCGCGCCGTAGAGACGTTGATCGCTTCGTAGATCGCTTCGACGTTATATTCGCTCTTCAGACGTGCGACGACCACGTCGAACTGCAGCACCCCGACCGCACCCACGATCAGATCGTTATTGTGCACCGGGCGGAACACCTGCACCGCGCCCTCTTCCGACAGCTGAACCAGCCCTTTCAGCAGCTGTTTCTGCTTCAGCGGATCGCGCAGACGGATACGGCGGAACAGTTCTGGCGCGAAGTTCGGAATCCCGGTGAACTTCATATTTTCACCCTGAGTAAAGGTGTCGCCGATCTGAATGGTGCCGTGGTTATGCAGGCCGATGATGTCGCCAGGATAGGCTTCTTCCACATGGGAACGGTCGCCCGCCATGAAGGTCAGCGCATCGGAGATCATCACATCTTTGCCGGTGCGCACCTGACGCAGCTTCATCCCCTTTTCATACTTCCCGGACACCACACGCATAAAGGCGACGCGGTCACGGTGTTTCGGGTCCATGTTTGCCTGGATCTTAAAGACAAAGCCGGTGAACTTCTCTTCCTGTGCTTCGACAGTGCGGGTGTCGGTCTGACGTGGCATCGGACGCGGCGCCCAGGAGACCAGGCCATCCAGCATATGATCCACGCCAAAGTTACCCAGCGCGGTACCGAAGAAGACCGGCGAGAGTTCGCCGCTCAGGAACGCTTCCTGCTCAAACTCGTGCGAGGCACCCTGCACCAGCTCCAGCTCTTCACGCAGCTGCGTCGCCAGATCTTCACCGACGGCGCTGTCGAGTTCCGGGTTATTCAGCCCCTTCACGATGCGCACGTCCTGAATGGTGTGCCCTTTACCGGACTGGTAGAGATAGGTCTCATCTTTGTAGAGATGATAAACCCCTTTGAACAGCTTGCCGCAGCCAATCGGCCAGGTGATCGGTGCGCAGGCGATTTTCAGCTCGCTTTCCACCTCATCCAGCAGCTCCATCGGATCGCGGATGTCACGGTCAAGTTTGTTCATAAAGGTCAGGATCGGCGTATCGCGCAGACGGGTGACTTCCATCAGCTTACGGGTACGATCCTCGACGCCTTTCGCGGCATCGATCACCATCAGACAGCAGTCCACGGCGGTCAGGGTGCGGTAGGTGTCTTCCGAGAAATCTTCGTGACCTGGGGTATCCAGCAGGTTCACCAGGCTGTCACGGTAAGGGAACTGCATCACCGAGGTCGTAATGGAGATACCACGCTGTTTCTCCATCTCCATCCAGTCCGACTTAGCGTGCTGGTTAGAGCCGCGGCCTTTAACCGTACCGGCAGTCTGGATAGCCTGTCCGAACAGCAGCACTTTTTCGGTAATCGTGGTTTTACCGGCATCCGGATGCGAAATGATCGCGAAGGTGCGGCGGCGTGCCACCTCTTCTAAAAAGGGATTAGACATGAATTCTTCTCAATGGAGCAGCGCGGGTCACAGGCGCTGCTGATAAATCACGGTGGCCGGCAGAACCTTACCGGCGGGTAAACGGTGCCAGAACGATCTTTTATCGTTGGCGGGTCAGCGCGAAGTTACATTGGCGTGAATTCCGGTTACCTGGTCAGCTTTAAGGCGGCATAGCATACAATATTTTGCGCGCGCGGCCTACAGGGGAAGGGGCAGGATTT
This sequence comes from Pantoea sp. EKM101V, assembly GCF_011800325.1. NCBI lineage: Bacteria > Pseudomonadati > Pseudomonadota > Gammaproteobacteria > Enterobacterales > Erwiniaceae > Pantoea > Pantoea sp. EKM101V. The sequence continues at coordinate 122,980 of NZ_JAALFP010000009.1, forward strand.
AGCGGAGATAGCGCGGTGAAGAGTGGCTCAGGGCGGGGCTGACCCGCGCCCGCCCTGTTTTTGTTATCCCAGCACCTTTCTGACGCAGGCTTTGAAGATCTGCACGCCGATCTCCAGCGAGTTGAGGTCAAATCGCATATCGGGATGGTGCAGCCCTGGCGTCAGGTTAGTACCCAGCCCCCAGAATCCCGCTTTCACTCCCGGACGCTTCACCGGATAGTAGAAAAAGTCCTCGCTGCCTGGCGTCGTGCGGGCTGGCAGTGCACCCGCTTCGCCCAGTACCTCAACGATAGCGGCGCGGATCACCGCCGTAGCTTCATCATCGATCTCGGCCGCAGGCATCTCTTTCAGCACCCGGACCTCGGCGCTGGCCCCCAGCGCCGCCACGCTGTGGGTAATGGCGCGCATGACCTGCTCTTTGAGCTGGGTCATCGGTCCATTCTCCTGAGAGCGCAGATCCCACACCACACGGGCTTCATCCGGCACCGAGTTTGTTACCCCGGCATCACACAGGAAACGGGTTGCTTTAACGCTCCAGGTCAGGCCGGGAGAGAGATGCAGGGCGTTGACTGCCTGCACCGCCTGAACGGCGGCATCGAGCGCATTCACGCCCAGATGCGGACGCGCCGCATGGGCAGGCTGGCCTTTAATTGTCGCTTCCAGCGTGCTGCAGGCGGAGTAAAGCACCGCTGGCACCGCCTGCCCCACGACGCACTCCTCCAGCGGACGCAGATGGAAGCCCAGAATCATCTCTACATCATCCAGCGCGCCTCCCTCGATCATCGACAGCGCACCGGCGCCCAGCTCCTCGGCGGGCTGAAACAGGATTTTCAGCCGGCCACGTTTCACTGTGCCCTCCTGCAGCAGAGCCGCGGCCGCCGTCAGCACCACCGACGAGTGACCATCGTGACCGCAGGTGTGCCGCGCGCAGGGGACACCGTCGATCACGTGTCCCAGTGCATCCATATCCGCCCGCAGGGCCAGCACCGGCCCCGGGACACCGCTGTCAATCTCCGCCACGATACCGGTGGTGTTGTTAATGTTGCGCGTCACCTTCAGGCCCGCTTTCTCCAGCTGGTCAGCGATATAGGCCGAGGTTTTGAACTCCTGAAAACCGAGCTCCGGGATTTCATGCAGCGTGTGATAATGCTCCAGTACCTTAGTCAAAATGTTACTCCTGAATAAACAGACGCATAACAGACATGGCGATCAGCGCGTTGATGATGCTTACCAGCATCAGCAGCGGCCAGTATTTTTTGGGTACATCGGCCACACCCAGCAGCCGTCCCATATATTGCAGTTGCGATCCCATCAGAAAAATCGCCGGCGCCAGGATGGTGATATCTGCCCCGGTCAGCACCCCTTTGGTCAGCAGGCTGACCGCCACACCGGTTCCCGCCGACGACGAGAGCCAGGCCGTCAGCAGCACCGTGATCGCTTCACCCGGCAAGCCGAACAGCCCCATCACAGGCGCAAAAACATGGCCAAGGAACTGCATGATGCCCAGCAGATTCAGCACCTCCGCCAGCACATAGGCCATCACCACATTCGGCATCAGGTTGTGGATGGCGATATGAAAACCTTTCCGTGCGCCGGTAACAAATACGTCAAACGGATTGCTGCTGGCAGTAACGCTTTTATTTTCCATCGATAAAATCCTTCTTATAGACACTGTTTAGCACAGCGCGCGTGATGGCCGCACCGACAAATTTCAGCGCGAACATGACTAACAGCGGAATGATGATCGGCAGCGTCATTGAGGCAAAGAGTGCGGAACCGATGGCGAAGTAGTTATTGATTAACCCGGCCCCGGAATATTGCCAGGCGCTCATGACCACCACCTCTTTCTTACCAATCTGCTTCTGATCGGCCATCTCTTTCGTTAACGCAGCACCCGCGTCGGTGCTTTGCAGGTCGGTGATGAGTGCCAGCCCGCAATGCCCCGGCAGCCCCATCAGGGGTCTGAGTAAGGGCGTCAGCAGCCGGTGCGCCGCCCGAATCGCACCGTAGTGGGTAAAGATCTCCAGCACGCCCAGCGCCAGCATGACGGTAGGTGTCAGCGACAGGGCGAACAGGAAGCCGGCTTTGGCACTCAGCCCGCCTGCGCCGAGAAAGGTGTTGCTGGCGGGATCTTTCATGGTGCCAAAACTGCCGCCCAGCGTGGTGAAATCAAACGCGCCAAGCCATTTCAGGCCGTCGACGTTATAAAAGAGCCCGGAAAAAAACAGAATGGCAAAAATTAACGCGACATAACTGCCTCGGGTCGCCGTCATTTTCATCGGTGTAACGCGGGTTTCATCTGACATGATTTTCTCCTGATCACCTGACCTGCCCCTGTTCCCTGTCGGGGCAAGTTTCAATATATGGAACTTAGTTCTAAGCAGGATTTATGCCAGTGCTGACGCAGTCAGCCTTTATTCCTGCCCTGTTTCGCCTCTCCGGCTCTCTCATCCCCGCGATATGCGCGACGGCACGGAAATTTATTTTGTTTCCGCTGCGGATGCGTGCCTGCTGGCCATATACGGTAGCCGCGCTCGTATGCCGCCATCAGGGCGATTGCACCAGCAGGATGCTCTACAGGTGCACTAGCGTGGTGCCATCCCCTCTGTTTTCAGGCCGATAACCTGTAATACAAAATGAGAATTGGTCGCATTCAAATTGCTGAATAATTCTATTTAAATCAAACAGATGAATTGCCCTGTTTTGCGAAAAAGGCTTCACATTACTAACATGTCTGATGCATAATTCGCCGCATCTGCCTGTTTAATTAACATCTTCGTAAAAAGGACTCGGCCATGCTGACTGCTGAAATGACTGGACGTTTAAACGACCAGCTGAACCTGGAATTTTTCTCTGCCAATCTTTATCTGCAAATGAGTGCCTGGTGCTGTGACAAAGGCTTTGAAGGCGCCGCGTCCTTCCTGAAAATGCACTCACGTGAAGAGATGCAGCACATGCAGCGTCTGTTTGATTACCTGAGCGACACCGGCGCAATGCCGGTACTGGGAACCATCGCGGCACCGCCGGTTTCCTTCAATTCATTGAATGAGATCCTGGAGCAGGCGCTGGAGCACGAGCAGCTTATCACCCGTAAAATCAATGAGCTGGCACATGCCGCCATGACCTCACAGGATTACTCCACCTTCAACTTCCTGCAGTGGTATGTTGCCGAGCAGCACGAAGAAGAGAAGCTGTTCAAAACCGTGCTGGATAAACTGGCGCTGGTCAGCAACAGCGGCAACGGTCTCTTCCTGGTCGACAAAGATCTGGGCCGCATGAGCACCGAGAACCACGCAGAGTAATCTCTGTCGGGACCACGAAGTCAGAAGACCGGGTCGCTGTGAGATCGTGCTTTCACAGGGAACAGGGTCAGATCGGAAAGACGCAAAAGCCGCCATCCCTGGCACGCTCGGCCCGCGCCATCCCTGGCGCGGGACGCTTTCCTCCTCTGACCCTGTTCCCTGCCAGCTGAACTTAAGCGTTGCTGTCCGGAAACTGATTGATTCGGCTTTGCCACCTCAACACAGCTACTGCAGCCGGTAACTCGCCGCTTTCTCGCCATTCACCCACAGCTCACGATCTTCACCCGCAGGCAGTAACAGCGCGATCTCCCGCCAGGCAGGCTGATAATCACCGCGTTTTTCCACCGTCAGATCGATGCGCGTGGCGCTGCTGCACAACGTCCAGCTGAGCCACAGGGCGTTCCCCTGCTGCCAGCCGTGACTCTCACCATCATCGTCAAAGGTTTGTCCCTGCGTCGTTACCCCTTCAGGTGCAGGCCATATCTGCCACTGCCGCACCGTGTCGCGCCGCGCATCGGTCGTGCTTTCACACTCACCCAGCGGAATGACCGCACCGGCCCGCACCAGCAAAGGCAGCCGATCGAGCGGCGCATCCAGTGTGATCGTCTCGCCGCCCGCAAACGCCCTGCCACTGTGCCAGTCATACCAGCCACCGGCATGACGGGGCAGATAGACCTGACGGCTGCGCGCGCCCTGCTCCACCACGCTGGCGACCAGCAGATCGCGACCCAGCATAAAATCATCACACTCCTCATAGGTTCGCGGGTCCTGCTCGTGGTCGAGGAAGGTCGGACGCAGCATCGGCTCATCTTCCGAACTGGCCAGCCAGGCCAGCGTGTAGAGATAAGGCATCAGACGATAGCGCAGCCGGATCGCCTCGCGGATCATCGGCGTCACCTCCGGGTACATCCAGGGTTCGTTCACCGTGTGGTCGTCATTCCATGAGTGAATGGTAAAGCGCGGATGCATCACGCCATTCTGAACCCAGCGCACAAACAGCTCGGCATCGGGCTTATCGCCCGAGAATCCCCCGACATCGTGTCCGACGTTGAACAGCCCCGACAGGCTCATGCCCAGCCCCATGCGGATGTTATAGCGCAGGGTTTGCCAGCTGGTACGGTTATCCCCGCTCCAGGTCTGTACGTAACGCTGCATCCCGGCGCAGCCGGAACGCGAAATGAGATAGGGACGCTTGTTCGGGGCGAACTGCTGCTGCGCTTCCATGGAGGCGCGCATCATCAGCAGCGGCATTACCGGCCGGATATGCTTGATAGCGATCGGCTGACCAAAGCCGTGACAGCGTGCTTCGCCATCCCACACCTCATATTCGTTATTGTCGTTCCAGGTGGCGTCGATACCCTTTTCCAGCAGCTGTCGGGTGACGTTCTCCTGCCACCAGCGCACCGCCTCCGGATGGGTAAAATCGAGGTGCGAACCCTCATCATCCCAGAACACCGAGCGCTCAGGGCGATCCTGCTCAGAGTCCCGAATAAACAGCCCCCGGTCCGCCACCTCCTGATAGCGCGGATGATCCTGCAACAGACAGGGCTTGATGTTAGCCGCCAGCTTCATCCCGGCATCGTGAAACGCCGCGCTCAGGCCGTCGGGATTCGGGACTTTGTCATAGTTCCAGTGGAACACGTAGCGCTTGTTATTGATCGAGGTATAGCCGGAAGAGAGCTGGAACGAGTCGCAGGGAATCTCATGCTCGTGACACAGACGGATAAAGGATTGCAGTTGCTGCTGCGCATCCGGCGCGTCGGTGTAGTGCATGGTCGAGCCGCTGTAGCCCAGGCTCCACTTCGGCTGAAACAGTGTCCGTCCGGTCAGGCGGACAAAGGCTTTGGTGACGTCGAGCAGCGTCGGGCCCAGCATCATATAGTAATCAAGGTCGCCCGCCTCAGCGCGGTAGCGGCGGTAAGGCAGATGGTAGTTATCCAGTTCGTTACCGAGATCCAGCCAGCTGCTGCTGAGGTTGTCATAAAACAAACCGAAGCTGACGCCATCGCGCTGCGTCAGGGTAAACGGAATATGTTTATAGAGCGGGTCGGTGCTGGCGGCGTTGTAGCCCATCGCGTCCAAATTGCGCATCTCAAAGCGCCGGTTGACGCGGTTCAGGTCGCCGCTCTTCTCGCCCAGACCGTAAACCCGATCCTGGGGCTGACGACGCTGATAGTGCTCCACCCCATCCCCGTGCGCGTTGAGCAGATAGGCGCCGGTGTGACGGTCGGCGGTCAGCGGCTGCCAGTTCTCACCATCAAACTGCTCCCAGCTCAGGCAGAGCGGCTGATGCACCGTAACCCGCAGCCGTGACGTGCTGAGGCGCAGCTGCTGAGCATCGTGCTCAACCTGAAAGGGCGGCAGCGTAAAGCCGTCCAGCGCCTCACGATCCCGTCCCTGCCAGGGCACATCCGTAACCGGCGCAATGCTCCAGGTGCGGTCCAGCGCCAGCTCGCCATCGCGCTTCAGCAGAACGCGCATCAGCTTCTCCTCCAGCACGTAAAGCCGCAGGTGATGCCGCTCTTCGACCTTGAGTTCAACAAAGTGGTCGGCCTGCTGATGCAGCGTCCAGTTCTTCAGGGTTTTCATCACGATATCCTTATGGGTTAGCCGGGCGCTGGCGTCGATCGGCGATCAGCATCACCAGGAAAACGGCACCAATCAGGTCAAAAAAGCCCATCGCCACAAACAGCGGATTAAAGCCGATGGTGTCGGCGGTGACGCCGATAATCAGCGAGAAGATAAAGCTGGCAATCCAGGCGCAGGAGCCGCGCATACCGTTGACCGTCGCCATCTGACGGCGATCGAAACGCTCCACCACCAGCGCACTGAGCATGCAGGAGATGACCTGATGCCCGAAGCCACCGATGGAGATGAGCGCGATAGCCAGCAGGGGATCTTTCACCAGCGTCATCAGCGCCAGCGAAACCATTAACAGCGCGCCCGTCACCGAACTGGCGACAATCGAGTTGACGCGGGTAAAACCGAACCAGCGCACATAAATGCGGGTGAGATAACCGCTGGCGACGCTGCCAAGGTCAGCCGCCAGGAAGGGCAGCCAGGCAAACATCACGATCTGCTTCAGATCCATGCCGCGCTCATTGGCGAGGTAGAGCGGCACCCAGAAGCTCAGCACCGCCCAGGCGGGTTCAGCCAGAAAGGCCGGAATCGCAATACCGTAAAACTTCTTCTCTTTACCAATCACTTTCAGCGCTTTGAAGAACGGCAGCTTCTCGCCGATGGCTTCGTTGTCCTGATTGATAAAGTCGCGCTCCTCAGCAGAAAGGCGCGGATGGCTCTGCGGAGCGTGATAGCCCCACCACCAGAAGAGCACCCACAGCAGCCCCAGGCTGCCTGTCAGCAGGAAGGCGCCCTGCCAGCCAAAGTTGATGTGGGAAACGTAGATAATGGGCGGTGCCAGCATCGCCCCGATGGAGAAGCCGACGCCCGCCCAGCCTGCTGCCACCGGCCGCTCTTTTTTCGGGAACCAGTCACCAATCGCTTTGGCGTTAGCTGGCGTGGCGGCCGCTTCAGACGCCCCCATGACAAAGCGCAGCAACGCCAGATGCAGCCAGCTTCCGGCCCCCGCGTGCAGCAGACAGGTGACCGACCAGACCAGCGCACAGATCAGGAAGCCCATTTTCAGGCCAATCACATCGATCAGCCAGCCGCAGACCGGCTGAAACAGGGTGTAGGCCAGCTGGAACGCCGCCACCACCCAGGAGTACTGTTCGGTACTCATGTTGAGGCTGGTTTTGAGTTCCGGTGCCAGAATGCCGAGTGAGTTGCGGGTGATGTAGTTAACGGTCACACCCAGCAGGAACATCCCCAGCATCCACCAGCGTAAATTTTTAATCACGCGCACCGTGCGTGAAGCACTGACGGGTTTGGTTGTCGATTCGAGGCTCATAGTGCCACTCCTGATTTCCATTGATAAATCACACCGCCTGCTGGCGTACCGCGTGTCCTTTTAGCGAACTTAGAAAAGTGCGAAACGTGGGTACAGCCTCTTTTTTGCAACTCTTTTCATGGTAGGCTGATTACCGGCAGGAAATGACACTGAAACGCCCATCTGACGCGATTCAGCAGGTTATGAAAAATTTTTCACTGGCAGATTTGAAGGCGATCACAGAATGAAACAAAGGCTGAAAGTAAGCGAAATTGCGGCGCTGAGCGGCGTTTCGATCAGCACGGTGTCACGGGTACTGGCGGGCAAAGCCAACACCCGCCCCGCCACCCGCGACAAGGTGCTGGCCGTGGCGCAGCAGCAGGGTGTGCTGGATAACCTGCACAGCGGTCGCCTGCTGCTGAATAATCTGATGGTCTTCGCGCCGCCGCGTGCCTTCGACGTGCGCAGTGACATCTTCTACTACAAAGTGATTCAGGGGATCAGTCAGGCAGTGGAGCCGCACGAGGTGCGGCTGCGCTACTCTCCGCTGGAAGAGGTGGAGAGTGACGCGGCGCTGTTTATCGACAAGATGCAGCAGACCGAAGCGGCAATCCTGATCGGCATTGATGATGAGCACATTCATCAACTGGCGGCGGAGATGAACAAACCCTGCGTGCTGATTAACGCCCGCGATCGCCGTATGCGGCTGCCTTCGGTTTCGCCGGATCATCAGCTGATTGGGGAGTTTTCAGCCCGCTACCTGTTTGAGCAGGGGCACCGGCAGATCCTGTCGCTGCACTGCCTGCGCCGCTACACCATGGAGCAGCGGCTGCAGGGGGTGCGTGACGCCTGGCATGCGATGAATCTGCGCTTCGACAGCCGTCAGCATCTGCTGACGCTGAACAGCTTCAGCAGCAATGAAGCGGCGGAACGGCTCGGTGAATATCTGCGCCACTGCCCGGACGTGCTGCGCCCGACCGCCATTCTGGCCAGCGGTGATTACATTGCCGCAGGTGCGGTCAGCGCGCTGGAGCAGGCGGGCCTGCGGGTGCCGCAGGATATTTCGGTCATGAGCATGGATGGCTTTAACCTGGCCGCCATCCACGATATTCCCCTGACCTCAGTGCAGGTGCCGCGTGATGAGCTGGGGGCCGCCGCCGTGAAAGTGCTGCAGGAGATGCGACTCAATCCTGCCACCCCGGCCGGCACCCTGCTGCTGAATGGCCGGCTGGTGGTGCGCGAATCGGTGCGCCGCATCCGCGATAACCTCAGCCATGCGCCGGTTCAGCAGCATGGCCTTTACGACTGACCCAGCGTTTTCAGCCGCAGTTCCGACGGCTGAGGACGCCCGAACAGGAAGCCCTGGAACAGCGTACAGCCCTCATCGCGCAGCTTCATAAACTGCTCATCGCTCTCCACCCCCTCGGCGGTGATCTGGATATCCAGACTGCGACTCATGCCGGTAATGGCCCGGATAATCGCCAGCGCCTCACGGCTGTCCCCCATGTCGTTAATAAAGGATTTGTCGATTTTGATTTTGTCGAACGGGAAAGATCGCAGATAGCTCAGCGACGAATAGCCGGTACCAAAATCATCCAGCGCAATCTGCACGCCCAGCGCCTTGAGATTCTGCAGGGTACGGATATTCCCCAGCGAATCATCCAGCAGCACCGATTCGGTGATCTCCACCTCCAGCCGCGCCGGATCCAGCCCGGACTCCTGCAGTGCGCCCTCCACCACCGGCACCAGCGAGCTGTTTTTAAACTGCAGCGGTGAGAGGTTAACCGACACCGACTGGTTGCCTTCCCAGCTCGCCGCTTCGCGACAGGCTTCATAGAGCGCAAACGCGCCCAGCATATGAATCAGGCCGGTCTCTTCCGCAATCGGAATGAAGTCGTTGGGCATGATCAGGCCACGAATCGGATGATGCCAGCGCATCAGCGCTTCATAGCCAATAATGGTGTGGTGGTCGCCATTGGTGATGGGCTGGTAGTAGAGCCGCAGATGCCCGCCGCTGATCGCATCGCGCAGGTCATTTTCAATCAGGCGGCGGCTGCGTGCCACGTCGTCCATCTCCAGCGTGAAGTGCTCAAAGCGGTTACGGCCGTTGCGTTTGGCCTCATACAGCGCCATGTCGGCACAGCGCAGCAGCTGTTCCGGCGTGTTGGTGATGGTAGTGCTGAGCGCAATACCGACGCTGAGCCCGACCGAGAGGTTATGACCTTCGATGTTGACCGGCGGACGAATGGCCTCGATCAGCCGCTGCGCGACCACGCTCGCCTCGTCACCGCTGGCAACCGACGGCAGCACGATGGCGAACTCATCGCCGCCGATACGCGCCAGGGTATCCTGATCGCGCAGCACGTTGCGCAGCCGCTTCGCCACACTGCGCAGCAGCTCATCGCCAATCTGGTGGCCCAGCGCATCGTTCACATTCTTGAAATTATCCAGATCCAGGCAGAGCGCGGCGGTCTGACGCGGCGTCTGACCCGCGTTGCGCAGCGCTTCACTCAGGCGCTGGCGGAACAGGAGACGGTTCGGCAGGCTGGTGAGGTTGTCATGGTGCGCCATGTGGTGAATACGGGCATCTGCGGCGCGCTGGTCGGTCACATCTTCCACCAGCAGCATCAGATAGTTTCGCCGTGCATCCTGACCATTAATCGCGGTGGCGCGGGTGTGCAGAATGCGCTCACCGCTGGCGGTCATCAGCAGCTGTTCACGCTCATGCATCCCCTCGCTGCGCAGCGCCACATCCGCCAGATTGTTGAAATAGTCGCTTAACTCAGGCGACATGCACTCGTGCGGCCGTTTGTTGACGATCAGCGATTTCGACAGGCCAAACAGCTGCTGGGTACGGTCATTGACCAGCAGAATCTCACGGGTAATGGCATCTTCGACAATCACGCAGGAGGGGATGTTGGCGATGATGTTATCGAGAAAACGGGAGAGCGCCGTTTTCTGGGTACTCTGGGCTTCCGCCAGATCACGGGCGCGCAGCACCTGCTGCTCCTGCTCACGGCGTTCCGTCCGGTCGCGGGTGATCTTGGCGAAGCCGATCAGCTTGCCGTCATCGTCGTGGATCGCGTCGATCACCACATGCGCCCAGAAGGCGCTGCCATCTTTGCGGTAGCGCCACCCCTCATCTTCGAAGCGACCGGTCTTCAGCGCAATGCCGAGGTTGGCTTCCGGCGTTCTGTTCAGCCGTTCCTGAGCGCTGTAAAACAGCGAGAAGTGCTGACCCACGACCTCTTCCGCCCGGTAACCTTTGGCGCGCTCGGCACCGGCGTTCCAGTTCACCACCACGCCGTCGATATCCAGCATATAGATGGCGTAATCCGTGACGCCCTCCACCAGCAGCCGGAAGCGTCGCTCCTGCTCGCGCTGCTCATTGCGTACGCGCTGCTGTTCGGTACAGTCGCGAGTGATCTTGGCGTAACCCAGCAGCTTACCCTGATCGTCACGGATCGTATCGATCACCACATGCGCCCAAAAGGCGCTGCCATCTTTGCGGTAGCGCCAGCCCTCATCTTCAAACCGGCCGGTGCGATAGGCGATCTGCAGGTTCTGGCTGGGAACGTGATTCAGACGATCCTGCGCGCTGTAAAAGCGGGAAAAATGCTGGCCGACAATCTCTTCGGCTACATAGCCTTTGGCGCGCTGGGCGCCGGCGTTCCAGTTCACGACGTTGCCGTCGATATCCAGCATATAGATGGCGTAATCGGTGACGCCCTCTACCAGCAGACGGAAGCGCGCCTCCTGTTCCCGCTCTTTGCGCTGCTGCTCCTGCTGCCGGGTACAGTCGCGGCAGACCACAGCGAAGCCCACCAGCTGCGCCACATCATTGCGGATAGGATAGATCACCACATGCGCCCAGAAGGTGCTGCCATCTTTACGGCAGCGCCAGCCTTCGTAATCATAACGTCCCACGGTGGCGGCAATATCGAGTTCCCGCTGCGGCAGACCGCGACGACGATCCTCTTCGTTGTAAAACACGGCGGCATGCTGGCCAATAATTTCTTCTGGCCTGTAACCCAGAACGTTCAGCCCGCCTTCATTCCAGCTGGCGACGGTTCCGTCCGGTTTGAGCATGGCGATCGCGTAGTCGATCACGCTTTGTACCAGCATGCGATAGATGACATCAGAGTTATTATCCATTGTTATTTGCCTGCTGCTCGGTAGCCTGGTCATGGCTTAGGAATGTTCTTAATACATCTGCGGAGACTACAGCGGAAATGGGCTGTGAAGACAAGTGTATTAAGAAGAATAACTAATCTTAACAGGGGAGTTATCGGCAGCGGTGAGCAAATGTTCAATGGTGTCGCGATCGGGGCGAGCGCGCGTGGCTAAGGCGCAGAGCGGGGTTGCGGGAAGAGGGGTAAAAGCGCGAGACGGGCTCGCGCGTCGTTATTCAGCAGCGTGTCTGAAGCAACTTCCCTTATGGCTGCGGCTGCATGGCGGCAATCGGCTGCCAGATTTCTGTCAGTGCCCCCTCTTTTCCGGTAAAGGGATCCTGGGTCGGCAGAGGCACTTTTTTCACCTGCTCCTGCGCCATTTTCAGTTTCGCTGGCTCATCGCGCAGTGTCTCGGGCGACATGCCGCGTGGATAGGCACCGACCACCATAAAGTCTTCACTGGCGCTGACCTGCCGGTGGCCGACGCCTGCCGGGATCAGCACCGCATCGCCGGCGCGCAGCGTCACCATCCGGCCGCTGTCACCGCCAAACAGCACTTCCGCCCAGCCTTCAGCCACACCCAGCAGCTCATGGGTGTTGGGGTGGTAGTGGGTGTAAGGGAAAATCGGATAGCGCCAGGCGGGTGGCCAGCCGTTTTCTTCGAAGGTTTTCTCAAACCATGCGGCGATCTCCTCCTCTTCCGGCACCACGCGTGGCCAGATAATCAGAGGTAACGGGTTATTCGGCACGCCGCCCGACGGAATGGCGAGCATCAGGTGCTGAGGATTGTCAGACGCCCCGGCCGAAAAGGTGCCGGCGGCAAAAGACATCATCAATAACAGACTGGAGGATGGGGTACGCATGCAGGTTCTCCGCTTTTTTTATCAGTGTGGCAAACCTGCGCCACAATGCAATGTGCGCCAGGCGACAGAATTGAGATAATTGACTGATATTGCTGACTAAAGCCAAATGCGGCGTTAACTACAGGGTGTTACCCGCCCTGCACCACCACGGGAAGCGGTTCTGACTGCGGTAAAATGTTGCAAAATGTCAGGCCGCCCGGAGCAGGACGCCGGTCACGGTTCAACTGTTATATAAAAATCGCACAGATCTGTTTCTGATATCCTTGACTGTTATCTGTTCTAATCGCTAGCAGATCACAGAGAGGTAACCAATGGACGCTATTAAACAAATCCTGATTGACGAGATTGCCACGCTTAACCGCGAAGAACGTCGCGACAATTTGCCGCGCTTCAGCCTCTCGTTTCTGAAAAACCATCCCGGCCTCTGGGCGGTGATGTACCTGTGCTATGGCCTGTGCGTTGCGCTGATTTTCACTACCGAGATGCTTGGCTGGCCCGCCTTCTGGTTTGCGACCATCTTTGTCCTGGTGATGAGCCTGCTGATGCTGATGGACATCAACCCGAAATATCGCTTTGAGGATATCGACGCCCTCGATCTGCGCGTCTGCTACAACGGCGAGTGGTATTACGTTCAGCCGGTGCGCGAGCAGGCCGTGTCACGGATTCTGTCGCTGCCCGAGACGCCGGAACGGGTGAAGAGCGGCATCCAGCGTCTGCTGTCGCAAAAAGGCGAAGTTGATTTTTATGATGTCTACTACCTGACCTGGGGCCATCAGGAAGCGGCGCGGGTTTAATCTGCCCCGCTTTCCGCCATTAACCGACCCAGCGTTTCGATTGCCGCCTCGGCCCGGCTGTCCCACGGCCAGGCGGTATTCAGCCTGAAGCAGTGACTGAACTGCTCGCCTGCCGAAAATAACTGTCCCGGTGCAATACTGATCCCCTGCGCCAGCGCGCGCTGATAAAGCCGGGTGGTATTGATCCGTTCCGGCAGCGTCACCCAGAGAAAATAACCGCCGAGCGCCTCGCTGAGCGTGGCCTGGGGTGGCAGCACCTTCAGGAGCGCCTGGCGCACCATCTGTTGCCGCTTCGCCAGGATCTGCCGCAGGCGCTTCAGGTGGGTGTCATAACGCCGTGTCGCCAGAAAATCCGCCAGCGCCAGCTGCATGGGCGCGCTGGTCGAGAGCGTGCTCATCAGTTGCAGCCGCTGAATACGCTGCGCATGCTGTCCCGCCGCCACCCAGCCAACGCGAAATCCCGCCACCAGCGATTTTGAAAATGACCCACAGTGCAGCACGTTGCCCTGACGATCCCAGGCTTTGGCCGGCAGCGGCGCGACATCGCCTGTCCAGAGTTCGGCATAGACATCATCTTCAATCATCGGCACCTGATAGCGCGCCAGCAGCGCCACCAGTTGCTGCTTGCGTTCCGGGGTCAGGGTGACGCTGAGCGGGTTCTGCAGGGTGGTCATCAGCCAGCAGGCTTTTACCGGCCAGCGCTGCAGCGCCTCCTCCAGCTGGACGAGATCGATGCCCTGTTTTGCATCCACCGGGATCGCCAGCGCTTTCAGCTTGAGCCGCTCAATCGCCTGCAGCGCGCCATAAAAACCGGGATGCTCAATCACCACGTAATCGCCCGGCTCGGTGAGGGATTGCAGGCTGAGGTTCAGCGCCTCCAGCGCCCCGCTGGTGATGACAATTTCATCCGGTGACAGCGTGATGCCCTGACGCGCATAGCGCTGCGCCAGCAGCTGTCGCAGCGTGGCGTTACCGGGCGGCAGGTTATGCAGCGCATCGGTTGGCGTGAGGTGATGGGAGACATTCGCCAGCGAGCGCATCAGCTGACGCTGCGGAAACAGCGCGGGGTCGGGAAAGGCGGAGCCAAACGGCACTATCGCCGGATCGCGCGTTGCCTGCAGCACATCAAACACAAAGTCGTTGATATCCACCTGCTCGCTGATCGCCACGCTCATGGGCGCGGGTGCCAGCGCGCGGGGCGCGACGTAGTATCCCGACTGGGGACGGGAGACGATCCAGCCCTGGCTCTCCAGCAGCTCATAGGCGTGCAGCACCGTCATCAGGCTGACGCCCTGCTGCGCCACCTGCTGGCGCAACGAGGGTAAGCGTGTGCCCGGCAGCCAGATGCCGGCCTCTATCTGCTGCTGAATCTCATCCATCAATCGCTGGTATTTCGCCACGGCTCATCTCTCCTTGTCTGACCGCGTGACTTTACCACGCGCGGCGGCCAATGACAGGCGGCATGAACCGCTTAAACAGCCCCGTTGCACTGACGCAACGCGCACGGGACGCTTTTTCAGCCCCGACGCGCGCGTCAGACCGCTGCCACCTCGGGCGTCAGCGGCCGATCGCCATCCGCAATCAGGCCCGTGCTGGCCACCGTTTCTTCAGTTTCTGCCGCGACAAAGTCGGTCAGCTCCGGCACCCGCTCCGGCGGAACCGGCTTACCCAGCAGATAGCCCTGCAGCGTATTGCAGCCCAGGCTGGTCAGAAACGCCTGCTGTTCGGCAGTTTCTACCCCTTCAGCCACCACTTTGAGTTGCAGCGACTGCGCCAGCGCCACGATGGCCGACACGATGGTGGCATCCTCTTTCTGATGCTGCAGCTCGTTCACAAAGGCCCGGTCGATCTTCAGTTCGCTGGCCGGTAATCGCTTCAGATAGAGCAGGCTCGAGTAGCCGGTGCCGAAATCATCAATCGAGGCTTTCACGCCCAGCCGGGTCAGCTCGGTCAGGATACGCACGCTCTCATCGGGGTCGCGCATCGCGGTGGTTTCTGTCACCTCCAGGGTCAGCAGCTCGGCCGGAATCTGATGTTTTGCCAGCGCCTCAACCACCGTCTCCACCAGATTCGACTGCTCAAACTGCAACGCCGAGAGGTTAACCGCCACCGACCAGTGCGGGTGCCCCTGCAGATGCCACTGGCGCAGCTGGCGGCAGGCTTCCTGAATTACCCAGTTGCCGATATTAACAATCATCCCGGTCTTTTCCGCCATCGGCAGGAATTTGTCGGGCGACAGCAGGCCGTGCTGCGGATGCTGCCAGCGCAGCAGCGCCTCAAAACCGAGGATCGGACCACGCGGGGCGCAGAATTTTGGCTGGTAGAAGAGGCGCAGCTCATCATTATCCAGCGCCTGCCAGAGATCGTTATTCAGCTGTAGCTGACTCTGTGCCTGAATATTCATGGAGGGCTGAAAGAAGGTATAGCCGTTGCGGCCATTATTTTTGGTGTGGTACATCGCCGCATCCGCATTGAACATCAGCTCCCGCTCATCCACTCCGTCGCCGGGATAGACGGCAATTCCGAGACTCAGGGAAACCACCAGTTCATAGCGGGAGATATCAAACGGACGATCCACCGCTTTGACCAGCTTATCGGCGACGGCCGCGGCATCATTGGGATCGTCAATCTCCACCAGCAGCACGAACTCATCGCCGCCAAGCCGCGCCAGCGTGTAGTAGCCGGTCATCTGCTGACTCATTCTCTCGGTTACGCCAACCAGCAGACTGTCACCAATATGGTGACCAAAGGCGTCGTTAACCGCCTTGAAGCCATCCAGATCCATAAACATCAGGGCGAACTGCGTCTGTTCACGGTTCGCTTTGTTGATCGCCTGCTCCAGCCGATCTTCCAGCAGGATGCGGTTTGGCAGCCGCGTCAGGTTATCGTGCAGCGCCAGCTGGGCCAGCTCGCGATTCGCCTCCGCCAGAGAGCTGGCGAGAATCGAGGTGCGCGCCTGCATCCGCGCATCCAGCATAGAGACCAGCAGGGTAATCCCCAGGATAGAGAGGGTGACCACGGTGACCAGAATCGCCAGCCAGTTGCTGTTGACGCCCTGCCCCACCGAATGACTGTGCGCGGGAAACTCGGCGGCCATCATGCCGGTATAGTGCATGCCTGCAATGGCAAACCCCATCACCACTGCGGCGCCAATCCGCAGCAGCGTGACCCGGCTGGTCTGCCCTTCGCGCAGGTTAAAGGCGAGCCACAGCGCCGCGCCAGAGGCTGCCAGGGCGATGACTACCGACAGTCCCACCCAGCCCCACTGCCAGACGATACCGGGCGAGAACATCAGGGCCGCCATGCCGGTGTAGTGCATCGCCACCACGCCGCTGCCGAGGATCAGCGCGCCGCCCGCCAGCCGCGGCCAGGGCAGATCGCTATGGCAGACCAGCCACAGCGCAAATATCGACGCACACACCGCGATGGCGGCAGAGAGCGCGGTCAGTGAGGCGTTGTAGCTCATCACCATATCCATGTTCATCGACAGCATGCCGATAAAGTGCATCGCCCAGATGCCGATCCCCATGGAAAAACCGCCGCCGAACAGCCAGACCAGCGCGACTTTGCCGGTCGAATGCACCACCCGCCCTGCCATATCCAGCGCGGTAAACGAAGCCAGCATCGCGACCAGAATCGAGACGATAACAATAAAAGAGTCGTATGAGGTCACTAACATAGTGCATTCCCGCGAAAAGCCGTGCTTGTGGTTAGACAGAGGAGAGTGTTCTTTTTGTTATCGGCACCGCCCGGCGGTTAATGAGCCGCGCAGGCTGCGTGCTTTCACTTACTCTGATTGCTGAAAACTATCATGACGTTCAGCCCGAGAGTGACGCCACCGGCTGCCGCCGTGAGGCGAAACGGAACGCGTCAACCCGATCCGCCGGGGTCGGTTTACCCAGCAGATACCCCTGCAGGGCATCAAAGCCTAAGCTGGTGAGTAAATGCTGCTGCTCTTCGGTTTCCACCCCTTCCGCCACCATCCGCAGGTTGAGACTCTGCGCCAGCGTCAGCATGGCGCTGACCACCGTTGCATCTTCACTGCCGGGCCGCAGGCAGTTGATAAAGCTGCGGTCGATTTTGAGTTCGCAGGCATCCAGATCTTTGAGATGCAGCAGGTTGGCATAGCCGATGCCAAAATTATCAATGGCGACGCTGATACCCGCCTGCTGCAGTTCGCGGATGCGCTGCTGGCTGAACAGCGGGTCACGCATGGCTATCGTTTCGGTGATCTCCAGCATCAGCGCGCTGGCTGGCAGCTGGAAGTGCGCCAGCGTCCGGGTCAGCGTGGTCAGCAGATCGCGCTGATGAAACTGCAGGGCGGAGAGGTTCACCGACACCGTCCAGTCACTGTGGCCCTGATTGTGCCAGCTTCTCAGCTGGCGGCAGGTCTCCTCGATCACCCAGTTGCCAAGCGCGACGATCTGGCCGGTCTTTTCGGCGCGCGGCAGAAACAGCTCCGGCGTCAGTAACCCGCGCAGCGGATGCTGCCAGCGCAGCAGCGCCTCGAACCCCAGTAACAGGGTGCCGCCGGAACTGAATTTGGGCTGATAGAACAGGCGCATCTGCTGACGCTCTATCGCCTCCCACAGATCGTTCGCCAGCTCCAGCTGATGCTGAGTCGCATCGCTCATCGCCGGTTCAAACAGGCACCAGCCATTGCGCCCGTTGTGTTTGGTGTGATACATCGCCGCATCCGCATTAAACAGCAGCTCATGCCGGTTTCGTCCGTGCAGCGGAAAGATTGCAATGCCGGCGCTGAGTGATACGTGCAGCACATAGCGGTCAAGTTCAAAGGGGGTGCTGATCACCTTAACCAGCTTTTGCGCCAGCTGACGAGCCGGCGTGATATCCAGCGCCTCTGCCATCAGCACAAACTCATCGCCGCCCAGACGCACCAGCAGCATCGTGGTCGTGAGCTGGCTGCGCAGCCGCTCCGCGACCGCGACCAGCAGGCGGTCACCGACGTGATGTCCCCAGGTGTCATTCACCGCTTTGAAGCCATCCAGATCCATATAGAACACGGCAAAGCGGCTCTCCTGCAGCATCGCCTGTTTAATCGCCAGATCGAGCTGCTGCTCCAGCATGAGCCGGTTCGGCAGCGCGGTCAGGTTGTCGTGCATCGCCAGCTGGCGCAGCTCCTGGTTGGCGCGATTGAGCCGCGCCGCCAGCCGTGCCGCGCGCAGCTGAGCGTCCAGCATGGAACTCAGCAGCGTGACGCTCAGAATAAGCAGGGTAATCAGCGTTACCCATACCGCCAGCCCCGGATTGCTGAGGCCATGCGGCTGCATGGTGCTGCTCGGGCTGAACCGTGCCGCGGCCATGCCCACGTAGTGCATACCGGCGATGGCGATCCCCATCACCAGGGAGGCCAGGCTGCGCATCAGCAGCAGATGCTGCTCCCCCTGGCGCAGATGAAACGCCAGCCACAACGCCAGCGCAGAGGCCACAAAGGCGATCAGCACAGAGAGGGCGACCAGCAGAGGATTCCAGTCTGGCCCCGGTTCAATCAGCAGCGCAGACATGCCGAGATAGTGCATGACCACTACCCCCGCGCCCAGGATCAGACTGCCGCGCAGCAGCCGGAAACGGGTGAGATGTACGCCTCCCACCGTCTGTCCGAAAGCCAGCATGGCGGCCAGAATCGCCACCAGCAGCGAGCCTGCCGTCAGCGGCACGTCATAGCGCATCGTCATCGGCATCATCATCGCCAGCATGCCGATAAAGTGCATGGCCCAGATGCCAATTCCCATGGCGGTGCCGCCGACCAGCAGCCAGAATCGGGCAGGCCAGCCCTGGGAGACCGCCACCCGTCCGGCGGTATCCAGGGCTGTAAAAGAGGCAATAAACGCCACGATCAGCGAAATGCCGATCAGGACGTTATCCCAGGTGATCTGCAGCATGTGCCACTCCTCACCACCCGTGCTGAACGGGTGCTGTGTAAAGTCTGATAAGTCATCTGAAAACCCCCGCGGGGGAAAAAGTTATTTAATGCCGGTATTTCGCCAGGGATTATTTCCGGCAAAACCCGCCCGCCAGCGCAGGAGAACGATGTGCAGCATCCTGTTCCCGCATCCGCTAAGCGAGCCGGTAAATCGTTATTATGTCTGATTGATACAGCAACATATTACCGAAGCGGAAAGCCTGCACGCGAGGAAAAAAACAGGGATTTCTGCTTTCCCGTTACGCTTACACGCCTTGCTATTACTGGGTTATCGGCTGAAGTGACTATTAGATTAGTGAAAAATAATCAGGAGCACTTCGCCAGACGCGTTAACTGTTCTATAGTAAGTAAAACTGATATAAATCAGCACCCTTAAGTCTGAGATTTTTCTTAAGACAGCCCCGTTGCGGGCACTGCTTCATTTATTTCTTATTTTTGGGCCGAATCGTTAATTAATACCAGGTGAAAAAGCACTGACTCCTGATAATCCGTAAGGAAATATTATGAAACTCAAGCTTTTTCTGTGTGCTGCTGCGGGATTAATGCTGTCACTTCCGACCTTAACCCAGGCGGCAACCACCTCCGGGACCATCAATGCCACCCTCACGCTGACCACCGGTTGCCTGGTCAACGGTCAGTCCGCCACGGCAGGCGTTAACTTCGGTACGCTGAACTTTGGTAGCAGCGCCGCCACCTTTGATACGCTGAACGCCACCCTGGTGGGCGCCGCCGGTAACGGCATCTACGTGCGCTGCACCACCGGTCAGGACTATAACGTGGTGGTGACCAGCAGCAACGCGGCGCCAGCAACCATCTATGGCACCGCCTCTGCGTCACCGCGCTATTTGCTGCTGGGATCGGACAATGCGCAGGGCATCGCCTATACCCTCTACAGCGATGCCTCCTTCACTACCGCGATCGCCAACAATACGCCGATTGCCGCCAGCGGCACCAACGATCCGACGCTGGGCACCAACTACGCCATCTATGGCCGGGTGGTCGGCGGCGGCTTTAACCCGCTGATTCCGGCCGGAACCTACACCGATACCATTAACGTCGCCGTGAATTATTAACTGCAGCCGCAGGTCAATGAGGGTGGTTCTCTGGCGATCCTGCCTGATGATCGCACGAGCTTTGCCTCTGCTGACAGGGAGCGTCAGCGCCTGGGGGCTGCCCACCAGCACCTTCCAGGTCTCCGCATCGATTGTGGCAGGCTGCGTGATATCGGGTACCAATACCGGCGTTTTCGGCACGCTCAATTTCGGCACGCAGTCTGGCGTGGCGACAGCGACCGTCAACGCCAGCTTTCTGCAGAGCACGACCATCAATCTCGCCTGCACACCCGGCACCACGCTGAGCATGAGCATCAATCAGGGCAATAACTACACCACCACCCGCAACCTGAAGCTGCCCAATTTCAGCAATACCGTTCCCTATACGCTCTTTAGCAATGCCAGCCGCACCACGGTGATCCCGGTCAACCAGGCCGTGCCGCTGAGCTACAGCAATGCCGGAAACATTACGCTGCCGATCTATGGCCAGCTGCAACTTCCCGGCACCGCGCGCGCCGGCGTTTATACCGACACGCTGACCGTCACCCTGAGCTGGTGAGGCGATAAAAAACAAGGATATGATTATGAAGTCACTGTGCGCTCTGCTGCTGCTGAGCCCCACCCTGCTCTCTCCGGCCTTCGCCGCTAACTCGGTGATGATCTGGCCCATCGATCCCGCCATTAATCCTGACGAGAAAGCCAGCGAACTCTGGCTGGAAAATCGCGGTAACAGCACCACGCTGATGCAGATCCGCGTCTTCAGCTGGCAGCAGGTCAGCGGCCAGGAGCAGTATCAGACCCAGCAGCAGGTGGTAGCCAGCCCGCCGATGGTGCGGATGGAGCCGGGCCAGAAGCAGCTGGTCAGGCTGATTAAACAGACGCCGCCTGCGGCCGGTAAGGAGCTGGCCTATCGGGTGGTGCTGGATGAGATCCCGGCGCCGCGCAATCCCGGTGAGAATCAGGCCGGGCTGACGTTTCAGATGCGCTATTCCGTGCCATTGTTTGTCTATGGCACCGGGCTGAACACCGACAGCGCCCGGCCGGAGTTGCGCTGGCAGCAGGTCAGCGACGGCGGCAAGCGCTGGCTTCAGCTGACTAACAGCGGCAGCGGCCACGCCCGGCTGAGCAATGTCACGATTGGCGGTCGCCAGCTGGGGGAAGGATTGTATGGCTATGTGCTGGCAGACAGCATGCATCGCTGGCCGCTCACCTCCCCGGTCAGCGGCGAGCTGAGTGCTGAGGTCAACAAGCGCCCGTGGCGCAGCGCGGCTCAGAAGTAAGTGCTGAATGAGACGCTACCCGCTTCATCCCTGTGCGCTGGCGGTTGCCAGCCTCTGCTACGCCTGCTCGCCGGATAGCGTGCTGGCGGAGACTTACTCCTCCCTGCCACCGCCGCCGAGCCTGCAGTCCCGCGACAGCGGGCAGCAATATATGCTGGAGCTGGTGGTGAATCAGCAGGCAGAGGGCAATATCGTACCGGCAGAGCAGCGCGACGGTCACTTCTGGCTGCGCAGCGGCGATCTGCAGCGTGCCGGTCTGCCGCGGGAAAAGCTGGGCCAGCAGCCGCAGGTCGATGTCAGCAGCCTGCCTCTGGTCAGGGTGGACTATGATGCTGCGCGGCAGCGGCTGCTGCTGACCGTGCCGCCAGAGTGGCTGCCCGGCCAGGTGATCGGCGAGGCGAAAAACGGGCCGCGCTATCCGGGACGGACCAGCAGCGGCGCGCTGCTTAACTACGATCTTTACGCCAGCCGCACCGACAACAGCGGCACCCGCCTCTCCGCCTGGAATGAGCTGCGGCTGTTCGGGGAGGCCGGGCACCTCTCCAGCAACGGCGTCTGGCAGCAGCAGCTGGAAGGCAGTTCCTCTTATCAGGATGATGGCTACATCCGCTACGACACCTGGTGGAGCAACGAAGATGAAAATGCGGCGGTGAGCTGGCGGGTCGGGGATCTGGTCAGCGACTCGCTCGCCTGGGGCAGCAGCGTGCGGCTCGGCGGCATCCGCATCGGTCGCGACTTCAGCATCCGGCCCGATCTGGTCACCTACCCGCTGCCTGCCTTTTCCGGCCAGGCCGCCGTCCCCTCCACCGTGGATCTGTTTATTAATGGCTATCGCTCCAGCCAGGCGAACGTGCAGCCTGGCCCCTGGTCGCTGACCAATGTCCCGTTCGTCAACGGCGCGGGTGATGCAGTGATCACCACCACCGATGCAACAGGCCGACGCGTCACCACGACCATGCCCTTTTACGTCTCCAGTAACCTGCTGAAAGCGGGACTGTCGGATTACGCCTTTTCCGCCGGGGCGATCCGCGAGAACTACGGCATTAAAAATTTCGATTACGGACAGGCCGCCGCCAGCGGCGCGTATCGTTATGGCATGACCGACTGGCTGACGCTGGAGAGCCAGGCCGAAGGCAGCGAAAACCTGGCAATGGGCGGGCTGGGCGGCCAGCTGCGCGTCGGCAGCTGGGGGGTGGTAAACGGCGCGGTGGCGCAGAGTCAGCTGGATGGCGAGCGCGGCGGGCAATACAGCTGGGGCTATCAGTACAACAACCGCTGGTTCAATTTCGGCACGCAGCAGACCCGGCGCAGCCGCGACTTTGGCAACCTGGCGCTGGTCGGCAGCCGTGCCGGAAGTCAGGCAGATAGCCGCTTCGCGCTGTCGCGCCGCAGTGCGCAGTACAGCGCCAGCGTCTCACTGAACCGTTTTGGCAGCGTCGGCGCCGCCTTTATCGATATTACCGGCGGTCAGGGCGACCGCACCCGCCTGTGGAATCTCTCCTGGAGTAAAAACCTGTGGGGCAACAGCAGCCTCTACGTCTCCGCCAGCCGCGATCAGCAGGAGAAGAGCTGGACCGGCGCGATCTCGCTGGTGATCCCCTTTGGTGAACAGGGCAGTGCCGCGATCAGCACCGAACGCGACCGGCGCGGCCGCAACAGCCAGCGCGTCTACGCCTCACGCGCCATGCCCAGCGACGGCGGATTCGCCTGGGATGCCTCCTGGGCGAATCAGAGCGGTGACAGCGGCGATTACCGTCAGGGCAGCCTGCGCTACCGCAACAACCAGGTTGACGCCTCGGGAGGCTTTTATGGCGACGACGACAACCTCACGCAGTGGGCCGATCTCTCCGGCGCGCTGGTGCTGATGGACAACAGCGTCTTTGCCGCCAACGCCATCAACGACGCCTTTGTGCTGGTGAAAACCCGCTACCCCGACGTCAACGTCCGCTACGAGAATCAGTCGATGGGACGAACCAACCAGCAGGGCTATCTGCTGGTGCCCACCATCAGCAGCTACTACCCGGCTAAATATGATATCGACACCCTGGATCTGCCCGCCGATATGACCACGCCACAGGTTGAGCAGCGCGTTGCCGTCCGGCGTCAGAGTGGCTATCTGCTCAACTTCCCGGTAGAGAAGCTGCGATCGGCCAGCGTGATTCTGATCGATGCGCAGGGCCAGCCACTGCCGGTCTCAAGCCAGGTCGTGCGGCCCGATCATCCTACAGAGTATGTGGGCTGGGATGGGATTGTCTGGATGGAGGCGCTGACGGTCAGCAATCCGATCGCGGTGGTCACGCCCGACGGCCGCCGCTGTGAAACCGAACTGCACATCGCCAGCGGTCAGCCGCAGGCGCTGAAAACCTATGGCCCGCTGACCTGTCCGCTGCCTGCACCGGCCACGGGCAGCGCCGCCACGCCCGCTGATACTTTCTCTTCCGGAGCGCGACCATGATAAAAATTCTGCTGAAATGGCTGATGCCTGCGGGCCTGCTGCTCTGTCTGCCGTCGCTGGGTTATGCTGCCTGTACCCTTCCCGCCTCCACCGCCAGCTTCGGCTCCCTCACGACATTTGTGGCGAATACCACCGTGAACGCCACCACCACCAACGCCAACGTCAACTGTGGCTCGGGCAGCGCGCTCTCGCTGCTGGGTAATAACCAGATTACGTTTCAGCTGACCGGCGCGACGAATGTCAGCGGCACGCGCGGCACCCTGAAACGCAGCGGTGACACCGGCAGCGATAATGTGCCGGTGCGGCTCTGCACCGACAGCGCCTGCGCCAGTGAACTGACGATTGGCGGCGCGGCCTACGTCTATGGGTCACAGACGCTGGTCAATCTGGCGGGGTTACTGGGCAGCCTCAACTTCGCTATCCCGGTTTACCTGCGCACCGTTCCCGGTCAGGTGGTGGCCGCCGGCACCTACCAGGTGACGCTGAACATGGCCGTGACGTATCGCGTCTGTACCAGTGTCAGCGTGGGAAACGTCTGCTTAAGCGAACAGAACGGCAGTGGCGTGATCCCGATAACCGTGACCGCTACGCTCACCAATGACTGCACCACCATTACCTCGCCCAACATCAGCTTCGGCAGCGCGCCGCTGGTCGGCAGCTTCTCTGCGGTGTCGCAGACCATCAATGTGCTGTGCAGCAAGGGCAGCACCTATACGGTCGGACTGAGTAACGGCAGCTATCCGGTGAGCAGCGTGAGGAATATGGCGAGCGGAACGAATCGTCTGAGCTATGAGATCTACAAAGGCACGACCAGCAATCGCTGGGGACCCTCAGGGACGGAGCGCTGGAGCAGCACGACCTCGACCGCAGTCTCTGCGGATGGACTGACGCGCGGCTTTAACTACACCGCGCGCATCCTGACGACGCAAGCCACGCCGCCCGCCGGAAACTACAGCGACAGCGTGGTGGTCGATTTAGCCTTTTAGAGCGAGGCGCTGACCGGCGTACCGCTGTGGCGCAGCTGATACTGCTTCACCATCCGGCCAATCAGCAGGGTGCCGATCAGCCCGCAGATGGCCGCAAAGGTCAGCCAGACGCCCGGCATCGCCTTGTCGCCGGTGGCGTGGATCAGGTAGCTGGAGATGGCAGGGGTAAAGCCGCCAAACAGCGCCGTCGCCAGGCTATACGCCATGGAGAAACCGGCCGCGCGCACCTCAGCAGGCATGATCTCTGCCAGATAGACCACCATCGCCCCGTTGTAGCTGGCATAGAGAAACGACAGCCACAGCTCGGCTTCCAGCAGATGGGCGAAGCTGGCTGAACCGACCAGCCAGTGCAGCACCGGCCAGGTGGTGACAATCATCAGCAGGGTACAGGCGATCAGCAGCGGACGACGCCCGATGCGGTCCGACAGCGCGCCCATCAGCGGCAGCCAGAAGAGATTGGAGACGCCGACGCAGAGCGTCACCATGAACGCCTGCTTATCACTCATCATCAGCACGGTTTTGCCAAAGGTCGGGGTAAAGGCGGTGATCATGTAGAACATCACCGTGGTAGTGACCACCATCAGCATCCCCGCCAGCACCAGCGCCCAGTTGCTGGCGACCGAGCGCATGATCTCCGTCATGCGCGGATGATGCTTGCGTTTGCTGAACGCTTCAGTCTCTTCCAGCGTGCGGCGGATATAAAACAGGAACGGCACAATCAGACAGCCCACTACAAACGGGATACGCCAGCCCCACTCCGTCACCGCCTCTTTCGCCAGCAGATGGTTCAGCATCAGACCCAGCAGGGCGGCGAAGATCACCGCAATCTGCTGACTGCCCGACTGCCAGCTGACGAAAAAGCCTTTGCGCCCTTTCGGCGCCACTTCGGCCAGGTAGACCGACACGCCCCCCAGCTCAACGCCCGCGGAGAAGCCCTGCAGCAGACGTCCCAGCAGGATCAGAATCGGCGCCGCAGCGCCCAGCGTGGCGTAACCCGGCACCAGCGCGATAGTCAGGGTGCCAATCGCCATCAGGCCCAGCGTCAGCAGCAGGCCTTTGCGGCGACCATGATGGTCGATGTACGCGCCCAGAATAATCGCCCCCAGCGGGCGCATCAGAAAGCCTGCGCCAAAGGTCATCAGGGTCAGCATCAGGGAAGCGAACGGGTCATCGCCGGGGAAGAAGGTTTTAGCAATGGCCGTGGCGTAGTAGCCAAAGACCATGAAATCGTACATCTCCAGGAAGTTACCACTGGTGACGTTGAAGATGGTTCGGGCGGCGCTTTTCGGGGGCTTTTGTAAAGACGGGGCGTGACTCATAACGGCTTCCTGTTGTTTTTTAGCCGTTTTAGCCTGCCTGCCGCGAGAATAATGTGACCTGGCTCACCATTGCACTTTACAATTCTATGTACATAAGTAACAACAAATTAACAATACAGGCCAGCCAGCATAAGTGATCGGTGTCACGGCGGATCAGCCAGATATCATCTGGTCAGCAGAGGGCCATAAAAAAAGGCGACTGCCTCAGTCGCCTCTTTGTCGTGCCGGATAACCCGCTATTTCTTCACGGTTTCCATACCCATCAGACCAATTTTCAGGTAGCCCGCCGTGCGCAGCTTATCCATCACGCTCATCAGCGTTTCATAATCGACCGACTTGTCGGCCTGGAAGAAAATGGTGGTCTCTTTGTTGCCCTGGGTCTGGCTGGTCAGCACATTCACCAGTGAGTCCGGCGTCACCGCGTCGTTACCGACGTAAAGCTGCTTATCCGCTTTAATCGACAGGTAAACCGGTTTTTCCGGACGCGGCTGCGGCGCGCTTGTAGAGGCGGGCAGATTGACGCGCACGTCGACCGTGGCCAGTGGCGCGGCCACCATAAAGATGATCAGCAGCACCAGCATGACGTCGATAAACGGCGTCACGTTGATCTCATGCATTTCACCATCGGTTTGCAGATCGTCGTTTAATCGCATTGCCATAAGAACTTACCCTAAGCGCAGTTTCTGAGCCGCTGCAGGACGCGGAACCTCAGCCGCCACGGTGCCCAGGTCGATGTCACGGCTCTGCAGCAGCATCACCTGCGCAGCGACATCACCCAGCGAGGCTTTGTAGTTGGCGATCATGCGCGCAAAGACGTTGTAGATCACCACCGCCGGGATCGCCGCGACCAGGCCAATCGCGGTCGCCAGCAGCGCTTCGGCGATACCCGGCGCCACTACCGCCAGATTGGTGGTCTGGGTTTTGGCGATACCGATAAAGCTGTTCATGATGCCCCAGACGGTGCCGAACAGACCGATAAAGGGCGCGACAGAACCGATGGTCGCGAGGAAGCCATTTCCGCGTCCGGCGTGGCGGCTGAACGCAGCAACGCGGCGCTCCAGGCGGAAGCTGGTGCGATCTTTAATGCCGTTAGTATCTTCCACACCCGCCGACAGCGTCAGTTCATTCTGCGCATCGTTCAGCAGTACGACGCTGTGACTGTGATCGGTAAACGACTGGGCAATGCGGGCGGCGTCATTCAGACTGCGCGCTTCGCCCAACGCCAGCTGCTCGCGCTTCAGGCGGCGCTTCGCGGCGCTGAGTTCGGCATATTTGCCAAAGAATATCGCCCAGGTCACTACGGAGGCCAACAACAGGCCAATCATGACCACCTTTACCACGATATCGGCATGCTGATACATGCCCCAAACGGAGAGGTCCGTTTGCATCAAATCACTGGCTACCACGCTGCTTCTCCAACTTCATATACAGGAATGCGGGACAAGCGCGAATAATAGCAAAATAATGGCGAATTGATAGTAGTTCTCATTACTATTTACAAACTCTGACCGCCCGCTTTGCCGTGACCCGCGCGGCTTTCAACCCGCTTTTTATCCTGCTCTCTGTTCTGATAATCGCCATTGAGTCTCAACCCTGCTGGCCGTTTCGTGGTAACGTGAGAGCTTAGTCAGAAGCGGCAAGGGCGACTCATGACCACCAGAAAAATTGATACCACGCTCGTCAGTGCAGGACGCAGCAAGCGTTATACCCAGGGTTCGGTGAACAGCGTGATTCAGCGCGCTTCCTCGCTGGTTTTTGATACGGTCGCGGAGAAAAAACGCGCGACCGCAGGACGGGCAAAAGGTGAACTCTTTTATGGCCGTCGTGGCACCCTGACGCACTTCGCGCTGCAGGATGCGATGACGGAGCTGGAAGGCGGCGCGGGCTGCGTGCTCTACCCCTGCGGTGCGGCAGCGGTGGCGAATGCGATCCTGGCCTTCGTCGAAGCGGGCGACCATCTCCTGATGAGCGGCGCGGTCTATGAACCGACGCAGGATTTCTGCACCAGAATTCTGGCGAAGATGAATGTCTCGACCAGCTGGTTCGATCACTGCATCGGCAGCGAAATCGGTGCGCTGGTCCAGCCCAACACCCGCGTCGTATTTCTGGAGTCCCCCGCCTCAATTACCATGGAAGTGCAGGATATTCCGGCGATTGTGGCGGCGGTCCGCGCCATCGCGCCCGAGGCGATCATCATGCTCGATAACACCTGGGCAGCCGGTATCCTGTTTGATGCGCTGGCGCACGGCGTCGATATCTCGATTCAGGCTGGCACCAAATATCTGATTGGACACAGCGATGCGATGATCGGCACGGCGGTCGCCAATGCGCGCTGCATCGATCAGCTGCGCGAAAACTCCTATCTGATGGGCCAGATGGTCGATGCCGATACCGCCTATATGGCGAGCCGCGGCCTGCGCACTCTGGGCACCCGTCTGCGTCAGCATGAAGAGAGCGCCCTGCAGGTCGCGGAGTGGCTGGCAGCACGGCCCGAGGTGGCCCGCGTCAACCATCCTGCGCTGGCGCAGAGCAAAGGCCATACGTTCTGGCAGCGCGACTTTAACGGCAGCAGCGGCCTCTTCTCATTCATTCTGCAGGAAAAATTGAGCGCCCCGCAGCTGGCGGAATATCTCGATCACTTCCATCATTTCAGCATGGCTTACTCCTGGGGCGGCTATGAATCGCTGATCCTGGCCAATCAGCCTGAAGAACTGGCCGCGATTCGTCCGGCGGGCGGCGTGGATTTCACCGGTACGCTGGTCAGGCTGCACATCGGTCTGGAGCATGTAGATGACCTGATCGCCGATCTGGAGGCCGGTTTTGCGCGTCTGACGCGCTGAGCAAAGAAAAAAGTAAACAGAAGATAAACCGGGTCGCGGCTGACCAGTGAGTTTGCCGGGCTATAACGGATTTGTTGTTAACATTTATCCCGTATCGTTCAGCGCGTCAGTGCAGTCACTGCGCGCGCGGAATGCAGACGAATAGTTCCTTGTGACGTGATGGAATCGCTAATGGGTGTTTTACACGAGATTGTCCAGGCGCTCTGGCATCAGGATTTTGCCGCGCTGGCAAATCCGGATGTGGTATGGGTGGTATATGGCGTGATGTTTCTGACGCTGTTTCTGGAAAATGGTCTGTTACCTGCCTCCTTCCTGCCGGGCGACAGCCTGCTGTTACTGGCGGGTGCGATGGTGGCCAAAGGGGTCATGGATTTTGTCCCCACGATGGTGATCCTCACGACCGCCGCCAGCCTCGGCTGCTGGCTGAGTTATCTGCAGGGGCGCTGGCTGGGCAATACCCGTCTGGTGAAGAGCTGGCTGATGCATCTGCCCGCGCAGTATCATCAGCGTGCCTGGAATATGTTTAACCGTCACGGCCTGATGGCGTTGCTGGTCGGCCGCTTTCTCGCCTTTATCCGCACCATTCTGCCCACCATGGCGGGAATTGCGGGCCTGCAGAACAGTCGCTTCCAGCTCTTTAACTGGCTCAGCGGCGTGCTGTGGGTCGGCATTGTGGTCGCCTTTGGCTATGGCATCAGCCAGGTGCCGTTTATCAAGCGTCATGAAGATCAGGTGATGGCGATCCTGATGGTGCTGCCGATGGTGTTACTGGTGGTCGGCCTGTTTGGCAGCATTCTGGTGATCTGGAAAAAGCGTCGGCAGAAACAGGCCTGATTGCAGCACGCGGTGCCGGGATCTGCCGCCTCTCAGGCGGACGGATCCGCGACCGTCTGCCTGACCCGACTCACCTCTTCTCCCGGCGTTACGCCAAAGTAGCGCTTAAACTCCCGCGAAAACTGTGAAGGGCTTTCATAGCCAACCCGCACCGCCGCCGCGCTCGCTTTCAGCCCATCGTGCAACATCAGCAGCCGCGCCTGATGCAGACGATAGCGCTTGAGGTACTGCAACGGCGACGTCTGGGTGACCGCTTTAAAGTTATGGTGAAAAGCGGAAACGCTCATGTTCACTTCTGCCGCCAGTGCATCGACGCTGAGGTTATCCGCATAGTGATTCTCAATCCGGCGCAGCGCACGCGCGATCTGGCTGAACTGGGTCTGCCGGCTCACCAGTGAAAGCAGCGCGCCGCCAATCGGGCCGGTCAGCACGTAATAGATAATCTCCCGCACAATGTGTGGTCCCAGCACCCGCGCTTCGCGCGGCTGAGTCATCACATCAAGCAGGCGTTCTGCGGCACAGAGCATCGGCTCCGTCAGCCACGCCGAGTGAATACCGGAGGTCAGCGGCTGCGGCTGAAACTGGTCGTCATCGCCGATTTCGATCAGCAGATCCTGCAGGCTGGCGGTGTCCACATTGAGACACAGCCCGGCAATCGGGGTTTCCGGCGACGCCCAGGTTTCGCACTCCGCCGGCAGCGGCACGGTGAGCATCAGATATTTGCTGGCGTCATACTGAAAGACGGTGCTGCCTAGGTAGCCGGTTTTGCTGCCCTGAAACAAAATGACAATGCCGGGCTGATACATCATCGGCGTCCGGGGACGATACTGATTTGCGTAGATCAGCGACACATTTTCGACCTGACAGAGCCGGTCGCGACCCTGCGTCATTAAGTTAACTACCTGCTGTGCCAGCCGGTGACACAGTGCATCGTGCGCCATAGCGACTCCTTTACGGGTAAAAATCCAGTGTGCCGCGCGGATGTGCAAATCACCAGCGGGCTGGAGAATCAGGCAAGAATTTTACCGAATCAGGCAGGGCTTCAGAACGCGGGCGGAGCGCTTCACTGAGCAGGCTGAAAATTGTTGGCTAGACTTAAGCACAGTGAAATCTCATGGGTTAACCGCAACGGAAAGGAGCAACTATGGCAGACCAGCCCATTATTAAACTGCGCGATGGCAATATGATGCCGCAACTGGGACTCGGCGTGTGGCAGGCCAGCATTGAAGATGCGCGTCATGCGGTGCTGAAAGCGCTGGAAGTCGGCTATCGCTCAATCGACACCGCCGCGGCCTACAAAAATGAAGAGGCGATCGGTCAGGCACTGCAGGAAACCGACGTGCCGCGTGAAGAGATTTTTGTCACCACCAAACTGTGGAATGACGATCAGCAGAACGTTCAGCAGGCGATGGAAACCAGCCTGCAGAAACTGCAGCTGGAGCAGGTCGATCTCTACCTGATGCACTGGCCCTGCCCGGAAAAAGATCACTATGTGGATGCCTGGAAGAAGATGATTGAGCTGCAGCAGCAGGGACTGACCAAAAGTATCGGCGTCTGCAACTTCCATGAAGCGCATCTGAAGCGACTGATGGATGAAACCGGTGTCACCCCGGTGGTCAATCAGATTGAGCTGCACCCGATGCTGCAGCAGCGCACCCTTCACGCCTGGAACGCGATGCACCAGATTCAGACCGAATCCTGGAGTCCGCTGGCGCAGGGCGGCAAAGGGGTGTTCGATCAGGAGATCATCAAGTCGCTGGCGAAGAAGTATGGCAAGACCCCGGCCCAGATCGTTATCCGCTGGCATCTGGACAGTGGCCTGGTGGTGATCCCGAAATCTGTAACCCCAGCCCGTATCGAAGAGAACTTTAAGGTGTTCGACTTCCGTCTGGATAAGCATGAAGTGAGTGATATTGCGAAGCTGGACAGCGGCAATCGTCTGGGGCCGGACCCGGAAACTTTTAACTAAGCCCGGTAACGCACTGACCGCTCTGCGGCTGCAGAGCAGAAAGCGTGGGTCAGGCGGGTCTCCCCGCCTGACTCTGTGCGTTATGCAGAAGGCTGTACCACCAGCTGACCGGCCGTGCCACGATCAGCCAGTTCCAGCGTCTGGCTGTAATAGACGAACGGGAAATGGTCTGACGAACTCTGCGGGAAGCTGACCATCAGTTCCACACTGCCATCGACCCACACCGTATCCTTCCAGCCACGATCTTCGCCCATAGGCTGTGCGCCATTGACACTTTTAATCAGGAACATGACGCCCTGAATATGCAGCGCCTGTGGCCGGTCGGCGTGCAGGATCCAGCGCTCAAAGGTGCCCTGCTGCGCGGTGGTATCAATCCGGTTCATATCCCAGAGCGCGCCATTGATGCCCGGCATCGTGTCGCCGATACGGAATTCGCGGGTGCGAACCGACGCCCCATCCAGAATCTGATCGGCCAGCAGCCGCATCGGCAGGTTATCGGTCACCAGCGGCAGTAAACCGGTGGGCCGCAGGGTCAGGATCAGGGTAGAGGTCAGAATCGATGAGGGCTCGAAGAAGCCACGCAGCCGATCCATGATGCCCGCCGCCGTTCCCGCCGTAATCGACACCTCATCGCCCTGCGACATGTCTATCAGCACCTCCCGGCGCTCACCGGGTGCCAGCGAGAGACGCTGCACCGCCACCGGGGCAGAGAGAAAACCCTGATCGCTGGCAATAACCATAAACGGACGATTATCGCTGAGCACCATCTCATAGCGTCGCGCATTTGAGGCGTTCAGCAGACGCAGACGCACCCAGCCGCGTGACACCTCGACGTACGGATTGCGGACGCCATTCACCAGCAGCGTATCGCCCAGGAAGCCGCCATCCTGCGGCGGGTCGTAGACCGGCGTGGCAAAGTTATCGAGCCGCTTGTCCTGAATAATAATCGGGAAGTCATCCACGCCGTAGTGCTTTGGCAACGGCAGTTGCTTGCTGACGTCATCCTCCACCAGCCACATGCCCGCCAGTCCATTGTAGATATGCGGAGCCATGCGGTTTGGCGTGTTGGCGTGATACCAGCAGGTCGAGGCGGCCTGACGAATCGGCAGAACCGGTGCCCAGTCAACCCCAGCCGACATCATGCGCGGCGCGCCGCCCATCAGGGCGCCTGGCAGCTGCAGGCCGCTGACGGTCATAGAGACCGGTTCATTCAGCCGGTTGCTGTAGATCAGCTTAACGTCATCGCCGCTGTAAACCCGGACGGTCGGCCCCAGGTAGAGGCCATTGATGCCCCAGACCGGTACTTTGTTGTTGTCGCCATTAAACGACCAGTGGCTGCGCTGCATCGTCAGGAACAGCGGCTGGCCGCGACGGGACTCCAGCAACGGCGGAACCGGAAGCGGTGTGTCGCCACTGGCAGAAGACGCGGCACGGGCCGCATGAGGGATGATACCGGCGCTAAGCGCCACTCCGGCAGAAAGCTGGATGAACTGACGTCTGCTGAAAGACATAAAACTTCTGACCCTTTACGCGTGGCGCTAACGCGCCGACCCTGTTTTTATTGCTCTGTTTTTGCTGTGCTGCGTTCACGACGGCGGGCAGTCACTGCCACGCCGTGTGGCATCCATGCAGGATAGTTCGGCGAACGGCTCGCCGGTCAGATTTTTCCGTTTTTTTCGCGCTCGGCCACTTCGGCGTTCAGCTCTTCCAGCTTCGCGGCCATCAGTTCGCGACAGTGGGTAGCCAGCTTACGCACCGAAACCGATTCGAACGCCTTTACGTCAACCGGTGGCAGCATCTCAACGATGACCAGGCCATTTTTCAGGCGGTTAAGGTTGATCTTGTCATGGGTGTTGGAGACCACAATCGGAATGATCGGCACGCCCGCCGCGACAGCAGCGTGGAATGCCCCGGTTTTAAACGGCAGCAGGCCACGGCCCCGACTGCGCGTGCCTTCCGGGAACATCCAGATGGAGATGCGCTTGCGGTTGAACTGATCCACCAGCTCACCGATGGTGCCGCGCGCTTTAGCACGGTCGTCACGGTCAATCAGCAGGTTGCCGGTCAGCCAGTAGAGCGGGCCAAAAAAGGGCACCCACAACAGGCTCTTTTTACCGACCGTGACCGTCGAGGGCTGCACAATTTTGGCGGCGGTGACCATGTCGTAGTTGTTCTGATGGTTCGCGATGTAGATCGCATTCCCGTAGTTCTCCGCCCCTTCCGGTTTACGCAGTTCGACTTTCAGGCCAAACACCGTCGATAAGCGGCCAAACAGATGGCCAAAGGTGGCGACGTGACGCGGATCGCGCGGTGAAAAAAGACACCAGACAGAGCCAAACACACAGATCAAAATCGAATAGATGATGACAATAATGGTACGCAGAATCAGTAGCATAGTTCCCTCATTGAGCCACGGCTGACGCGGGGTCAGCCGGGTTGTTTACGCTTCGCTATCCGGGCTCGCCGGACGCGCAGGCGCATCCAGTTCAACACGATCAATTTTTTGCAGGCCGCGCGGTAACAGCGTGCCGCGACGTCCGCGATCGGCGCGGAATTTCTGAAGCTCTTCACTGCGCAACAACATTTTACGCTTGCCGACGTGCAGCGTAATCGCGCTGCCCGGTGGCAGGATCATCAGCCAGGCCAGTTTGTCCTGACCGGCGGCCGCTTCCGCGGAAGGAATGGAGATGATTTTGTTGCCCTTGCCTTTCGACATCTGCGGCAGCTCTCCGACCGGGAACATCAGCATCCGTCCCGCCTGCGTGATCGCCAGCAGCATGTCATCTTCATGATGCACGGCCATCGGCGTCATCACGCGGGCGTTGTCCGGCAGCGTCAGCAGCGCTTTACCGGCGCGGTTGCGCGACACCAGGTCGCTGAAGGTGCAGATAAAACCGTAACCCGCATCCGAGGCCATCAGCAGACGCTGGTCATCAGCTTCCATCAGCACCTGTTCAATCACGGCGCCCGGCGGCGGCGTCAGCTTGCCGGTCAGCGGCTCGCCCTGTCCGCGTGCAGAAGGCAGCGACGTCGGGTCCAGGGTGTAGCTGCGACCGGTGGAGTCGATGAAGGCCACCGGCTGATTGCTCTTGCCGCGTGCGGCAGCCAGATAGCTGTCACCCGCTTTGTAGCTCAGGCCCGCCGGATCGATATCGTGCCCTTTAGCACTGCGTACCCAGCCCATCTGCGACAGCACAATGGTGACCGGCTCAGACGGCACCAGCTCGGTTTCACTCAGGGCTTTGGCTTCTTCACGCTCACGCAGCGGCGAACGACGCTCATCGCCGTAGCTGGCGCTGTCAGCCTGCAGCTCTTTCTTCAGCAGGGTGTTCATCTTGCGCTCAGAGGCCAGCGTGGCCTGCAGCTGATCGCGCTCTTTTTCCAGATCCGCCTGCTCGCCACGGATCTTCATCTCTTCCAGTTTTGCCAGGTGGCGTAACTTCAGTTCGAGAATCGATTCGGCCTGGGTTTCACTGATGCCAAAACGCGACATCAGCACCGGCTTCGGCTCATCCTCCGTCCGGATGATTTCAATCACCTCATCGATGTTGAGGAACGCCACCAGCAGCCCTTCCAGGATATGCAGGCGACGCAGCACGCGATCCAGACGGTAGTTAAGACGCCGTTTTACCGTTTCGCGACGGAACACCAGCCATTCGGTCAGGATCTCATGCAGGTTTTTCACCGCCGGACGGTTATCCAGCCCGATCATGTTGAGGTTAACGCGGTAGCTTTTTTCCAGATCGGTGGTGGCGAACAGATGGTTCATGACCTGATCGAGATCGACGCGGTTAGATCGCGGCACGATCACCAGCCGGGTCGGGTTCTCATGATCCGACTCATCACGCAGATCCTCGACCATCGGCAGTTTTTTATTGCGCATCTGGTTCGCGATCTGCTCCAGCACGCGCGCGCCTGAAACCTGATGTGGCAGCGCGGTGATAACCACCTCGCCCTCTTCCTTTTTCCAGACCGCGCGCTGGCGGATGGAGCCACGCCCGGACTGATAGATTTTGCGGATTTCGTCACGCGGCGTGATGATCTCCGCCTCGGTCGGATAATCAGGCCCCTGAACAATATCGAGCAGCTGTTCCAGCGTGGTTTTTGGCGAGTCGATCAGGGCAATCGCCGCCTGCGCCACTTCACGCAGGTTGTGCGGCGGGATGTCGGTCGCCATACCGACTGCAATACCGGTGGTGCCGTTGAGCAGAATGTTCGGCAGGCGCGCCGGCAGCATCTTCGGCTCCTGCAGCGTACCGTCGAAGTTCGGCTGATAATCGACCGTCCCTTGCCCCAGTTCGCTCAGCAGCACTTCAGCATATTTTGACAGGCGCGATTCGGTGTAACGCATCGCGGCAAACGACTTGGGATCGTCCGGCGCCCCCCAGTTTCCCTGGCCATCAACCAGCGGATAGCGGTAGGAGAAAGGCTGCGCCATCAGCACCATCGCTTCATAGCAGGCGCTGTCGCCGTGCGGATGGTATTTACCCAGCACGTCACCGACAGTACGCGCCGATTTTTTAAATTTTGCGCTGGCGTTCAGTCCCAGTTCGGACATGGCGTAGACAATACGGCGCTGGACCGGCTTTAACCCGTCACCAATATAAGGCAGGGCGCGGTCCATGATGACGTACATCGAATAGTTTAAGTACGCGTTCTCGGTAAACGTATGCAGGGCAAGACGCTCTGCACCATCCTGAGTCAGTTCACTCATTAATTTCTCATCCTCACATCGTGGCCCACAACGGCGGGACACCCGGCGGTGGTTTGGCGAGGATAGTACCTTATTCGCTGGTGTTAGTCACAGG
The DNA here is from genome assembly GCF_011800325.1 of Pantoea sp. EKM101V. Lineage (NCBI taxonomy): Bacteria > Pseudomonadati > Pseudomonadota > Gammaproteobacteria > Enterobacterales > Erwiniaceae > Pantoea > Pantoea sp. EKM101V. Next base: position 159,487 of record NZ_JAALFP010000009.1, read on the forward strand.
GGAAGCGCGGGTCTGCGCGCCGTGCACCCGCGCGATTTCAGCCGCCCGAGGCGTGCCAGTCAGCGACCGGCACGCCTCGCGTCGTCAGGCAGGAGCCGGTCAGCGCGCGGCACCCATCCACTGGCGGGCAATATCACGGTATTCCCCGGTCGCGGTGCTGAGGTGCAGCCACTGATCGACATAGAGCTTCCAGCTGATGTCGTCACGCGGAATCATGTACGCCTTCTCACCATACTGCAGCGGCTTGTCAGCATTCAGGGCACAGAGCGTCGGATAGTGCTGCTGCTGATAGCGCGCTTCGGAGGCGTCAGTGATCATGACATCCGCCTTGTTGTCCACCAGCTGCTGAAAGATGGTGACGTTATCGTGGAACAGCGTCAGTGATGCGTTGGGCAGATGGCTGTGAACAAAGGCTTCGTTGGTGCCGCCTGCCGGTTCAATCAGGCGCACATCGGGACGGTTGAGCTGCTCAATCGTCTGAAAGCGCGTTTTATCGGCGCAGCGCACCAGCGGGATTTTGCCATCAACATCCAGCGGCTGGGCGAACCAGGCGGTCTGCTGGCGTTTCAGGGTGACCGAAATGCCCCCGACGGCGATATCACACTGCTTCGCCAGAAAGTCGGGCATCAGGGTTTTCCAGGTGGTCGGCACCCACTGCACCTTAGCGTTCAGCGAGGTCGCCAGCGCGTCAGCCATCGTGATATCCAGGCCCTCATACTGACCATCGGGACGCAGGAAGCTGTAAGGCTTGTAGTCGCCGGTGGTACAGACTTTCAGGACTTTAGAACTGAGGATAGTGTCGAGATGAGATTGAGCCTGGACAGCACCGCTGGCCAGCAGCAAAGCGAAGACGATTTTTTTCATTGGTGTTTTTTTCATGATGAGTTTGCCCACTCATCGTGCCATAGACGGGCCGATTATTGCTGTCATAGCAAAAGTCTTGTGATCAACGTCCCATTTTTCTGCGGCCGCAGCGCGCGTAAGCTGAGCCCCATATTCAGACAATGAGGTAAACAGTTGATGAGCAAAATTTTAATTATTGATGGCGGCAAAACCTTTGCCCACTCTAAAGGCGAACTGAACCACACCCTGACCGATGTGGCGGCCAGTCAGCTGCGTGACATGGGACATGAGGTTTCTGTCACCGTCGCGGACAGCGACTATGTGGTAGCCGATGAAGTACAGAAGTACGTTGAGAGCGATGTGGTGATATATCAGATGCCGGGCTGGTGGATGGGTGAGCCCTGGACCGTGAAGCGTTACATCGATGAAGTCTTCACCGAAGGCCACGGCTCGCTCTACGCCAGCGATGGTCGTACCCGCTCCGATGCCGCGAAAAAATATGGTTCCGGCGGCCTGCTGCAGGGCAAAAAATATATGCTGTCTTTGACCTGGAACGCGCCGCTGCAGGCCTTTACCGATCCGGAGCAGTTCTTTGAAGGCGTCGGCGTGGATGGTCTCTATCTGCACTTCCACAAAGCGAATCAGTTCCTGGGAATGGAGGCGCTGCCGACCTTTATCTGCAACGACGTGATTAAAGCTCCGGACGTGCCACGCGACATCGCCGCTTATCGGAACCATCTTAGCCAGTTTTTTGCCTAAGATAGAGGGTGGAGACTTACACTTTTCCCACGAAAGAGGAATTCGCGAATGTTAACTGTCGTAGCAGAAATTTGTGTCAAACCCGGACGCCGCCAGGCCGTGCTCGATGCCGTGAACAAGCTGATCCCGCAGGTGCTGGCAGAAGATGGCTGCCATCAGTATGACGCGCTGCTGGATCATCAGGCTCAGGTGCCGTGGAAGCAGAACTCCCCCGACTCTATTTTCATGCTGGAACAGTGGGAAACGCTGCGCCATCTGGAGCAGCATCAGCAGATGCCGCACATGGATGCCCATCGCGCGCTGATCAAAGATGACGTGGTGGATGTGAAGATTCTGGTGCTGGAACCCAGCGCCTGATTGTTGCTGAAGCTTTAATTCCTGTGGTGTAACCGGGGTTAAGGCTGGTGATAAAAACCTGGCCAGATTCGCTTTGCGATCGAGCCGGCACAGGGAACAGGGTCAGATCGGAAAAACGCAAAAACGTCATCCATGACTGCTCGGCCCGCGCCGTCCATGGCGCGGGACGTTTTCCTCTTCTGACCCTGTTCCCTGCGCGCTGAGCTAATACATTGCGGTCAGACGTGCCCGCATGCGGGTTTAGCACTCATCTGAACCCCTGTCCCGCGACAGGGGTTTTTTATTTCTGACAGACGGCTCAGAGCAGCTGTCGACGGTCGATCTCGCTGCGGAGAAAATCCAGGAAGCAGCCAATGCGCGAAGAGAGCGTGGTGTTTCGGTAGTAGACCGCATGCACCGGCAGCCGCAGCTCGCGGGTTTCCGCTGCCAGCACCGGCACCAGTCGCCCGGCGGCGCAATCTTCGCGACTGACAAAGTCGGAAAGGCGCGCAATCCCCTGTCCTGCCAGCGCCAGCTGCCGGATGGTCTCTCCGCTGGAAGCCGCGATCGTCGGCTTAACCCGCATAAACTCCCCTTCCGCCTGCCAGACCGGCCAGAGGTTATGGATCTCAGGATGACTGAAGCCAATGGTCTGATGCTGCGCCAGATCGCCAACGCTCTGCGGTGTGCCCGCCTTCGCCAGATAAGCCGGACTCGCCATCAGCCGGATCGCGCTGCTGCCCAGCATCCGGGCGCGCAGCGTGGAGTCGCGCAGTTCACCAATGCGAATGGCCACGTCGGTCTGCTGCTCCAGCAGATCGATCAGGATATCGTCGGTATTCAGCTCAAGCTGGATCAGCGGATAGCGGGCGCGGAAATCCTCCACCAGCGGCACGATCACATGCAGCATAAAGGGCGTCGCTGCGTTGACCCGCAGCCGTCCTGACGGCATTTCACGCCGCAGGGCAATCTGCTCTTCAGCCTGTTCAACCGAGGCCAGAATCTGGCGCGCATGCTCCAGAAAGACCTGCCCCTCTTCGGTCAGTGCCAGCCGTCGGGTGGTGCGATGCAGCAGCGTGGTCTGCAGTTTACTCTCCAGCCGCGACAGTGCCCGACTGATACCGGAACTGGTCTGCGCCAGCTGAGAGGCCGCCGCCGTAATCGAGCCGCTGTCCACCACCGCCACCCAGGCGCGTAGCTCTTCCAGGGTAATTTTCACAAGGGTTACTGTCTCTGCTGAGTGGACTGGCTTTCCGGCCACCGTTCACGGGTGATGCGTCGGGCATAAAAGAACAGGACGCTTTCGCGTCCTGCTTTTTACACTTCGATGTCGGCCATATCGCCTTTTTCCTGCAACCAGTTGCGCCGGTCTTCGGAACGTTTTTTCGCCAGCAGCATATCCATCATGCGCAGGGTCTGATCCGCATCCTCGTCGCTGATGGTCAGCTGCACCAGACGGCGGGTATTGGGATCGAGCGTGGTTTCACGCAGCTGCAGCGGGTTCATCTCACCCAGCCCTTTGAAGCGCTGTACGTTAGGCTTACCCTTTTTGCGTTTCAGCTGCTCCAGCACGCCCTCTTTCTCATCTTCGTCCAGCGCGTAGTAAACCTCTTTGCCGAGGTCGATACGGTAAAGCGGCGGCATGGCGACGTAGACGTGCCCGCCTTTGACCAGGGAACGGAAATGCTTCACGAACAGCGCACAGAGCAGCGTGGCGATGTGCAGCCCATCCGAGTCCGCATCCGCCAGGATGCAGATCTTGCCGTAACGCAGCTGAGAAAGATCTTCGCTGTCGGGATCGATACCGATCGCCACCGAAATATCATGCACTTCCTGCGACGCCAGCACCTCATCGGAAGAGACTTCCCAGGTGTTCAGGATCTTGCCTTTCAGCGGCATGATCGCCTGATATTCACGATCGCGGGCCTGCTTGGCCGATCCGCCTGCCGAGTCCCCTTCGACCAGGAACAGTTCTGTCTTATTCAGATCCTGGGCGGTGCAGTCCGCCAGCTTGCCTGGCAGCGCCGGCCCGCTGGTGAGTTTCTTGCGCACCACCTTTTTGGCGGCCCGCATACGCCGCTGGGCGCTGGAGATCGCCAGTTCAGCCAGCAGTTCTGCCGTCTGGATGTTCTGGTTGAGCCACAGGCTGAAGGCATCCTTCACCACGCCCGACACAAAGGCGGCACACTGACGTGATGACAGGCGCTCTTTGGTCTGACCGGCAAACTGCGGATCCTGCATCTTCACCGACAGCACATAGGCGCAGCGGTCCCAGATATCTTCCGCAGAGAGCTTCACGCCACGCGGCAGGATATTGCGGTATTCGCAGAACTCACGCATCGCATCCAGCAGCCCCTGACGCAGACCGTTAACATGGGTTCCCCCCTGCATGGTCGGGATCAGGTTGACGTAGCTTTCCGTTAACAGCTCACCGCCTTCCGGCAGCCACAACAGCGCCCAGTCCACCGCCTCCACATCACCGGCAAAACTGCCGACAAACGGTTTTTCAGGCAGCGTAGGCAGGCCGTTCACGGCTTCACACAGATAGTCGGTCAGGCCATCTTCATAGCACCAGCGCTGTTCGGTGTTGTTGAGCTTGTCTTTAAAGATTATCTCAACGCCCGGACAGAGCACCGCTTTGGCTTTCAGCAGATGTGAAAGGCGCGAAACCGAGAAACGCGGGCTGTCGAAGAAGCTCTCATCGGGCCAGAAGTGGACGCGCGTACCGGTGTTGCGTTTTGCCACCGTGCCGGTCACGGTCAGATCCTGAACTTTGTCGCCATTCTCAAACGCCATGTCATAGATCTCGCCATTACGGCGCACCGTGACTTCGACACGTTTAGAGAGGGCGTTAACGACCGAGATCCCGACGCCGTGCAGGCCGCCCGAAAACTGGTAGTTCTTGTTGGAAAACTTGCCGCCCGCATGCAGGCGGCAGAGGATCAGCTCGACGGCTGGCACGCCCTCTTCCGGGTGAATATCCACCGGCATGCCGCGCCCGTCATCAATGACTTCCAGCGACTGATCGGCGTGCAGAATCACTTCAACCCGCTTCGCGTGGCCGCCCAGCGCCTCATCGACGCTGTTATCAATCACTTCCTGACCCAAATGGTTGGGCCGCGTCGTATCGGTGTACATCCCCGGGCGACGGCGAACAGGCTCAAGGCCAGTCAGGACCTCAATGGCATCCGCGTTATAATTTGATTGACTCATCGTAAATGTCTGTCAGATGGGTGAAATGGGGTGCGATTTCCGCGTTACTCAGGTGTGATTCAGACCAAGAAAGTCCAGAATCTGCGGGAAATGGCGCTCGAATCCAGTAAATGCATGATTTCCGCCCTCTTCTACCGTGTGGCGACACGCGCTGTAGTAGTCGAGCGCCTGACGGTAATCGAGAACTTCATCGCCGGTTTGTTGCAGCAGCCAGAGTAAATCGGGCGCTTCCAGCGGTTCGATCTGCATTACTTTCAGATCGTAAATGTGGCGTGACTCTAACACATATTGCTGGCCGGTGTAGGGATTCTGATTGTCGCCGAGGAAATCGGCCAGCAGCTCAAAGGGGCGTACCGCAGGGTTGACGACAACCGCCGGCAGCATAAAGCATTGTGACAGCCAGGTGGCGTAATAGCCCCCCAGCGACGAGCCGACCAGCCCCAGGGTTTCACCGCTGTGGCTCAGGACCAGCTCTTCCAGCAGGGCGGCAGCGTCCGCCGGAAAGGTTGGCAGCTGCGGCACAATCATCTTAATCGACGGATGATGCGTCTCTAACCATTGCCGGAACTGCGTCGCCTTCGCCGACTGCGGCGAGCTGTTAAAACCGTGCAGATAGAGCAGTGCCGCCACGCGTCAGTATCCTTCTGAGTCTAAATCGGGACGAAAAGCGTCGGTGTCGAGCCGGTTAACTTCGGTCTCTACGCCGCCATCCGGATGCAGGGTAAACCAGCGCCAGCCTGGCGCGACGGTATCAATCGCAAAGCTGGTGCAGTGGGGTTTGAACTGCACGCAGGTCGAAGGGGTCGCCAGCACCCGGCGGCCATGCCACAGCAGATCCAGCTCCTGATGAATGTGACCACATACCAGCGTCCGGGCCAGCGGATAGCGCTGTAACACCGCGTCAAGCTGATGGGAATTGCGCAGGCTGTGCTGGTCGAGCCAGGTGCAGCCTGAGGCCAGCGGATGGTGATGCAACAGGACCAGCGTATGTCGTTGTGGAAAGCGGGCCAGCGCGTTATCGAGCCACTCCAGCTGGTAGTCGCTCAGCATGCCGTGCGGCACACCGGGCACCTGGCTGTCGAGCAGGACGATCTGCCACTGATCGCCCAGCAGCACCTGCTTGTGGGCATTGATATGGGCGGCTGCCAGCGTATCGACCATCGCGGGCTGGAAATCGTGATTTCCCGGCAGCCAGACGCAGGGGCGGGGCAAACGTGAGATGCCCTCAGCAAAATGCTGATAGGCCTCCACTGAGTGGTCCTGAGCCAGATCGCCGGTGGCAATGATCAGGTCGTAGTCGCGCTGCTGCGCAGTAATTGCCTCCACGACCGCTTCATAGCTCGACCAGGTATTCACCCCAAGTAGCGACTCATGTTTTCCAGCGAACAGGTGGGTGTCCGTGATTTGTAAAATCCTGATTTCGGAACCGTTCGCCACAGGAAGAGTTAGCAGGCTATCCAAAGCGTTTCCTTCGTCTCCACGCCATTTACTGCATTATACGCATCAGCATACCGGAACTGCCATTGCGCCATGTGCCAGGCAGTAGCGCAGCCAGTCTGCGAGAAACTGGTTTATCTGATGTTTTTCATCGCGCTGATGCAATTTTTTATTAGGATAATCATAGCGCGCTTTAAAGCGATAGATCTGTTGAGTTGAACACACTTCAGCGACCATCGCATCGTGATAGAGCCGTACCGACATCGAAGGCAGGCTCCAGTAACTCACGGCAGGCGCGACCTGGCGAATCTCCACCAGCGTGGTGTAGCGGGTCGACTCCTGAATGGTCAGCTGATAACGGGCGCCACTCACCTGATAGATCACCGATGCGCCCGCCTCATCGCTGCGCGGCAGCAGGCGGCGTAACTGGGCGAAATTGGTTTCGCAGAGCCGCATCATTTCGGGGAAATCAGGGGTATAGCGCTGTTTCATTTTTGTATCCACTCTTCACGTAGTTTTTCATGGTGCAACGCCAGCCATTGCAGGGCGATGACAGACGCCGCATTATCGATAATCCCCTCTTCCACCCAGCGATAAGCCTGTTCGCGGCTCACCACATGGACAAGAATATCCTCATTCTCTTCCTCCAGACCATGGCATCCCTCTGCCAGGCTGGCATCCACTTCCCCAATCAGCACCGACAGTCGTTCGCTGGTGCCGCCAGGGCTGGCCAGATAGCTCAACATAGGCTTAATCCGGCCGACCTCTAATCCTGCTTCTTCCACGGCTTCACGACGCACAACCTGCTCAACAGACTCCCCCGGTTCGATAATGCCGGCGACCATCTCCAGCAGCCAGGGCGAGGCACTGCTGTCATAAGCCGGGATGCGGATCTGTTCAATCAGCACCACTTCATCGCGTAAGGGATCATAAGGTAGCAGCACGGCGGCATGTCCGCGCTCAAAAACTTCGCGCTGCACTTCGCCGCTCATTTCGCCATTAAACTGGCGGTGGCGGAAGCGGTAACGTACAACGGAAAAAAAACCATCATAGACGGTTTCGCGTGTAATAATTTCTACATCGTTTTTTGTGAAAGTCACGGGGGATTTTTTTTCTTCCGGCATCATCAGGTTCCTTATGCAGATTGGGTGGAGCGAAAAAAGCCTCTGACCGTGCTCCATGTAGGGTGTTCTTTCTGAATTATTTACGTAAATTAGAGGGAGAAGGCACGTTCAGCCAACTTATCTCACAGTTGCCCTCTGCTAGAATCGGCGATAATTTTTGGCTTACCCGGCAGCGCACGCACTGCAATTTGCTGCAACAAAAGGAATGCAAATGAAAAAACTGCTCCCATTTTTTATTGGGCTGAGCCTGGGCGGTTTCAGCTTTACCGGCCAGGCCGAAGATCTGCTGCAGGTTTACCAGCAGGCACGTCTGAGCAACCCGGATCTGCGCAGCGCCGCAGCCGATCGCGATTCTGCTTTTGAGAAAATCAACGAAGCGCGTAGCCCATTATTACCACAGCTCGGCCTGGGTGCAGATTACACCTACAACAGCGGTTATCGCGATAACAGCGGACTCCATTCCAACACGACCAGTGGCTCGCTGCAATTAACCCAGACCATTTTCGATATGTCGAAATGGCGCGCGCTGACCCTGCAGGAAAAAGCGGCCGGTATTCAGGATGTGACCTATCAGGTTGCACAGCAGGATCTGATTCTGAACACCGCCACCGCCTACTTCAACGTGCTGAAAGCCATTGATACGCTTTCTTACACCGAAGCGCAGAAACAGTCCATCTATCGTGAGCTGGACCAGACGACTCAGCGCTTTAACGTCGGCCTGGTGGCCATCACTGACGTTCAGAACGCCCGCGCGCAGTATGACAGCGTGCTGGCTAACGAAGTGACCGCGCGAAACAATCTGGATAACAACGTAGAGACGCTGCGTCAGATCACCGGCATGGACTACCTGTCGCTGGCGTCGCTGAATATCGACCGTTTCAGAACCGATAAGCCGGAAGCGGTCAGTGCGCTGCTCAAGCAGGCCGAGAGTCGTAACCTGTCGCTGCTCTCTGCACGTCTGAACCAGGATCTGGCTCGTGAGCAGATCCGCTCCGCGGAAACCGGTCATATGCCGACGCTGGATTTGACCGCCTCTACCGGCATGTCGAACAGCAAATATGGCGGCAGCCGTGCTAACCAGAGTGCAGGCTCTACCGACTCCATCACCGGTTCAAACCAGGTGGGTCTGAGCTTCTCCCTGCCGCTTTACAGCGGCGGCGGCGTGACCTCTCAGGTGAAACAGGCGCAGTACGGTTTCGTCAGCGCCAGCGAACAGCTGGAAAGCGCTCACCGCACTGCGGTGCAGACCGTGCGCTCATCGTTCAACAACGTGAACGCCTCGATCAGCAGCATCAACGCCTATAAACAGGCCGTTGTCTCTGCGCAGAGTTCACTGGATGCGTCAGAAGCCGGTTATCAGGTGGGTACACGTACTATCGTCGACGTGCTGGATGCGACCACCGTACTCTACAATGCCAAGCAGCAGCTTTCTGATGCGCGCTACAGCTACCTGATTAACCAGCTGAACATCAGCTATGCGCTGGGCACGCTCAACGAGCAAAGCCTGCAGAAACTGAACAGCCAGCTGGGTAAAGAGATCCCGACCTCTCCGGAAACCGTGGCACCGGAAAACGCGCAGCAGACCGCGCGCGTGGACAACGGTCCGGTCGCGACGGGCTCAGCAGAGGCTGCGCGTCCTGCCGCGGCCCGCCAGAAAAGCGGTAACCCTTTCGGTAACTAATCAGCACTGACGGGCTGCTTTGCGGCCCGTCTCTCTGTTGAACGTATAACTAAGTAAAGATCCCTGCGGCATCAGGCCTTCAGCTTCAATTTTACCCCCCCATCCCCTATTCTATGCGCTACCTTTGGGCACAGGATAATCATAATGAAACGCACAAAATCTATTCGCTATGCCGCTTTTCGCAAGAGCTGGCAGGCGCGCCATTTAACGCCTGTTGCTATCGCGGTTTCAGCGGTATTTATGCTGGCAGGCTGCGAGCAGAACGATGAAACGGTTTCGATGTATCAGAACGCCGATGACTGCTCTAAAGCCAATCCGGGTCAGAGTGCGCAATGTACCACCGCCTTCAATGAAGCCAAAAAAGAGGCGGAGCGCACCGCGCCAAAATATGCCACACGTGAAGATTGTGTCGCTGAATTTGGTGAAAACCAGTGTCAGCAGACCCCGGCTCAGGCGGGTGCCGGCACCACCAATGCTGAAGCCCAGCAGAATGGCGGCAGTTTCTGGATGCCGCTGATGGCCGGTTACATGATGGGTCGCATGATGGGCGGTGGCGCAGGCTTTGCACAGCAGCCACTCTTCTCGTCGAAAAACCCGCGCAGTCCGGCAAATGGCCAGTTTGTGGATGCTTCCGGCCGTAATTATGGTGCCGCGACCTCCGGCAAAACCATGAACGTGCCGAAAACGGCGCTGGCCCCTAAACCGGCCACGACCTCCACCATTACCCGTGGTGGCTTCGGTGAAACCGTGGCGAAGCAGAACAGCATGCAGCGCAGCAGCGCCAGCGGTACCTCCAGCCGCTCAATGGGAGGCTAATCCCCGATGGAACGCATTGCCATTTCAGAACGTCCGGGCTGGCGCGAAAAAGCCACCGAGTTCGGTTTTCGTTTTCACACCATGCATGGCGAGCCCTACTGGTGCGAAGAGGCGTACTACCAGTTCACGCTGGCGCAAATCGATCATCTGGAAGAGGTCACGGCTGAGCTGCACCAGATGTGTCTGCAGGTGGTGGAAAAAGTGGTCAACAGTGAAGCCCTGCTGACCCGCTTCCGCATTCCCCGGCACACCTGGGATTTTGTGCGGGATTCGTGGCGTCAGCGTCAGCCCTCGCTCTATTCGCGTCTCGATCTCGCCTGGGATGGCAAAGGCGACATCAAGCTGCTGGAGAACAATGCCGATACGCCGACCTCGCTGTATGAAGCGGCCTTTTTCCAGTGGCTCTGGCTGGAAGACCAGCTTAATGCCGGACAGCTCCCGGCTGGCAGCGATCAGTTCAACAGCCTGCAGGAAAAACTGATCGAGCGCTTTGCCACCCTGCATCAGCAGCATGGGTTTAACCTGCTGCATTTCGCCTGCTGCCGTGACACCGAAGAAGATCGCGGCACGGTGCAGTATCTTCAGGACTGCGCGACCGAAGCGGGTCTGCCGGTTGAATTTCTCTACATTGATGAAATTGGCCTGGGAGAAAAAGGCGAGTTTACCGATGCTCAGGATCAGGTGATCAGCAACCTGTTTAAGCTCTATCCGTGGGAATTCATGCTGCGTGAGATGTTCTCCACCAAGCTGGCTGATGCTGGCGTGCGCTGGCTCGAACCGGCCTGGAAGAGCATTCTGTCGAACAAAGCCCTGCTGCCGATGCTCTGGGAGATGTTCCCGAATCACCCTAATCTGCTGCCCGCCTGGTTCGCGGAAGATGATGTCCCGCCGATGGAAAAGTATGTGGTTAAGCCGCTGTTTTCCCGCGAGGGCGCGAACATCCGCATCATCGAGAAGGGTCAGGAGATCGCCCGCGTCGACGGGCCTTACGGTGAAGAGGGAATGATCGTCCAGCAGTTTCATCCGCTGCCTAAGTTTGGTGACAGCTACACGCTGATCGGCAGCTGGCTGATTGACGATCAACCCGCCGGTATCGGCCTGCGTGAAGATCGCGAGCTGATCACTCAGGATCTTTCGCGTTTCTATCCGCACGCGTTTATCGGTTAACGCAGCGCGACAAGAACAGGCCAGCCTCTGGCCTGTTTTCTCTCAGCAGCCCTAACCTGCCTGAACCGACAACATGCTGATGGCACCCATCTCCATCCCCTCAACCGGAAGGGTGATGGCGTCATCCGGCTGACGCGCACCGAGCACATAGAGCAGCGGCAGATAGTGCTCAGGCGTCGGGTTAGCCAGGGCCGCATCAGGATGCGTCATAAAGTTCACCAGCGGATGGGAAGCGGCATCGCTCTGCACCTCAAGGTTATCGCGGACAAACTGCTCAAAGCGGCTGGCCCAGGGATAGACCTCGTCACCGCCTCCCCAGCGCACCTTACGCAGGTTATGCACCACGTTACCACTGGCGACGATCATCACGCCCTGATCGCGCAGCGCGGCCAGTTTCTGCCCCATCTCAAAGTGAAATGCAGCAGGTTTTGTGCCGTCGATGCTGAGCTGCACCACCGGAATATCGGCCTGCGGGTACATCTTAATCAGCACGCCCCAGGAACCGTGATCGAACCCCCATTCATGATCCAGCGTTACCGCCACCGGTGCCAGCTGCTCCACCAGCTGCTGCGCCAGCTCAGGCGAGCCCGGTGCGGGATAGCGGGTGTCAAACAGCGCCTGCGGAAAGCCGCCAAAATCATGAATGGTTCTGGGGGAAGCCATCGCTGTTACCGCCGTACCGCGCGTATACCAGTGCGCAGAGACCGCCACAATCGCCCGCGGGCGTGGCAGAGTCTCACCTGCATGGCGCCAGGCGGCCGTATAACGGTTCTCTTCAAGGGCATTCATTGGGTTGCCGTGGCCCAAAAACAGCGCTGGCATGCGTAACTGGCTCATTCGTGATCCCCCGGGATCGGTTAGGTGATAGCCACTACGATACGCGCATTCCCGACGTTAGCACGCTGATAAGCGTGATGATGATTATCAGAAAATTTGAATAACTCAGAAAGGAAAACAGGTCACGCATCGTGACCTGTTTTTGACGGTCAGCGATTAGCTGGCGTGACGCGTCTCGTGTTCACGACGCCAGGCAATCAGATCTTCAATGGTCACCACCGGCATGCTGTGCTGACGCGCGAACGCAATCGCCTCAGGCGCATGCGCCATAGTGCCGTCGTCGTTGGTCAGTTCACACAGTACGCCTGCGGGCTTAAAGCCAGCCAGCGTCACTAAATCGATGGTCGCTTCGGTATGACCGCCACGGCTTAAGACGCCACCTTCACGCGCACGCAGCGGGAAGACATGGCCAGGGCGATGCAGATCGGTGGGTTTAGCGTCATCAGCAATCGCCGCACGGATCGTGGTAATACGATCCTGAGCAGAAACGCCGGTGGTGACACCCTCTGCAGCCTCGATGGTCACCGTGAAGCCGGTGCCAAACGAGCTGGTGTTGTTCTCCACCATCATTGGCAGGTCGAGCTGCTGACGACGTTCTTCGGTCAGGCAGAGGCACACGATGCCGCTGCCGTGACGAATGGTCAGAGCCATCTGTTCAACGGTCATGGTTTCTGCGGCGAAGATCATATCGCCTTCGTTTTCACGATTTTCATCGTCGAGCACCATCACACCGCGTCCCTCACGCAGGGCGGCGATAGCACGTTCTACACGCTGTTGAGGCGTGCCAAATTCAGAAAGTAGCGTCTGATTCATGGTAATAAAAACCTTAAAATGTATGGGTTACCAGAATCAGGGCATGCTTAGGAGTGACGTCAAAAAGACGTGGCAATAACGTGATGCAGACACAATTGTCCGACAGGTGTCGTTACCCTCTCCCATCCGGACTGTAACCGTCGGCCCCGGAATTGCACCGGATCTGCTGTCCTTTACCCCGCTTTTCAGTGGAATAAAGCGCTCGCGGGCTTTCAGCCGAGGCTGATTTACCGCCGGTGGGGAATTGCGCCCCGCCCTGAGAATAAGCAAATCAACTATAACGCCGATCGTTTGTAGCGGCAATCATCAATAGCGCAATTGCTTTTGCATTTTCTGCGTTACCGATTTGAGGTTTATCCTTTTCATTTCTGGCATTACACTTAACACTTATTACGTTGGTAAACACGCTGACACAGCTCCCGTAACCAGGAAATCATCATGATCGACACGAAAAAAATTGAACAACTTGCCCGCCAGGTTCACGACGCGATGCCTAAAGGCGTTCGCGAGTTTGGCGATGATGTCGAAAAGAAAATTCGTCAGGTTCTCCAGGCGCAGCTGACCCGGATGGATCTGGTTAACCGTGAAGAGTTTGATGTGCAGACGCAGGTGTTGCTGCGTACGCGTGAGAAAATGGCGGCACTGGAGCAGCGTCTGGCCCAGCTGGAAAGTCAGAGTTCATCAGCAGGTACGCCGCCGACCGCGACCGCACCAGTTGCCCCTGCTGCGCCGGTTACCCCGCCGTCATCTGTAGCGACTTCCCCTGCAGCAGCACCGGTATCAACACCGGCTGCCGATGTCGTGAAACCTGCTGCGGATAACAAACCAGAATAAGCCGTTAAGCGGGAGCACGGCTCCCGCTTAATACCGCTGTCAGCTGCTGCGGATGGTTTTGATGATGTTGGTGGTCGAGATACCGTCTTCGAAGTTCAGCACCTGTACGTCGCCGCCATTTGCCCACACCTCTTTGCTGCCCGCGATATCTTCCGGCTTGTAATCGCCGCCTTTGACCAGCAGGTCAGGCAGAATGCTGGCGATCAGCCGCTGCGGGGTATCCTCTTCAAACAGCACCACCCAGTCGACCGCTTCCAGCGCACCGAGAACAATCATGCGGTTTTCCTGCGGATTGACCGGACGGCTCTCCCCTTTCAGACGTTTGGTTGATGCATCGCTGTTAACCGCGACAATCAGCCGATCGCCGAGTTTGCGGGCGTTCGCCAGGTAAGAGACATGACCGGCATGCAGAATGTCAAACACCCCGTTGGTCATTACCACTTTTTCACCGCGGCGGCGCGCCATCTCAACGGCGGCTTTTAACTGCGCTTCCGTCATGATGCCGAACCCCTGCTCCGGTCGGGCATGAATGGCGTTTTCCAGCTCAACGGTACTGACCGTCGAGGTTCCCAGTTTGCCGACCACGACACCGGCCGCTGCATTGGCGAGGAAACAGGCCTCTTCCAGTGAATCGCCTGCCGCCAGCGCCGCCGCCAGTACGCCAATGACCGTATCGCCGGCACCGGTCACGTCATAGACCTCCTGCGCCTGAGTTGGCAGATGCAGCGGCGCTTTGCCTGGCTGCAGCAACGTCATGCCATTCTCGGAGCGGGTCACCAGCAGCGCAGAGAGATCGAAATCGGCAATCAGCTGCATGCCACGCGAGACAATCTCCTCTTCGCTTTTGCACTTGCCGACCACGGCTTCAAATTCTGAAAGGTTTGGCGTCAGCAGCGTCGCGCCGCGGTAGCGGGCAAAATCGGTGCCTTTCGGGTCGATGAGAACCGGCACACCGGCGTCACGCGCCAGAGTAATCATGGTCTGCACGCTTTCCAGCGCGCCTTTGGCGTAATCGGATAGCACCAGCGCACCGGCAGCCACCAGGGATTCACGCATCTTCTGATGAATCGGTTCCGGATCGACCTGATCAAAGCCCTCTTCAAAGTCGAGGCGGATCAGCTGCTGATTGCGGGAAAGCACGCGCAGTTTGGTGATGGTCGGATGGCTTTTAACCGCCACGAAGTCACAGTGTACGTTGACATCTTTCAGCGTGCTGCTTAACACGCGCGCCGCATCATCTTCGCCGGTCAGGCCAATCAGGCGTGACGCGGCACCGAGTGCTGCAATGTTCATCGCCACGTTTGCTGCGCCGCCAGGACGCTCTTCAACCGTGTCCACTTTCACCACCGGCACCGGTGCCTCAGGGGAGATACGGCTGGTTGGGCCATACCAGTAGCGGTCCAACATTACATCGCCGACGACCAGCACTGAGGCTTGACCGAACGCGGGCAGAGTCACTTTCATTCCAGACACTCCAGACTGCATTAAAAATAGTGCGCGGATGATAACACAGTTGCGATTTGTGCTATCAGCATCACGCCAGGATAGACGCAGGCGTTACCAGCCAGCGCTGCCAGCTGCTCAGCACCGTCTGCTGCTCCGCGCCATAGGCCTCTGGCTCC
This sequence comes from Pantoea sp. EKM101V, assembly GCF_011800325.1. Lineage (NCBI taxonomy): Bacteria > Pseudomonadati > Pseudomonadota > Gammaproteobacteria > Enterobacterales > Erwiniaceae > Pantoea > Pantoea sp. EKM101V. The sequence continues at coordinate 174,969 of NZ_JAALFP010000009.1, forward strand.
ACGTGGCCAGGCAGCTCCTGCAGCGCGCGATGGTGCAGGGCGTCGCGCAGGGTAACGTAAGCCTGCGTCAGCGCCTCCGCTTCATCGGCGGCCATTTTGTGGTACGTCGCCATCAGCTCAAAAATGCGCACATTATCTGACCAGCGGGTGAGTTCAGGCTGCTCAGCGGCGTAGCGTAAGACAAGATATTGCGCGATGAATTCAATATCGGTGATGCCGCCCGCGTCCGTTTTAATATCCCAGCGACCTTTGTGCTTGTTGCTGAGGTGAGTGCGCATCTTTTCACGCATCTCACGCACTTCGGTCTGCAGGGCTTCCGCGCTGCGCGACTGCGAGAGGATCGCCCGGCGAATGGCATTGAAGCGTTCCCCCAGCGCAGCCTCGCCAAATACCACGCGCGCCCGGACCAGTGCCTGATGCTCCCAGGTCCAGGCTTCGTTGCGCTGATAGTCGTCAAAGGCGTCAAAGGTACTGACCAGCATGCCCGCCGCACCGGAAGGACGCAGCCGCGCATCCACTTCATAGAGAATGCCGGAGGCGGTGCGGGTACTGAACAGATGCATGATGCGCTGAGCAAGACGCAGATAGAACTGACGGCCATCGATGCTGCGCTCGCCGTCAGTCACCGCGTCTGCCGGGCAGTCATGCAGGAAGACCAGATCGAGGTCGGAACTGTAACCCAGCTCCCAGCCCCCCAGCTTGCCGTAGCCCAGCACGGCAAAGCCGCGCTCATGTTCGCTGGTCAGGTGCGAGGGGCGGCCGTAGCGCTGCACCATCATCGTCCACGCCTGCCGCACTACGGAGTCGATAATCGCCTCCGCCAGCCAGGTCAGGTGATCGCTCACTTTCATCACCGGCAGCGTGCCCGCGATGTCGGCGGCGGCAATACGCAGATGCTGAGCCTGTTTAAACTGCCGCACAGCTTCCAGCTGCTGCTCTTCATCCTCAGTGGGAATACGCAGCAGATACTGTCGCAGTTCGTCACGATAGGCGTCGGTGGCGGTGGGCTGATAGAGCGTGGCGGGATCGAGCAGCTCATCCAGCAGCAAGGGGTGACGTGCCAGCTGGCTGGCCACCATCGGTGAGGCGGCACACAGCCGGATCAGATGACGCAGCGCGCCATGATATTCGGTGAGCAGCTCCAGATAGGTGCTGCGGGTCAGCACGCCAAGCAGCAGCGGCGTCACACGGCTGAGCGTGACCGCCGCGTCTTCGCGCAGGCAGACTTCGCTCAGCAGCCGCGGCATCAGCTGATCCAGCGCCTGACGGCCACGCGGGCCGATGGTGCGCCGGCTGATGTCCTGACGAAAAGCTTCCAGCGTCTGATGCAGTGACAGCCGCTGATCGTCGCTGAGCTGCGGCACCAGCGGAGCCAGCTCGCTGTCCTCCAGCTGGTCCTGCCACAGAACCTGAAACTCCGCCAGCTCACGCTGGTCGTCGATGTCCGGGGTGTCCTCACCAATCAGCTCGTTAAAGATAGTGCGCACGGCCGCCATCTGACTGTCGAGCTGCGTCATCAGCGTCGCCCAGTCGGCACAATCCATTGCCCATGCCAGCCGGGCGCGATGCAGCGCATCCTCCGGCAGGGTCTGTGTCTGCTCATCGCCCAGGCTCTGCAGCAGATTCTCAAGCCGCCGCAGAAACAGGTAGGCCTCGCGCAGCGCATCGACCTGTTCAGCAGGGAGCAGAGCCAGCGTTTTAATCGCCTCCAGCGTTGGCAGCAGCGCACGCAGCTGAAGTGAGCGCTCACGTCCGCCCCGAATCAGCTGAAACACCTGCACGATAAATTCGGTTTCGCGAATGCCGCCCGCGCCCAGCTTGATGTTGTTTTTCAGTCCGCGTCGCCGCACTTCGCGGCTGATCATCCCTTTCATGTTACGCAGCGACTGGATCACGCTGAAGTCGATATAGCGCCGGTAAACAAAGGGCCGCAGCATCTGCTGCAGCTCAAGGCTCCAGCGATCCTGGTCATCGCCCATCAGCCGCGCCTTGACCATGGCATAGCGCTCCCAGTCGCGCCCCTGCTCCTGGTAGTAATCTTCGAGCGCGGCAAAGCTCATCACCAGCGGGCCGCTGTCGCCAAAGGGGCGCAGCCGCATATCCACCCGATAAACAAAGCCATCCATGGTGGGCTGATCGAGCACTTTGATCAGCCGCTGCCCCATACGGGTAAAGAACTGCGCGTTGTCGAGTTCACGCCGTCCGCCACGCGTGGTGCCGTTTTCTGGCCAGGCAAAAATCAGGTCGATATCAGAGGAGAAATTGAGTTCGCCGCCGCCCAGCTTGCCCATCCCCAGGATCAGCAGCGGCTGTGCCTCGCCATCGGCATTGCAGGGTGTGCCGAAATCATGACAGCAGGCCTGCCAGACCCAGTCACGCGCCCGGCTGATCAGCACTTCCGCTAACACGCTGAGCTGCTGCAGGCTTTGTACGGTCGTCGCCTGTTGCAGCGCCTGCATCCAGGCAACCCGCACCAGCATACGACGACGAAACAGCCGCAGTTCCCGCATCAGGCTCGCTTCACTGTCAACCGTACTTAGCACCTGATTCAGCCACGCGGCATAGTGTTGCCACTCATCAGGCTGCGGCGGCTGATCGCGCATCGCCTGCCACCAGTCGGGATGTTGTTGCAGGTTTTCCAGCACGAAATCACTGAAAGCCAGCCCGGCAGCCTCTTCCGGGCTGAGCGAGGCCAGCGGCACCCCAAGCTGTCGGGCGGCCTCTTCGGCCTGATCGCGTAACAATGCGGGAAGTGCTGACAACATAACGCCCTCCTTGATGGCGTGACCTGAAAGCGGTTAGCGGCCTGTGCCGCTGGTGAGCCAGAATGGCGACTGTTTCATTGCCTGCGAGGCCAGCCAGGCTAAGCCTGACTCCTGCTTTTCATGAATGGCTGACAGCAGCTGCTGCCAGGGTTCCAGCCAGCTGGCGACGGTTTCAGGCGCGTAGGATCCGGCCAGCAGATGAACCGTCAGCAGCTGACGCGCCAGTCGGGTCGCCTTGTCCTGATATTCGTTCGGCTGTTTCACCGTGCTGAAGGTCTCTCTCAGATCGGCATTCACGCGGCTCAGCATGATGTCGCTGAAGCGTTTAAAGGAGCCCTGTAGCTTGGCTTCCCCTTTGGCGTCGATCCACTGACGCCACTGAGATTCCGCCAGCCAGTGCGTCAGAGCCAGCTGGGTCTCAACGGAGAGTGAAGAGAGACAGAAGGCAGCAGCGGCCTGCTCTTCATTCACCAGCGTCTCTTCCAGCGTGGTCAGTTGCTGACGCAGCGCGCTGCTGGCTTTGCGTGGCACCAGCGCACCAAACAGGCTGAACGCCTGGCGCAGCAGATCCAGCGCTTCACGCACCGCATCCTGTGCTGCCGCATTGCCCCGCAGCCAGACCTCTTCATGATACTGCCAGTGGCTGAGGCCCGCCGACATGGCGGCGACCATCCCCTGCTCCACGGTGGCTTTAGTCCCCGCTTTGAGCAGCGGGAACGGCTTGATCAGGCGCGGCGGATTCCCCTGCGCCAGCTGATAACCCCGGGCGGCTTTACTCAGGCTGCCCATCCGCAGTCCCCCCTGCGCTACCAGCTGCTGTGCAAAGGTCAGCAGATCCTGACGTTCGCCACGCTTCAGCTCAAGCTCGACCTCGCACAGCGGTTCGCTGAACTCACCGGCCGACACCTCGCCCTGGTCAAACGCCACTTCAATTTCGCTGTTTCCAGCGGTAATCAGCCAGATCTCGCGCTGGAAATGGGTGGTAAAAAGCGGCTGTAAGCGCGACTGGAGCGCCGCGACATCGGTGCCCTGCGGCCAGATTGTGGCAGGCAGGCGCGCAATATCGAGCACCGGTTCGCTGAGTTCAACGTTGTATTCCGGGCGCTGATGCAGTCCGCCCAGCGTCTGCCCCGCGGCCTTCAGGGTCATCTCATACTGTTTATCGATGCCACGAATGCGTAAGCCCATGTCCCAGCGTCGCAGCTGGTTGTCATCGGTCTCAAAGTAGATGTTGGTCAGTTCACGGGCCGCCTGATGCTGATGCGGCAAAGTGGAGAAGTACTCAGCCAGTTTCCCGGCCGCTTGTGGAGTTGCAATGAACTTTAGTTCGATTTCGATGGTCATAATTTTTTATTCACTACGCCGCTGGCACTTAAGAGGGTTTTTCCTGCATATTTCAGGCGATTATCAGCAGGCTGGTTACGCTGTCGCCTGAGGGCAAGGGGTTATGAGGCGAAGATTAATGCACAGAAGCGGCGCTGTCTCTGCTTTCTTTGCGCTTTGCAGACCTTTTCGCACTCCCATGAGACCAGGATAGTTCTCATTCAGATTTATGCGGGGCCTCTCCAGACTGTGCCGGTAAATTTTTAGTCAGATTAAGCCAAACGAAATCGAATGAAAAAAATCACACTCGCTGGAATCACTTTGCTGGCCCTCAGCACCCTTGCACCTGCCCACGCCGACGAAAAACGCTATGTCTCTGATGAACTCTCGACCTGGGTGCGCAGCGGCCCCGGCGACCAGTTCCGCCTGCTCGGTAAGCTGAACGCCGGGGAAGAGGTGCAGCTGTTACAGACCAACAATGATACTCATTATGGCCAGATCCGCGATTCGGAAGGCCGCACCACCTGGATCCCCCTGTCGCAGCTCAGCGCAAATCCGAGCCTGCGCACCCGGGTGCCGCAGCTTGAGCAGCAGGTCAAAGATCTGACCGCCAAGCTGGATAACATCGACAACAGCTGGAACCAGCGCACCGCCGAGATGCAGAACAAAGTCGCCAGCAGCGACGGTGTCATCAACGGGCTGAAAGACGAAAATCAGAAGCTGAAAAATGAGCTGATCGTCGCGCAGAAGAAAGTCAGCGCCGCCAACGTTCAGCTGGATGACAAGCAGCGTACCATCATCATGCAGTGGTTTATGTATGGCGGCGGCGTGCTGGGCGTCGGCCTGCTGCTGGGTCTGTTACTGCCGCACATGCTGCCGCGCCGCAAGAAAAGCGATCGCTGGATGAACTGACCGCATTCTGCCGGTTTTAAAGGGGGGATCAGACGATCCCCCCTTTGGCATGTCTGCAATCCGGGCAATCTGTGCAACAATAAAACCAGATGCACCGCTGATTTCAGGCGCGGGATGCGCCCGGCGTGCCGATCATTTCTTTTTCTCTGGAGTTTTACGTGAAGACGTTTCTTGTTGGCGGTGCGGTGCGTGATGCGCTGCTGAATCTGCCGGTTACAGACAAAGACTGGGTGGTGACCGGTGCCACACCTGAAGCCATGCTGGAGCAGGGCTATCAGCAGGTCGGTCGCGATTTTCCCGTTTTCCTGCATCCTGTCAGCCGCGAAGAGTATGCGCTGGCACGAACCGAGCGGAAAAACGGGAAAGGCTATACCGGATTTGTGACCTGGTCTGCTCCCGACGTGACGCTGGAGCAGGACTTACAGCGGCGCGATCTGACGATTAACGCTATAGCGCAGGATGAGCATGGCGAGCTGGTCGATCCTTACGACGGCCAGCGCGATATCGCTCAGCGCCTGCTGCGCCATGTCTCTGCGGCTTTCAGTGAAGACCCGCTGCGGGTTTTGCGGGTCGCGCGCTTTGCGGCGCGCTTTGCTCACCTCAACTTTCGTATCGCCCCTGAAACCCGGCAGCTGATGCAGCAGATGGCAGAGAGCGGAGAGCTGGCAAATCTTACGGCTGAGCGGGTGTGGAAGGAGACGGAAAAAGCACTGAGCACCCGTAATCCGCAGGTCTATTTTCAGGTACTGCGCGACTGCGGTGCGCTGAAGGTGCTTTTCCCCGAACTGGACAATCTGTTTGGCATCCCGGCCCCTGCGAAGTGGCACCCGGAGATCGACACCGGCGTCCACACGCTGATGACGCTGGCGATGGCTGCCGCGCTCTCCGGAGAGATCGAGGTGCGCTTCGCCACGCTGTTCCATGACGTCGGTAAGGCACTGACGCCGCCTGAGCGTTGGCCCAGCCATCATGGTCATGGTCTGGCGGGTGTGCCGCTGGTTGAGGCGCTGTGTCAGCGGCTACGGGTGCCCAACGCGATTCGCGATCTGGCCCTGATCGTGACCGAATTTCACGACGTGGTGCACACCATTGAGCGGCAATCCGCGGCGTCGCTGGTGGCGCTGTTCGACCGGATTGATGCCTGGCGTAAGCCGCAGCGCGTCGAACAGATGGCGCTGACCAGTGAAGCGGATGCACGCGGGCGTGCCGGGCTGGAGAGTATGGCCTATCCGCAGGGTGACTATCTGCGTCGCGCTTTTGCGCTGGCCCAGGCGGTTCCCACTAAAGCCGTGATCGAGGCGGGATTTAAAGGTGCGGAAGTGCGGGAGGAGTTAACGCGACGACGGGTTGACGCCGTCGCGCAGGGTCTGGCGATCGGGCAGACTGACTAGCAGTCTGCCTGCGGTTTACATGAAGACCATGTAGACCGCTGCCGCGACGATAAAGCGGTAGATGGCGAACGAGACAAAAGAGATGCGTTTGATCAGCTCAAGGAAGGCTTTAATCGCAATCAGCGCCACGATAAATGCCGTCACAAAGCCCACCGCGAACATCGGGAAATCGGCCATCGTCAGGAAGCCGATGCTCTTGTACATATCCAGCACGGTCGCGCCCATCATCATTGGCACGGCCAGGATGAAGGAGAACTCCGACGCGGCATAACGGCTCACGCCCATCAGCATCCCGCCAGAGATAGTGGCTCCGGAACGGGAGAAGCCAGGCCACAGTGCCAGGCACTGGAAGCAGCCAATCATAAACGCCTGACGATAGGTAATATCATCGACGCCCACGGCTTTCGGCTGTTTTGGCTTCAGGAACTCGGCGGCCAGCAGCAGCACACCCCCGACCACCAGCGCGTACATCACGTTGATCGGATTAAACAGCGTTTTAATCTGATCGTGCAGCACCAGACCCACAACGACTGCCGGCACCATGCCCAGCAGAATATGGATCAGCGACAGACGACCGCTGCCGACACCCTCATGTTTCACTTCGCCAAAGTGGATGCCGATCAGCCCGAACAGACGGCGCCAGAACATCACCACTACGGCCAGAATCGATCCTAACTGGATCACAACTTCAAAGGTCTCGGCTTTTTCACCCTCAAAGCCCAGCAGGTGACCCACTATAATCATGTGCCCTGTGGAAGAGACCGGTAAAAATTCGGTCAGCCCTTCCACAACGCCCAGGATTGCAGCTACCCAAAGCTGATGAATATCTGCCATCAAATGTTCCCTCTATCCGTTTCAAAACCATTAAAAAGGCGGTAGCGCGCTGCTATCGCCTGAAATCATGCCGCTGTTAGCCTGAAGTAAACCTTAAGGTCTAAACCGATTCGCCTGCTGTAACGCATCGGTACAGGCTATGACAGACAGTAATTTGGTTTGGTTTCATTGTGATGGCAATCACATCGTATTTATTTAGGAATAGTCCCGCGCTCGATTCGCACGCCAACCTGCGCCGCCTGGGCCACCGCGCCCGGTTTGCTGACCTTTATGCGTACGCCAGGCGAATTGAAACGGTTCATCAACAGATCCGCAATTTCTTCAGCAACCCGTTCCACCAGGGCGAAACGGCTGCCGGTCAGATGCGTCAGAATGGCCGAGGAGACATCGGCATAGCTGAGGCAGTCCTTCACATCGTCGCTGCTGGCCGCCAGCCGGTTATCCCAGGCCATTTCGACATTGAGCACCAGCTTCTGCTGTATGCCCTGTTCCCAGTCGTAAACGCCAATGGTGGTGAACACCGTGAGTTGTTCTATAAATACGATATCCATGATAAGACTCTCTGTTTTTGGCTAAGCCGGATACCACTTCCGGCGGATTATGCGTATTATCCACGGTTGAAGAGATCAAAACGACCCTGAAGGGAACGGTACGGTGTTATGAGTGCTTTCGCGCTTGGTATGATTATTTTCGCGTATCTTTGCGGTTCGATTTCCAGTGCCATTCTGGTCTGTAAACTCGCTGGCCTGCCCGATCCCCGCACACACGGGTCCGGCAATCCGGGGGCGACCAACGTGCTGCGCCTGGGCGGTAAAGCCGCAGCCGCCACCGTATTAGTGTTTGATGTGCTGAAAGGGATGGTGCCGGTCTGGCTGGCCTGGCTGATGCACGTTCCCCCGCTTTATCTTGGCCTCACCGCGATTGCCGCCTGCCTGGGTCATATCTATCCGGTGTTCTTTCGCTTTCGCGGCGGAAAAGGGGTGGCGACGGCATTCGGTGCCATCGCGCCCATTGGCTGGGACCTGACCGGCCTGGTCACCGGCACCTGGCTGTTAACGGTTCTACTCAGCGGCTACTCGTCACTGGGCGCTATCGTCAGCGCGCTGATCGCGCCGTTTTACGTCTGGTGGTTCAAACCGCAGTTCACCTTCCCGGTTTCCATGCTCTCCTGTCTGATCCTGCTGCGTCACCACGATAATATTCAGCGGCTGTGGCGGGGACAGGAAGGCAAGATCTGGAAGCGCAAAAAGAAATCTCAGCCATAAAAAAAAGCCGGCAAGCCGGCTTTTTTCACATCAGATGGCGGGCAGTTCCGCCAGCGGCCAGCGCGGTCGCACGCTGACGCCTAACCCACCGCGCGTTCCTCCTTTCAGTCGCACCATGCCCGCATACGCGATCATCGCACCATTGTCGGTACAGAACTCAGGACGGGCGTAGAAGACTTCACCGCCGCGCTTTTGCATCATGACCGCCATCTGCTCGCGCAGCGTCCGGTTGGCGCTGACGCCGCCCGCAATCACCAGACGCTTAAAGCCGGTCTCATCCAGTGCGCGCTTACATTTGATCGCCAGCGTGTCCACCACCGCATCCTCGAAGGCGCGGGCGATGTCGGCTCGGGTCTGATCGTCATCCGCATTAGCGCGAATGGTGTTCGCGGCAAAGGTCTTCAGCCCGGAGAAGCTGAAATCCAGCCCCGGACGATCGGTCATCGGACGCGGGAAGGTGAACCGCCCCGCCGTGCCCTGCTGCGCCATTTTGGAGAGCATCGGCCCACCCGGGTAGTCGAGACCTAGCAGCTTCGCCGTTTTATCAAAGGCTTCACCTGCCGCATCATCAATCGACTCACCCAGCAGGAGATATTCCCCGATGCCGGTGACGCTGATCAGCTGAGTATGTCCGCCCGACACCAGCAGCGCGACAAACGGAAATGCCGGTGGATTCTCTTCCAGCATCGGAGCCAGCAGATGACCTTCCATATGGTGGACCGGCACCGCCGGCACTTTCCAGGCAAACGCCAGTGCGCGACCAATCGTCGCCCCGACCAGCAGCGCACCGACCAGTCCTGGCCCGGCGGTGTAGGCCACCGCGTCGATCTGCTGTGGTGCCAGACCGGCTTCCTTCAGCGCCGCCTGAATCAGCGGCACGGTCTTACGCACGTGATCGCGTGAGGCCAGTTCCGGCACCACACCGCCATAATCTGCGTGCACTTTAACCTGGCTGTAGAGCTGGTTAGCCAGTAATCCGGCCTCGTCATCATAGATTGCGATGCCGGTTTCATCGCACGACGTTTCAATACCCAGAATTCGCATTGCATCACCTCATTCTTGCGGCGCGCAGTTTATCACAGCAATGGGAGATGCAGCGCGGCCATCCCGCGTAAAAAGTCATTTTCTGTCGGCTAAAGAGTGCGCTATACTCCCGCCCCTGGAAAAACCGGCAGCCGCACAGGCAAACGCTCCTGTTGGTTTCAAATTGTCCATGGTGCTTTACAAACCAACCTGGGTTGGAGTAAAATGCTGCACCATTTTGAAATGTGCTGGCGCCGCAGTCAGCAGCAAAACCGAATTTTATCGAGGTGAGAGTTACATGCCGGTAATTAAAGTACGTGAAAACGAGCCATTTGACGTAGCACTGCGTCGCTTCAAACGTTCTTGCGAGAAAGCAGGCGTTCTGGCTGAAGTTCGTCGTCGTGAGTTCTATGAAAAACCGACTACCGAACGTAAGCGCGCTAAAGCGTCAGCAGTTAAGCGTCACGCCAAGAAACTGGCTCGCGAAAACGCACGCCGCACTCGTCTGTACTAAGTCGTTCCGGAGGTTCGCCTCCACCGCGTGATTCACGCAGACAGAGTCAAGTAAAAGGCCGTGCTTTCCGAAAGGAAGCGCGGCTTGTTGCCGTTTATGAGCTGAAAAACCGGGGCGTATGGCTGGACGAATTCCACGCGTATTTATCAACGATTTACTTGCCCGCACGGATATCGTGGATCTTATCGATGCCCGCGTTAAGCTGAAAAAGCAGGGTAAGAATTTCCACGCGTGCTGTCCTTTCCACAATGAAAAAACCCCCTCTTTCACCGTAAACGGCGAAAAACAGTTTTATCACTGTTTCGGCTGTGGCGCACACGGCAATGCCATCGACTTTTTAATGAACTTTGATCGTCTGGAGTTTGTTGAGAGTATCGAAGAGTTAGCCACCGCCCACGGTTTAGACGTGCCTTATGAAGCAGGCAGCGGGCCCAGCCAGATGGAACGCCATCAGCGCCAGAGCCTGTATCAGCTGATGGAGAGCCTGAACGGTTTTTATCAGCAGAGCCTGCAGCAGTCCAGCGCGCAGCCAGCCCGCGACTATCTCGATCGTCGTGGTCTCAGCGCCGAAATCATCGATCACTTTGCGATAGGGTATGCCCCCGCCGGCTGGGACAACGTTCTCAAGCGTTTTGGCAAGCAATCCGAAGACCGCGAGTCACTGATGGAAGCGGGCATGCTGGTCAGCAATGACAAAGGCCGTACCTATGACCGGTTTCGCGACCGCGTCATGTTTCCGATTCGCGATAAGCGTGGCCGCGTCATCGGTTTTGGCGGACGTGTCCTGAGTAACGAAACGCCGAAATACCTGAACTCGCCGGAAACACCGATTTTCCATAAAGGCCGCCAGCTCTATGGCCTGTATGAAGCAGTAAAAAATCATCCTGAACCCGCCCGCCTGTTAGTGGTCGAGGGATACATGGACGTGGTTGCGCTGGCGCAGTATGGCATCGATTATGCTGTTGCGTCGCTGGGCACCTCCACCACGGCTGAACACATTCAGTTGCTGTTCCGCAGTACCGACACCGTGATCTGCTGTTACGACGGCGACCGGGCCGGACGTGAAGCAGCATGGCGTGCGCTTGAGACCGCATTGCCTTACATGAATGATGGTCGTCAGCTACGCTTTATGTTTTTACCCGATGGCGAAGATCCGGATACGCTGGTCCGCAAAGAGGGTAAAGCCGCTTTCGAGGCGAGGATGGAGCAGGCAATGCCGCTCTCTTCGTTTCTGTTTGATAGCCTGCTGCCGCAGGTGGATCTGAGCTCACGCGACGGTAAAGCGCGCCTCAGCACGCTGGCTTTACCGCTGATTACGCAGATCCCTGGTGAGACCTTACGTATTTATATGCGTCAGGAGCTGGGGAATAAACTGGGTATTCTCGATGACAATCAGCTTGAAAAGCTGATGCCAAAGCTGGCCACAAGCGGAACGGCGCCGGTTGCCCCGCCGCTTAAGCGTACCACCATGCGCGTGCTGATTGCGTTACTGATACAGAACCCGCAGCTGGCGTCGATGGTGCCTTCGCTTGACGGGCTGTCTGAGTCAAAAATGCCGGGTTTACCGCTGTTTATTGAATTAGTCGGTCGCTGTAATGAGAATCCTGGATTGACCACCGGACAGCTACTAGAGTTATATCGCGGAACAAATTTTAGTCAGACGCTTGAAACGCTGGCGATCTGGAACCACATGATAGTAGATGAAGAAGCCGAAGCGGTGTTTCAGGACTCGCTGGCCAGCGTCTACGACTCAGCTCTGGAAGAGCGTCTGGAGTTTCTGATAGCGCGTGAACGCACCCAGGGACTGAGCGCCGATGAGCGCCGTGAGCTCTGGACACTCAGTCAGGCGTTTGCCCGAAAATAATTTAGCACGCTGCCCGTTCTGATGGAGGGCGGCGTGGCTGTTTTAAGGCCGTGGGCGTTAAGCCAGGCCTGTACCACCAACGATTTATACACGCGGCTTAAGTGCCGATTACTGATGGGCAAAGCCCACGCCGCGACGAAGGCAGCGGCAAGAATTAAAGGCCTTCACTGCTATTGTTGGCTCGCTGCCGACCGACACCAATCTAATTAACAGAAGTGTGGATACCGTCTTATGGAGCAAAACCCGCAGTCACAGCTCAAGCTTCTTGTCACCCGTGGTAAGGAGCAAGGCTATCTGACCTATGCTGAGGTCAATGACCATCTGCCGGAAGATATCGTCGACTCCGATCAGATCGAAGACATCATCCAGATGATTAACGACATGGGTATTCAGGTGGTTGAAGAAGCCCCTGATGCCGACGATCTGATGCTGAACGAAAACAGCTCCGATACTGACGAAGATGCCGCGGAAGCTGCCGCTCAGGTGTTATCCAGCGTTGAATCTGAAATCGGGCGTACGACTGACCCGGTTCGCATGTACATGCGTGAAATGGGTACCGTTGAACTGCTGACGCGCGAAGGCGAAATCGACATCGCGAAGCGTATCGAAGACGGTATCAACCAGGTTCAGTGTTCCGTTGCCGAATACCCTGAAGCGATTACTTACCTGCTGGATCAGTACGACAAAGTTGAAGCAGGTGAATCACGCCTTTCCGATCTGATTACCGGTTTCGTCGATCCTAACGCAGAAGAAGATCTGGCCCCAACGGCTACGCACGTGGGCTCCGAGCTGTCTGAAGCCGATCGTAACGACGACGAGGATGAAGACGAAGACGAAGACGACAACTCCGAGGACGATAACTCCATCGATCCGGAACTGGCGCGCGAGAAGTTCTCCGATCTGCGCAAGCAGTATGAAACCACCCGCAGCGTGATCAAAAGCAAAGGTCGCAGCCATGCCGCCGCCGTTGCTGAAATCCAGAACCTCTCTGACGTCTTCAAACAGTTCCGCCTGGTACCGAAGCAGTTCGATTACCTGGTAGGCAGCATGCGCACCATGATGGAACGTGTCCGTACTCAGGAACGTCTGATCATGAAGCTCTGTATCGAGCTGTGCAAAATGCCGAAGAAAAACTTCATCACGCTGTTTACCGGCAACGAAACCAATGAGAGCTGGTTCAAAGCGGCGCTGGCGATGAACAAGCCGTGGTCTGAAAAGCTGCTGGAAGTGCAGGATGACGTTATGCGTTCCCTGCAGAAGCTGGCGCAGGTCGAAGAAGAGACCGGCCTGACCATTGAGCAGGTTAAAGATATCAACCGTCGCATGTCGATCGGTGAAGCCAAAGCGCGTCGCGCCAAGAAAGAGATGGTGGAAGCGAACCTGCGTCTGGTTATTTCGATTGCCAAGAAATACACCAACCGCGGTCTGCAGTTCCTCGACCTGATTCAGGAAGGTAACATCGGCCTGATGAAAGCGGTCGATAAGTTTGAATATCGCCGTGGTTACAAGTTCTCGACCTATGCGACCTGGTGGATCCGTCAGGCGATTACCCGCTCTATCGCGGACCAGGCACGTACCATCCGTATTCCGGTGCATATGATTGAGACCATCAACAAGCTCAACCGTATTTCGCGCCAGATGCTGCAGGAGATGGGTCGCGAGCCGACGCCGGAAGAGCTGGCTGAACGCATGCTGATGCCAGAAGATAAAATTCGCAAAGTGCTGAAAATCGCTAAAGAGCCGATCTCGATGGAGACGCCGATTGGTGATGATGAAGATTCACATCTGGGCGATTTTATCGAAGACACCACGCTGGAGCTGCCGCTGGATTCTGCTACCTCAGAGAGCCTGCGTTCTGCCACCCATGACGTGCTGGCTGGCCTGACCGCGCGTGAAGCGAAAGTGCTGCGCATGCGTTTCGGTATCGATATGAACACCGACCATACGCTGGAAGAAGTGGGCAAACAGTTTGACGTTACGCGTGAGCGTATTCGTCAGATTGAAGCGAAAGCCCTGCGTAAACTGCGCCATCCGAGCCGCTCGGAAGTGCTGCGTAGCTTCCTCGACGATTAAGTCCAACAAAAACCCCGGTTCGCCGGGGTTTTTTTTGCCTGCTATTTATCCGCCCTGCTCTCCCCCGGATGCAGCTCCCGGTAAAGCTGACGATAGGCTTCGACCATCTCCTCCAGTGAGGCGCGATTAAGGCCGCTGGGATTTGGCAGCACCCACACCTGGGTTTTCCCCATAAAGACGGGCTGCTTACCCCATTCCACTTTGCGCTGCTGAAAGGCATGACGAAACGCATCCTTACCCAGGATGGCGAGCGCGGCGGGCTGGTAATTCAGCACCTTTTCCATCAGGCGTCTGCCGCCCTCACGTAGTTCATCCGTGGCAAGCTGGCTCGCCTGCACCGTGGGTCGCTCAACCAGTATGGTGATACCGCAGCCGGTTTCGGTTAAGCGCTGCTCCTCTTCCGGTTTCAGCTGCTCACGGGTGAATCCGGCCTGATGGATGACTTTCCAGAACCGGTTACCGGGATGCGCAAAGTGAAAGCCCTGATGGGCAGTTGACTGGCCGGGGTTAATGCCGCAGAACAGCACATCAAGCCCCGGAGTGATAATGTCGCGGATAGCGTGTTCACCCATGCCTTTCCCGCCCTGCTGTCGCTACGCTGTGGCGTAAGCGCTCTGCTGCTCTGCTTCTCCATAGAACGTCCTGTGCTCTCTGCCACGTAATCTCTGGCTAAGATAGTAGTGATTACGCTCAGTACATTCCAGCCTTCAGGACTCAACGCGTTACGCTATCGACGTGACAGAGGCAGCACACGACTGCTGCAGCCTGATGTCCAGTTTCGCTAAAGGCATGGCGTCGCATTTTCCACGCTGTTTTAAAATTTCGCTAACGCCGTTCGCCAGTTTTGTTATAGAAATCAGCAGGTAAATCGCTGCTGTTTATTTCAGCAACCGATGGCGGAGTGCTGGATCGCCCTGAAGAGATACTTTATAATCCCCGCTCCGCTGGCCCCTTAGCTCAGTGGTTAGAGCAGGCGACTCATAATCGCTTGGTCGCTGGTTCAAGCCCAGCAGGGGCCACCAAATTTAATGATTAAAATCATGCAGTTAAGCCACCTTTAAGGGTGGCTTTTTTGTTTTAAGATTTTACCATTGGCAGCAAAATGGCAGCAGCCATTTATCACTAATCGCTGTTGCAACCAATCATATTGCAAACCAACCTTCACTGATTAAAATTTTTAATGAGCAGTCATTTTTATGCAACATCACTTCTCATAAGCATTTGAATATATTGATAAACTCCATTTTACAAGATGCAAAAACACCGTTGGAAAAGAATTTTCATTTCATAATCCCAGTTAGATCAGCATCTTATTTCATACATTAGCTAAACTTTTATTTTTAACATTTTTAAGCTTGAGTTTTTGATCTCACTCCTACATATACATCCTGTAGTAATTAAGTTTTTATTATTCAGAAAAATGGAGATGCTAATAATGTTCGAACGTGATGCAGATGATGCCCGCGAAGCCACAGAACGCGGTAAAAAAAATATGCGCTTTAAAGATTTGATGGACTCAATCTGGTATGAGTGCAATGACTGCCAAAGATTTGGTAGTTCGAAAGCAAGCTATAAGCTGAGAGATGAAGACATTGCTGAATTTCTCGATGATATTATTGACGCATTACAATCTCGTGATTACAGCGTGAATTTTACGCATCCATACCTGGAAATTTCTTGGGGATCTTCTGAAGAATGATTGAGAGCTGCTGAGTTAACCAAATACCTAAGACTGTGACTCAGCAACCTCCAGAGGATAAGTTCATACCCTTATTGCTTTTGGTCAGATTCGGCAGCAATCATAGCCACAGTGGTTGCTGCTGATTTCTTCCAGGATGCGGCGGCACAGATTTAACGCTACCGGGCTTCATGATGATCTCAGACACGGTCTCATGAGATTTAAACGTGCAGCTGCAATTGATGTTCTGGCACTGGTTGTATCTTTCTTTAGTTGTTGCTGATACCTGAAAGCTGCTGCGAGTATGTGCGGCATTCCCGCATAAAGGGCAATTCATCATCACGTCGTCTCCAAAACCCAATTGAGATTAATAATACTGAAATAAACCACTTTGAGATAGCTCTATTCCATTTCAAGTGAGTCTATTTTCACTTCCAGCTCGATACTGGTAGTAAATCCGCTATCAGCGGTCAGGCTGTGCGTCAGCGTTGTGATGATCCATTCTCCCACATCTATCTGCCGCTTGAAGCCGCTAACCTTCACCGGCATTTCCGTGTAAAGCTCTGCGCGTCCCTGTGCCAGCTGGATTGAGAACGTTGCCACACCACGCTGCAGGCGTTCCCACTGCATTTTGGCAGCTCGTTCTGCATTGCTACGGTTTGCGTAAGTGCGGCTCAGTACCAGCACGTTTTCATCCGTGCCGATCAGGTAGTCGCCCTGTTTAGCCTCCGGCTCTTTTTTCTTTGCAGTGGATTTGCGCCTGCGCTTTACCTTCGCCACCTCTTTTTTTACCGGTTCGCGGGTGTGCAACCAGCTGGCGATCACGCCGGTGTAAGAGTCGCGGTCCGCCAGGGTGAAGCGGTGGCTGTCTCCGTCCCTGCGCTGAAGGGTGATTACCGGCAGCGCTTTGCCGCTTGCCGTTTTCCCCTGCCCCTGGCGGATAAACAGCAGATTACCGTCCTTGACGCAGGCCACCGCACCGCACTGTTTAGCCAGGCGCATCAGAAAGCTGGCGTCTGATTCGTTGGTCTGATCAATATGGTCAATTTCTGCGGCGGCCATGTCCTCACCCATCGCCGTCTTCAGCTTATGCCGCCCGGCGATATCCCGGACAATTTCGCCCGCTGTGGTTTTGTGCCAGGACTTCTCCCGCTTCGTGTTCAGGGTCTGCCGGAAGTCCGCGCTGCGCGCCCGCAGTGTCAGGCGGTCAGGCGTGCCGCTGTGCTCGATTTCGTCAACCACATAGCTGCCTTTCGGAAAAAGTGCCTCACCCTGCCAGCCCAGCGACAGCGACAGCACGACGCCCCGGCGCGGCAGCTGCAGCTGGCCGTCCGCGTCGTCCAGCTCGATGTCCAGCTGGTCCGCCTCAAAGCCCCGGTTGTCGGTAAGCGTCAGGCTCAGCAGGCGCTTTTCCAGCTTCTGCGTGATGTCTGCGCCGTCCATCGTCAGCCGGAACGCCGGTGAGTTCTGCTGGCCGTTAATCCACGGGCTGGTCATCATGAAAATAATCCTCCCGCTGCGGCGCTCACCTTACCGGCGGCGGTGGCGGCGGCGCCCTGCATGGCAGACAGCTGATCGCTGAGGCTGCCGAACATCTCGCCCAGCGATTCATCGGTGCGCTTCAGCGTCAGCGTGAATTCAATGCGGCGGCACACACCGCTGCTGAAGAACTCCGCTTTGGTCTGGCTCAGGCTTTCAATCACGAACATGCCGTAAATCGTCCCGCTGCCCTCGATAAGCGGCCACGCGCGGCCCAGCTCCGCAATCTGCTCCAGCGCGAACAGCGACAGCCTGCCGCCGGTAATCTCCGGCAGCAGCACGCCGGAAAGCGTCAGCGTGTCGTTGTCCGGGCCTAAAAACTGCAGCGACGGCCTCACGCCCACGCGGCTGTTTGACGGGAAACGCCAGCTGCGCTGATACTGCAGTTCCTGATAGGGCACCGTCCTCAGCATGAAAACAAATAAGCCCAGCGTCATCATCATTCCTCAAATCCTCCCCTGTCCCGGTAACTGCTGCGGGCGCGGGCCTGCGCCTGCCGCTCTTTTGCCTCCAGCCTGCGCATCACCTCATCAACCAGATCCTGCTGGCTCTGCCCCGGCTGCTGCACAATGGTGAAGGAGGCGTGAATCTGCGGCGCAGCTGCCTGTGCAGCACTGCCACTCATGCACGGCGCTTCCTGCCGGTACGCCTGAACTGGCAGGCTCAGCGGGTGCAGGGGCTTTGTCTCCGCCGTCGCTGCGCCGCCCAGCGTCAGCGCCGCCAGTGCCGCCAGCCGTGCTGTGCTCCGGCGGCTGGTCACGTTCGCCGGACCGCTGACCAGCTCCGGTCCGTTCTCACCGGCCACACCAAACTTGCCGGACGGGATAAAGCCGCCGCTGTCGTACATGCCCGCAAAAGCCGGAAAACCGCCCGGCGGCAGGGATACGCCGCCCCCCGTTTTTGCCTGCGCCGCGCGCGGCAGGTGCGGCCCGCCGGACTTATCGCCGCCCGGCTTCAGAAAGTCCGGCAGGTAGTCGGTCAGTGACGACAGCTTGTTTTTGATGGCGTTCCACTTCTGACTGATGCCCGCCATCAGGCCGTCAATCATCTGTGAACCGGCCTCTTGAAACCGCGCGGGCAGCGCCTTCGCGTCGGCTACAATCTCGCCCCACTTTGTGCTGATGTAGGTGCGAATCGCGGTCCAGACGCTGCTGACCTTTGTGCTGATACCGTCCCACAGCGCGGCAAGTTTCGGCCCCAGCGTGTCCCAGTTCTGCCAGATAAGCAGCGCCCCGGCGGCAATCAGTCCGATAACGGCCAGAATCGGGTTTGCGAACATCAGCCGCCCCAGCCACAGCACGCCGTTCCCCACGATGCCGATGGCGCTTTTTATTAATCCGAACGCGCTGAAGGCTTTTATTCCCAGCACGTTAAAGCTGAGCCGAAGCAGCGCCATCGGCCCAAGCACCGCCGCCAGGCCGATCATGAACGTACCCAGCGCCAGCACAATCACGGATATGACCGCCGCTGCTTTTACCAGCGTGCCCGCCAGCTCCTTGTTGTTTTCCACCCAGCGACGAGTCACGCCGGTGACTTTCTTCACCATGTTCATGATGTCCATCAGAGGCGTGCGCAGCGAATCGCCCAAGCCGCTCATGGTGTTGGAAACGCCGGTTTTGGTCAGCATCCACTGTGCAGAAAGCGAGTCCTTATTGATGTCCGACTCTTTCTGCATGGAGCCTTTCGCCCCGTCGCCCTGCGTCAGCTGCAGCTGACGCCTCAGCTCAGGCATGTTATTCGCGAGTTTGGCTGCGTCCTTGCCGAACTCCTTGCCGAAAACCATCGTCATAGCCGTCAGGCGTTTGTCTTTCGGCAGGTTGTTGACCTTTTCCAGCACGCGCTGGATGGTGCCCATGGCGTCCGTGGTCATCTGCTTTTCAATCTTCGCCGGGTCCAGTTTCAGCAGATCCATGCCGTCCATAAACCGGTCGCTCTGCATGGTGGCTACGGACAGCTCGCGCACCATGGCGTTCGCTGCACTGGCGGCGGTTTCCGACGTCGCCCCCAGGCTGAGGAATGTCGAACCAAGCGCGGCCGCTTTGCGGTAGTCCAGCCTGTCAGCCACGCCGCCCATGCGCTGCAGCACGTCGATGATGTCTGAACCTTTGGACATGGCGTTATCGTCCAGGTAGTTCAGCGCGTCGCCCAGCTGCTCGATGTTGCGCGTAGGGATCTTGTACAGCTGCGCAATCTTGCCCAGCCCTTCGGCCAGCTCACCGGCAGGCAGCTCAAACGCGGTGGACGCCTTCGCCGCCGTGGTGGCAAAGGCCATCAGGTCGCGTTTCTGGTCCTCATAGGAGTCGTTCTGGTTCGTCACGCCCATGCGCGCGCCGCCCTCAACCAGCGCGGCGTAGTCAATCGCGCCGTTTTCCATCGGCAGCTGCTCACTGGCGGCCTTGATGGCGGCCTGCATGTCATAGAACTGTTTTGTGCGGTTTCCTTTGTCGTCGCGCAGCCCGTTAACCTGCTTTGCCACGCCTTTCATGGCGTCTTCCATTGCCGCTGAAGATTTCACAGCGGCCAGTACCGGCGCACCCATTGCCAGCCCGGCGGCAGACGTTGCCGCTCCCGCACCGGCCACGCGATCGCGCACCTCAAGCGATCGGGAATATCGCTCACGTACCGCGCTCAGCTTTGCCTGCCGTTCTCCCAGCTTTTTAAGCGACTGCTGCTGCCGGTCAATGGCGGCACGCGCCTCGTCAGACTGACTTTTAAGTTCGCGCTGTGCCTGGCTCAGTTTCTTCGTGTCGATACCGGCAGCGCCCAGCGCCTCACGCTGACGCTGCACCGACAGGCGCAGCCCGTTGTAAGTCTGCTGCAGCTGGCTGGCGCGGTTTTTTGCCTGCTCCAGCACGCGGGCCTGTGCAGCTGTGGGCCTGTTTGTTTCCGTAAACTGCACGGCCAGCCGGGCCGCTTCTTCGCGGGCGGCTTTAAGGTTATTCGCGGTGATGGCAAGCTGTGAGCGGGTCTTGCGAAAGCCGTCGATACGCCCGGCCTGTGCGTCCAGCTCTTTAAGGGTGTTGCGGGTGTCTCGAAGCGTGCCAGCCAGCTCCCGTGTGCTGTCGCGGGCGCTGCGGAAGGGGCGCGTCAGCTTATCGACTGCGCCCAGCACGACCTGCAAACGCAGATTTTTATCACTCATCGCTGGCCCTGTGTCGCAGGATTGCTTTGTGCCGCCACTCCAGAACTTCCGTCAGCGTCATGGACTCGGTAACGGAGGGCGGCCAGTGAAAGACGGTAGCGATATCCGCCACCAGATCGTCTACCGTCAGGCCGTCGCTAAATCCGACAGGACCGACTTCTTCAGCAAAAAAGTGACCACCTCTACAGACAGGCTCACCAGATCGGCGGGGTCCATTTCGTTGATTTCCGCCGTGGTCAGGGCCGGGGTGGTGATACGCGGCAGCACGGTGATCAGTGCGTTCACGTCCATGTCCAGCAGCGCCTGCAGGCGGGTGCCGCGCAGCGCACCGGACTGCGGCTTGCGCACGGTGACGGAGGTGATTTCGGTTTTGCCGCGCAGGATCGGGGTATCCAGCTCGACGACTTTTTCATTTGGAGCGGTTTTATCAGTCATGATGCTTTTCCGTTAAAAAGAGAGATAAGCGGCAGGCGCGTGGCCTGCCGGTGTGATTACAGGCCCAGCGCGTTGCGGTGCGCTTCCATCAGGTCCTTACCATCCACGATGTGGATCATGTTCACGATGTCGATCTCGTAAACCACTTCGCCGTTAATGGTCAGCTTTGCGTAGCTGTTGGTTGCGGACACTTTGGTGGTGCTGGATTCGCCGGTTTTCCATTCGCCGGAGTCCAGCTCCTTATAGCGTCCGCGCGTCACCAGCTCGACCGCCTGCACTTCGCCGGTGTCGTCGCGCTGAATGGAGCCGGTAAAGCGCAGCTGGATGCCGTCCACGGTTTCGGTGCCAAGCTGCTTAAACAGCAGGGCTTCAGTGCCGCCTACGGTGAACTCCGTATCCAGCGCACCATCATCCAGGCCCATGTCGATGTCCACCGCACCGGCCATGCCACCGCCGCGATATTTTTCGAACTTACGGGTGACTTTCGGCAGCGTCACGGACTCAACCAGCCCCTGCCAGTTGTTACCTGCATTGAACACGTTCAGGTGCTTGAGTTTGCGGGGTAATGCCATCTTTCAGTCTCCTTATGCGCTGACGCGGCTGCTGAAATCGACCAGGTACTGGTCAGTGATGCGCTGGCGCAGCAGCAGGTTTTCCAGTGGCGGCACCGGCGTGTAGTCGTAATCGATCAGCAGCTTGCCCGCTTTAAGCGTGTCTTTATCGTTCACGCTCTCGTCCAGCCAGCAGTCCGCGCCAATCAGATAGCCCTGATTCACCAGGCTGCGCAGCTTCGCGCGGATGCTTTCGATGATGTCACGGGCCAGTGACGGGTTCAGCGCGCCGTCAACGGACCACATCTGCGCTTCAGCCATCGTGTCCATGAGCACCTGCGCCGTGCGGGTGTAACACTCAAACCGAAAGAGCGCGTCATCACTAAGGCAGCGGGAACCCCAGAAGCGGAAGCCGTCTTTGCGGATCAGCGTGGTCACGTCGTTCTGGTTCAGCAGGCCCGCATCAGTGGCCGGATCCTGCAGGTCCCAGAAAACGTCTTTGGAAATGCCGGTGACGCCGTTAACGCCAACGTTTGACAGGGACTTGTGCCAACCGGTCTGCTCGTCGATTTTAGCGCGCAGGCCCAGCGCGCGGGCGGTGGCGTAGGCTGTCGCGTCCGCCTTCAGCACGGTGTCAAAGTTGATAAAGTCAGGCCAGATCAGCATCCCTTCGCGCTGGCTGAAATTGCTGCGGTAGGCAATCGCCTCTTCAACACTCTTGCAGCCGTAAGCTGACAGGTAGGCGAAGCCGCGCAGGCTCTGCGCCACGCCCAGCAGTTCGGTGGCGACGGCTTTGGTGTCGTGGCCTGGCACGCCGAGAATGCGGGGCTTTACGCCGCATACGGACTGCGCGGCCAGCAGCGCCTTCATGCCGGTGCGCTGGCCGTCGGCCACGCCGCCGATGATGTTGGCGGTAGTTTCCGCTTCGGTTTCGCCCTGCGGCACGCGCACGACGACGGTGACGGGTTTGGACTGATCAGCGATGGCGTCCAGTGAGCGCGCCAGCGTGCCGGACTCTCCGGCCTTGCCGCTGGCTGTGAGTACGTCGGTTAACAGCACCGGGCGGTTTAGCGGAAAGGTGGCCGCGTCGGCGTCGTCGCCGGTACAGACCAGCCCGACAATCGCGGTGCTGACGGTGGTGATGGTTCGGGTGCCCTCGTTGATTTCCTCAACGCGCACGCCGTGGTGATAATCCTGTGCCATATGGCGGTTCTCCTGTGAAGGGGTTCCGCTATGGTCTATGGTCCGTTATGACGGGGCACGCGCTGGCTGTTGTGCGGTGTCTGATACAACAGACGCGCCGTTTTCGCGCAGGGTTTTCTGTTCCGGGGCGGTGATATAGCGATAAATCGTCTTAACTGACACGTCCAGCACCAGTGACACCTGTAGCAGCGTTGCGCCCTGCGCCAGCATCCGCCTGGCACGATCCACCGTTTCCGGCGTCATCTTCCGCCGCCTGCCGCCGATGCGCCCTTTATCACGCGCAGCGGCCAGCCCGGCGCGGGTGCGCTCTACGATCAGCTCACGTTCCATTTCCGCCAGGGCGCCCATGACGTGGAAGAAAAACCGGCCCATTGGCGTGCTGGTATCGATGCTGTCAGTCAGGCTGCGGAAGTTAATGCCACGTTCGCGCAGCTCTTCAGTCAGCATCACAAGGTGGCGCATACTTCTTCCCAGCCGGTCCAGCTTCCACACGATCAGTGTGTCGCCGGGCTGTAAGCAGCGCAGCGCCTTCTTCAGCCCCGGCCTGTCGCTGGTTTTACCGCTTATCCTGTCCTCAAATATCAGCTCACAATCTGCGCTCTGCAGCGCAATCCGCTGTAAGTCCGTGTTCTGGTCATTTGTTGACACCCTGATATAGCCAATCAGCACGCTGAGTTCTCCGCAAATGGCCGCAAGTGTGCCAGCGCGGCCCGGCGCTGTGCCAGGCGTTTGTTTCTCAGAAACCTCGGTTTAACAGAAAAATTCTCAGGGCGTATTATTGGCCGCCAGATTTTTACCACGCCTGGAGCAATCAACTACAAGCCTACGCCCGGAACGCAACGCATCAGGATTATCCTGACCGGCGGCGGTGGCAGAGGTTACGGCTATCTTGGATGGGGCAACGGCTTCACAAGCCGCGGCGCAGGCGGTGGCGCGGGCGGAACGGTCATCGCATGGCTGAATGTGGACGACACCAAAACTTACCCCGGCGTGGTTGGCCGTGGCAGCGATGAAACCCTGTCAGCAACGAGCAGCACATTCAACGGCCTGCTGACAGCGGGCAACGGTGTGAATACTTCATCAGGTGATGCGGGCGGCGCGGGCGGAACGGCAGTCGGCGGCGATTTGAATATTCCGGGTGGCGACGGCAGCGATGCGCCCGGCATTATCTCGACGACCACAAACCCTTATCGGGGCGGTTCTGGTGATGGCGGTGTAAGTTACTGGGGCGGCGGCAAGCGAAGCGGAGACGGTAATTTATCCGTTAAAGGGAAAACCTTTGGGGCTGGAGGTGGCGGTAATACCCGATCCGATCCTTTTATTGGTAACTATGGTTCGGACGGCGTTATTTTTATTGAGGAATACAGTTGATGAAAACTTATGCCCGCATTGAAAATCAGCGCGTCGCGGAAATTGTCGCGCTGAATGTGAAGCCTGAAAAACTCTATCACCCTTCGCTGGTATGGGTGGATATCACCGCACTGCCCGAACAGCCCGATATAAATTATCGCTACAGTGACGGCGTCTTTACTGCCCCGGAAACAGATGCTGAAAATGCGGCGCTGATTGCTAGCAGCAGGCTGGCAGCCGAAATGGATGAGGCAAACAGGACCATTGCACCGCTGCAGGATGCAGTTGATATCAGCATTGCGACAGATGCGGAGATCACCCGCCTGGCAGAGTGGAAACGTTATCGGGTGGCGCTGAGCCGGATTGATACCAGCAAAGCGCCAAATATCGAATGGCCTGAAAGTGCGAAATAAAATAAGCGTGTCAGCTAAAATTTGAGCTAACACTATTCCTGAGAGAGGTATATTTTTCTGAGTCCGCTTTATGCCAAAAGCGGACTCAGGTTACTGCACAACACTAATCATAATTAAAGATAAATCTATTAAGAGTTTACGAATCTCAATGAAGAGCAACTCAACATGTTGACATCATAAAAGATGAATTTGCATCAAAAAAGCCTTCATAGTCCTCATACAGTCCATTTGCACGCGCAAAACTTATTGCTTCACTAAGCTTGGCTCTAGCGATGTTGTACTGTTTCCAGCCTTCTTTATCATTACATTCAGGAGTGGTCCTTAAATTAGCACCTGTTGCAGAAAATTCAGACATTAAGCTATTTAGTTTTTCCTCTGCTATTTGCCTACGCATTTCCACTGATGAAACTCTTGCGCTCTCATTAAGCTCAGCATTTAATTTCTCATATTTTATTTTTAAATTATCTAATTCCAAGACTTTCTTGGCGTATGTTTCTTTTTCGCTTTCAATTGAGAGCTCTTGCTTATATACTTCTTTCTCCCTTTTTAAAAACTCCTCCTGCTTAATAAGGCTTTCATTGTAAAAGGCTTTAACCTGCTGGTCTAATTCATTTTTCTTTTCATATAGAACTATATATTGCTGGACTAAAAAAGCACCAAAAGCGCCAAAAATAAGTAAAGAAACAATACACGCTGCAAGGTTTTTACGAATGAAATCTGACAACTCTTTTAAGTTCATGTTTTTCTCTTTTTGGTTAAGCATACATATAGATTAATAAATTATTGCCAATAATACTTTAAAATATTCTAAAAAATCCAAATATACTTGCTGTTCAAAAAATAATCACGCTCGTTATGTCTATCAGGTTGAGAGAGCAATGTAGATTGTTGTATGTCGCTCATGGCTGGCGGTGGGTTTTAAGTTTGGCTCAGTTCCACAATGCAGAACGAATACTGAGCCAGACAATAACGCAGCCTTCTTATCGGACAGGCTGTTCAGGCCATATTATTTTTTTAGCATCCTCCGGGTTCACCCGCATCAGCATGACACGGTATTTTTTCCAGGCGACAAGCTGATTTGCTTCTTCATCTGTAGCTATTCCTAAATCTTTCGCATCCTGCAGAGGCAGTATAACCTTATCAGCTTCAGCCCTAAGCCTGCCGCGTTTGTCCTCTGCCTGGCTGATTAGTTCGTCAGCTGTCGGCAGTGGTGGTTCAGTCAGGCACGGAAGCATGTCAGCACCGCAGGCAATCAGCTTTCCTTCTGCCTGGCCGTTTAGCAAATCGGCCCACTCTGTTTCAGTAATATCATTCGCATCATCGGGTATCACTTTATTGATAGCGGTATCGTAAAACGCATTATTTGAAGGTGAGTATTTTTTCATTTAGTGCCCCACTGCCAGCCACCAAATGCCTTGCGGAGTAGTGGCATCCGGACCGGTATTTGAAAGAAGAAACGATGACTTATCCTTAAACTGTGCCCCTACGCAGTACTCGCCTTTAAGCGGAATTGACGTTCCCTTATTAGCAACAACCGTAAATCCACTTGTTGGAAACGCGACAGGCAGCGTAACTGTCGTGGTTGCCTGCTGCGCAAAGCTACCAAAACCCCACTGTAAGATCAGCCCGTGCGGAAATTTGCAGTATCCGTTTCCGCTTCTCACGATTGAAAAGAAACTCATATCTGGCAGTTGCCCGGTGCCATTACCTACGGTCTTTTTTGCCGCGTCGCCTAAACCGAGGTTT